>DASWIX010000090.1:0-2647 GCA_036397455.1 Gemmatimonadales bacterium | reverse complement strand
AGATTGCAGCAGCTGTTGAAGAAACCCGCTGACGTTTCGCCCGCCGGCGGCGAGGACGTAGGAGAGGTGCGGGCCCGCCGCCGCCCACCCCATGGCGGGCCCGACGGACACCGCTCGATCGAGGTCGTCCACCCCAATCACTCCCTCGAGCACGAGGTCGATCGCCTCACGCCACACGGCGGCGGCGATCCGGGTCGCGACGTTGCCCGGCACCTCCTTGAGAATCTCCACCGGTATCTTGCCCAGGGCGCGGAGCCACCCCTTGAGCAGCTCGACGTAGGTGTGATCCGTCTCCGGGCCGGGGACGATCTCCACCAGGGGGATCAACTCCGGCGGGGGGAGCGGATGTGCGACCATGGCCCGATGGTGGCGCGTGCACCGGGCGACGATGTCCTTGATCCGCAGCGCGCTCGTCGAGCTGGTGATGACGCGGGCGTTCTTCGCCGCGCCCTCGATGGCCTCGAACATGCGCTGCTTGACGAGAAGATCTTCCGGACCGGCCTCGATCACCCACTCGGCGTCCGCGCAGGCTTGGAGGATCGACCGTCCGACCTTAAGCTGGGCTACGCCGTTGTCGACATGATCTGCCGTGGCTCGTTCGAGCTCGATGAGCTTCTGGGCTCGCCTCACGATGTCGTCCGACGCCATTGCCATGACAGACGAGTCGATGTCGAAGATGGAGACCTGCCAACCAGCAGCGACGCACATGGCGGCCCACCCCCGCCCGATCTCACCGGCCCCCACCACCGCTACGCGAACTTGTCCCAGTGTCATTCCGGCTCCTCACAAAGAGAGATGTGCTACCGGGTGTCCGACCACGGTCCTGTGAACACTCTACCAAGAAGCGTGCGCATTGCCCCGATGTCCACGTCGGTCGCGACGGCGGTGTCCCAGCCGCCGCCATCCACCCTTGTATGCCCGCGGCGCTCCCCGCCGTCAAGGTCAACGACCAAACGACGACGCTCCATTTGGAGCAAACGCGGCTCGATCAGCTGACCGATTGGTAGAACGTCATTGATCACACACGTGTCACGGCGTCCCTGCCCGTGGTGGAACTCCAAGTAGTGGCGTAGCGCGGCGCCCAACCAGCGATCGAGGTCGGTCGCCCCGCTCGAGACGCGACCGACCTCGGTTCTGGTGAGGTGCATGCGTCGTGTCACGTCCAGCCCCACCATCGTGACCGGCAGAGCACCGGCCAGTACTATGGCCAAAGCCTCCGGATCGCACCATGCATTGAAATCTGCCAATCGCCCGGTGTCGCCGCGCTGCTCGAGGCTGCCGAACATGCCGAGGTGGCGGATGACCCGGCTTCGCACCAAATCGGCGTCCTCGGTCAGCGCGTGAGCGAGGTCCGTCAGGGGGCCCAGCGTGACCAAGACCACCGGTGCGGCCGTCCGGTCCAGCAATTCGAGCAGCGCGAGCGGTTGGGGCTGACACGGTGAGGCCTCCGGGACGCTCGCGTATCCCACGCCCCTCGGCCCGTGCGCGTCTGCCGCAAAGGACTGGGCGCGTTCCAGCGGCTTGTCGGAGCCCGGGATCACGGGGATCGTCGGAGCGCCCACCAGATCGAGGAGATGGCGGGCGTTGCGGGTCGTATCCGCTAGGGCCGCGTTCCCGTATGTCGTGACGACGGCCGCGACGTCGAGCTCCGGAGACCGCAGGGCGAGGGCCAAAGCCACCACGTCGTCGATCCCGGGGTCGCAGTCAATGACCACCCGGGGCCGCCGTGCGTTGGGGTCTATCCGGCCGTGCATCGTGCTGTAACTTCTCTACGGACCCGACCGTGGGGAAGCGGTCTCACTGGAGTGGCCGGATGATCGATGCAGCCGTCGGATCGCATACGCCCTACCGCGAAATCCTCGACGAGTTCGGGATGGGTTGGATGGCGGGGGACGCCAAGCGGATGGCGGCCGTTTTCACCGATGACGGCGTGTTTGCGCCCGACCCCTTCGACGCGGTGCTGCGCGGCAGAGCCGCCATCGAAGCGTACTGGCGAGATGTCCCGCTCAATCAGTCCGAGATCGCCTTTCGAGTGGGAGAAGTGTTCACGGTTGGGCCGTGGTTCGCGGCGGAATTCCGCTGCACGTTTCGGCGGCGGCGCACGGGAGAGCCGGTGGACCTCCGCGGTGCGTTGTTTTGCGAAACCACCGACGGGCTCGTGAGCGAAATGCGTATGTACCACCACCGCCGCGTGCGCGAATCTCGTTAAGACCATGCCGGCGCGGATCCTCATCGGAACGCAGGGCTGGAAAGTCGGTTCGTGGATCGGACCGTTCTATCCGCACGGAACGCGCAGCAGGGATTTTCTTGAGGTCTACTCCCGAGCATTCCCGACAGTCGAGGTGGGATCCACGGCGTTCTCCATCCCCGCCGAGCCCGCGGTTCAGGAGTGGGCCGAGGGCGTGCCGGAGGGTTTCGTGTTCGCCCTCAAGGTCCCGCAGCAGGTCACGCATGAGCGGCGCCTTGCCGATACCGAGCTGGTGATGCGTCGGTTCCTGGACCGCGTTTCCGGACTCGGGGAACGCCTGGGCCCTCTGTTGCTCCAGATGAGTCCCGCCTTTCGGCCGTCGGACGCGAGTCTCGACCTGTTACGAGGGTTCCTGTCCGAGCTGCCGGAGGGATTCCGCTGGGCCATCGAGTTCCGGCA
>DASWIX010000089.1:0-3874 GCA_036397455.1 Gemmatimonadales bacterium | reverse complement strand
TCGGTGGCGGTCAGGGCTCAGTTGGCGAAGGCTACTTGAACCCGTCGGCCAACAGCGTCATCGTAGTGGGGGTTGGGGGTTACCGTTCGACGAGAGGTCAGGTCGTCGATGAACGTTGGCTTGGCAACGCCGTGACAGCCGCGTCCAGATTCGCGCTTGCGTGCGGCATTGGCATCGCCGCCTGCGGCGACGGGGCCAGTGCTCCCGGCAATGCGACCTCGGTCATATTCGTCAACGCCCGCGTAGTGACGATGGCGCCCGATGGACGGGAGGCCGACGCCATCGCCATCGAGGGCGACCGCATCCGCGCCGTGGGCTCCCGCTCCGAGCTCATGCCGCTCGCCGGACCCCGCACGCGCGTGATCGACCTCGGCGGCCGCACCATCCTGCCGGGCATCGTTGATGCCCACACTCACGTGTTCAATGACGCCGAGCAGCACCTGAACCTCGACCTCGCCGGTGCGCAGACCCTGGCGCTGGAGAACGGCATCACGACCCTCGGCGATCCGTTCATCACCGAGGAGTTCCTCGCACAGATGCGGGCGTTCGACGCCGCGGGAGACCTGAGGATTCGCACCAGTCTGTACCTCATTCATACCGACAACTGCGGTGTCGAACACGCTGGCACGTGGTGGACGGCGTATCCGCCCACGCGCGCCGCCGGGGAGCGGCTGCGGATCGGCGGAATCAAGCTTTTCGCCGACGGCGGCACCTGCGGATGGCCGGCGGTCAGTGTGGAATTCGATCCACGCGGGGGGCTGGGGGACCTCTACCTCACCGCGGACGACATCGCGCCGGTCGTCGCCATTGCCGAGGCAACGGGTCACCAGGTCGTGATCCATGCGATCGGCGACCGGGCGGTCGCCGCCGCGCAGGACGGCATCGAGCGCGCCCTGGGCGGTCGCCCGAACACGCGGCGCCACCGCATCGACCACAACAGCGTGGTTCCACCCGACCTGCTCCCGCGCTACGCCGCCATCGGCATCCATCCCGTGCTGTTCGGCTGGAGTTCCTTCGGCACGTGCGGGGCGCCCGCACCGCCGGACTTCTACCAGGCGTACAACGGCGACACGCGCGCGCTCCTCGACTCGTTGCGGGGACTGCACGTGGCCTGGCAGGGCGACGATCCGTGGGTGGGTCCCATCAGCCCGTTCGCCGAGCTGCACAATATGGTGACACGCGTGTCGCACTTCGACGACGGCACCGAGTGCCCGGCGCCGGACTGGCAGCTCCACACACGGATTACGGCGGTCGAGGGGCTGCGCATGATGACGTGGAACTCCGCGTTTGCTCTGTTCCGCGAGGCGGAGGTCGGCAGCCTCGAACCGGGGAAGTTCGCCGACCTCATCGTCGTATCGGCGGACCCGCTGGTGGTGGAGCCGGCGGCGCTGTGGAGCATCCAGGTGCTGGTTACGATGGTGGGTGGCGAGGTCGTCTTCTGTCGCACCGGCTATGGGAGCCTGTGCCCGCGGCTCTGACAGGTGCGCATCGGGGACCATCCAAACACAAGCGGCCTGATGTTAGTCAGGCCGTTCGGCGGGTAGTTACCGATCAACGCTCCCGCAGACGCCAATCCTCGAAGCGGGTCTCGCCGAGGCTCGCGTCGCCAGCGGGGATTAGTGTGCGCTCGCCCAGTTCCGCGCCGAAGTAGCGCGCGCGCGGATCAGCGATCACCGCACGTGGATCGTGGCGCGCGCTGAGGTCTTGTCGGATGAGGTCGTCCAGCCGAAACTGTTGCGGCCCGGCCACTTCGACGATGCGGTTCCGGGGCGCCCCTTCGGAGATTCTGGCAAGCGCACTCGCGACATCCTCTGCCGCCATGGGTTGGATCAATACAGGTGCCAGTCGGACCGTATTGCCGTCGGTTGCGGCGTCCGCCATGCGCTGGATGAATTCGAAGAACTGGGTTGCGCGGACAATGGTGTACGGGATCGAGGATCGTTTGATCAGTCCCTCCTGCGCGAGCTTGGCGCGGAAGTAACCGCTTTCGGACAAGCGTTCAGATCCCACCACTGACAACGCGACGTGATGGCCCACGCCTGCCGCCGCTTCCGCGTCCAGGAGGTTGCCGGTCGATGTTTCGAAGAACCTCAGCACGGCGGTGTCTTCGAACGATGGGGAGTTCGACACGTCGACGACGACGGCGGCGCCGTCGAGGGCTCCGGCCAGGCCCTCGCCCGTGAGGGTGTTGACCCCCGAGTTCGGTGAGGCCGGAACCGCTTTGTGTCCGCGCTCACCAAGCTTGGCGACGAGCTTTGAGCCGATGAGTCCGCTTCCGCCGATAACCACGATCTTCATTGACCGGTCCTGTGAGTGTGAATGTCGTTCCCGCAGCCGGCCGCGGTATGCCAGCCGCGTATCTGTCAAAGGACCGCAGGCGATTGCGCAACAGCTGCTCGATGCGGAAACCTTCGATCAGGGAATAGCGGACCTCTATCGCACGGCAGACCGCGACGGCGTCTTCTTTTACACGTTCTTCAAGGGGACCGCGACACTCGACTGATCGCTCCGAGACGGGGCGAAGACCATGAGCAGGACGCCACCGAGCCCGACCAAAGCCACGGAGGCGAGCAGCACGACACGTTGGGCCGGCACCTGGAATGCCATCACCAGCATAATCGCGGCATGTGCAAAGCTCGACCACGCGGCGAACAGGATGAGGCTGCGATGCGCGGACGGGTTCCGCGCCGCCAGCAGCAGGAACACTCCCAACGTCGCCAGCACGGCGTTGAGCATCGGCCCGGCGGTACACCGCGGCGGCTGCACCATGCTCTGCACGACGGGAATGCTCGCGGTCACAAAGAACAAGAGGCCCAACAGCGCCAATCCGACCGTGCGCGCGCGTTCTCGGCTAGATGCTGCGGCCATCGGCATCCTCCCGTGACGAAGGGGATTGCGCCCGAAGCAGATATGCCACGACCAGAAGGATCCAAATCCCCTGCAAGATGGTGACGAACACGATGCCGCGCACGTTCAGGTGGAGGGATCCGGACACGATGCCAAGCGCGAGCACCGCGCCCACGATCACGCCGGCCGCGGCCGGCAGGCGCGCAACGCCATCCCTCTGCCACAGCGCCGCGCCCCACAGGACGATGCTCGCGCCCGTGGCCGCCACACTCACTTTGGCGAAGGCCTGGTTGAGCTCGCCGGTATAGAGGAGCAGCGGTCGCTCCGAGACGACCTCGGGGGCAACGCCCCCGCTCAGGACCGCGGCCGACAGAATCGCCACGATGCCGAACGCGTAGAAGACCAGCGCCGCTGTCGCGAAGTCGGAGCGCAACGCGCGCCACAGTCCGAGCAGACCGAGGAATACGAGCGGTTGCGCGGCGAGCGAGACGCCATGGACCAGACGATTGAGCGTGACGAGGCGGGCGCCCCCGGTACTGAGGTCTCCGCCCGTGGGGTGCATCCCCATGATGAGAAGCGGCGCGACAACGCCGATCAACAGCGCAACTGCGGCGCGGCGTTCCTGCGGTATGCTCATGTGAGAGAAAGCGTACGTGGCCGCAGGTCGGCCGTCTTGAACGATATTGCACCGGCGAACTAGGGCGATGGTGCGGGACCAGTCACGCTGGACGCCTACTGTTCAACACAGTTGCTAACGGACCGCGCTTAAGCCACGGCGCGCTGGTGAAGGATTCAGAAGCTCGCCCCGACAAACATGATTCTTGTGGATCAGTGGATGGTGCACGACCTAACGGATGCTGCGGCGCCCCGCCCTGCCGCAAAGTCGGTTAGCAGCCGTGGCAGCACGGCCCGGCCGCCGTTACCGTTGCGGCTTTCCCGTCATCGGCACAAAGCGGACAGGAATGGTCCGACGCTCAACCACACCCTTCGGAGTCTTCTCGATAATCATCATATCTTGGATAATCGC
>DASWIX010000088.1:0-30131 GCA_036397455.1 Gemmatimonadales bacterium | reverse complement strand
TTTGAGCGTCTCACGACCCCAACCCCACTGCAGCAGCGCGCCTTTGATCTCCTGCAGGTGCGGCTGAACGGCTAAGATGTACCCAGTACGCCGTACCCTTGCTCGATAGGTAAACCACACTGCATCAACAGATTAACCAATCTCACATCCAGGAACTTCGGCCTAGCGATCAGCCGGTCGGGTAAGCGCCTTGATGCGCGCTCCCCGCTCCGAGTCGGCGATGAGTGTCGCAAGCCTCCGCGCCCGTGTCTCGGGTCTCTTGGCGTCCATCACCCAGAAGATCGCCAAGCGCCGATATCCGGGCGGCTGCTTCTCGAAGAACGCCCACGCGGTTCGATGGGCGCGGAAGCTTTTCCGCGCGGCCGGATCGAGGGTGGCGGAGTGTTCCTTAACGGCGTAGCCGGACTTGGTCACGTTCCGCTCCGAGAAGGCCCGGAGACCAGCCGCGGTCATCCGGCCCTCTTTCTTCAGGTCTTTCATCTTGCGCAGGTTGAGCGCGCTCCACGAGCTGCCCGGTTTACGTGGCGTGAAGCGAATCGTGTAGCGGTCGCCGTCGATCCCCCGCCGCACGCCGTCGATCCAGCCGTAGCAGAGGGCTTCGTCAACGGATTCAGACCAGGTCATGCCGGCCCGGCCGGTGGCCTTCTTGTAGTAGCCCACCCACACTTCGTTGGCCCGCCGATGATGCTGCGTGAGCCAGCGGCGAAACGCGGCGGGGCTGTCGACGAACTCCACGGTTGTCCGGCCGATGCCGTTTACCAGCACCTCGGATCCGCGATCTGGTCTTGGCACGCCGGGAAGATAGGAATTCGGCTTCGCGGCATCCAGGGCTCCGGGGGGCGGGCGCGTGTGTCGTGCCGCCGCGTTGCATATCTTCCCACCCATGTCTTACGACCTCATCGTAATCGGGGGCGGCCATTCGGGGTCCGAAGCCGCCGCCGCCGCCGCCCGGCTCGGTGCCCGCGTACTCCTCCTGACGTCGAACCTCGAGACGATCGGACAGATGTCGTGCAATCCGGCCATCGGTGGAATCGCCAAGGGGACGTTGGCGCGGGAAGTGGACGCGTTCGGCGGCGTGATGGGGCGCGCCGCGGACCGGGCAACGATCCAGTTTCGCATGCTCAATCGGTCCAAGGGGCCGGCCGTCTGGGCACCCCGGGCGCAGTGCGATCGCGCACTCTACCGCGCGGCGGTGCGAAGTGAACTCGAGCGACACGAGCGGATTGACTTCGTCCAGGGAACTGCCGCCGCGCTGCTGCTCAATGGCGATCGCGTCACCGGTGTGCGCACGTCGCAGGGCATGGAGATTCTTGCCCGGGCGGTTGTGCTGACCGCGGGGACCTTTCTGCGCGGTCGGATTCACATGGGTACCACGACTCAGATCTCGGCGGGTCGCGCCGGTGATCCGGCCACGGTCGATATCGCCGAGCAGCTCGAGGCGCTGGGCCTTGCGGTGGACCGCTTCAAGACCGGCACCCCGCCACGCATCGACGGACGCTCGGTCGACTACACCCGCGTCGAGCGGCAGGACGGCGAGAGCGACGGGGGGCGGTTCTCGCAGTTCACCGACAGTGCGCGCCCCGCTCAAAGGCCGTGCTGGATTACGTGGGCGGGCGCTGCGGTCAAGCGGATCATCGCGGACGAGCTACACCAATCGGCGCTGTATGGAGGTGCGATTGCGGGCCGCGGACCACGATACTGCCCGTCAGTCGAGGACAAGATCGTCAAGTTCCCGGATGCCGAACGCCATCAGGTGTTTTTGGAACCGGAGGGTCTCGATACGGCGGAACTCTACGTCAACGGTCTGTCCAGCTCGCTTCCTCCCGACGTGCAACGGCGCTTCTTGCATGCGATTCCCGGATTGGAGCGCGCGCACATGACGCGCGCCGGCTATGCGATCGAGTACGACTATTACCCACCGCAACAACTGACGCCGTGGCTCGAGGTCAAGGCGCTGGAGTTCCTGTTTTTCGCGGGACAGATCAATGGCACAACCGGGTACGAAGAGGCGGCGGGTCAAGGCGTCGTGGCGGGCATCAACGCGGTGCGTCGAATCCGTGGCGAGGAACCGGTGGTGCTGGGGCGCGATGCGGGATACATCGGCGTCTTGATCGACGATCTCGTGACACGCGGGGTCGACGAGCCGTACCGGCTGTTCACGTCGCGGTCGGAATTCCGTCTGATGCTGCGTCAGGACAATGCGCTCAAGCGTATCGGTCCACTGGCGCTCCGGCTTGGCATGCTGACCGACGGGGAGCGGCGAGTACTCGACGAACGGATAGCGCTCGAGGAAGAGTTGGTGATGTTGGCGGGGCGCTCGTCCGTTCGCCCGGACAGCGCGAACGACTACCTGGGGTCGGTGGGGGAGACGCCGATCCAGGAGTCACAGCGGGTGGCTGACTTGGCACGGCGGCCGCGGACGTCGTTGCGCGCCTTGTTCGACCTTGCGAGCGTCGCCCTTCCCGCGTCGATGTCGCTCGATGTGGCGCTCCAGTCGGCCGGGATCGAAATCAAGTATGCCGGGTACCTCGCGCGCGAGCAGGATGCCGCACGCCAACTCGCCGAGCTGACCGAGTTCCAGTTGCCCGCGGATCTGGTATACGCCGAACTCAAGAGCCTCAGCACCGAGGCGCGCCAGAAGCTGGCGGCAGTGCGGCCCGAGTCGCTCGCGCGAGCCGCGCGCGTTCCGGGCGTGAGCCCGAGCGATCTGCAGAACCTGGTGATGGAGGTGGTACGCCGGCGTCGCGCCGTGGCGTAGCGATGCCACGGGCTGTACCGCTTCGGGTGCTCGCGTTCCCGTGTCGCGACGCGTCCGGCGACACGCTCCCCGTGCGGACGTGTCCTCGAACGCGCATTGGGGTAACGTGGGGTCATACCGCGCCGCGCTTGTTCGTGCGGCCAGTGGCATCAGGCAATGGGATACTGACGAGAGATTGCTGGCGAAAATAAGACGTAAAACAATGTATTACAACATATTATACCATTTTACTTCACATGGATCCCGTGACTTCATGAGCCGCGTCGTTGCGCGCCGCATTATCGCGCTGGTGATTGGGGCGAGTGCGGCGTGCTCGAATCCCGATGACGGGCTGTTCACTCCTCCGGCGATCGTGCCGATCGAAGAGGGCGAGCGGTTCCGGCTGACCGTGAACCCCGGACCCGATGTCGTCCGGGGATTCACCGCCGACGGTCGCGTGCTGTATCGGAGCCAGGGATTAGCCGGGTTTGGTGAGGGGTGGCGCCTGCTTTCCATTGATCCCCAGGTTGGGGTCGCGCGCGAAGAGGCC
This sequence comes from Gemmatimonadales bacterium, assembly GCA_036397455.1. Classification (GTDB taxonomy): domain Bacteria; phylum Gemmatimonadota; class Gemmatimonadetes; order Gemmatimonadales; family GWC2-71-9; genus JADFNB01. The sequence goes on along the minus strand of DASWIX010000088.1, from coordinate 26,844 downwards.
GGTATCTATCGGGCCGCGCTCCGGACCGACAGCGTTACGGCGCTGAGGTTCGGGCCGGATAGGCGTGTGCTGGCCACGTGGAATAGGGGAGTCCGCACCATTCATGGATGTGGGGAACCGGCGCCCGATCCTTCTTGGGTGGTAGCCGTGTCGTTTTACCGTCTGGCGCCGTTTGACGGGATACCGCTGGCAAGTGTTCCCAAGTGGTCCCTGACGACGCCGAGCTTTTCTGCGCCTGCAACACCGAATATTCGGGTGCGAATCACGCCAGCGGAGGGCGAGGTCAGGAGCCGCGGGGTGAATCCGTACGGTCCCGTGCTGTCGCGGACGGACGGGTCCTCGACCTTTGTGTCAGACGGCGAGGTTGTCTGGCAGATCGACATGGAGGATGTGACGTCGGTGCCCGTCCCCATCGGTCCAGGATCTTTCCCAGCGCTCTCACCCGATGGAATCAGCCTCGCTGCCTCCATACCGGTCGGGGTCGATTCGGTTTCCACTTTTGTGACGGTGCCGGCTGGACTCGGGTCCTGTACGCAGGAAACGGTCGAGATCTCGGCGGCGGGGTGGCAGACGGTTATCTACGATTTGGCGAGCGGCACGTCGGTTCCGCTCGCTGCGGGTCTCGAGCCGGTATACGATCCGGCCGGAGGTCGGCTCCTCGTGCGCAGAGCCGGGGGCTTTTATTGGATCGATCTCGCGGCAGGAACGGAGACATTGGTGAGCGGCACTTTCGGCGGCTACGCACCGTCGGTTTCGCCCGACGGTGAATGGATTGCGTTCTCTTCGGAGAACGTCGGCGGGGGACACGACGTCTACCTCGTGAGGAGCGATTGAGCCGGCCAGATTCCACGGATGTTTCACGTGAAACACTGCTCGCTTTACCTCCGCGCCAATGGTCCGTATATTCAGCCCTCCCCTACGGCGTTCACTCCATTGCCGCCGTTGATGTTTGTATAATATAATGTGACATAACTAGTTAGGCACGCATGTCCCGCGTTATTGCGATCGCGAACCAAAAGGGCGGTGTCGGCAAAACGACGACCGCCGTCAACCTCGCCGCTTCGCTCGCCGCCGCTGAGCGGCGCACGCTGCTAATCGATGGGGACCCGCAAGCGAACGCAACCAGTGGGATCGGTATCAGCCGCGACAGTGTGACGGCGTCGCTCTACGATGTGCTCATCGATGATGTTCAAGTCACGGATGTCGTCCGGCGGGGCGTCAACTTTTCCATGCTCGATGTGGTTCCCGCGACGCAGGACCTCGTGGGTGCCGAGATCGAACTCGTGAGTCGCAACGGTCGCGAATCGGTCGTGCGGCGCGCCGTACAGCCGGTACGCGACGAATACGAATTCGTGCTCATCGATTGCCCGCCGTCGCTCGGCCTCATCACGCTCAACATGCTGTCGGCCGCCGACGCGATCATCATCCCGATTCAATGCGAGTACTACGCGCTCGAAGGGCTGTCGCAGCTCCTGAATACCATCAAGCTCGTGCAACAGAACTTCAACGCCGCGCTCGCCATCGACGGGGTCTTGTTGACGATGTACGACGCGCGACTGAATCTCTCGCGTCAGGTGGCGACGGAAGCCAAAGAGTACTTCGGCGCGAGGGTGTTCAATACGGTCGTGCCGCGAAACGTGCGTCTCGCCGAGGCGCCCAGTTTCGGCAAACCGATTCTGTTGTACGACGTGCAGTCCGTCGGGGCCAAGTGCTATTTGGCGCTCGCACAGGAACTGGTGCGCCGGGTGGCTACGCAACGCCGCGCCGATGGCGCGAAGCCCACGCGCAAGGGGGTACTCGCGTGACGCAGAAAGCCAATCGGCGGCTGGGCCGCGGCCTCGAGGCCCTGCTGGGGCCGAATCCGACCACGGCCGATGCGCGCGCCGACGGAACCCTGGCGCACCTGGCCGTGGCGGCGATTCAGCCGAACCCCTACCAGCCACGCCACGCGTTCAATCAAGAGGCGCTCGATGAACTGGCGTCGTCCCTCGCCACATCGGGACTGCTGCAGCCGATCGTCGTGCGCGCGCACGACGATGGGTACGAGCTCATCGCCGGCGAACGTCGGCTACGGGCAGCACAGCAGTTGGGGTGGGATGAAATCGGGGCGGTGGTGCGCGAGGTCGATGATCGCACGCTACTCACGCTCGCGTTGGTCGAGAATCTGCAGCGCGACGCGCTTTCCCCGATCGAAGAAGCGGAAGGATACCACCGGCTGATCGAGGAATTCGGCGTGTCGCATTCGGATGTCGCGATCCTGGTGGGGCGAAGGCGCCCGACCGTGGCGAACGCACTCCGACTGCTTAAGCTGCCCGATGAGGTCCAGGCCCTCATCAACGACGGGTCGCTCACGGCTGGTCACGCACGCGCCCTGCTGCAGCTCGCCGACCCGCGGGCGCTCACGGCGCTGGCGCACGAGGCCGTGCAGGACGGCATGTCGGTCCGCGAACTGGAAGGGCGGGCGCGCGGTGATCGGATCCCCGCACGAAGACCACGTGCATCGCGGACACCGCGGGCCCCCCGGAAGCCGGGCGCCGACGTCCGGCGGGTTGAGGACGCCCTTCGGCTTCATCTCAAGACCGATGTATTCGTCACTCGGCGCGGCAAAGGCGGACGTATCACGGCCAACTTCTACTCCAACGACGACCTGGCGCGGCTCCTCGAAGTGGTACTCGGTCGTCCGTTTGACGGATGAGTGCGCGGCGGTGGGTCACCTTGATGATCCACCACGATGGGGAACTCGAGTCGCGCACCTATCGACTGCCGCGTTGGCTCGTGCGGGGCGGGTTGATCGCGTTGTCGACCGGATTCGTCCTCGTGGTGCTTGGCGCCGTGTTGTACACACCGATCGCGCGGACGGCGGCCAAGGTGCCGGGACTCAACCGCGAGGTCGCGCGCCTGCGCCAGGAGAACGAACAGGTGAACGAACTCGCCCGAACACTCACGGACGCGGAAAGCCGCTATGACCAGATCAGGGGTATGCTGGGCGGCGACATCATCCCGGAAGTGCAGCGCGCGCGGGTCGGGCGATTGGTGGTGGCCCGGCCGCTGTTCGCCCGCTCACCGGGTGGCGCGCCGCAATACGAAACCGGACTGTCCGTTCCCCGGCATTGGCCTCTCGAACAGGTCGGAGTGGTCACGCGCGGTCAGATCAGCCCCGGGACCCGCGATGAGACCCACTCCGGTGTCGATATCGCGGTGCCGATGGGAACCGCCATTCGTGCATCCGGCGGCGGGATCGTGGTGGAGACGGGCGAGGACCCGGAATACGGCGTGTTCGTGAGACTCGATCACCCCGATGACTATCACACCATCTATGGGCACGCCTCCCGACTGCTGGTTGAGGTTGGAGATACCGTCAGCGCCGGTCAGGTGATCGCCCTGTCCGGGTCTACCGGGCGATCGACCGGCCCACACCTGCACTTCGAAATCCGTCGCGGCGGCCAATCGGTCGATCCGCGCTCCATTGTAAAGGAGGAGTTCTGACGATGGCGGTGTTCTCTTCAGACAAGCAGGACGGCGCCAAGCAGGCGGCCCAGCGCTCGGGCGAGTCGGCGCTTACGATCGTTGCCTCCGGTACGCGGGTCGTTGGTGAGATCGAATCCAGCGGGGTGGTCAAGATCGAAGGAGCGGTGGTGGGGACGATTCGCGCCGAGCGGCAGGTCCTCGTTGCCAGAGATGGCGTGATCGATGGAGACGTCGTCACCCACGAAGCGATCGTGGGTGGGAAGATTAACGGTGGCATCACAGCCGAAGCGCGAGTCGAGGTCCAGGCCGACTCCGTAATCACCGGCGATATCACGACCGCCCGCCTGATCGTCCACGAGGGCGGCGAGGTGAACGGGAACATCAGAATGGGGACCCCGGCGGGTGCCGGTCTCACTCAAGCGCCAGCGCAGGTGCAATAGGCAATCACCATCTCAACATCAATTCAACATCTGTCAACCTGGTTCAAGACTGTTCACGTAACATGTTGTTATCAATTGACTTTCAGTTACGTTGGAAAATCGCCGCCAATGACACTGCGCTCATACTCATGTATTACTGTACTTATACTGTCTCTTTATGACAGCTGAATCCGCAGCCGCGGTCGGCAGCGCCGAGTTGGTTTCATATCTGGACCAGTTTCTCCGTGTCTCTGAGTTGCCGGACGATCCGCGAGCGCTCAATGGGTTACAGGTTGAATCTGGCCGGCCGGTCCGCCGGCTGGCGGCGGCCGTCGACGCCTGCCAAGTCGTCATCGACCGGGCTGCCGCGGTGGGCGCGAACATGCTTCTGGTCCATCACGGCCTGTTTTGGGGTGGGGTTGAGCCGCTGACAGGCCGACACGGGCGCCGCGTGCGGGCGTTGGTTGAAGCTGAGATGGCGCTTTACAGCGCGCATATTCCGCTGGATTGCCACCCCGAAGTGGGAAACAATGCGGTGTTAGCGGCTGAACTCGGGGTGCGCGAACCGCGTCCGTTTGGGGCGTACGATGGAATTGCGATTGGCGTGGCCGGGTCGCTGAACCTGCCGCTGAATGAACTGGCGGATCGGCTCGAAGGGCGGCTGGGTCAGGCGCCGGTCGTCATCGGGGCGGGGCCTACCACGGCGGGAGTCGTGGCGATCGTAACCGGCGCGGGAAGCGAGTTCCTGCGGGAAGCCAGAGATTCGGGCGTCGACACCCTGATCACGGGGGAGGCGCCGCATCATGCCTACCTCGATGCAGAGGAATGGGGGATCAACCTCGTCCTGGGGGGGCACTACGCCACGGAAACGGTCGGTGTGCAAGCGCTGGCGCGTCACCTCGAGCAACGGTACGGCCTGCCATGGGAGTTTCTCGACCACCCGACCGGTCTGTAGCTACTCGTCCAACGGCACCACGAAGCTGACCGTGAGGGTCTCAGCGCTCTGTGGAGTCACCGCGCAGAAACAGTGGTCGCCAATCAGGCGCTTGATGCCGAGCACCTCGGTTTCATCGATCCGTGTGACATCCCGGTAGACGATCTCCAGCGCGTGACCCGCAATCACGCGATATGTGAACGGACTGGCTCGCAGCCGGTGATGTGGATCGACTGATGCGATCCCCTTGGCGAGTCGCTGTTGGATGTCGTTCAGCCGCTTGCGTAGAACCGGATCGGTTACGGTTCCCGGCATAGTGCCTCCCGCTGGTTGCCCCGGGTAATCCGGGCATTGCGCCGCATGCCCGCGGCGCCTGGTCGTGCAAGGGCCGTCTGTTCAAACCGCATGGCGAACTCGGCGTCCGAGATGGCGGCCATTTCCGCCAGATCGATCCACGCCAATCCCGCATCTTGCTCGAGCATCGGGTCGAGGCTGCTCGTGGCGAACTTGATGTTCCACGGGCAGACATCCTGGCAGACATCGCACCCAAACGTCCAGTCTCCCATCTGCCGAGCCAGTTCTGGTTCGATCGTTCCACGATACTCGATTGTCAGATAGGAAATGCACCGGCGCGCGTCCAACACTCGCGGGGCCACGAACGCATCCGTTGGGCACGCGTCGAGACACCGCGTGCAATTCCCGCAATGATCCGCCGGGAACGCGGGATCGACCGCCAGGTCGACATCGGTCAGCACCGACCCGATCAACGAATACGACCCGCGTCTCGGGTCGATGAGCATCGTGTTCTTTCCGATCCATCCCAGGCCGGCACGCTGCGCCAGCTCACGCTCCGGGACGGGCCCCGCGTCGATGAACGTTCTGGCCTTCGCGCGCGCGCCACCGAGCTCGCGGATGTATCCGCCCAGCTGTTCGAGCGGGGCGCGGAGTGCGTCATGGTAGTCCCTGCCACGGGCGTACTTGGCGACATGGCCATGGTCGACCGGATGGTCAGGCTCCGCGCCCGAGTAGTATTTGACCACCACGACGCATCGGTCCGCGCCGTCGAGGATCGACGCCGGGTGTTTGCGCCGGCCGGCCTGACGACCCATGTATGTCATGGAACCGGCCATGCCGGCGTCGAGCCAGGCGCCGAGGGCCTGCGCATGCGCGCTCGGTTGGAGGTCGGCTATCCCCACCGCGTCGAAGCCGAGTTCGATTGCGCGTGTCTTGATCAAGGCCGCGCGGCGTGCCGGCGTCATAGCGCGAGGAGCTTCCGCCGCCATCGGGCAAAGCGAACCACGTCGTCCACCGGCGGGACGGCGTGCTCGTCGCCGTATGCGGTATACATGCGCCAGCGCAGATACGTCCGGGAGGGAATCGGAAGAAACGGTGCCCGGGTAAACCAACGGCGTGCGCGGAAGGCCCACACGACGGCGAACAGGTCGAGTGCCAGCCGCGGACTGATCATCGCCCGGAGTGCCAGCCCGACGGTCAAGCCGAACCAGCTACCTCGATACGTGGATGCGTCCTCATGAACCTTGCTCTCCAAATGGTCTCCGTCCTCGGCGCGCTGTTGATTCTCGGCGCGTTTGTCGCGTTGCAACGTGGTCGGTGCTCCAGTCAGGACCGTGCGTACCTCTGGGCCAACTTCGCCGGGGCCGCGTTGCTGACGATTGTCGCCGTTCGGGACAGGCGGCTCGGGTTCATTCTGCTCGAAGGCGTTTGGGCCCTCGTGGCATTGCAATCTCTCCTTGCGGGGGTCCGGCGCGCTACACGGCGTCCCTGAACCCATCCTCGCATCTGTGTATATTGTGGCGCTATGACCGTCGCAAGTTCCCGGCAGATTCACCCGCTCGCGCACTACCGTGACGAGTTTCCGATCTTCGGCCGGCAGATCTACCTGAATTCCTGTTCGCTCGGCGCGTTGTCGCGCCGGTCGCGGCGTTGGGTGGAGCGGTATCTGGACGAATGGGAGGCCCGTGGCGCGTCGGCATGGTACGACACGTGGATGGACAGGCTCGGGGCGTTGCGCGAGGGCTACGCGGCGGTCATCGGCGCATCCGGGCGCGAGATCGCGCTGCACGCGTCCGTTTCCAGCGCGACCGCGGTTCTGGCGAGCACGCTGGACTATCACCGGCGACCGAAGGTCGTCACCACTGAATTGGACTTCCCGACCGTCGTTTATCAGTGGCTTGCGAAGCGGCCGCTGGGGATCGACCTGGTCGTGGTCGCGAGTCCGGATGGGGTCACGGTCCCGCCCGAAGCCATCGCAGCGGTGGTGGACGATCGCACCGCCCTTGTTGCCACGTCCCACGTGTACTTCACGACGGGCGCTGTGCAGGACATCGCGGCCGTGGCGGACGTGGCCCATGCGCGAGGCGCGTTGTGTTTCATCGATGCCTACCAGAGCGTCGGCCAGATCCCGATGGATGTGCAAGAGACCGGGGTCGACTTCCTGAGCGCCGGCGGTTTGAAATGGCTGCTTGGCGGTCCCGGCATCACGTTCCTCTACGCGCGGGAGGACCTTTTGTCCACGCTGCAGCCAACCGTGACCGGTTGGTTCGCCAACGAGCGCCAATTCGGGTTCGATCCGCGCAGCCTTGTGTTGCACGACGACGCGCGTCGTCTCGAGCTGGGCACGCCGGCACTCGGCGCCGTGCACGCGCAGCTCGGTGGCCTCGAGGTCATTCGCGAGATCGGCGTACCGGTAATCAGGCAGGTCGTATCGGACCTCACGACCGATCTGGTCGCGCGCGCGACCGAATCGGGCCTCAGGCCACGGGCCGCCGACCGTGCCGAGGACCGCTCGGCGATCGTCATGATCCCGTTCAACGATCCGGTCGCGGAGGTCGCTCGGCTGGCTGCCGCCGGAATCGTCGCCGATGCGCGTCCCGGGCACGTCCGGCTCTCTCCCTTCTTCTACAACCTGGTAGACGACCATGTCGCGGCGCTCGAAGTCCTCACGCGGTAGACTCCTTACCGGCACCGCCGACCAACAACTCCTGGCCGCACCGGCGGTGGCGGAGCGACGAGCGTTCACCAGCACGGATCCGTGGCGCGTGTTGCGGATCACCGGGGAGTTCGTCGAGGGATTCGATTCACTCTCCGACATCCGTGCGGCGGTGTCCATCTTCGGGTCGGCCCGCACCAAGGAAGATGATCCCTGGTACCAGGCGGCGCGCACGACCGGCCGCCTGCTCGGCGAAGCCAACTTCGCCGTGATCACCGGCGGTGGACCCGGGATGATGGAGGCGGGCAACCACGGTGCTTCCGAGAGCGGGACGCTCTCCATCGGACTGAACATCGAACTGCCGCACGAACAGCACGTGAACCCCTACGTCGATCGTAAGATCGACTTTCGCTACTTCTTCGTGCGTAAGACGATGTTCGTGAAGTACTCGTGTGCGTTCATCGTCTTTCCGGGCGGCTTCGGGACATTGGACGAAATGTTCGAGGCGCTCACGCTGATCCAGACCGGCAAGGTCGATGATTTCGTCGTCGTCCTCATGTCGACGGAGTACTGGAGCGGCCTCATTGACTGGCTCCGACACCGCGTCTGTGCGGAAGGGAAGATCGATCCCGAAGATCTCGAGCGGTTTCACGTGACTGACGACCCGGCCGAAGCCGTTCGGCTCGTCGTCGAAGCGGAGCGGCGGGCTCAGCTTGGTCCCCGCGCACCCGTCACGAAAGGCTAGGTAGTCGATGCGTGGTCCGAGTCGCGATTTCCTCGATGGTGCGAAGATCGACCCCAAACCGATCACCGGGAATGAGACGCTCTCCGAGTTGATCGACAACGCGTTCCTGGCGTATAACGCGGGTCGTCTTCGCGAGGCGTGCAGGTTGTTCAGTGAGAGGATGCTCGCGAAGAACGGCACCGTCGGCCTGAGTTTGTCGGGCGCGATGACGCCGGCGGGGCTTGGCATGTCAACGATCATTCCGTTGATCGAAGCGGGCTTCGTCGACTGGATCGTCTCGACCGGGGCCAACCTCTATCACGACGCACACTTCGCACTCGGGTACACCATGCACCGTGGCCGTCCGCAGGCCGATGACCGGGCGTTGCGCGCAGATGGGGTGGTGCGGATCTACGACATCTATTTCGACTACACGGTGCTGCTCCGGACTGACGCATTCATGCGCAGTGTGTCGAAGCGGGAAGAATTCCAGCGGGCGATGTCCACAGCCGAGTATCACTACCTGCTCGGAGGTTACTTGCGGGAGCGAGAGCAAGCGCTCGGCCTGTCGCGGAAATCGGTTCTCAGCGTCGCCCACGAGTACGCGGTCCCGGTGTACACGTCTTCCCCGGGCGACTCGTCAATCGGCATGAACGTGGCGGAGTTGGCACTCGATGGATCTGCGCTCCGGTTCGATGTATCGGCCGATGTCAATGAAACGGCGGCGATTGTCCTTGACGCCAAACGGAATGGTGGCTCGAGCGGCGTCTTGATCGCCGGGGGTGGCAGTCCGAAGAACTTCGTCCTGCAAACCGAACCGCAGATTCAGGAAGTGTTGGGGATCGATGAGGTCGGGCACGACTACTATCTCCAGATCACCGACGCGCGTGTCGATACCGGCGGGCTGTCGGGCGCGACTCCGGGCGAGGCCGTGACCTGGGGGAAAGTCGATCCTGACCGGCTGCCCGACGCCGTCGTGGCCTACCTCGATTCCACGGTCGGGCTGCCGCTGCTCACGGCGTACACGTTTGCCAAGGTCGAGCCCCGCGAGCCGAAACGCCTCTACGGTCGACGGGGGGAGATGATGGAACGGTTAGGAACGGCGTACCGCGCCGCGCGTGCGTTCCGCGACGAGCGGGCGGGCGCTACCGCGCTTCCCGGCATCTGATCGCAACCCCGTGACCCGCCCCACTCTGAAGGGGGTGCCCGGCAAGCGCATCCTGCTGGCGCTCGCGATGCTGCTGATCGCGCTGACCCTCATTTCCATCACGCTCGGCCGCGAAATCTATTCCGGGAAACAGCCCGGCCTCGCGTCGTTCGGCATCATCCACTTCGCCGGCTATCTGTTCTTCCTCCTCATGCCGGTCGAGGCACTCGTGCCCTACTATCAAGGCGAGGGGCACGCGGGGCCCATACTCATTGCGATTGCGCTGGTCTCGGCCACGCTGGCGCAACTGATCGACTATGGGATTGGGCACGCGGTGAGTCAGGAGGCGGTGCAGCGTGTCGTCGGAACGAAACGCTATGCGCGGGCGCAGCGGGCGCTGGAGAAGCACGGGCGGTGGGCGATCTTCCTGTTCAACCTGTTGCCGCTCTCGTCACCCAACCTCATCCTCGTCGCCGGTCTGCTGCGGTTCGGGATGTGGCGCACGATCGTCATCAGCATGATGGGCCTCATCGTGAAGTACATCGGCATCGTTTACGTGTACAGCTTCTTCTGACCGAGACCAGATTCCGGTCAGGCAGATGGCTCCGCCCGAAACCGCGTTCCCTGCGCAGCCTCCTCGAGATACGCTGCCAGCTCGCTCGCCTTTCGGGCCGGGTCCCAGCGCAATTCTGCTCCCACGAGATCCACGAGTTCCGGCGCCTGGGCCACCGCGTGGTTGGCCGTCTCGTAGAACACGTGGGTCCGGCGAATGAGCAAGTCCGAGAGGGTTACGGCCATCTCCCGTCGAATCGAGTGAAATAACTCGGCGCGAAGCGCCGGATGACCCGGGACAATCGGTTCAGCGAGCCGGCGGTCGCCTTTGGCGAGTCGAATCACGGCTGGGGCTTCCGTGCCGTACGCGCGCACGAGGTGCTGCGCGACCTCGGGCGAGGCGCCCTCACGCAGTGCGTCGCTGACGAGCACATCCTGGTCCCGGACCTCGCCTCCCGGCAACGGTTCACTGGCGGTGGGCGCGCGCGGCGGGATCTTCCTTCCGTCGAGTCGCCGGAGCACACCAGCCACCCGATCCACCACTTCCGCGGCCATCGCTCGATACGTCGTCAGCTTTCCTCCCACGATCGAGATCATGCCCGGCTGTTCGACGATCGTGTGCTCGCGCGGGACGGCTGACGGGTCGGTAGGATCGGGAGGCTTGACCAGCGGCCGCAATCCGGCCCAGGTAGACACCACGTCGTCGGGCTGAAGCCGGGCGTCGGGGAAGAAGGCATTGGCAGACCGAAGCAGATACACGACGTCGTCGTGGGTGGCATACACGTCGCTTGGCGAACCTGCATGATCCGTGTCGGTCGTGCCGATATACGCCAGGTCGTTCCAGGGCAGGATGAACATGACGCGCCCATCGATCGGCGAGGTAAGTGTGAGCGCCTCGACATTGCCTATTCGCGATCGCGGGACGGCTGCGTGTACGCCCTTGGTGGGTTGAAGCAGGGTGTTGCCGTCGTCGCGCAGCGCGTCCGACCAAGGCCCGGTGGCATTGACCACTACGTGGGCCCGGATCGTGTATGGTTCGCCGGTGACCTGGTCGGTCACCCGTGCGCCGCGCACGGATCCGTCGGCATGCTCCAGTTGAGTGACCTCGGCGTAGTTTGCGGCCAGCGCGCCGTGCCGGTGCGCGTCGCGCACATTGGCGAGTGTGAGTCGGGCATCATCGCATTGGGCATCCCAGTACCGTGCGCCACCTTTGAGACCGCGCTCGCGCAGGCCCGGTTCGGACCGTAAGATGGTGCGCTTGCTGAGCCAACGGTGACGACCCACATTCCTGAACGCGGCCAGCACGTCGTAGAGCCAGAGGCCGGCGGCGAGTTTCCATCTCGGAACGCGACCGCCTTCATAGATGGGGAACAGGAACGACCGGGGCCACACGAGATGGGGAGCGATGTGCAGCAGCGTACGCCGTTCACGGCTGGCCTCGAAGACCAGCCGCAGGTCGCCCATCTCCAGGTAGCGCAGGCCACCGTGGATCAGGCGCGACGACCGGCTGCTGGTGCCCGAGGCGAAATCACCCCGCTCGACCAGGGCGGTGCGAAACCCGCGCATCGCCGCATCACGGGCGATGCCGGCACCGGTCACGCCGCCGCCGATCACCAGCAGGTCGACTGCGGAGTCGGCCATGGCCCCGAGTTGTGCCGCACGGGCGGCGAACGAGAAGGAGGTGTCCACGCGGTTATTCGGCGGTAGACGATCCGAGCGTCCCATGCCACCGAGTGCCTGGTTTGCCTGGCACGCGCGGGTGATCGGTAAGGGGATGCGCGTACTCGACCTGGCGTGCGGAGCGGGCCGTCATGCCGTCGCCGCCGCCGAGCGGGGCGCTGACGTGGTGGCCGTCGACTCCAACCTCGACAACATTCGCGCGCTCGACCGCGAAGCGGAGCGACGCGGTCTGTCCATCAAGGGTATGCACGTCGATGTGCATACCAGCGACATCGCCCCCGACTCGTTTGACGTCGTCATGATGTTCAACTACCTGGATCGGGAGCGCGTGCCGGATTTTCTCCGCGCGGTCCGGCCCGGAGGATACTTCCTCGCTGAGACGTTCCTCGAGGGGCAACGGGAGCTTGGCTGGGGACCGCAGTCGGACGAGCATCTACTCAAGCCGGGTGAACTGTTGCGAATGGTCGACTCGTTCGAGGTCTTCCTCTTCCGCGAGGTCCTCGAGATGATCGATGGGCGCCCGGCCTCGATCGCGAGTGTCGTGGCCCAGCGACCGGGCGTATGATGATCGTTTTCCAACCGGCACGCTACCACGGCATTTCCTCACCGGGTAGCTTTCCTCCATGAGCGCTGACCGGAACGGCCACCGCGTGGCTGTGATCGGCGGCTGTCGAACGCCGTTTTGCAAGGCGGGGACGTCGCTCAAGGCGCTGACCAGCGTACAGCTCGCGCGGCATGCCACCGTGGAACTGCTCCATCGATATGAACTCGACGGCGCGGTCGTCGACGAGATGTATTTCGGAGAAGTCGTGGCGAGCCCGCTCGCGCCGAATCTCGCCCGCGAGGTCAGCCTGCTGCCGCAGTTCCCCCGTGATATCCCTGCCGCGTCGGTCAATCGCGCCTGCGCGTCCGCCAATACCGCCATCGCGATCGGGCATGATCAGATCGTGGGTGGGCGGGCAGCGGTGGTGATCGCGGGGGGAGCCGAAAGCCTGTCCGATATTCCCATCCTGCATTCGCGTCGGTTCTCCGACATCCTGCTCAAGGCGAGCAGAGCCCGCACCATGGCGGCACGGGCGAAGTTGCTGCTCTCCGTCCGCCCGCGCGATCTCATTCCCGTCACGCCGGCCATCGCCGAGCCATCGACCGGGGAAAGCATGGGGCAATCGGCGGAGAAGATGGCGAAGCTCAACGGGATCACCCGGCGGGAGCAGGACGAATGGTCGATCGTGAGTCACCGCCGCGCCCACGAAGGGACGGCCGACGGCCGGCTGGTGGACGAAATCGCTCCCGTTTTTCCGGATGCGGGAGAGCCGGTCGATCGCGACAACGGGATTCGGGCCGATACCACCATCGAGCAATTGGCGAAATTGAATCCGGCGTTCGATCGGAAGTACGGATCGGTGACCGCCGGTAACTCGTCTCCGCTCACCGATGGGGCGTCCGCGGTACTGCTCATGCGGGCGGACCGGGCCCAGAGTCTGGGTTATGCGCCGCTTGCTTTTATACGATCCCACGCCGTCGCGGCCGTCGACCCGGGTTGGCAACTGCTGATGGGTCCGGCAATCGCGGTGCCTCGGGCGCTCGATCAGGCGGGAATCACTCTCAAGGACGTGGGACTCATCGAGATGCACGAGGCCTTCGCCTCGCAGGTCCTGTCCAACATCCAGGCGTTCGAGTCCGCCGCATGGGCGTGCGAACATCTCGGCCGGTCCGAGCCGATCGGCGAGGTGAATCGGGACGCGCTGAACGTGATGGGCGGGTCGATTGCCATCGGTCACCCGTTTGGAGCCACCGGAGGGCGGCTGACCATTACGCTCGCCAACGAAATGGTCCGGCGCGACGTGCAGTTTGGGCTGATCTCCGTGTGCGCCCAGGGTGGAATGGGGTTCGCGATGGTGCTGGAGCGCACATGACCCGATCCGTGACGGTGACGTACGATGGCGCGATTGCTCGGGCCGTGATCGATCTGCCCGGCGAACCGGTCAATAAGATCACGAAGGGGATGCGCGAGGAGTTCGACGATCTACTCAACGCGCTGGCCGCGAACCGGCAGGTGAAAGCCGTCGTCCTGATTTCCGGAAAGCCCGACACGTTCATCGCCGGCGCGGACATCGATGAATTCACCGCACTCGGCTCGCGCGGCGAAGCCCATGACCTCGTCCGCGCGGGCCAAGAGCTGGTCAATCGGTTCGGCGACCTTGGCAAACCGGTCGTCGCGGCGATCCACGGCGCCTGTCTGGGTGGCGGGCTCGAAACGGCACTCGCGTGCGCGTACCGCGTGGCGACGGACGACGACAAGACGAAGCTCGGACTTCCCGAGGTTCAGTTGGGGATCATTCCGGCGGCCGGGGGGTGCCAGCGGCTGCCCCGCTTGATCGGGGTCCAGGCGGCGCTCGACATCATTCTCGCGGGCACGACCCTTCCCGCCGTCCCCGCGTATCGACGGGGCCTGGTCGACGAGCTGGTTCATCCGACGATACTCGAGCGGGTCGCGTTCGATGCCGCACGAAGGCTTGCCGACGGCTGGCGGCCGAAACGTCGGCGCGCGACCGTGCGCGAACTGGTGCTCGAACGCAATCCGGCCGGCCGCGGCCTGTTGTTCTCGATGGCGGCCAAACAGGTGCGGAAACGGACGGGTGGCCACTACCCCGCTCCGCTGGCTGCGCTGCGGGCGGTCCAACAGGGCCTGCGTTACGGGATCGAGGCCGGCCTGGATATGGAAGCCGCCCTGTTTGCCGAACTGGCGGTAGGGGACGTTTCACGTGAACTCGTCCGGATCTTTTTTGCGACCACCGCGCTCAAGAAGGACCCGGGGGCGTCCGACGCGCCTGAGCCGAGGGCGGTGAACCGGCTGGCCATTGCCGGTGCCGGCTTCATGGGCAGCGGGATTGGCGGGACAGCCGTGGCGCACGCCGCGGTGGACGTGCGATTTCGGGATGCCAACCTGGCCGCCGTGGGTAAGGGACTGACTGCGGCGCGGCGCATTCTCGACCAACGGCTGAAGCGCCGGCGGATGACCCGGCCGGAGCACACGCGACGCGTCGCGCTCCTTTCAGGCGCCACCGATTGGTCGGGATTCGGCCGCGCTGACCTGGTGATCGAGGCGGTGCCGGAGGATCTCGATATCAAGCGCGAGGTGTTCCGACTCATCGAGGGCCGCGTGGCGCCCGACGCGATCATCGCGTCGAACACGAGCACCATTCCGATCGAGCGGATCGCAACCGTCACCGAGCATTCGGAGCGCGTGCTCGGCATGCACTTCTTCTCGCCAGTCGAGAAGATGCCGTTGCTCGAGGTCATCGTCACGGATCGAACCGCCCCGTGGGCAACGGTCTCCGCGGTGGAGTTCGGCCGCCGCATGGGCAAGACCGTTGTGGTGGTGCGGGATCATCCGGGGTTCTGGGTGAACCGGATACTGGCTCCATACTTGAACGAGTCGGGCCGGCTGATTGGGGAAGGGGTGCCGATCGATCAGATCGACCGCGTCATGAAAGCGTTCGGATTTCCGGTCGGGCCGCTGACCTTGATCGACGAGATCGGGCTGGATGTCGGCCACAAGGCGTCGCACGTGTTGGTCGGGGCTTTCGGCGATCGCATGCGGCCGGCCGATGGACTGGCCGCGCTGGTGGCCGATGGGCGACTGGGCCGGAAGAACGGTCGCGGTTTCTACCGGTACGAAGGCTCCAAGCGTCGCGGGGTCGACCACTCAGTGTACGCCGCGTTCGGCGCGAGTACTCCGGCGGAGGTCGCCGATGGCGAAGTCGAACGCCGGCTCGTCTACCCCATGCTCAATGAGGCGGCCCGGGCGCTGGACGACGGCGTAGTCCGATGCGCTCGCGACGGGGACATTGCCGCGATTTTCGGTATCGGGTTCCCCCCGTTTCTCGGCGGTCCGCTGCGCTACCTCGATCGGGTCGGGATCGATCAGGCGGTGCAAACCCTCGAGGGGTTCCGGCGTCTGCACGGGGAGCGGTTTGCTCCCGCGCCGTCGCTTGCGCGGATGGCCGCTGACGGCTCGCGCTTCTATCCCACGACTTCCTAAGACACCGCCACATGCTGCGAAGCGGGTTCCTGTGGCTCAGCGAACGACGCGGAGTCTTCAACTTCATCAAGCGGAATGGCCTCGCCGGCCGGCTCGCGTCCCGGTTCGTCGCGGGCGAAGGCCTTGGCGACGCCGTCGAGGCGACGCGCACGGTAAACGAGCGCGGCATGACCGTCACCCTCGATCATCTCGGGGAAAGTGTGACCCGTGCGGAAGACGCCCGTGCGGCCTGCGACCACGCGATGGCCATGCTCGACTGGATTCATCGAGACGGGCTCGACGGCAACATCTCCGTGAAGCTCACGCAGATGGGGTTGGACATCGATCGTCAGTTGGCGGTCGACAACATGACCAGGATTCTGGAGCGAGCCGGCACCTACGAAACCTTCGTGCGCATCGACATGGAGGCCTCGAACTACGTCGAGCGAACACTGTCGGTCTTCGCGGAAGATCTGCGGCCCACGTTCGGTGACCTGGTTGGGGTGGTGGTGCAGTCCATGTTGCGGCGATCCGAACGGGACATCGACGACCTGATTGCCATGGGGGCGCGGGTGCGCCTGGTCAAAGGCGCCTACGCCGAGCCGGGAGAGATCGCGTTTCCGGACAAGCAGGACGTCGATGCGGCCTTCGCGTCGGCGACCGAGCGGCTGTTGGAGCACGGCAACTACCCCGCCATCGCCACCCATGACGGAGCCTTGATCGACCACGCCCGTCGATTCGCCAGCGCCCGCGGCATCCCAGCCGACCGGTACGAGTTCCAGTTGCTGTACGGGGTGCGCCGCGACTTGCAGGCCTCGTTACGAGAACAGGGGCACCATGTCCGCATCTACGTCCCCTTCGGCACCGAGTGGTATCCCTACCTCATGCGGCGCCTCGCCGAGCGCCCGGCAAACCTCGCGTTCATGGTGGGCAGCGTCGCGCGAGAGGTGTTTGCGCGCACGTGACCGACGACGGGACCCTGGCGGGCTATTTCAGGCTGCATGACCGGCCGCCGGCATTCGAGGGCTCCGACGGCCGTCCCTACTCGGTGGCGGTCTACGTCGCGGATGCGCCTGATGGCGACGGTCGCTACGGCGCGGCCTTGCTATTCGTGCAGTGGGCGGCAAGCGGCGCGGAGCCCTCGGGGCACCGCGAGACGGCATATCTGACGTTTGGTGCAACGCCGCAAGAGGCGGAGCAGGCGATCGGCCGCCTCACGCTCTACGAAATCAAGGCGCACCTCGACCGGCTCCTCGCCGCTCCGGACGCGGGTGCGGATTGGTAGGCCGGGAAGGGGTCGTACTGTCGCGCACCGGTGGGCGGTACCTGGTGTATTGCGAGGGGGAGGTCGTGGAGGCGTCGTTGCGCGGCCGGATGAAACAGCGCGACGAACTGTCGGTGCTGGTGGGCGATCGCGTCGCACTGGCGGGGAGTGGGGAGGTCGACAAAGCGGGCGACCTGACAATCGAACAGATCCTGCCGCGTCACTCCGTCTTGCAGCGCCGGAGCCCCGGACGCGGCCGGGGTGTCCGTACGGTGGCGGCCAACGTGGATCAGGTCGTCATCGTGGGCGCGGCGCGCGACCCGGTTTGGGATCCGTATCTCATCGACCGGTTCACCGCGATCGCCGAAGCCAACCAGCTCCCCTCGGTACTGGTGATCAACAAGGTGGATCTCGACCCGGACGCGGCACGCCACGGAACGCCGTACGAGGCGGCCGGGTATCCGGTCATCCTGACAAGCGTCCTGACGCAGGTCGGCATCGACGGCCTCTGGACTAGGCTACACGACACCATGTCGCTCTTCATGGGACCCACCGGCGTTGGGAAGTCGAGCCTCCTGAATGCGTTGGTTCCGGGGCTGACGTTGCGGACGGCGGCGGTCAGCTCCAAGTCGCGCGCCGGTCGCCACACGACCGTGTCGGCCGAAATGCACGCACTCGGCGGGTCGGGGTTCGTGGTGGACACACCTGGGCTGCGAGACGTCGGATTGTGGGGACTCGAACCACAGGAGGTCGCGGCGGCCTTTCCCGAATTTCGCGATTGTGTTGGGCGTTGCCGATTCGACAATTGCCGCCACGTCAGCGAACCGTCCTGCGTGGTGCGTGACGCGGTGGACCTGGGGGAGTTGAGCCGAAGTCGTTACGATTCATATTGCCGGTTGTTGGCCGAAGTCGACGACGCGTCGCGTCCATGGGCGTGATCGGCCTGGCGACGGTTGCCGACACTTGATTCGTCCATCCGGACGCGTCATATCCATGGACAACGAACATGAGATCATGACCGAGCCCACCTGTCCGCCCCTGGTCGCCACGTTCGCCGCGGAGCGCTATGCGGCGACGGCGCCCCTCGACGACCTGATCGCACCGCCATACGACGTGATCTCCGCGGCGCGGCGTGGCGAACTGGCCGCCCGCGACAGGCACAACATCGTGCACCTCATCCTGCCGGATGGTAACGGGGATCGCTACGCGAGGGCCGCCTCGCTGCTCTCTCAGTGGCGCCAGGAAGGGGTGTTGCTGCGCGACGACCGCGCGGGGGTTTACGTCATCCGGCAGACGTTCAGCACGCCGGATGGGCGCCAGCTTCGCCGCACCGGCGTCGTGGCCGGCGTGCACGTCGAGCCATACGGCGCGGGCCGTGTCAAGCCGCATGAGAAAACGCATGCGGGGCCCAAGGAAGATCGCCTGGCGCTTTCTTGCGCTACCGGCGCCATGCTCGAGTCCATCTTCATGTTGGCGCGCGACGAGGCCGGCTCGCTGGTCCAACGGTTGGCCGCCGTGACCGCCGGTGTCCCGACCGCCACGGCGTCCCTGGACGCCGTCGACATCACCTGCTGGCGCGTGACCGGTCCGGACGCGGTTGGCATCGCGGCCGCGGCCGCTCAGGGTGCGCTGTATATCGCGGATGGGCATCACCGGTTCGAAACCGCGAATGCGTATCGAGCGATCAATCCGTCGGCGACGCGGGTCCCGACACTGATCGTTCCGATCGCTGATCCGGGACTGGTGGTGCTGCCGACGCACCGAGTGCTGCACGGCCGGTCGAGCGAAACCGCTGGGTTGCAGCGGCAGTGGCGCGCGGGCTTCGCGGTCGAGCCGCATGACGTGAATACAGATCCGCACCATCTCCTTCGCGCATTGCCAGACCGGGGCACGGGTTGCGTCGTGGTGTTGCCCGACCGGTCGCTGCTGCTTGTCGCGAGGGACACGACTGACGAGCCGGCCATTGCGCGACTGGAACGGGATGTCGTGCAACCCCTGGTGCGCGAGATCGCCGAGGGGTCGCTGGGGTACACGGCCGATGCGGCCGAGTTGGTCGCGTCGGTGCGGGGCGGCGGTGCGGCCGCGGGAGTGCTCGTGGGTCCCACGCCGGTGGAGCAGGTGTTGGCGGTGTCCGATGCCGGTGGGATCATGCCGCCCAAGTCGACGTTCTTCGCCCCGAAGGTCCCTGGCGGGTTCGTCTTCATGGCGTACGATTCCCCGAACGAGGTGACCGTATGACTCCTCGGCCGCGCGAGCGGATCCTCACGAATCTGGAATCGCTCTACCGCGATGCCTATGAGCAGGCCGGCGCCGCGGGTGACGCCGCGCGACAGCGAGAGCTCGATGCATCGTATCAGCGCGAACAGTTGCTGCTGGAAGTGCTGTTGGACATCCGCGACGGGCTCTACGAGATTGCCGACGCGCCGGATACCTCATCGGCGTTGGACAAGGTCAAGGCGCTGCGCGATCTGACGCGTCGGCTTTAGCGGAGTATTTTCCTGCCCATGCCCACCAAAACCACGAGCAAATCGAAATCGGCATCCCGCCGGGGTCCGGCAGCCCGTCTCGACAAGGCGGAGTTGCTGGACATGTATCGTCTGATGCTCCTGTCACGCCGGTTGGACGACAAGGAGATCCAACTCAAACGCCAGAACAAGATCTTTTTTCAGATTTCCGGCGCGGGCCACGAAGCGATTCTCGTCGCCGCGGCCAAGGTTCTCAAGCCGGGCTACGATTGGTTCTATCCGTACTATCGGGATCGGGCGCTCTGTTTGACGCTGGGAATGACGCCGACCGAGATGTTGCTGTCGGCGGTCGCGGCGGCGGACGATCCCAATTCCGGCGGACGCCAGATGCCGTCCCACTGGGGGCACAAGGAACTCAACATCACGAGTTCGTCGAGCCCCACCGGGACCCAGTTTCTCAATGCGGTCGGGTGTGCGGAGGCGTGGTACCGGTACCACCGCATCGAAGAACTGACCGACCGCGACGACCGGACCAAGAGCGACGAAATCACCTACTGTTCCGCCGGCGACGGGACGACGAGCGAGGGCGAGTTCTGGGAGGCCCTCAACACCGCATGCAATCTGAAGTTGCCGGTGTTGTTTCTCATCGAGGACAATGGGTACGCGATCTCCGTTCCGGTCGAAGTGCAGACCGCTGGCGGGTCGATCTCGGACCTCCTGAAGGGATTTCCGCATCTGCACGTCGAGGCCGTCGATGGCTGCGACGTGCTGGCCTCCTACGACGCGGTGAGTCGCGCGGCCGCCTACTGCCGCGCCCGGAAGGGTCCGGCCTTGCTGCACGCCAGGGTGATTCGGCCGTACTCGCACTCGCTGTCGGATGATGAGGTGATGTACCGGCACGAGCGCGAACGCGAGGAGGATGCGCGCCGCGACCCGCTGGTCACGTTTCCGGCGTATCTCATCGCCCAGGGAATTGCCGCCCAGGCGGAAATCGACGATATCGGCGTGCGCGTACAGGAAGATGTGGAGCTGGCGGCTGAGGTGGCGGTCGCATCACCGCAACCCGCGGCCGATACGCTGTACACCCACGTCTACTCGCCGGACATCGACCCCACGGCGGAGCAGTTCGATACGGAGGACGATCCCCATTTCGAGGGGAACCCGACGACGATGGTCGATCTGCTCAACAAGTGCATGGAAGACGAGATGCACCGCGATCCGCGCATCATCATGTTCGGGGAGGACATCGCCGACGTTTCGCGGGACGAGCATATCGAGGATGTGAAGGGCAAGGGCGGGGTGTTCAAGGTGACCTGGGGATTGCAACGCAAGTTCGGCTCGGAGCGGGTGTTCAATTCCCCGCTGGCGGAGGCGAACATCGTCGGTCGCGCGATTGGGCTTGCGACCCGGGGGCTCAAGCCGGTCGTCGAGATCCAGTTTTTTGACTACATCTGGCCGGCATACCACCAGATCCGCAATGAGTTGTCCGTGCTCCGGTGGCGAAGCAACGGTGCCTTTGCGGCACCGGTCGTGATCCGGACGACGTACGGAGGGTATCTGAAGGGAGGGGCGGTCTATCATTCCCAGACCGGCGCCGCGATCTACACCGGAATCCCGGGGTTGCGCGTGGTCTGTCCGTCCACCGCGATCGATGCCAACGGGCTACTCCGCACGGCGATCCGTTGCGACGATCCGGTGATCTTCCTCGAGCACAAACACCTCTATCGGCAGACCTACAACAAGGCGCCATATCCCGGGCCGAATTTCATGATCCCGTTCGGCAAGGCGCGGGTGGTTCGTGAGGGCAGCGATGTCACCGTGGTGACCTACGGCGCGGTCGTGCAGCGGGCGATCAACGCCGCGAAGGAGCTGGAGGAGCGTGACGGCCTCCGCGTCGAGGTCATCGACCTCCGGTCGCTCAACCCGGTCGATTGGGAGGCGATCGCCGCGTCGGTTCGCAAGACGAGCCGCGTGATCGTGGCGTACGAAGATGCACTGTCGTGGGGATACGGATCGGAGATCGCTGCGCGGATCGCCGACGATCACTTTGCCTGGCTCGACGCCCCGGTGAAGCGCGTGGCGTCCACCGATACATTCGTGGCCTACTCGCCGGAGTTGGAGGATATCATCCTGCCGCAGCAGGAAGATTTGGCGGCAGCGATGAGGGACATCGCCGCGTTCTAACGGCCGAGTTCTTCCTTGATCTGGCCGGCCGCGTCGATCGCGGCTTCGACATCGAGCGATAGCGCGCGGGCTTGCTGGGTGGCACTTGTCAGGTCGTCCAGCACCGCGCCCACGCCCGCCGACCGCAGGCGTAGCAAGTCGAATCGTACGTTCTGTACGGCCAGCACGCACGATTCGAATTGGCGCTCGATCCCGGAACGACGATCGACCAGTTCGCCCAGCGCCTGCCGTTGCCGCTCCAGGAGTTCGATCCGCCGGTCGTCACCCGCGCCTTCCAGCTGCAGTGCTTCAATCCGATCGTCGAGGCGCGCCAGCGAATCGGCGTCGACGTCCTGATCCATTTGCACGAGCGTGCGACCGAGGTCGAGTGCGCGTTCCGCCAGCGCGTCAACCGTCTGCACCACATCCGGCAGCATACGTCGCTCTGATTCAGGCAGACGGTCGACGATGGTCTTGATGGCGATGCGATCGGCGTTCATCTGGGTGATCTGATCGCGCAGTGCGCCGAAGTCCTCGTCCGGATCCGGCGCGGGCCCAAGCGCCGGGACCTTCTGCTTCTTGCCACGGGATGGCTTGACGGCCCTTGGGAATTGGGCGGCGATGGCATCGTGGGCGGGTGGGCGATTGATCACGTCGCGCCACGAGTAGCCCGCCGTCCACAGGCGGGCGAACCGCGACCCGATACTGAACCCCCAGATCGCGGTCGGGAACAGAAACCAGGGAGATTCCAGCCCAGTGGCGACGTTCAGCAGCATCAGGCCACTGCATACGGAGACCCACGACGCGAAGTCGCCGCGGAACTTCCGGACCATTTCCGGCTCGCCGGTCTGATGGGCCGGAACCTGGCCACGTTGCCGATCGAGTCCACGGGACCTCCGTGGGCGTTCGCCCGGTTCCCACGCGCGCTCGAGCGCGGCGCCGGGTGGCTGGACGCGTGCGCGTGGCCGGCGGGACACGGAACTGGCGGGTCGGTACGGGACCGACTTGCGGCTCTCCAATGCGCGGCGCAAGGAGTCCGCGGTCGGCCAGCGCGCTTCCGGGTCCTTTTCCAGGCAGCGTGTGATCGTGGCGGCCAGATCGTCGGGTATGCTGGGCTCGAGTCGCTTGATGTCGGGCGCCGGCTCCGTGATTTGCTTCATCAGAATGCCGGGCACCGTTGGAGCGTGGAACGGCAGCTTGCCCGTACAGAGTTCGTAGGCAACGACCCCGAGGGCGTACAGGTCGCTACGGTGGTCGATTTCCCGCTCGCCCGCCGCTTGCTCCGGACTCATGTAATGCGGAGTCCCAATGGCCACCCCGGTCCCGGTCAGGGTCCCCGGACTCGCCTCGGAGAGCGCCTTCGCGATCCCGAAATCGGTGACCATCACCCGGCGCCGTGTGCCCTCGAGGAGGACGTTGTCAGGCTTGATATCGCGGTGGATCACGCCCATCGCGTGCGCCATGCCGAGGGCGTCGGCGGTCTCTTTCATGATGCGACGAACTTCCTCGGACGGCAGTCGGGTGCGTCGCTTCAGGCGTGCACCCAGCGACTCTCCATCGACGAAACCCATGACGAAGTAGACCAACCCGCCCTCGTCGCCGACCGCGTGGATCGGCACGATGTGCGGGTGCGAGAGCCGCGCCGCCGTCTGGGCCTCACGCATGAAGCGGGTCTTGATCTCCGTTCGGTAGGCCAACTCAGGGGGGAGAACCTTGATGGCGACGCGACGCTTGAGGGCGAGATCCCGGGCGGCGAAGACCACTCCCATTCCCCCGCGGCCCACCTCTCGCTCGAGGACGTAGGCCCCCTCGAGCACGAGCGCCAAGCGCTCGGCAAGTGGGTTGTCCAGGAGTTCCGCGTGTTCCATTGGCTAGCGCTCTCTTTCGCGCATACATTAAGGCCGGCTGCCAGCCCGTGGCAACACCGAGTCTGCCGGGTACTGCGAGGTTCCATGCGTTGGATCACCGACGATGCCGGACGCCGCTGGTCGGCTGAGCGTGTCGGTCGTACCTCCGGCATCGTACCTACGAGGAGACGGACGGCTAGTTTCCCCGAACCGGCCGATATCGTTCGCTTCGCCTGCGAAACCGACCCCGACGAAGCGGAACGAGAGATTACCGCCCGCGCCGGACTGCTCGAGCAACTCACCGAGACCGAACTCAAGGCCCTGTTGAATGTCGCCCCACGCGCTCCGGAATGATGGAGCCGATCTGTCAATTTGACAGCAGGCCCCACGGTCCGGACGACTCCGCCACCTGGAACGGCAGACATGGGCCGGGTATTACTCCGCAACCGGCAGGATCGGGTGGCACGCTCGGTGCGAAGTACCGGGGTCCACGGCCCCAAACTCCGCCATTCAATGGTGATATGCAATGACGACCGACGATCGCCAATCCGTGCAGGTCCGCGAGGGAGAGCGCTACCGGCTCCCGGTGCTCCCACTGCGAGAGGTCGTGCTCTTTCCAGGCGTCACGGCGCCGATCGGAGCCGGCCGTCCCGGTACGCTCCGGGCGATCGAAGCCGCACTCAAGACTGAGGAGCGGTTGATCTTCGCCGTCTCCCAGCGTGAGAACATAGACAAGGTAGACCCCGCCATTCTGTACACAACGGGTACGGTGGCTCGCATCGGTCAGGTGCAGCGGGGACTGGGTGGTGTACAGTTGCTGCTCCACGGGGAATTTCGGGCGAACGTCTTGCAGTATTCCGAATCCGACGGGCACATCGAGTCGGTCGTGTGCCCGGCACCGGATCTGCCACCGATCGATGCTGAGGATACCGCGTTTCTGGCCTTGCATCGCGAAGTGCGCCAGCGAGCCGCGGAGCTTGGCCAAAAAGCCGGGTTAGCGGAAGACGTCGTCGAACAAGTTCTCGCCGGCGTGACGGAACCGGGACGGTTTGCCGATCTCGTGGCGGGCTATCTCGATATCCGGCCAGGCGAGCGGCAGGCATTGCTCGAGACGTTTGGCGTGGAAGAGCGCTTGAGGCGGGTGCTGGTGCACGTGCAGCGCCAGATCGAGCTGCTCGATGCCCAGGAGGATATCAAGTCCAAGGTGCAGGAGGAGCTTGGCGAACGGCAACGCGAGATGTTCCTCCGCGAGCAGCTGCGGGCCATTCGGAAAGAACTTGGCGATGAGGACGAGGACGAGAGCACGGACGAGCTGCGGGATCGACTGGCGGCACTCGAGCTGCCGGACGACGCGCGCAAAGAGATCAACCGCGAGCTATCCCGGCTGAGCCGCGCGCCACGCGAGTCGATGGAATCGCAGGTCATCCGCACGTTCCTCGAGACGATCGCCGAGCTCCCGTGGAGCGCGCGAAGTGCGGAACATCTGGACCTCAAGAACGCGCAGCATGTGCTCGACGAGGACCATTTCGGCTTGCATGACGTCAAGGATCGCGTCCTGGAGTTTCTCGCCGTCCGTCAGCTACGGCGCGCCAAGGGGACCGATGCGGATGACGCCACGCCCGGGAACGAGGACGACCGCCGGGCCAAGGGATCCATTCTGTTGTTCGTAGGTCCGCCGGGCGTCGGCAAGACGTCGATTGCCAAGTCGATCGCCCGCGCGATGGGGCGGGAATACGTGCGCATCTCCCTTGGTGGTGCCCGCGATGAAGCGGATATCCGAGGGCATCGCCGTACGTACGTCGGCGCGATGCCGGGACGGATCATCCAGGGCATGAAGAAGGCGGGCCGCAAGAACCCGGTATTCCTGCTGGATGAGGTCGACAAGCTCGGCGTCTCGTTCCAGGGCGATCCCGCGGCGGCGTTGCTGGAGGTACTCGATCCGGCGCAGAACGACAGCTTTACGGATCACTACCTGGGCGTGCCGTTCGATCTGTCGGAGGTGATGTTCATCGCGACCGCCAATTTCATGGAGCAGATTCCGGCGCCGTTGGTCGATCGGATGGAGTTGGTCGAATTCAGCGGCTACACCGAGGTGGAGAAGCGCACGATCGCGACGAGCTATCTCATCCCGCGGCAACTTGGCGAGGCGGGGCTCGACGAGCATCAACTCGTCATCGACGAAAGTTCGCTGGGTGCCGTGATCTCCGGGTATACACGCGAGGCAGGGGTACGGCAACTCGAGCGCGAGATCGGGAAGATGGCGCGCAAGGTCGCGCGGAAGATCGCGGTCGGCGAATTCGAGCAGACGACGGTCACCGGCGACCAGGTCGAGTCCCTGCTCGGGCGTCCACGCGTTCACCCCGAACGTGCGGCGGGGGCCGATCAGGTCGGGATCGCCACCGGGATGTACTACACGCCGGTGGGTGGCGACATCATGTTCGTGGAAGCGTCGATCATGGCCGGTCGCGGCGATCTGGTTCTCACCGGCCAACTCGGCGACGTGATGAAGGAATCGGCGCGGGCCGGGCTGACCTATGCCAAGACCCACTCGGACGAACTGGGCATTCCGCCCGAGCGCTTCGACGACAAGGACATCCACATCCACGTGCCCGCCGGGGCGATTCCGAAGGAGGGGTCTTCGGCGGGCATTACGATGGCGACGGCGCTCGCCAGCGCGCTGTCACGGGTCCCCGTGCGACACGACGTTGCCATGACGGGCGAAGTAACGCTCTCCGGCCGGGTCCTTCCCATCGGCGGGGTCAAGGAAAAAGTGCTTGGAGCGATTCGGGCGGGGATCACCACCATCATTCTGCCCAAAGAGAACCTGGCCGATCTCGACGACATCCGTGAGGACGAACGAGCGCGCCTGGATGTGCATCCGGTGGAGCACCTGAGCGAAGTCTTGGCGGTGGCGTTGGGAAAGCCTGTTGACGCTGACGACCCGTCTCTGCGGGAATCCGGTGACTACGCGCTGAGCACCAACTAGGCGACGCCTACCAGACGAGCGCGCGCAGCAACAAATCCGAGATCTCATCCGTCCAGGTGGCTCCATCGCCTGGCGCGGCCCCTAGCCCGAAGTTCCTGCCAATGAAGCCAGCGCAACTCGTTGGCTTCAGGTATGATAGGCCCAGAATGCGGCCACATTTTGCGCCCATGTAATGCAGGAATGCCAGGCTTGTGTTAGAGTGATAATGTGGTATATTTGCG
>DASWIX010000087.1:0-5677 GCA_036397455.1 Gemmatimonadales bacterium | reverse complement strand
GCAGCATGAGCGCCGCGGGCGTACCGAACCTCGGGCTCGCGGACTCGGTGCGGTGAGGTGGCGACATCACGGGCGATCCAGAGACAACGCTCCGCCACCTGGCGTCGCCCCCGCGCGAGACTGCCGTATGCGCGAACTCGTCCAGCGAACTGGTGACATCGGCCGGGAAAACCTTCACGATGTTCTTTGTGCGCTGCACGCTCAACAGGCGCGGTGCGACCGACGCCCACACGGTCGCCGCGCTCCACACCCGCGGCTCGTGCGGGCGAAGCCACATCGAGAACACCAACAACGCCTCGGGATCGACGATCCCCTGTGCGGGCCGCCGTGCTCTCGCCAGCGTGAAGACGGCATTCCATTGGCGCCACGCGGCGTCGACGGCGGCTTCGCGCAGCCGCGCGACGGCGTTATGCAGTGCGCTCGACCGCATACGTCACCACCTGTGCAACCATTTCGTCCATCGCCGGAGACGGATCCTGGGTATGAATCCAGCGGGCCGCTTCCTCCAGCTCCTCACGAGCGGGCTGAAGCGCCATGAGATCCGTGAAGTGCCGGCTCGCTGGACTGCCGGCGTCCGTGGCCGCGTACAGCTTGAGGAAGATGAGATCGACGCGATCCGGCAGACCGATCCAGAGGCCTCCAGTCTGCCGCCACGAGACTCTCGTGTCGAACTCCGGCGGCAGCCCGGTATCCCATTGCGCGCCGACCACCGTGTTGAGCCAGTTCGTCGGGATGTCGAAATCCCGCGCTACTGTCGGGACGACCTCCGAGAGGTGCGGCGGCAACGGGGTCGGATTCGCGATCGTGGTCGGGGGACCGGCCGGTGGAACTGCGGCAACGGCAATAACGTCCACGTCCGCCGTGGAGCGCGACAGCACGCCGAGGAGGTTGAGTGCAGTCCCGCCAACGACGACGATGGCCGCGTTCTGACGGCGTCGGGCCAGGAGCGCGCCAACCGCCTCGAGCGGCCTGTCGAGTGCAAAGTGGGTGTCCATAATAGACCTTTGCTGAGTCTATAATAGACACCGTTCCTTCGCAGTCAAGGGTCTGCGGGACCCGAGATCGGGGGACAACCGGTCGAGATTCACGAACGCCGACGTGGGATTTCGTGATGGGGTGGTGCGGGCCGGGCGGCGAGGTATCCTTTGGCCACTCGCCGGGAGACGGGCGGCGGACCGACGTGACGCTGGTCGAGCTATCGGGTCCGCGGCAGGAGCTACTATGCGAGCAACCGCACGATCCACCAAGATCGTTCTACTCTGTGGGCTGGTGTTGCACACATCGGCATGTGAACCACAGCACGGGATCGGGAATGCGGTCCATCGAGACAGTGGGGGAATCCACATCACCGCAAACAGCGACCCGTCGGATTCGGTACGTCCGTGGATCGTCGAAACTGAGCCGAGGACTGAAATCGGCGTGGTCGAGGGTGACCCGATGTATCAGCTGTTTCAGGTCTCCGACGCCGCGCGACTCCATTCCTCCCTCCGGACGTGGGATCGATTGATCGTAATGGGAGTTGGCCTCGACGCGATTGCAACCTACGTAATGGACTCTGA
Organism: Gemmatimonadales bacterium; assembly: GCA_036397455.1. Classification (GTDB taxonomy): domain Bacteria; phylum Gemmatimonadota; class Gemmatimonadetes; order Gemmatimonadales; family GWC2-71-9; genus JADFNB01. The sequence continues at coordinate 4,118 of DASWIX010000087.1, read as the reverse complement.
TGGCACGCCGCACGTGGAGATATGGAAGGCGACACTAATTCAGGCAGGTAACTGACATCGATCAAGGCCCACGGGGCCACACCAATGAACGCTTCCACTGCGTCTCTGTCGCGGTCGAAAAGAACGCCCCGAGCTGGCTGTGGGAGCGGAAGATCAATCTAGCTTCCACCGTGGTTCCGGCATCTATAGACTGGTAGCTAAGCGCTCGACACGGCCAGAACCCAAGGGGGCCCACGCTGATGATCCCTGGGCAGCACCGAACGAAAGGTTTGTGGCGGCAGCGGCTGCCGAGTGCACCGCGGGGAGTCTGGATTGTGCTTGCGCTGGCGTGGAGCGCGGAGATGGCACGCGCGCAATCCTCCGTGTCGGCCCTTGGAGACCCGGGTTGCTCCGCCTGTCGGTGGGAATTGTCGAAGGCCCCGTCCGTACTAGAAGCGCTACACGACGCCGATTTGTGGTTCGGTAGGATCAGTGATATCTCGTTCGATGCCACAGGCGCCGTCTATGTGACAGACGGACTGCGGCACGACGTCGTTCGCGCGAACGCGGCTGGAGGAACCTCAGTGGTTTTGGGGCGTGAAGGCGAAGGCCCCGGGGAATTCCGCCTCCCATTCTTTGTGGCGTCAGCCGCTCCGAACGAGATTCTGGTTTACGACCTCGCACAGAACCGATTCTCGCTCTTCGACACCACCGGGGCATACCTCGATGGGTTTCGTAGTGACGAACTGCCGCTGCTGGAATTCCTCGCGGTCGACGACGATCGTCACGTATTCGTCGTACCCCGAGAGGGTGTGCAGTCGCGCGACCGCTTGATCTACCAACTGGATTTCGCGGGGCACTTGGTGGGGTCGATTCCAGATCCGACCCCGGATGCCGCGAGCCAGCGCGGTTTGGTGTGGTGGGATCGACAATCCGGCACGCTTTGGTTCTCGCGAAAAGGCCCCAGGGTGGAATTGCTCCAGTTTCGTCACGACGGGACGCTCGTGCGGCACGTCCGGGGCCCCGACACGTTCCTCGTTCACGCAAACCGCATGCAGTATGAGAGCGAAGGGGGACGCGTCACGGTCCGAGCTCGTCGTCCCATGGGAACGATCGCTCTATTCGGTCTGCAGCGGCGGTACGTGGTCAACGTCGCCCGCATCGACGAGACGGGCCGCGTCCAATACGATGTGCTTCGGGTGGCCGACGGCGCTTATATGGCCTCGTGGATCGAGCCGGACAGTGCAGTCCTTGTGAGCGGGAGCGATGACGCGGAATGGGCGTCGGGAATTTCCGCCGAAATCCCCGATGTGCTGCGTTTTCGAGTCCGATTCACAGCATGGCCGAACCGTCCACCATCCTAGACCGAGGGGGTTCCGGGGGACCGACCCCTTGCGCGCGGCCGGCTCTGAGCGGCAGCAGTCCCAGCGTGATGTTCGCGCAGCCGTGAGTTCGCAGAGCATCACCCTCGTCCGCATGTGCACCTGAAGCAGCAGGCGTTGCCATCGATCGCCTGAAGGTGCTGCGGAAGGCATCGCACCGGATATTCGACGACCTGCGCGAACAACGTGCGCGCGTCGACCGTGCGCTCAGACGCATGATCGAAGGGAAACGCTAGAACCCGGCTCCCAGCTCCACACCCACCAGCCCCGCCAGAACCCGGCGCCGCACGCGGAGCGCTGATCTCGAGGCCCCGGAAGCGACGGGGTTCCGCATGCGCACCGAGCCTTTGGTCGGTGGTCCGCCAATCCGCCCTCCCCACAATCTCCTAAAAGCTTCCCCCGCAGTCGCTTACACGAATCCGACTGAAAGAAAATCTCGCTTGTCCTGTACTGCATAGTAGGGGCAACTGCGGCCGGGCCGGCCTGCCCCCAAACACCGACGCCGGGAAGCAGACCGCACCCGAGAGGAGCAGTGCCATGGACGGCCCAATCGACCCCAATACCGCGACGGCGAGATGGCGGGCGATACTCGGTAAGGCATTGATATTAGGCTATTTACGTCGTTTCTGGGTCCATTTCGGACGGGTCAACCCCCAAATGGGATGGGTCAAACGGAATTCCGATCGACGCAAACCGAAATCCGGGCACCGTGATCGACGTTCCGGGCGAGGCGGTCGAATTTCCCGACGCCCCGATCGGGAAGGCGGACGGTCCGTTCCCAATCCCGGGTGGGCCGATCCGAGTTCCGGCCATGCCGATCGGCATTGGCGGCGGGCCGATCTGAATGGCGGACGAACCGATCAGAATTCCGGATGCCCCGGCCGAAATGCCGGGCGCCCCCATCCGTATTCCGGTTACACCGGTCCGAACCCCGGCCAGCGCGATCGAAATCCCCGACGTGCCGATCGGAGAGTCGGACAAGGCGATCCGAATTCCGGGTGGGCCGGGCGGAATGTCGGGCTCGCGAAACCGAATTCCGCTTACGCGGATCGGAACCCCGGCCGACGCGATCGGAACTTCCGACGGAGCGATCTGAAAACCTGGCATCACGATCCGAATTCCCGGCGTGCCGATCTCCATTCCCGTTGCGCCGGTCTCGGTTGCCGGCAGCGCTGGCGGAATTTGGTTCGACCAATCGGGAGTTCGTTTCCACCCGTCCGGAATTCGGTTCGACCCGACCCAATTTCCGTTCGACCCATCCCAATCTCCGTTCGACTCATCACATTCTCCGTTCGAGTCATCCCAGTTGGTGTTCCACCCATCCGAACTCGCGCGCGACCCCGGTCGCGCTTGCAACTCCCCCGCGGGGATTCCTGTCTCGTCGGCGCCGGCGGGACGCTTTCGCACCGTTGTTCACCCAACGCCAGGAGGTTCCCAATGAGATTCCCAGAAACCGAGCCCGACATCGCGGCACTCGCGATGGTCTTGATCGAAGGGCTCCGCAAGACGCCCGAGTTGTTCCCGGCGCCGCCGGTAGCGCCCGATGCACTCGAGGCCAGCCTCGCCGCGTACAACGAGGCACGGACCACCGCCGTGGCCGCCGAGGCGGCCGCGCGCGATCAAGTGGCCGCCAAGAACGGCGCGCTCGAGCAGCTCGCCAACAACATGCGGCTGGACTTCAAGTACGCTGAGATGGCCGCAAAGGATGTCCCCGAGCAGCTCGCGAAGCTCGGCTGGGGCCCGCGACGCGACCCACGCGCCGTGGACCTCCCCGGCGTCATCCGGGGCCTCGGCATCAAGTCGCGCGGCGACAACTGGATCGTGCTCGACTGGAAGCCCCCCACCGAGGGAGGCACCCCGGCGGTGTATCACATCGAGCGTCGTCGACGCGATGGCGGCGACTGGGAACACGTTGCACACTCGATCGCCAGCGAGGAGCTGGTGAGCGGGCAGGAGCCCGGTGTCGAGTGGGAGTACCGCGTCTACGCCGAGAACCGGGCGGGCGTGGGTGAGCGAAGCACCGTGCTCACGGTCGATCTGTAGTCACGGGCGGGCAGGCGGGCGGGAAGGAGCTTCCATAGCTTCCCGTCCGCCTGTCACGATTTCGACTCGCGTCTTTCACGACGCGTCGCGGCAGCGCCGAGCGGCGCTTCAGCGCCCGAACCAACGTCGCGTCGCTTCAGCGCCCGGGGCTCCAGCCGTCCATCGGGACTACGAGCGGATCAGACGAGCGCGGCTAGGTCCACCCCGCTAATAGGGAGCGAACACGGGGCCGCCGGACCCCACGACAACCTGCGCAGCCGCAAGCCGTTCGCGAGCCCGCTACTTCTGTCCCCGCAGCACCACCCCAACCTCGACTGACCAGCCCGTCCGCGTACCATCCGGCGTGAGCGGCAACTGGACGCCGTCGCCCGACCCACCGAGCGAGGAGCGGCGGGCGCGGACCCACAGCGATCCGGTCGGCAAGACAGACCAGAGCACTGACGCGCTTGCCGCCCAGCTTGCTGCATCCGTCGCGGCGAGTGACAGCTCCGGCGCGACGTACGTGCTGTACGCGGGTCCAGTGCCGGCGGGATCTGGAATTGCGCCGCCGCCGCCGTAGGCGGCGAACGCCGCGCCCACCCCGAGCGCGAGCGTTGGGAGCGGCCGGTACTCCACCGCAGCGCCCACCCCCGTCGTCCAGCCCTCAAGGTCTGACCGGATCCAGGCAAGCTGGTCCCGGCGGTCGCGGTGCTCGCGGCGGAATGTGAGGCGTGC
>DASWIX010000086.1:0-65422 GCA_036397455.1 Gemmatimonadales bacterium | reverse complement strand
CCGCGACCTCGTAGGAGCGGCCGATGACCGCGGAGTCGCCGCCGAACCACGACTGCCAGAGGGGATAACTGAGCACCACGGCCCGTTCTTCGTCCTCGGCCACCGGCAGCCGGCCCAGGATGGGGCGGGCGCCGAGGGTGGAGAAGAGCGAGTTGGTGGGCCACGACATGCGGATGCGCTCCACGCGATCCGTGGTGCGGAGCGTGGCGGTGAACGAGTTGTACGTCGAGACATCCTCGAGCAGCCGCGCCTGCTCCCGGTACTGCACATAGAACTCCCCCGCCACCCCGAACTCCGGCGGGAAGTCCGATCCGGGCGCCGAAGCCGCGATGTGCACCAGCCGGTTGGGGTGGGCGAATGGCAGCGGATCCAGCAGCACCGTATTGACCACGGTGAACAGCCCGGCGATAGCGCCGATGGCGAGGCCGAGCATGCCCGCCGCCGTCAGCGTGAAGCCGGGGGACCGCCGGAGCGACCGGGCGGCGTGGCTGAGGTCTCTGGTCCATTCCTGCAGCGTCCAGGGCATGCCCGTGTCCTCCCGCGGGTGGTCGTCGTCGGGTTCCCGCACCTGACTACGTCAGACGGGCCCCGCGCCGGAAAGGTTGCAGGGAGGCGTTGTGCGGTGACCGGCTTGACAGCGCGACGACGGCTCCATAAGAGACGCTCCGGGATTGATGCAGGCGACGGCGCAGCCTGCCGTTTCCCGCCGGATCACTCGCGCCGCACGCCCGCGGCCGCTGCTTGATCTGATCCCGTTACCCCGCCCACGAGCGCGTTGAATACCAGCTTGAAGGTCCCGTGCGTCTGCGCTCGGTGCTGCGCCCGGAACCCAATCAACACCACCGTGCCCTGACCATGCCGCACGGCGACCATCGCCGCCTTATTGGCGATGTGGTCTTCTCCCACCAGCCAGCCGCTCCGGAGAATGTCACGATCGACGTAGCTCGCGATGCGTCGCACGTCATGGTTGCGTGGTCCCGGACTCACGGCATACGCGTGGTTTCCCTGGAGAAACAGTGCCAGCGCGCTGGCTGGCATCCCGTATCCCAGTGGATGCGCGGTGTCGACCGTCATCCTCAGCGTCGAGCCCGGTGACCAGAACGCCCGCGACGGCACGTCGGCCACCACGTTGCGGACCGGCAGGCCAAATCGGTCGATGGGGAGATCGCCGGCCGTGCCGAACGTGACGAGCGTCCCGCCGGCTTTCACGAACGCCTCGAGCGCGTCGACGCCTTCCTGACCGAATCCGCTGCGATATTCCGGCGGGTACTCGTCCCGCCCGCCGCCGAAACCGCCGCCCCCGCCACCACGGGGCGCTTCACCCGTCATGCGCGAGACGTTGTCGTCCGGCAGGATGATGACGTCGTATTTGCGGCGGAGATTGGCGTCGCGCACGTCCGCATCGAGCATGGACGTGTACGCGAAGCCAACGTGCTCCAACAACCAGCGGGTCCACCCTTCGTCCATGTTGCCGCCCAGGTACCGGTGGTACATCCCGATGCGGGGACGCTCGACCTGCCGACTGATCGCCGAGGCGTCGGCGTCGAGCGGCGCGAAGTCCACCCCGGTGGCCTCCGCGATCCGTGCCAGCACGTCCGCGCGCGCGGATCCGGCTACGATCCAGTCTCCCGGCCGAACCGCGGACGCCGCCCGGTCGGCACGACGGACGCGGACTCCTGCCTCCCACAGCATGTTGACGGCGCGAAACGCGGCGTTGAGCCGGCCGTCCACCACGTAGCCAATGGCGCCGCGCGCCACCGCACCGGTCGGGTCGACGGTATCGGCCACGACCGTCAGGCCGTTCGTGACGGGTGCGCCGACCGGATCGACCCGCACCCCCATGTACTCCGCAATGTTGTCGGTCGACATGTCGTAGGGGCGAATGGGGTCGCCGTCCGCGTTCCGCGTGTACGTGTTGTCGGGATAGAACGTGCGGCCCAACAGCCAACGGATCACTCCCCGCTTGGGCTGCGCCATCGAGACGACATACGATCCCGCTCCGTACACGCGGCCCTCGTGGGTGAAGCCCGCGTCGGCGCGCCGCACCTCGATCCCCTGGCCCAACAACTTGTTCACCAACGTGGCCGCGGTGAGCGGGTCGTGCTGCTCGGCCGGCACGATGAACGCCGCCGTCCGGCCCGCGGCGCCACGCTCGGTCTGCCGGACAGCCTTGAGGTACATGGTGCGCAGCACCGTGTTCCGGTTGCGCGCCGCGATGTCCAGCGCGGCGAACGTGGCGATCTTCTGGTTGATGACCATGTCGCGCACCGTCCACCAGCCGCCCATCCAGGGGTTGGGGAACGTGGTCTGGGCTTCGTATTCCGGAAGCTGGCGGGAACCCCGCAGCTGATCGGGATGGACGTACAGCGGGGTCGCCAGCCGCGCGCTGGCCGACTCGGTCAGCATGCCGGCAATGTTGTGGAACGGTGTGATCCAGTGAAACCCGAAGTGTCCCCACCCCGAGTACACGGCCGAGTTCACCACGCCCTGGCGGCCGGCCTCTTCCGACTTGTAGGCGATGTGCGCGCCGTACCACGCCATCTCACGCCACACCAGCGGATCGCCGTGCGGTCGAATCGGCTCGGCATAGGGCGGCACGTAGATGCGGGCACCGTACGGGCCCATCTGGTGATGATCGATGTAGGCCTGTGGCACCCACGCGCGAAACAGGATCTCGGCGCCGTAGTACGACTCGATGGTGTTCTGCATGAACGCATCGCGATTGTTATCGTGCCCGATGTAATGATGATACAGTTCCGGCGGGCCGACGCCTTCGTAGTCGGTTCCGACCCAGCGGTTGTACCAGTCGGTCACGATGACATTCCCGTCGGGATTGAACGCGGGGATCAGGATGGCGATGGTCTGCGTCAGAATGGAGCGCATCTCTTCGTCGGTGCGCGTGACCATGTCATACGCCACCTCGGCGGCGGTCTGGCTGGCCGCCACCTCGGTGGAATGCAATCCGTACGACTGCACCACCACCGCCTTCCCGTTGGCGATGGCGTGCTCGACCTCCGCCTCCGTGTGTCCGCGTGGATCGGTGAGGATGGCGTTCAGCCGCTGGTATTCATCGAGCCGCGCGAGATTCTCCGGCGATGAGACATACAACACCAGAAACGGATGCCCAAGCGTGCTCGGGCCCATGGTCACGACGAGGATCCGGTCGCTTCGCTCACCCAAGAGCCGGTAGTACTCGACCAGCCGGTCCCAGCGGGCCAACTGACGGTCCGCCCCCATCACGTGCCCGAAGAACTCCTCGGGACTCGGGATCGGCTGCTGCGCCGCGGCCGGAAGCCGCGCGACCGCCGCGAACAGGACGACGGACAGGGCGACGGAACGACGGCGATGTGCGTGCATGGGAGCATCCCTGAGCGAGAAAGACGTGGCCTCGGCCGGCGGAATGCGATGTTATCCCGCGCGAGCGGGGTGTGTCAACGCGGGTGCGCGTTGCCGACCGGTCGCCGGTGTGGCAGCTTACCGGATCTCTCTCAAGCGGGTACCGCACATGTCGTCTCGATTCCTTGTCGCCGCCCTGCTGCTCGTCGCGGGCTCCGCCGCCGCCCAGCAACGGATCGACTCCGCGTACACGGCGCAGATCCGCGAACTCACCCCCACCGATCCCGTGTGGAAGTTCACGACCGAATTGGTCGACTATCTCCCGGCGTCGGCGACCGTCCCCACGCCGCTCGCCGTCTTGGGCTACGTGCCCGGCACGATCGGCCGGTTGAGCTACGTGGCGGATGTCAACCGCTACTTCAAGTCCGTGGCCGATGCGTCGCCGCGCGCGCAGTTGTTCTCACTCGGCATGAGCGACGAGGGGCGCGAGATGCTGCTGCTCGCGATCGCCGACGAGACGACGATCGGCCGGCTCGACGAGTACCGCGCCATGCTCGCGCGACTGGCGGATCCGCGGGGGCTCGCCGCGGAGGAACGCGACGGCCTGATCCGATCCGCCAAACCGGTCTACTGGCTCACGGGGTCCATCCACTCGCCGGAGACGGGGAGCCCGGAAATGCTGATGGAACTGGCGTATCGGCTGGCGGTGGACGAGTCGGAGCATGTGCGCGCGATACGCGACGGGGTGATCACGCTGATCACCCCGGTGCTCGAGGTCGACGGACGCGACCGCATCGTCGACACCTATCGATTGGCGAAGTCGCTCCATCTCCCGTCGCGCGGCGTGAGCCTCGCCTACTGGGGCAAGTATACCGCGCACGACAACAACCGCGACGGGATGGTGCTCTCGCAGCGCCTGACCCAGAACTACATCCGCGCGTTCCTCGAGTGGAAACCCGTCATCGGACACGACCTCCACGAGTCCGTGCCGTTCCTCTACACCAGCACGGGCACCGGCCCGTACAACGACGAGTTCGACGCGATCGTGGTAGATGAATGGCACCAGTTGGCGTACCAGGAGATCAACGAACTCACCCGGCGCGGTCTGCCGGGGGTCTGGACCCACGGCTTCTACGACGGCTGGGCGCCCAACTACGTGTTGGCCATTGCCAACCTGCACAACAGTGTCGGGCGCTTCTACGAGACGTATACGTCGAGTGGCGCCGACTGTCATACGGTCGACCTGCGATCCACTCAGACCGATCGGGAGTGGTACCGGCCCAACCCGCCGGTGAACGGGGTGCGCTGGTGCATTCGTACCAACATCAACTACCAGCAGTCCGGCGTGCTGATCGCGCTGCGGTACGTCGCCGATCACCGCACGACGTTCCTCGAGAACTACGCGGCCAAGGCCGAACGGATCGTCCGTCGCGGCACGACCACGGCGCCGTACGCCTACGTGGTGCCGCGCCACCAGCGGCATGCGGCAGAAGCGGCCGACCTCGTCAACCTGTTCCGCGCACACGGAACCGAAGTGCACGTGGCTTCGGAAGCGTTCACGCTGAGCAGCGGCAGCTCGCGGCCCGGTGCCGGCAGCGTCGAAGTCGCTCCCGGGGACTGGATCGTTCGGATGGACCAGCCCTACACGCAGACGGTGCGCACGGTGCTCGCGATTCAGCAGTACGGCGCCGACGATCCGCGGCCGTACGACGATACCGGATGGACGCTCGATGCGTTGCGGCACGTGAAGACCGTGCAGGTCGCCGACTCCTCCATCCTGCGGCACCCCATGACGCCGCTCACCGAGGATGCGCGGGTCGCGGGATCGGTCTCGGGCTCGGGGTCGGTCTATCTCGTGCCGCACCTGGGAGACTGGCGCTCGGCGGTGCTGCCCTGGAAAGTCGGCACCGCGCGCGTCACGGTCGCTGACTCGGCGTTTACCGCTGGTGAGCACGAGTATCCGGCGGGAACCTTCGTGGTGACGGAACAGCGCGGCGCCGCCGTGCGCGATGCGATCGTGGCGCTGGGCCTCGAAGCGGTCGCGGTAGGTTCCGCGCCCGAAGTACCGCAGCACGCCATCGCGTTGCCGCGGATCGCCCTCATGCACACGTGGCGCTCCACGCAGGACGAGGGCTGGGTGCGCTTTGCGTTCGACACGTTCCGGATCCCGTACACCTACATCTCCGACCAGGACCTGCGCACGCGCGGCACGCTTGACCAGATCGATGTCGTCGTGTTCCCGCACACACGCGGCTTTGGCGGCTCGTTGCTCAACGGGATGCCGATGGTGGGGCCGCCGGTCCCGTGGAAGCGTTCGAACCTCACACCCAACCTCGGTGCCATCGACGAGACGGACGACATGCGACCGGGCATGGGCCTGGAAGGGGCCGCGGCGCTCCGGCGGTTCGTCGAGCGCGGTGGCCTGCTGCTGGTGGAAGGGGCGACCGTATCGCTGCCGGTCGACCTCGGGTTCACGCCGACGGTGAGCATCGCCGAGGCGCGGTCACTGAATACGCGAGGGGCCGTCTTCCGCGCGCAAACGGTGACCACGGCGAGCCCGATTCTCTATGGCTACGACCAGGCCACGTTCCCGGTCTACTTCAATGCCCAGCCACTCCTCACCGTGCAGGCGCGCGACACCAGCGTGAGCGCTCGGGAACGTGATGCGGCCATGGACACCGCCGTGGTGGCCGAGATGGAGCGGATGCGCGCGAAGGTGATCCTGCGGTTCCACCAGCGCCAGGACTCGCTCCTCGTTTCCGGGCTGATGGAGGGAACCGGCCTGGCCCGCAGAGCCGCGGTGGTGGACGCGCCGCTCGGCCGGGGACACGTCGTGTCGTTCGCGATTCGGCCGTTCTGGCGGTGGCAGACCCAGGGGTCGTTCGCCATGGCGTTCAACGCGATCGCGAACTGGAATCGGCTCGGCAACTGAGCCAGGAGGAGCCGCAGGCCGAACCAGGGGAAGAAAAAACGGGCAGCGGCGACGGCCGCTGCCCGCAGGAGCGCGCACCCTGTCAACGGCCGGCTCGGGAGAGTGCGATGTGAACAGACCGGTCAAGGGTACGAATATCAATACACTCCGACTGGGGATTGGTTCACGCGGGTTCCGGCGAGAGTGTCCTCCTGCCAGTCCATAAGTGTTAAGTCGTTGTGTTATAATACTTTACGTAGCTAGCACCGGGCCGTTCGACCGAGTCCTTTCGGCCGGACCCTGACGGCGAGGTCGTCCGCGCCCGCGCCGGCGCGCGGTCCGATAGGGGGGGCCGTGACCCATCCAGAGGAAGCGATGACGGTACCACACGACGATCGAGTTGAGCGCTGGCGCCGTGACACCCCGGGGGTCAGCGAGCGCGTGCATCTCAACAACGCCGGGGCGGCGCTGATGCCGCGGCCGGTCCTCGATGCGATGCGAGACCATCTCGATCGCGAAGCGCAGATCGGCGGTTACGAGGCATCCGACGAGGCGGCCGACGCGGTGCGCGACGGGTATGCCGCCGTCGGTGCGCTGGTGGGGGCCGCCGCCGCCAACATCGCGGTCACCGAGAACGCGACCGTGGCATTTGCCCAGGCGATGAGCGCGTTCGACTTCGCGCAGGGCGACGTGATCGTCACGACGCGTAACGACTACATCTCCAACCAGCTGTTCTTTCTCTCCCTGGCGCGGCGACGCGGGGTGGAGGTCCTCCGGGCGCACGACCTGCCCGCGGGCGGCGTCGATCCCACCTCCGTCGCCGCGCTGGCGCGGCTCCCCCGGTGCCGATTGGTGTCGGTCACGTGGATTCCGACCAACTCGGGGCTCGTCCAGCCGGTGGAGGCCGTCGGTGATATCTGCGAGCGGGTGGGCGTGCCGTACCTGATCGACGCGTGCCAGGCGGTGGGGCAGATCCCCATCGACGTCAGCCGTCTCAAGTGCGACTACCTGTCGGCGACGGCGCGGAAATTCCTCCGGGGCCCGCGCGGCGTCGGCTTCCTCTACGTCTCGGGCAGGGCGCTCGCCCGCGGGGACGTTCCGCTCTACGTCGACATGCGCGGCGCCGAGTGGACGCAGGCCGATCGGTTCGCGCCGGCGCCCGACGCGCGGCGGTTCGAGAATTGGGAGTTTGCATACACGCTCGTGTTGGGATTGGGCGCGGCGGCCGCGTACGCCCTGACGCAGAAGGTGGCCGTCGCGGGCGAACGCGCTCGTCAGCTTGCCGCCTACGCGCGGGAGCGCTTGAGCGCCATTCCCGGCGTACGGATTTTGGATCGCGGCACCGAGCTGTCGGCGATTGTTTCGGCGGAAGTCGCCGGGTGTGACGGTGGCGACGTGGTCCGCAGGCTGCGGGAACAGGGGATAAACACGTCGGTGATCGAACGCGGCTTCGCGGTGATCGACATGGACGAGAAGCGGGCGGCGTCCGGGGTGCGGGTCTCGCCGCATTACTACAACACGACCGACGATGTCGACGCCGCGGTCGACGCGATCACGGCGATCTCCGGGGGCTGACGGGGCGGTCCTCTAGCGACGGGTTGTCCCGCGCGCTACGTTCGCCCGGTCCCCAATCCCCCCGGAGGCCGACCCCGTGGCCACCGTCAAAGACATTCTGTCACGCAAGGGCGATGCGGTCGTCACCGTCTCCGCCGAAGGGTCCGTCCTCGACGCCGCACGATTGATGAACGAACGCGGGATCGGCGGCGTGGTCGTGACCGATGGCGGCACCATCGCCGGGATCTTCACCGAGCGCGACATCCTGCGTCGCGTCGTGGCCAAGCAGCTGGATCCGGCATCCACCAAACTCACAGCGGTGATGACCACGCCGGTCACGCGCTGCCGTCCCGAGGCCACGGTCGATGAGGTGATGGCCGTGATCAGCGGGAAGCGTATCCGCCATATCCCGGTGGTCGACGGCGACCGCCTGTGCGGCATCGTCACCAGCGGCGACGTGCTGGCCCATCAGGTGCAGGAGCAGCAGGACACGATCCAGTACCTCAATAGCTACGTGTTCGACACGCGCTGACCGCCGCGCGCGCGGGACGGGTGCTCCGCTCCCGTCCCGTGGATGTTCTATATTCTCTCCATGCCATTGCCGACGCCGCTCGAACGGCTTCTCGCCGAGTATCCGTCGCTGCTCGTCGGATACTCCGGTGGGGTGGATTCGGCGCTGGTGGCGGTGGTGGCGCGACGGGTGTTGGGTTCCCAGCGAACCGTCGCCGCGATCGGCCGCAGCGCTTCCTTCCCTTCGTACCAGCGCCAACAGGCGCTCGACATCGCCCGCCAATTCGACGTGCGGCTCTTCGAGATCGACACGCACGAGTTGGACGACGCCGACTACGTCGCCAACGCACCGAGCCGTTGCTACTTCTGCAAACGCGAGTTGTGGACGCGGTTGTGCGCGTTGGCGGAACGCCACGGCATGGCCGCGGTGGCGGACGGTACCAACGCCGACGACATCGGAGATCATCGACCGGGTCTCGCGGCGGCGGCGGAACGGCGAGTCCGGGCGCCACTGGCGGAGGCCGGCTATACCAAGGCGATGGTGCGGGCGGAGGCGCGGGCGTTGCGGATCCCGATCTGGGATGCCCCCGCCTCGCCGTGTCTGTCGAGTCGCATTCTCTACGGGTTGTCGGTTACCCCGGCGCGCCTGGCGCAGGTCGAGCGGTGTGAGGCGTTGTTGCGGGCGCTCGGTGTGTCTGGTGACCTCCGCGTGCGACACCGGGGCGGCGAAGCGCGCATCGAGGTATCCGCACGGCAATTCGGGCGACTGCGTGCGCAGCGTGACGTCATTGCCCGCGGGTTTCTCGATCTCGGGTTCGAGCGCGTGACCCTCGACCTCGATGGGTACCGGCGGGGCAGCCTGTTGGCCGCGGCGGAGCCTCGCATCGAGTTGCTGGCAGAACGTGCGTGAGCGATGCGCCTGTTCGTGGCTGTGAACCTGCCGGCGCGTGTGCGCGACGGACTCGTCCGCGCGTTGGCGCGCCTGCGCGCCGCGCCGTTCCCGGTTCGGTGGGTCGACGCCGCCGCCGTGCATCTCACGCTGAAGTTCCTGGGCGAGGTTCCCGAGGCAACCGAACCGACGATTGCCGCGGCCGTCTCCGATGCGTGTCGCGACCAGCGCGCCTTTGCGCTTTCCCTATCGGGCTTCGGGGCGTTTCCGAATCTTCGCCGCCCCACGGTCGTATGGGTGGGGTGCCACGCGCCACCCGCGCTCGGGCGCGTCCAGCGCGCGGTCGAGCGGTCGCTGGCCGCCGTCGGGTTCGTCCCGGACCAGCGTCCGTTCCGTCCCCACCTGACGCTGGGCCGCGTACGGCGCGACGCCGGCCGACTGACCGGTTTCGCTGACGTGCTCGAGGATCTCCGGTTCGAGGATTCATTCATGGTCGAAGCGCTCGACGTGATGCAGAGCGTCCTCCGAAGCGATGGCGCCCGGTACGCCGTACGCCACTCCGTACCGCTGCTTCCCGCATGATCGGCGGGTGCCTGAAGAACCTCTTCGCGATGGTGGGCTGCGCGACGCTGCTGGTGGTGGGAGGGATCGTCGCCTATCAGTATCGCGACCAGATCGCGGGCGCGGTCCAGTCGGTGCGGGAACGGGGTGGTGGTAGGGCCGATACCGCGGCGGGTCCGACGGTCGGTCTTCCTTCCGGTGAGGCGCTCGCGTCGGCCCAGCGGAAGGAAGCCGAGATCGGGCGCCGCGGTGGTGCGGGGTTCGTGGTGCTCACCGCGGACGAAATGGCGTCGTTGATCGAGGCGGGGCTCGATCCGGTCGCGCGGCGCGCGCTCGATTCTCTGCGTGTGGTACTCGATGACGATCGGTTCACGTTGCAGGCACAGTTGCGGACCGACATCTTCGGTGGTGACCTGCTTGGTCCTATTGCGGGATTGCTCGAAGCGCGCGAACCGCTCGAGCTGGCGGGCCCGGCCGCCGTCAACCGGCCGGGTTCGGTGGCGTGGAAACCCGATTACTTCCGCATTCGGTCGTTCCCGTTTCCGCAGCTGGTGGTGCCGAAGCTTGTCGACCGCTTGACCGGCCGCACCGACGGCATCGTGCCGATCATCGTGCCGACGACCGTCGGCGACGTGCGGATTCGTGGAAGCCGCGTGACCTTTTACCGGCGTACCGACTGATGCCCAGACGCGTACTCGTGGTTGATGACGAGAAGGGGGTGCGTGAGGCGCTGCGTCAGCTCCTGGAATACGAGCAGATCGAGGTGCACACCGTGACGTCGGGGCAGGACGCCCTCGACGTCTACCCCGAATTCTCGCCGCATCTCGTCTTTCTCGACGTGAAGATGGCAGGAATGGACGGGTTGGAAACGCTGGCCAAGCTCCGGCAGCTCGACGGCGACGCGCAGATCGTCATGATCTCCGGGCACGGCACCATCCAAACGGCGGTCGAAGCCACCCAATTGGGCGCGTACGATTTCCTTGAAAAGCCCCTGGACACGGACCGCGTCCTGGTCACGCTCCGGAACGCCCTCGAGCACGTCGAGCTGGAGTCGGAAAACCAGCGGCTGCGAGCCGGCATTGCGGACCGCTACGAGATCGTCGGGCAGGGGAGCGCCATCACACGCGTGCTGGCGACGATCGAGAAGGTCGCGCCGACGGCCTCGCGTGTGCTGATCGCGGGGGAGAACGGCAGCGGCAAGGAACTCGTCGCCCGGGCCATCCACCGCCGGTCCCCGCGCCGTGACCGGCCGTTCGTCGAGGTCAACTGCGCGGCGATCCCGTCCGAACTCATCGAGAGCGAGTTGTTCGGGCACATGAAAGGATCGTTCACCGGCGCGTTCGCCGACCGAACCGGCAAGTTCGAGCAGGCGGACGGGGGGACCCTCTTCCTCGACGAGATAGGCGACATGAGCCTGGCGGCACAGGCGAAGGTCCTCCGGGCGCTGCAAGAAGGGGTGATTACGCGTATTGGCGCGGCCAAACCGATCAAGGTCGACGTGCGGGTGATCGCCGCCACCAACAAGGAACTGGCCGCAGAACTCGCCGCCGGGCGTTTCCGCGAGGACCTCTATTACCGCCTGAACGTCGTGCCGATCGAGGTGCCGCCGTTACGCCAACGTCGTGAGGATATTCCCACCCTGGTCGATCGCTTCGTCAACGAGTTGGCTCAGTTCGGCGGGTTGCCGCCCAAGGCGTTCGCGCCCGACGCGCTGCAGGAACTGACCGCTCGCGACTGGCCGGGGAACGTGCGGGAACTGCGCAACGCCGTGGAGCGGCTGCTCATTCTGTCAGCCGGGGAGCGCGTGGTGGCCGGCGACGTCGTTCGCGTCGTCGCGGGTGCGCGCGATGCGTCGCTGGGCGAGGTCGCGCACTGCGAGACGTTCGACGAGTTCAAGACCGAGGCGGAGAAGGCGTTTCTGGTTGGGAAGCTCGAAGAAAACGGGTGGAACGTGAGCGAAACCGCGCGGCGGCTGGACATGCCGCGGAGCAACCTGTACAAGAAAATTGAAAAATACGGATTGGCCCGCGCCGGTGGAGACAGCGGTGCGTGAGCGGGAGGATTCGGTTGCGCGCGCGTGCCTTTGGATACTCGGCCGGCCGGCGCCCCGGTTATGCTCGTCCCGAACCCATTGCGCAGTCGTCCTACCCCAACTAACGTAACTCATATGATGGCCTTACCGCCGTCGCCCCAGTGGTCCAGTACACACACGACGTGCGCCGTGGAACGTTCTTCCCGTCGTGGCGCGTGGCGTCTCCCGGAATCCGCAGTCGCATGCATCGCTCGCAGCCTGAGCGATGTTGTTGGATATGGCCCCATCGTGGTGGATGCCTGCCATCGCGTCGCATTCTCAGGGAGGACCACGGCCGTATGCGCATGACCTCGGCTCGTAAGCTCACGTCCGACGAAGGTTCGCTGGATCAGTACCTTCGGGAAATCAGCCAGTACCCGCTGATCACGCGCGAGATCGAAGTCGAACTCGCCCAACTGATCCGGACCGGCTGCGAGGAGTCCCTCGACAAGCTGGTGCGCAGCAACCTCCGCTTCGTGGTGTCGGTGGCCAAGAAATATCAGAATCAGGGGGTGAGCCTCTCGGATCTGATCAACGAGGGGAACCTTGGCCTGATCCGTGCCGCCCACAAGTTCGACGAAACCAAGGGCATCAAGTTCATCTCGTACGCGGTCTGGTGGATTCGCCAAGCCATCCTGCAGGCGCTGGCGGAACAGAGCCGCATCGTGCGGGTCCCGCTCAACCGGGCCGGGACGCTGCACCGGATCGGCAAGCGGTCATCGGCGCTGCTCCAGGAGTTGGGTCGGGAACCCACGGTCGAGGAGATCGCGGAGGGGATGGACATTTCCCGCGAAGAAGTCGCCAAGACCCTGTCCATCTCCCAGAGCCACCTCTCCCTCGATGCGCCCCTGACGCCGGGAGAGGACAACAAGCTGCTCGACTACCTGCCGGACACCCAGAACGCCGGCCCGGACGACGAGACGTTCGAACATGCGCTCTCGGAATCGATCGAAGAAGTGTTGTCCACGCTCAAGGAGCGTGAGGCGAAGATCCTGCGGCTCTATTTCGGACTGGACAGCGAAGAGCCGATGACCCTCGAGGAAATCGGGGGAATGCTGGGCATCACGCGCGAACGGGTGCGGCAGATCAAGGAAAAGGCGCTCGCACGCCTGCGGCACGTCAGCCGCGCGCGCGCCCTGGAGAGCTTCCTGCTCTAAGGCGGCACGCAGACGGTCGATGCACGGCGGGGGCGCACGGTGGTGCGCCCCCGCCCTATATTGGGGCCATGGCACAAACACTCTCCTTCGACGTAACCACCGGTGCCGACCTGCAGGAGGTCGACAACGCCGTCAACCAGGCGATGAAAGAGGTCACGCAGCGGTACGATTTCCGCGGGACCGATTGCCGCATCGTGCTCGACCGCGACCAGGCGGCACTGCGGCTCGACGCGGACGACGAGTACCGCATGAAAGCGCTGTTCGACGTTCTGCAAGGTCGCCTGATTCGCCGCGGCGTCCCGGTGAAGAACCTGCAACTCGGGGATATCGAGGACGCATCGGGTGGGCGGGCGCGCCGGATCATCACGATCACCCAGGGGATCGATGGGGAGATAGCGCGGCAGATCGTCAAGGCCATCAAGGGGCACGGGTTCAAGAAGGTGCAGGTCGCCATCCAGGGCGACCAACTGCGCGTGTCCAGTCCCTCGAAGGACGAGCTCCAGGACGTCATGCAGTTCCTCCGCGGTGAGGACTACGGGATCGAGCTGCAGTTCGGGAACTACCGGTGAAGCTCGGCGTCGTGTCTCTGGGGTGTGACAAGGCGACCGTCGACTCGGAACGGCTGGTGGGGGAGCTAGTCGGGCATGGGGCGACCGTCGTGCCCGATCTCGACGGCGCCGACGTCATTCTCGTCAACACGTGCGGGTTCATCGACGCGGCCAAGCGCGAGTCGATCGAGGCGATGTTGCAGGCGGCCCAGTTCAAGAAGAACGGGCACGTCAAGGCGGTCGTGGCGGTCGGCTGCCTCGTCCAGCGCTATCAGGACGACCTGCGGCGGGACGTGCCGGAGGTCGATCTGTTTCTCGGCTTCAGCGATCTTCACCGGCTCGCGCCCGAGTTGGCCGCGCGCGGCCTGCTCGCCAACCCAGCGGTCGCGCATCCCGGGGAGCGACAGTACCTCGGTGACGCGCCCCACGTGCGCTATCTCAAGATTTCCGAAGGCTGCGACCATACGTGCGCGTTTTGCGCCATCCCGCTCATGCGCGGTCGTCACCGGTCGCAACCGCTGCACGAGTTGGTGCGCGAGGCGCAGCTCCTCGAACGGCAGGGCGCCCGGGAGATCAACCTGGTCGCGCAGGATCTGGGCCACTATGGGCGGGACCTCGGTCCCGGCGGGCCGAAGCTGCCCGACTTGCTCGAACGCCTGCTGCGGGAGACCGGCGTGCCGTGGTTTCGGCTGTTGTACGTCTACTCGGCTGGGCTGACCGACCGGCTGGTCGATCTGATGGCGCGGGAGCCGCGCGTCGTGCCGTACATCGACATTCCGATCCAGCACGCTTCAGATGCCATGCTCGCGCGCATGCGGCGCCCGGAACGCCGGGAGACGATCCTCCGCAAGGTGGGCTGGTTGCGCGACACCATCCCGGACATCGCGGTCCGGAGCACCGCGATCGTGGGTTTTCCGGGCGAGACGGAGGAGGACTTCCGCGCGCTGTGCGACTTCGCGGAGATCGTGCGCTTCGAACGGCTGGGGGTCTTCACCTATTCGCCGCAGGAAGGCACCCGGGCGACCCAATATGACGACGACGTTCCGGAAGACACGAAACTCGCGCGCCAGGAGGAGCTCCAGGAACTGCAACGCGTCGTATCCGAGGAACAACTCGGCCGGTTCATTGGCCGGGAAACCGACGTCTTGATTGACGAGGTGGTCGAACCCGACGCCACCGGCGCCACGCACGTGGGTCGCGTCCCTTGGCAGGCAGACGACGTCGATGGCGTGACTCATCTCCGCAGCGGCGGCTGGGCCAAGCCCGGCACGTTCGTGCGAGCACGTATTGAAGACAACGAGGACTACGATTTTCGCGCCGTGGCGCTGGCCACTGCTCGCGTTTAGCGTCGCGACCATTGCCGCGCTGTCCTGCGCCCGGGCGGCTGCCGGGCCGGGGGGCGCGGAGCGCGCCGCGGAAGCGCAGGGACGCGAGCCGGACCTGCGGGTGGGATTGGCGTTGCAAGTCGGGCGGGCGGTGATCGGCGGTCAGGGCGACGTGGCGGTGATTCAAGGAGGCCGGCCGGCGTTCCGGATGCGCGCGGGTCAGACGGTGACACTCGTGCCGGAAGGACGCGGACTCGCCGTCAGCGGCGCGCACAGCGGCCGCTACGAGGCGCTCGCGTTCAGCAGCCTCACGCGCGACGCGCGTATCACCGTTGCCGGGAAGGCGTATCGCGGAGTGGTCGAGGTGATCGCGCGCGACGGCGCCCTGAATGTCATCAACGCGCTGCCGCTCGAACAGTACCTGATGGGCGTCGTCAACGCGGAGATGGGTCGCCAGGGAGCCGACGCGCGGGCGGCCCTCGAGGCGCAGGCGATCGTGTCCCGCACGTACGCGTTGCGCAACGCCGGCCGATTTGCTGCCGACGGGTTCGATCTGCGCGCCGGCGTCTCCGATCAGGTGTATGGCGGCGTCGAGTTCGAAACGGAGGTCGGGGTGGCGGCCGTACGGGCCACCACCGGGGTCGTGCTCACCTACCGTGGCCATCTGATCACCCCGTTTTTCCATTCGACGTGCGGCTTCTCCACCGCGGCACCGGAAGAAGTGTTTCGTACCGTGCGCGGCGAGCCGTATCTGAAGCCGGTGTCCGATCGGCGGCCGGGCGGCGGGCACTACTGCGATATCTCGCCGCGGTTTCGCTGGACCGTTGTGTGGGACGGTGATGTCTTGCGCGATATATTACGACGCACGCTGCCTGCCGTGGTCGGGATCGACGGGGATGCCGTGACCGAACTGCGTGATGTCTACATCCGCCGAACCGGAGCGTCGGGACGCCCGACGGACGTTCGCGTGCGCGTCCGCGACGGCGAGATTCCCGTGGCGGGACACGACTTCCGGAGTGTGTTCGAGACCCCTGATGGGACCCCGCTGGGCAGTGGGGCGGTCGCGTTACAGGCGGAACGCCGTGGGGACCGGGTGGGACGCCTTACGGCGTCGGGACGCGGCTGGGGCCACGGGGTCGGCATGTGCCAATGGGGGGCGGTCGGTCGCGCGCGCGCCGGACAACACGCGCGCACTATCCTCACAACCTACTTCCCGGGAACGTCCTTTGCCCGCAGGTACTAGACTGCTCGTACTGCTGCTGGCGCTGCCCGCGCCGGTCGCCGCGCAGGGCCTGCTCGAGCAGTTCAGCTACGAGGGGCTGCGCCTCTCGGGCATTGGCCTCGACATCGGCGCCGTCTTCCCCGACAGGCTCGCCACCGAAGTCAGCGGAGCGCTGCGAGTCGACATGGGAGCCTTCGCGCCCCGTATCCGGACGATGGTCAGCGTGAGCTACTTCCGGTCGCGATTCGACCAGGACGAGATTGATCGGTTCGAGCAGCGACTCGCCGGTGTGGTCAATGCGGCCGGTTCCTTCAGCATCGATGTGGGGGAGGTCCGCTGGACCAACTTCGCGATCGACCTCGATCTCCAGTATCTGTTCGCCCGCGGCGGCGTGGTGCCCTACCTGGGTCTGGGCATGGGGGTGCACGTGCGGAATGCGGACGGGGCGGCCATCGACGGCACGTTCGTCGAAGACGCGTTGGAGACCATCGCCGCATCGCTCAACGTGACCACCGGGCTCGACGTGGAGTTGATGCAGGGATTGTGGATCACGTCGGACGTCCGGGGCATGCTGAGCAGCGGGCTCATCGCGGCGTCGGTGCGCGGCGGTTTCATGTACCGATTCGGGAGACGCTCGTGACGCAGGTGCGGGTCGCGGTCATCGGGGCGGGGGCCATTGCCCAGGTTGCTCACCTGCCGGCGCTCGCGGGTCGCGACGACGTCGAGATCGTCGGCATCTGTGACAACGACGCCTCCAAGGCACGTGCCCTCGCCAGCCGGTTGGGGATCGCCAACTCGTTCGAAGACATCGAAGAGCTGTTGAAACATGCGCGGCCCGACGCCGTGGCCATCTGCACGCCGAATCACCTGCACGAGGTGCATACGCTCACCGCGCTCTCGGCTGGTGCGGCGGTCCTGTGCGAGCGGCCGCTCGCGCTCACCGTCGAGGGCATCGAGCGGATCGTCGCGGCGCGACACAGCGCGCAGCGTCCGGTCATGGTGGGGATGAACCACCGCTTTCGGAACGACATTCAGGCCGTGCGGTCGTTCACGGCCAGCGGGGAATTGGGGACGTTGCGTGCGTTGCGCACCGGCTGGTATCAGTTCCGCGCGTCACGCTCGGGGCCCGGCTGGCGACAGCGCCAGGCGGAAGCCGGTGGGGGCGCCATGCTCGATCTGGGGCTGCCGTTACTCGACCTGGCGCTGTGGCTCGCGAATCGGCGCTCGCCGCTTCGCGTCACCGCCGCGCTCCATCGCTCGCCGGGTGGAGGGGTCGAAGACGGGGGATCGGCGTATGTGGTGAGCGAAGATGGTTGCTCGCTGTCGATCGACGTCGCCTGGCGCTACGTGGGCGATCGGGAGCGCGCGTGGCTCGACGTGCTCGGCGAAAAGGGATCGGCACGGGTTTCGCCCTTGCGCGTGTTCAAGGAGATCAACGGGACCCCCCGTGACGTGACACCTACCGGCGCCGCCGGCCGCGAGAACGTTTTTTCCGCCTCGTACCGCGCCGAGTGGGCCACCTTCCTGGCGGTCGCGCGCCAGGAGGTCGATCCGCCGGCACTGGACGATCAATTGGCCCTGCATCGGACGATGGACGCGGTCTATCTGTCCGCGCGTGAGGGCCGGACGGTCACCGTTTGACCGCATTGGCGCTGCCCAGGTCGGATTGGGCGCTGATCGTCGCGGGTGCGCTGCTGCTGACCCTAGCCTATCCGCCGTTTCACCTGCTCGTCCCGTCATTCGTGTGCCTGATTCCGGCCGTGTGGCTCCTCACGTCCACGGCGGAAGACGGGCGACCGCTGCGCCGCCGCCTCACGCAGGGGTTTTGGTACGGGCTCATCGCGAACGGCGTGGTGCTCCACTGGATGGTCATCGCGCTCTGGCATTTCACCCCGATGTCCGGCCTTGGGTACCTCGCCACGATTCTGATTCTGGCGGTCTACACCGCCGGCCTGTTTGCGGTGGTGGACTGGATCGTGACGCGGACGCGGTTGTCGCTGGTCGTGGTGTTCCCCATGTGCTGGACCGCCCTCGAGTGGTGGGTGGGCCACCAGGGGGACATCCGCTTTCCGTGGCTCGGGCTCGGGACGTCGCTGACCGGCTTTCCCGTCCTGGTGCAGATTGCCGACCTCGTGGGCGCGCGCGGTGTCACCTTGCTGCTCGTCATGGGCAACGCGATGCTCGCGTTGGCGTGGCCGCGGCGGCTCGAGCCGGCCGCGCGACGTGCCGCCGGAATCGTCCTGGCGTGCGTGCTCGGCGCCCTTGGGTACGGGGTGGTGCGGCAGCGCACGCTGCCTACGCGCCCGGTCGGGACGATCGCGATGGTACAACCCAACGTGGGGTTCGCCGACAAGTGGGTCGAAGAGCGGCAGCGCGAGATCTTCGACGATCTGGTGGTGCTCACGCACCAGGCCGTCGAGGCCTACGCGCCGCAACTCGTGATCTGGCCGGAGGCCGCCGTCGCGCCGTCACCCGCGCAGCGCCCGAGTTGGTGGCACCGGATCGAGGATCTGGCCGCGGAAACCGGCACGCCCATCTTCCTGGGCGGGACCGACGATGCCTGGGACGGCACGACGAAAACCGACTACTGGAACGCGGCGTTCCTCATCGAGCGTGACGGGACGTTCGGCCGGTTTCCGCCGTATCACAAGCGGTACCTCGTCCCGATCACCGAGCGCGTGCCGTTCGTCGATCCGCGTTGGTTCAACCTGCCGTTCTTTGGCGGGTTCAGCATCGGCGACCGCGCCACCCTGTTCGACGCGGGGCTCGGTCCGTTCGGGGTCATCATCTGCTACGAATCGGCGTTCGAGAATCTCACGCGATGGTACCGCCGCGACGGCGCCGACTACGTCGTCAACATCACCAACGATGCCTGGTTCGGCCGGACGACCGCGCCGTACCAGCATTTCGCGCATCTCGTCATGCGCGCGATCGAGAACCGGGTAGGGATCGTGCGGGCGGGCAACAGCGGCATTTCCGGCTTTGTCGATCCCTTCGGCCGGCCATACGGCTTGACGCCGCTGGGCGAACGCCTGTACACGGGCGGTGACTTGCGCACGACCGATTCCCGCACGGTGTACGTGCGTCTGGGGGACTGGGTGGGATTGCTGAGTCTCGTGGGCACGGCCGTGATGATGGGATACGCATTCAGGCGGACCCAATGAGACGGGTGGGCGTCGACGTCGGCGGGACGTTCACCGACATGGTCGCGCTCGATGCCGAGGGCGCGGTCGACGTGATCAAAGTGCGGTCGACCCCGGGCGATCCCGCCACCGGATTGTGGCACGCCATCGATGCGGCGCCTCACGCGGCCTGCGACGTGCTCGTTCACGGCACGACGGTGGCCACCAACGCGCTGCTGGAGCATCGGGGTGCCCGCGTGGTCTTCGTCACGACCGCGGGGTTCGAAGACCTGTTGTGGCTCCGCCGGCAGGACCGCGCCGGGTTGTACGATCTGGCCCTCGACCACCCGCCGCCGCTGGTCCGCCGCGAGGACGTCGTCGGCGTTCGCGAACGGATGGGCGCGACGGACGTGTTGCTGCCGTTGGACGCCGCCGAGGTCGATCGCGTGGTCGGCGCCGTGCGCGCGCTCGATCCGCACGCCGTGGCGATCGGATTGCTGTTCAGCTTTCGCGATCCCGCACACGAGCAGACGCTCGTGGAAGGGCTCCAGCGCGCATTTCCGGGTATTCCCGTCGTCGCCAGTGCCGAGCTCATGCCGGTGTTTCGTGAGTACGAGCGATTCGCCACCACCACGGCGGAGGCGTTCCTGCGGCCGGGGGTGGGCGGCTATGTCGAGCGGCTGGCGAGGGAGTGTCGCCGCCGCGGCATCGCGGACGTGCAGGTCATGGCGTCAACCGGCGGGACGTTGGACCCGAGCCAGGCGCGCTATCGCGCGACGTCCCTCGCGCTGTCCGGCCCGGCCGCCGGCGTGGAGGGCGCGCGCCTCGTCGGCGTGCAACTCGGTCAAGCGGATCTGCTGACCTTGGACATGGGCGGGACGAGCGCGGACGCGAGCGTGGTGGTGAACGGCGAGCCGCTGCGGCTCGCGGGCGCCGTGATCGGGGGCATACCGCTGGCGCTGCCCAATGTGCTGATCGAAACGGTGGGCGCCGGAGGCGGGAGCATCGCGTGGGTCGACGAGGGAGGCGCGTTACGCGTCGGGCCGCAGAGTGCGGGTGCCGAGCCCGGGCCGGCCTGCTACGGGCGGGGCGGAACGGACGCGACCGTGACCGATGCGGCGGTCGTCCTCGGCTGGCTCGATCCGGCCACGCCGCTCGCGTCCGATCTCACGCTCGACGCGGATGCGGCGCGCGGCGCGATCGATGCCCTGGCGTCGCGTGCTCGCCTCGAGCCGCGGCGCTGCGCCGAGGGCATCGTCGAGGTGGCGGTGGCGACGATGGTCCGCGCGCTGCGGCGCGTGAGCGTCGAGCGCGGCCTCGACCCCCGCGACATGACGCTGGTGCCGTTTGGCGGCGCCGGCCCGCTGTTCGCGTGTCCCATGGCGGACAGTCTCGGTATCACCCGCATCGTGGTCCCGCCGCACCCGGGGGTCCTGTCCGCGTTGGGTCTGGCCACCGCGGCCTCGCGGGTGGAGACCGTGGCGTCGCTCCACCGGCGGATCGACGACATCGACGACGCGGCGTGGGCCGCCGCCTATGGGCCGCCGGAAGACGCCATGCGGGCGGCGCTCGCCGGTGCATCGCTGCATCGCTTTGCCGATTGCCGCTACCCCGGCCAGGGGTACGAAGTGACCGTTCCGGCCGACGACGGAGCGGCCGCGGCCGCCGAGGCGTTTCACCTCGCCCACGCGGCGCGGTTCGGTCACGCCGATCCGACGCGCGCCGTCGAGATCGTCAACGTGCGGGTGATCGCCAGCCGGCCGGGGGGCGCCGCGCGGCTGCGTCGTGGTGGTGACGGACCAGGCGCCCTGGTCCCCGGTACGGTCTTTGACGGACCGGTCACGATTCCGCTCGCCGACAGTACCGTGCGCATCGAATCGGGATGGCGGGCCCGCGTCCATGAGATCGGCGCCCTGTTCATCGACCGGCGTCCCGGTGGAGGAGCATGAGATGCTAGACGCGATCGGTCTCGAAGTGATGGCCCATGCGTTCGCCGGGGTTGCCGAGGAGATGGGCGCGGTCCTCGTCGCCAGCGCGCTCTCGCCCAATATCCGGGAGCGGCGCGACGCGTCGGCCGCGTTGTTCGACGCCGGCGGCGTCATGATCGCGCAGGCGGCACACATCCCCGTGCACCTCGGCGCCATGCCCGACGCGGTGTCGGCGGTGCGCGCGCTGCGGCCGGAGCCCGGCGAGACGTTCATCGTGAACGATCCGTTCACCGGCGGGACCCATCTGCCCGACATTACGCTCGTTCACGCGGTGGAGCTGGACGGCGAGATCGGGGCCTACACGGTGGTCCGGGCCCACCACTCCGATGTGGGCGGAGCGCGACCGGGCAGCATGCCGCCGGCCTCCCGGTCGATCTTCGAGGAGGGGCTCGTCATCCCGCCGGTGCGCTGGGCACGCGATGGCGTGGTCAACCCCGACATGCGTCGGTTGTTGCTGGCGAATGTCAGGACCCCGGACATGCGCCGCGGCGATCTCGCCGCACAGCTCGCCGCGTGCGAGCGCGGGGCGGAGCGTTTTCGGGGTCTGGTCGCGCGGTGGGGTCGCGACTACGTGCGCGCGGCGGCGAGAGACCTGCTGGACTACGCCGAACGGCGAACCGCGACGGCCCTGGCGGCGCGCGTGCGCGACGGCGTCTACACCGCGCGCGACTGCCTCGAAGGGGACGGCATCACCGAAGACGATGTCGTGCTCGAGGTCGCCGTGACCGCGAGACACGGCCGGCTGCGATGTGATTTCCACGGCACCGCGCCCTCGACGGGCGGCAACGTGAATTGTCCCCTCGCGGTCACGCGGTCGGCTGCGCTGTTCGTGGTGCGCTGCCTGGTCGGTGAGGACGTGCCCACCAACGGCGGGGTGGAACGGACGCTTGACGTCGTGGCGGAGCCGAACACCGTGGTCAATGCGTCATGGCCGCGGGCGGTCGTGGCCGGCAATGTCGAGACCTCACAGCGGATCACCGACTTGCTGTTTCGCGCGCTCGGCGCCGCCACCGATGTGCCGGCGCAGGGGCAGGGTACGATGAACAACATCGTGCTGGGTGGGACCGACTGGACCTACTACGAAACACTCGGTGGCGGGCAGGGCGCCTCCCCGGATGCCGCGGGCCCCTCGGGCGTGCACGTGGGCATGTCGAATACGCGGAACACGCCGATCGAGGTGTTCGAGCTGGAGCATCCGATGCGTATCCGTTCCTACGCGCTGCGGCGTGGATCGGGCGGGGTGGGGCGCCGGTCCGGTGGGGATGGCGTGGTACGGGAATATGAAGCGCTGCAATCGGTCGACGTGTCGCTGATCACCGAACGGCGGCGCCATGCCCCCGCGGGGTCGGCGGGCGGGGCCGACGGGGCATGTGGTCGCAACCTGCTCAACGGCGCGTTGCTGGGGGGCAAGGCGGCGGTGCAGATGGTCCCGGGCGACGTGCTGCGGATCGAGACGCCCGGCGGTGGGGGATACGGGAACGCGGAGTCGGGCTAGCTCCCTTCTTCCCGCTCGAACACCTTCGCTTCGGTGAACAGGCGGAACAGTTCGGGATCGAGCATCCCGTCTTTGACTTCAAACGACAGGATGTCGAGCGCACGCGGGACCGGGACCGCGCGTTTGTACGGTCGGTCGGATGCCGTGAGCGCGTCGAAGATGTCCGAGATGGTCATCATCCGCGTCTGAATCGGGATTTCCTGCGCGCTCACTTTTCGCGGGTACCCGGTGCCGTTCAGTTTCTCGTGGTGTCCGTACGCAATGGACGGGATGTTCTGCAGTTCCTTGGTCCAGGGAATCTGCAGCAGGAACCGATACGTGTGCGACACATGACTCTCGATCTCGAGCCGTTCCTGCTCGTCGAGACTGCCTTTGCGAATCGTCAGGAACCGGACTTCGTCGTCGGACAGGAACGGTTGGCTGGTTCCTTCGAGATCCTCGTAGCGCAGGTCGGCGTGGCGTAGCAGTTCTTCGAAGCTGCCCTCGGGCAGCACCGTGGGCTCGTTCGAATCGAGCACCAGTTTCATGAACTGGTCCAGTTCGGCGAGCCGATTCCCGTGCGCCTCGCGCAGCGCGACCATATGGTCGTCGTAGCCGCGCGAGCCGTGCTGCTCGAGGTACGCGACGCGTTGTTGGTCGAAATCCCGTTCCGCCGTCCGGCGGATGAACGCGAACCGCAGGCGGACCAACGCCAGGTCGGGCGCATACAACTTCTTGGCCTTGACGAGCACCTGCTCCCGGACGCCGACCTTGCCGAAATCGTGCAGCAAGCCGGCGTAGCGAATCTCCCGCAACTCCTCGCGCGTGAACGCCACATCCTTGTACAGGCCGTCGCCCGCGCGGTCGACCGTTTCGGCCAGGCTCACGGTCATCGACGCCACCCGGCCCGAATGGCCGAACGTCGTCGGATCCCGCTGCTCGATGGCGGTGACCGCCGCCTGCACGAAGCCGTCGAACAGCATCTCGATGCTCTGATAGAGTTGGCTGTTCTCGATCGACACCGCGGCGAGACCGGCGAGCGCCGAGACGAGTTCGACCTGTCGCTCGCCGAACGTGGTCACGTCTCCTTCGAAATCCTCCGGCGTGCGGAGCCTGGCTTCGAAACTCCGCTTGCGGTTGAGCAGCTGCAGGACCCCGATCACCTCGTCCTTATGGTCGGTCATCGGGATGGTGAGCATCGACTTCGTGCGATAGCCGTATTTCTCGTCGAACGAGCGGTTGATCGAGTACTCCACGTCGGGCGGCAATTCGTAGGCGTCCTCGATGACGAGGGGCGCCGCGGTACTGGCCACGTACCCCGCGATGCTCGCCTTGTCGAAGGGGATCGTGAACTCGAC
The DNA here is from genome assembly GCA_036397455.1 of Gemmatimonadales bacterium. Classification (GTDB taxonomy): domain Bacteria; phylum Gemmatimonadota; class Gemmatimonadetes; order Gemmatimonadales; family GWC2-71-9; genus JADFNB01. The sequence goes on along the minus strand of DASWIX010000086.1, from coordinate 41,396 downwards.
GAAGGGGATTTCCGGTCGTGAGTGGTTCTGCGACAGCTTGAACCGCATGCGTTTCGTGCCGTCGTCGGCCTCTTCCACGAGGTAGAGGCTGCCGGCGTCGGCATCGGTCATCCGCCGTGCCTGGCCGAGGATCATCTCGAGCAGCGTGTTGAGGTCCCGCTCGGTCGTCAGGGCCATGCCGATGCGGGTGAGTTCGTTCAACTCACTGGTCCGGCTCGCGGCCTCCTGCTGGGCGTCGATGGCGACCGCTTCCCGGAACGCCGATCGGAGGGCGATGAGCAGCTGTTTGGGTCCGTACGGCTGCGGCAGGTAGGTGGCGACGAGGTCGACGGGGATACTGGCCGGCAGGTCCGACTCGTTCGGGGCGCCCAGGATCATGATGGCGCCGCCGGCCTCGGCGAACTGCTTGAGGTACTCTGTGGGAAAGCGATCCCGCCCGTCCGGATCGACGACGAGCGCCGTGGGGACGTCGTGTTGGCGCAACTGGCCGGGCATCGAGACCTCGATCGGTTGCACGTCTTCCGCTTCGAGTGCGGCCAGAATGGGCTGCGGCGAGAACGTTGGCGGATGCAGCAGGACGTATTTCACCGCGGATCCCTCGACGAATCGGGTGGGGGTGGCCGGACCCCGAACAGGAGCCGGGTCGGGCGCCGGCTCACCTGGTCTGCGAAATGTTCCAGAATCCGGGCCGAACGCAATAGCAGGCCGGACATCTCCTCGATCACCTCGCGATTGTCCAGGGCGATGCCCTGGGCGAGGCCCACCAGGCTGTCGGTCCGGGCGATCAGGTGCCGGGCGTCGGAGAGCGTCACCGAGATCGAATCGTGCATCGGCGCGAGGCGGGGCTGGATGTCGGCGAGCAGGCTGTCGGACCGCTGGAGGTTCCCGGCCAGGCGGATCAGCACGTCCTGCACCAACGGTTCGTTGGTCGTGATGAGCGACTGGGTTTGCCGCAGGGTTGCGTTGGTGCGCTGCATGAGCACGCGGGTGTTCTCGAACATCGAGCTCAACTCCGCGTTCAGATTGGTGGCGATGCGTGTGAGCGCCGCGAGCACGTCCGCGCGCCGCTCCGAATTCACCGTGTCGCCCGGCTCGAGCCGCGCGGCGGTCGGGGTCTCGGGCATGACCAGATCGATCACCGGAGGGGCGATCGGGGTCGGCTGGGAGATGATCGCCCGGGTACCCGCGGGCAGCTCGAGTTTCGTCCCGTTGGGAAACTGGTCCTGGATGGAGAGTCGTGCCAGGAACGTGATGCTTCGTGTCGTCGAATCGACCACGGGGTTGACCGATCGAACGCGTCCGACGCTCAGACCGTGCAACAGAACGCGCGTATCCTGGGTGAGTCCCTCGGCGGAGGCGGCGCGCATGAATACATCGTAGCGGACCTTGCCTATCCCGCTCGTCACGATCAAGGCGCCAATGACGATGCCGATGGCCGTGAGGATGAACAACCCGACCAGAAAATCCTTGCGCTGTGTGTTCATGACGTCTCGTTCACGAATCGACCGTGAGCCGACCTTTGGCCAAGCGGCACGACACCTCGATGCGGGAACGCACCGCCTCGGGCACCGATTGGCCGGTGATGAACAGGGCCCGCCGCGCGCCCTCCGCCGTTTCGCCGCCCCGCGCGATCTCGAGCAGGTGGGCGGCGGTCCGGTTCCCGATGCCGTCAAACGGATGATCGAGGATCACCAGGTCCGGATCGAATGCCAGCGCGCGGGCGAGGCTCGCGCGGCGCTGCTGTTCAGGGTTGGCCATCGCGGGCCGCATCGCCCAGTCGCGCTCCGAAAGATGGACCGCCGCCAGCATGATCCGAAGCCGGCCGTGGATTTCACGCGGCGACAGGGTGCTGCCGAACCGCAGCGGCAACGCGACGTTGTCCCAGAGCGAAAGGTTCTGCAGCAGACCGTCGCCCGCCGGAACGTATCCCACGCGGCGCCTGAACGCGAGAGCCGCGGCGCGCGGCATGCGGCTGATGTCTTCGCCGTACACGAGCGCTCTCCCGACCGACGGAGACTCGAGGCCCAGCGCAATGGGCGCGAGACGATTCACCCCGCTGCCACCGTCGCCGACGATGCAGAGCGTCTGGTGACCCGGAACCTCCAGGCTGACCGATCCGCCGTGCGGGTCGTCGAGTGCTACCGCCTCGAATATCAGCGGGGCCGTCACGAGGTCACCGCCACGAACAGGGCGGAGCAGACGAAGATGGCGAGAATCGCGGTGACCACCGCCTGACTGGCGGCGATGGGAACCCAGGTCGGGCTCCGCTGGACCCGCAACCCGTGGAAGCTCGGCACGAGCCCGATGATGGTGCCGAACACGATGCCCTTGGCGATGGTGAGCCACGCGTCCGTGAAGGTCAGCGACTGGAGGACGATATCGAAGTACCGGGCACCGCTCATCCCGCCGGAGGTCGCGGCGACGAATCCGGCGAATACCGCGACGAGATCGAACACGATGAGCAGGCCGAACACCGACACGATGGCCGCCACGAACCGCGGCAGGACGAGATAGTGGACGGGATCGATGCCCATACCCTCCAGCGCGTGGACCTCGCCCATGACCTTGTTCGTGGCCAGTTCAGCGGCGATCGCGGTGCCGGACCGGCCGGCGATGATGAGCGCGGTGAGCAGCGGCCCGAGTTCCCGGACAATCGCAATCACCATCAGCGCGCCAATCAGCTCGGTGGCACCGAGGCGGCCGAGTTCGCGCACGGCCTGCGAGATGACGAGGAAACTCAGGATGGCGGCCAGCACGATGACCAGCCCGACGGCCTGAAGCGCGGTGAACCAGACCTGGTTCATCAGGACGCGCACCGCCACGAGCCGACCCGCCCGCGGCAGCGACGTCGTTGCCCGGACAGTGCGGACGAAGAAGCGCGCCAGCGCGCCTGCTTCGGCGATCCGGCGCGCTACTCCGCGGCCAATTGCTGCGATTGGCGCTGTCACGCGCCAAGGGTACTACGAACGACCGATCTGCTGCAAGGCCGTGTCGACTTCACTGTAGCTCGGGAAGAGCTCCTTGGCCCGTGCAAACAGTTGTGCCGCCCGCTCGTTGTCACCGCGCTCGGCATACAGGAGGCCACGGGTGTAATAGGTCACGGCTTCCGTGGGGATCTCCCGCTCTTCACGCGCTTCGCGCACGCCGGTGGGCAGCGGCGGCAGGTCGAGACTCCGGGTGACTTGCGAGGCGGCCTGGACCACGAGGCCGTACAGCTCCTCGCGCTTGTCGCGGACCTTCTCGGTCTTCACGATTTCGCTGGTCTCGACATTCACGACCTGGATGTCCAGCCGGAAATCACCATAGAAGTCGACGAATCCACCCATGACCATGTAGCGGGCGCCCACCAGCCGGCCCACTCTCGCGGCGGTAGTGGCATCCACCCGGCCCGACGCGCCGAGATCCTGCTCCTGCAGGAGCCGCCGGATGTCCGAACGGTCGACCACGCGGAGGCCCGGGTTCTGGGCAAACTCGGTCGTCAGCATCTGCTGCAGGCCGATCTGGAGTGCCTCGAAATTCTCGGCATCCTGGCCGTACGAGCCACCATTGGTGAACGGCATCACCGCGATCCCCGGCCGCGTATCTTGGGCCGCGAGCGGCCCGGCCAGAGCGGCTGCGGCGCCAGCCGCGACGCCGAGGGCAAGAAGGGAACGCCAGCGCATATCGGTATCCTCCACTACAGGTTCAGTCTCAGTCCCTCGCTCGCCGCCATCACGTCGAGCGCGGTCGAGTGTTTCGCCGCGGCTTCACGCGCTTCATCGACGAAGCGATCCATCGCAGCGTCGTCGTGTTCCGGGCGGTGGTGGAACAGGACCAGCGTATCCACGCCGGCCTCACACGCCAACGCCACCGACTCGACGTGCGACGAGTGTCCCCACCCCCGGTGACTATCCAATTCTTCCGCCGTGTACATGGCGTCGTGGATCATGACGCTGGTTCCTTCCAGGAACCGCACCAACTCCGCGCGCCAGTCCGGCCCTTCACCATACTCTCCGCCCGAGCCCAGCTCGTTGTCCGTGATATACGCCATACTGGCGCCGCCAGACTTGGGCGTGAGTCGATACCCCAAGGTGACGCCCGGGTGCCGCAACCGTATCGACTGAACAATGAACCCGTCCACCTCGAAATCGCCAGGCTCGACGTGGGTCACCGTCAGCTGTGCGTCGAGTTGATCGAGCGGGACCGGAAACACCACCGGGTTCATCTGGTCCCGCAAGATCCGCTCCAGATCGACGGCCCCCTGCTTGGGTCCCGCGATCCGCACCGAATTGGCCTCACCGAAAAACGGTGCGAAAAACGGCAACCCCTGAATGTGATCCCAGTGCGTGTGGGTCACCAGCAGGTCCAACGTCAGCGGGCCGTTCCCATTGGCCGTCAACTCCCGGCCGAGCGGGCGGATCCCCGTCCCGGCGTCGAGGATCACGAGCCGGTCGTCCCCCACCGCTTCCTCGCTCACCGCGACGCAGGAGGTGTTACCGCCGTAGCGCGCCGTTTCCGCCCCGGGCGTCGGAATCGATCCCCGGGCACCCCAGATGACTATCTCGTAGGCCATGCGCCCGGGTGTCCCGCGACCGTCTCCAAACTACGGAAACCGGCGGCGTTGCGGCAAGATGAGGGGTCACGTGGGGCGGGTGACATGGCTCACGACATGCCCGCGGCCGCTTCGAGAGACGCGCGGTCGCGGATGGTAATGGTCTGGCGGTTGACGTCGATCACACCCCGTTCGGTCAACTCCCGCATCGTGCGAGACACCGTTTCGCGACTCGATCCGATCATCTGGGCGATGGTGTGGTGGGTGAGCTTGCGCGTGATCGTGTGGCCGTCGTGGTCGTCCGCGAGTTGCAGGAGAATCCGTGCGAGGCGACCGAGGACGTCGAGCAACACCAGGGCGCCGATCTTGTCGTCCGCGCGCCGCAGTCGCCGGGAGAGCGCCCGCAGCAAACCGAGCGCGATGCGCGGATGCTCGTCGAGCGCCTGCTGGAAATCGGCCCTCCGCAAGACAAGGAGATTCGAGTCCTCCATGGCGATCACGTGGGCGGATCGCGGTTCGTCGTCGATCAGGGACATCTCCCCAAAAAAGTCTCCGGCCGCGAGCACCGACAGGATGACCTCCCGACCGTCCTCACCAATCAACAGGACCTTGACTTGTCCGGTCACGACCACATACAGCGCGTCGCCGGGGTCATCCTCGAACAGGATCACGCTGTTTTTTGGATAGGCACGCTCGCGCGCCGCGTCCGCGACTCGCGCCAACTCGTCATCCGACAGTTTCGCGAACAACGGGACGCTGCGCAGGGTCTCTGCCACCGACATCTAGCGCCTCGAAATTGGGAAGAGACGGGACGCCTAGAGATTACGCCACCCCCCGACCCGTGTCAAATAGACGTGTTACCCGCCGCTTGCCGCCAAGTCGATGTGCTATTTATATTTCCGGCCCTTTGGAGTTGTAGAGCCCCGCACCGGAGTCAGGTCGTGAAGGCAGATATCCATCCCGTGTATCAGCGCTGCGCCGTACGGTGCGCCTGCGGGAACACGTTCGAGACGCAGTCGACGCTCGACAACATTCACGTCGAAATCTGCGCGAAGTGCCATCCGTTCTTCACCGGGAAGCAGAAGCTGGTGGATACGGCGGGCCGGGTCGAGCGGTTCCAGAAGCGCTACGCCAAGCAAAGCACGCCCCAGGAGGCGTAGCGGTGCAAGCGCGGCTCCAGGCCGCGCTCGACCGCGCGGCCGAAGTCGAACGCGCGCTTTCCGACCCGGAGGTCGCGCGCGATCCGAACCAGCTGAAGGCCCTCGGGCGGGAACACGCCCAGCTGGATCGCATCAAACACACCGCCGAGAAGCTCCTGCGCGCCAGGACGGAACTCGCCGAAGTCCGGGAGATGTCGCGCGACGCCGATCCCGGCATCGCGGAACTTGCCCGGGCCGACGTCGAACGGCTGGAACCCGCGGTCGCACGCCTCGAGGCGGAACTGCTCGACCTGCTGATCCCGCCCGATCCGCTCGACGACCGTGACGTGATCGTCGAAATCCGCGCGGGGACCGGCGGCGACGAGGCGGCGCTGTTCGCCGCGGATTTGTTCCGCATGTATACCCGGTTCGCGGAACGCCAGCGGTGGCGGGTGGAGATCGTGAGCCTGTCCGAGGGGAACGTCGGGGGGCTGAAAGAGGTGGTGTTCAACATCCGCGCCGACCGGGCCTATGGGATGCTGCGTCACGAATCGGGGGTGCACCGCGTGCAGCGGGTGCCGGAGACCGAGGCGTCGGGCCGGATCCACACGTCGGCGGCAACGGTAGCGGTCCTGCCGGAAGCGGAAGAAGTGGACGTCACCATCGAGGACAAGGACCTCAAGATCGATGTCTTCCGTTCTTCGGGACCGGGAGGCCAGAGCGTCAACACCACCGACAGCGCCGTCCGGATTACCCATCTCCCCACCGGATTGGTGGTGCAGTGCCAGGACCAGAAATCCCAGCTCCAGAACAAGATCCAGGCGATGGAGGTGCTGCGCGCGAGGCTGCTCGATCGGCGGATCGCCGAGCAGGAGGCCGAGCGCTCGCGCGAACGCCGCGGTATGATCGGTACCGGCGACCGTTCGGCGAAGATCCGCACCTACAACTACCCGCAAAACCGCGTAACCGATCACCGGATCAACCTCACGCTCCACCAGTTGACCCAGGTGCTCGACGGAGATCTCGACGAACTGATCGAGCAGCTGCGGGTCGCCCGCCGGGCGGAACAGGTCGCGTGACCACCCGGGCCGGCCCGCTGACGAGTCTGGGTAACGTGCTCGACCGTGCGGCCGCCCGGCTGGAAGCGGCCGGCGTGCCGAACGCACGACATGAGGCGCGCATCCTGTGGGCGTCGCTCTGCGAGAGGGCGCCCGCACAGGCTTGGCTGGATCGGGACCACGCGGCGGCGCCGGCGGCGGCCGAGCGGTTCGATGCGGCCGTCGCGGCACGGGCATCCGGGCTGCCAACCCAGTACGCGTCCGGTAGGGCCGCCTTTCGCCACCTCGACCTGCTGGTCGACCGCCGGGTCCTCATCCCTCGTCCCGAGACCGAGGGGCTGGTGGAGCACGTCCTCCGCCATTTTCGCCTGCGCGCGGTGCGGGGTGATGGCGCGCGCCGCGGATCGTGGGGTGTGGCGGTCGATGTCGGCACGGGGTCGGGGTGTGTCGCCTTGAGCCTGGCCACCGAAGGGCAATTCGCGCGCGTGATCGCGACCGATACCTCGCCGGATGCCCTGGCAGTGGCCCGCGCCAATGCACGACGCGTTCGCGCGGCGGTGACGGTGGAGTTCTGTCGCGGTGATCTGTTGGCGCCGGTGGGCATGCGCGTCGCGGCGGTCGTTTCGAATCCTCCGTATATCGCCGACGCCGACATGGATGTGCTCGACGCGGGCGTCCGCGATTACGAACCGGCGGTGGCACTCAGCGGCGGCCCGGACGGGATGGTGTATATCCGGCGGTTGGTCCTCGAGTGCCGTTCTGTGATTCATGCGGGCGGACTGCTGGCGATTGAGATAGATTCAGCCCGGGCCACCGAGGCCCTCGAGCAGGCTCGCGCTGCCGGATGGACGGATGCCCGTGTCGAGCGCGATCTGTTCGATCGTCCACGCTATCTGCTCGCGACAAGGGAGCCGAAGTGATTCTCGAGAAAGCCAAGGAAATCGGCAGGCTGATCGGTCAAAGCGACGAATACAAGGCACTGCGTCGCGCCGAGGACCGGGTGAAGGACATGCCGGAGGTCAGAACGCCGCTCGATCAGCTTCAGCAGCTCCAGAACGAGTTGGAGGACGCGGCGGTCAAGGACGGTCGGCCGAGCGACGATCAGATTGCGCGCTACAATGCACTGGTAACGGCAATCCAGGGGTTTGCGGTCTACCAGGAGGTCGTGGCCGCCCAGACGAATTTTGACAAGCTGATGCTGAAGGTGAATCAGGAGATTCTCGCCGGCATCAAATTGGGTGCGGCCAGCCCGATCATCACGCTGAGCTAGGAGCGGCACGTGGCGGGCGTCTTCCTGGTCGTCGAGGGGCCGGAGGGGGCGGGGAAGACGACCCTGGCGCAGCACCTGGTGCAACGGCTGCGCGACCGCGGGGTCGACGTCGTATCGGTGCGCGAACCGGGTGGCACGCCGGTGGCCGAGGCGGCGCGCCGGGTCTTTCTGGACGCCGCGCTGGAGGTTTCCCCCGGGGCGGAGTTGTTTCTGATTCTGGCGGCGCGCGCCGATCTGGTCGAGCGCGTCATCCGACCGGCGCTGGCGGTGGGGAAATGGGTCGTGTGCGATCGGTTCGAGCTGTCGACGGAGGCCTACCAGGTGGCCGGACGTGGCCTGGCTCGAGGGGCCGTGCTCAACGCGAACGCGCTCGCGACCGGCGGTCTCCGGGCGGATCTCACCATCGTGCTCGACGTCTCGGTCGAGGCCGGGCGGCATCGTCAGCGAGCGGAAGGGAAGCAGCCGGATCGGATGGAACTGGCGGAAGTTGAACTCCACAAACGAGTTACGTCCGCGTTCGCGTCCTTCAGGGGCGCGTCGTTGGTCCATGTGGATGCGAGCGGCACAGCTGATGCGGTTGAAGATGCGGCGTGGCGGGCGGTCGTTGAACGCCTCGGGGAAACAATAGGGGTGGAAGCGGGTTGATAACGATGCATGCCTCATGGGGAGTGATTGGATGAAGCCGAAGAACTTGGTGGTGATAGGTCTCGTGGGGTCGGTCGCGTTCGTGTCGGGGGGATGGCTCCTACAGCGTGGCGGCGCGGATGCCGGCAACGTGTACCAACAGGCACGCATGTTCGAGAGCGTCGTGGCGTATGTGGCCGACTACTACGTGGACGAAATCGGCGAGCGCGAGATCTACGACAAAGCGATCGACGGGCTGTTGAAGGAATTGAAGGATCCCTATACGAGCTTCCTGCGGCCCGACGATTTTGAGCGACTCACCGTCAGCACCACCGGGAACTATGGCGGGCTCGGCATCCGCATCGAGGTGTCCGACGGATGGATCACCGTGGTGGCGCCGCTGCCCGAGACGCCGGCCGAGCGGGTGGGTGTGCAGGCGGGCGACCGCATCGTCGAGGTGGAAGGCGAGTCGACCTTCGAGTGGTCCCTCGACCGGGCGGTCGATCAGCTGCGCGGACCGGCGGGCGACACGGCCCACATCACGATCATGCGCCCGGGCTTCCCCGAGCCGATGAAGTATGACGTCGTGCGGGAACGCATTCACGTGAAATCGGTGCAGTACGGTGCGGTGCTGCCGGGGGGGATCGGCTATATCCAGTTGAATCCGGTGAGTGAGTCGTCCGCACAAGAATTGGCGCTCGCGGTGGACAGCCTGCGCGATGCCGGCGCCCGGTCGCTCATTCTGGATCTGCGGAACAATCCCGGCGGCCTGCTGAACGAGGGCGTCGGGGTCACGGATCTCTTCCTCGACAAGGGACAGGTCGTGGTCGAGACGCGCGGGCGCGCGCCCGGGGCCTCTGGCGTTTTCCGCGCGCGCCAGGAGCAACGCTGGCCTGACATGCCGCTGGTCGTGCTGGTCAATCAGAATTCGGCGAGCGCCGCCGAGATCATCGCCGGCGCGTTGCAGGATCATGACCGCGCGCTGATTCTCGGGATGCCGACGTTCGGCAAGGGACTGGTGCAAACGGTCTTCGAAATGGGGCCCGGCCCGCAGGCGTTGAAGATCACCACCGGCAGATGGCACACGCCGAGCGGGCGGCAGTTGGAGCGCCCGACGCGCCGGTCATTCGTCATGGCACCGGCCGACGAGGATGAGGGCGACGAACCGGAGGCCGGTACACCGGCCGATACGACAGCGAAGTTCATCACCGATTCCGGTCGCGTGGTCTACGGTGGTGGGGGCATCCGTCCCGACCGCGTGATCGAGCCGGAGGCTCTCACCGATCTCGAGCAGGCGTTCGCCAGGGCGCTCGGCGCGAAGATCCCGGACTACCGGTCGGTGATGACGACGTATGCCTTGGAACTCAAGGGCGCGGGGCGGATCACCAATCCGGATTTCCAGGTCACCCGCGCCATGCGCAACGAGTTCGTGCGGCGACTGCGCGAGCGGGACATCAACGTGGCCGATTCGCTGTGGGCGGGTGCGGCCGGGCTGCTCGACGACCAGCTCGGCTACGAGGTGGCGCGCTACGTGTTCGGGCGGCCCAGCGAGGTACGGCGCCAGATCGGGCAGGACCGCCAGGTCCAGGAGGCGATCACGCTGTTGAACCGGGCGGCGAACGTGCGGGAATTACTGACGCTCGCCGCGCGCGCGGAGGAGGATCGCTCGCGCAATTGACCTCGATCGGGATCGTGGGACCGGGGCGGGCCGGCGTCGGGCTCGGTCTCGCGCTGCACGAGGCCGGACACGAGGTCTATCTGCATGGGCGGCGGGGGAAAGCGGTTCCTCCGCCGCTCTCGCTTTCGGTCGGCGACACGCCCCCGTGGCTGGATGCGGTCGAGGTCGTCCTGCTGGCGGTGCGCGACGACGCGGTGGAACCGGCCAGCGCCCAGCTCGCGGCGTCGGGCGGGGTCAAGGAACATCACGTGGTGCTGCATCTCTCCGGCATCCTCGACGAGACACCGCTCGCGCCGCTCATCCCCAGCGGCGCCGCGCGCGGCACCATGCATCCGCTCCAGGCCCTTACCGATCCCGAGTCCGCGCCCGATCGGCTGCGTGGGGCGCTCGCGGCCATCACGGGCGATCCGCGCGCGTGCTACGCCGCCAAGGGGGTGGCCGAAAGCATCGGGCTCATCCCGATCGAGATCGATCCGGCGGTGAAAGTGAAGTATCACGCCGCCGCGGTGATCGCGTCCAACTATCTCGTGGTGCTTGCGGCCGTCGCCGAGCAACTGCTGCGCAATGTGGGGTTCCCTGAGGCGCTCGCGCGCGGCGGTCTCACCGCGTTGATGCGCGGCACGCTCGACAACGTGAGCCGCGCCGGTCCGGCGGCCGCGCTCACCGGCCCGATCGTGCGCGGGGATACGGAGACCATCGAGAAACATCTGGCGGCGCTGCCGAGTGATGCGGCGGCGTTGTACCGGGCGCTGGGCCGTGCGGCGGCGGAGTTGGCGGGGCTGGATGAGGCGGGTCGGGCGGCGATCGATCGGGCGTTCGACGCGTAGGTACTGACGACCAGCGCGTGGTCTTCGGGCTTCGGGCACTCCCGCCCTGAAGGGCGCGCTCGGCCAAGCCCTGCGTGCTGAAGCACTCGCCAGTCGGCTTGCTCATGCCGTGGCCCCTCTTCTGAAGAAGCGCTGCCTGCTCCAACACCGTTCGAGCGGAGGACTACGAGGACGCCATCAGAAACGGTGTGGGAGACGTTCCGGGCGCGGTACGGCGTTCCGCGGTGAACGCAATCTCGATGGGGAAGGGGGCCCCCGCCGGTGCCGGGACTGGTGGAGGCGCCGCGAGACGCGTCGAGTCGTCAGCCGTCGCGATTTCGTAACCAGTAGTCCCGAAAACTGCGCAGCCGTGGGAGAGATTCCCGATCCCTCGCGCGGTTCGCGGCCGCCTTGCTGGCAATGATGTCGTCTGGATGGCACACAGGAAAACCGTCCACCACCACGCGCCGTTGCCACGCATCCTCGAAGCGCTCGATCCCGTCCGGCGCGAATACGAGATCAAGATCGAACGGCCCATTCTTCAACTGTATGAAGTCCTTGCCGCGCACGATGTCGGTGGCCTCGGTCTCGGTCAGCGCAAACCCCAACTCCCGCAGGCCCGCCACCAGCGCGCGCCGGTTTGCCGGCGTTCGGTCCGGAAAGAGGTCGGCGTCCTGCGTCGTGTCAGGGTAGCCGAGGATGATGGCCCCCGATTTGCCGATGAAGAGGTAGCGCACGCCGTGCCGCGCGAAGACATCGCGGATTTCCTCCGCCTGGCGGTACTCAAACGCGCCCATACCCGAGCCAGTCCGGGAGGTTCTCTTCGCACCAGCGGCGATACGCTTCGGTACTGTCGAAGGAACGGTAGCGGGCGTCGTCGAGCACGGGTTTGTAGGTGCGGATGAACGCGTAGCGAAAGCGTTGCGCCAGCGGGCGACCGGCGGCGGCCGCGAACTCGGCCAGCCAGTCGTGCGGAATCTCACGCGTCGGGTCCACGGCGTTAAGCTAGGGGATCCGCCGCCGCCGCCGCAACGGGCCTCCGTCTCACCAAGCGGCACCGGACGGCCACGCCGTAGCCGTCACCCCGATTGCCGGCAAGGGTCGCGCGACGGGATCTGACATCTCACGTTCCCAGTACCACAGTAATACTGTGAAGAATATCACTGTATCAGTGTACGATGACCTCTACCACCGCGCCCGCATCCGCGCCGCCAGCAGCGGACGAGTCTCACGGCCCTCGTTCGCGGCTTCCTCGAGCGCCTCCCCGGCGCGCTGGCAGATCAGCTACTGGGACGCGGCGATCGTCGAGGCGGCACGGGCGCTGGAGTGCGACGAGGTTCTCTCAGAGGATCTCCAGCACGGCCAGAATTTCGGCGGCGTGCGCGTGGTCAATCCAATTTCGCTAGTCCGCCGAAGGGGAAACCGCCTCCGCCGAGTTTGACGCCAGCGGTGTGGCCGCGGTCTACAGCACCCGCCACCAGGGTGCCGCCAATACTCCCTTGGCCAGCCAGTACACCCCGTCGCCCGTGTGGAGCACGAGCCCGCCCACCACCGCCTTCCCGTACTCACCCCGGAACGTCAGCAGGTGCCGCGCGTCGCGGGAACTCGGCCGCTCCGTGGCCTTCACCTCGATGGGCAGCAGCTTCCGCCCCGCCTCGATGACGAAGTCCACTTCTTCCTGGTTCACCGTGCGCCAGTAAAGCACCTCCGGCCGCGGCGTGACCAGCTCCCGCCACGCGACCAGGTCGCTCAGCACCAGGTTCTCCAAGTGAGATCCGGAGACCTCGCCGGCCGCCAGGTGGCGGGCCAGGCCCACATCCGACCAATACAGCTTAGGGCTCTTGACCAGGCGCTTGGTGCGGTTGACCGCGTACGACTCCACCCGCACGATCTGGAACGACGTCTCGAGGAGGTTGAGCCAGCGGTGCGCCGTCGGCCGCGACAGACCGACGTCGCGCGCCAGATCGGCCTGGTTCAGCACGGACCCCGTGCGCAGCGCCGCCGCACGCATCAGTCGCCGAAAATCGCCGAGATGCTCGATGCCCGCCAGCATCTGAAGATCCCGTTCCAGATACGTCTCCGTGTACGCGTCGAACCATTGCGCGCGCGCCACCGGCTCGGTCATCTCGTGCGCCGGAACCGGCAACCCCCCGCGGGCCGTCAGTGCCCGCCAGTCGTCCGGCGGCACGTCCTGTGCGTGGATCAGCGCCTCCCAGTCGCGCACGGGCGCCTCCAGCAACGCGCTCCAGATCCCGGTCATCCCGAGCCCCAGGCGCTCGCGCCGCGTCAGCGGCCAGAGCTTGAGGTACCACGCCCGCCCGGCGAGGGTCTCGGAGACCCGCCGCATGAGCAGCAGGTTGGCCGACCCCGTCAGCACGAACCGGCCTGGCCGCCGCGGGCGATCGGCATCCACGGCGCGCTTCACCGCCAGGAGCAGATCGGGGGCGCGCTGGACCTCGTCGAGGGTCAACCGATCGCTCCGCACGAGGACCGAATCCGGATCCGCCCGCGCCTGGTCACGCATCAACGGATCGTCGAGGGTGAGGTAGGGCCGCCCGGCAAGGGCCGGCAGGGCTTGCACCAGGGTGCTCTTGCCGGTCTGGCGTGCGCCGATGACCACCACGACCGGAAACTGGGCGAGGGCGGCCTCCAGGGCGGGGCCGGCGGCGCGGGCCAGGACGGCTCCAGTTGTCTCATGTCGTGGTCGAATATCGTTCATGACGTGAAACAATATCTGAATCGCATCGCCCCGTCAACCGTGCGCGGTTCGAAACCGAGCAGGCGGCCTCTACGCGTCTCACCTGGCGTGTAGCAAGGTCATAGCTCGAAGGAGGTGCCGCCACCACCATGATGCCGTCCAAGGCCGCGCGCTGGCTCGACGGCTCGCGTATCTGTCCCAGCACCGCCATCCAGTGACCCGCGAGCAGATCTTCGAGGCCTTGGCCGGCTACCGGGAGGGCGGGAACGCCGCCCGGGCCCGCGCGACGGTCGAGTTTCTCGATCACGGGGGGTCTCGCCAAGGATCATACCGCGCTGGAAGTTCGGGCCGGTTCACTCGTCGTGATCCGCGGGGCAAAACCCGCGGCCGATCATCGCGCGGCATCGGCTCGGCGCCAACCTCCCTATCGACCGCCGATCATCGGGGACGCACGTTCCTTGCAGCCCGGAAGCGGCTTGGGTCCATTGATTTATCATCATAAGCGGCTTATGATCGTGACATGGGTGAAATCAACCGCTACCTGGCGCGGATCGGCGCCCGCGGCGGCCGCAAGAGCCGGCGCAGTCTCGATTCGGGGACCGCACGCACCATGGTCAACGTGCGCGAGGCGCGCCGCGCGTTCCGGCGGTTTCGCAGCACGTGCTTCTGGTCGTACCGTCCGGATCTCGAGATCGGGGCAGCCGACGTTCCATGGGTGGCCGAGCAGTTGATGAAGCACGGCAACCGCGAGGCGTGGGGTGCCGGGGCGCGACTGTGCCGCTAACTGAGTTCCAGCGGGCGCTGCTGGCCACGCTCGCCCAGACGCCCACCGACGACCGCTACCTCGCGGGCGGTGCGGCGATGCACTTCGCGCCGAACTCCACCCGCTACAGCGACGACCTCGAGTTCTTCCACGACTCGGAGGCGCGGGTCGCCTCGGCGTTCGCGACGGACCGCGCCACGCTGGAGCACGCCGGGTACGCCGTGGCGGTGGAACTGAGCCTGCCCGGCTTCGTCCGCGCCGTCGTGCGGCGCGGCGATGACGCGACGCGCGTGGATTGGGCGCACGATTCGGCCTGGCGGTTCCTGCCGCTCGTGCGTGAGGCGCTGGGGGGCCTACTGCTCCATCCGATGGACCTCGCCATCAACAAGGTGCTTGCCCTGGCCGGCCGCGACGAGCCGCGCGACTTCGTCGACATCCTCTTCGTGCACGAGCGCGTCCTGCCGCTGGCGGGCCTCTGCTGGGCCGCGGCGGGCAAGGACCCCGGCCTCACCCCACTGTCCCTGCTGGAGCTGCTGCGGCGGCACGGTCGCTTTCGGCCCGAGGATTTCGCCCGGCTCCGGCTCGCCGAGCCGTTCGACCTCGCGCAGGCCAAGCACACGTGGCTCGCGGCGCTCGCCGACACGGACACGTTCGTGCGGGGGCGCCCGGCGGAGGAGTATGGCTGCCTGTACTACGCGGTGCCGGGCGAGCGTTTCGTGCTGCCGCAGCGCGGGGAGCCCCTGGGCGAGCAGGGAATCGTGCCGCACTACGGCACGCCGGGCGGCGTCCTGCCCCGCGTCGCCGACGGGCGGATCGAGTGACGCGCCCCGGCGTAGGGCATCGGCCGCATGGAGCGAGACCTCCGGGGGAATCGGTTCGGCGACCACGTGTGGCGTGACGGACTCGATCCACGCCCGGCTGCACGCATCGTGCGCCGGGGAGCGCTAACGAGAGTCGCGATCCGCTGCCCGTGCCGTCCGGCCTCGGCCGAGTCGATCATCCCACCGTGAACGCCCGCACCATCCCGAGCGCCACATGCGGTTGGCCCCCGTTCGCCGGCGACGGGATGAAACAGACCAGCGCATAGGTGCCGGGCGGGAGATCGAGCGTGACCCACGCCCGTTGTCCCGGCATGATCCCCTGGAGGCCCCCCATGAACGTGAACGGCGGTGGACCCGGTGGCACACCCTCCGGAGGTGGCCCGGCCAGCATCGGCAGGACCTGCTCCAATGTCACCCCCTCGAGACGCACGACGACCATCTCGTGCGGTTCCTGGCCGGAGTTGGTGACCTCGAGAACGACCGGTCCGCTGTCGAAAGTCGGTACCTGGGCGAACGCGAAGTCCGCCATGTCCACTCGACCCGCTGCGACCGGTGGCTGGGGTGACGCGGCGGGTGGGTCGGTCACCGTCAGCCATCTCCTCATGCCCTTGGCCAGGTGCGGCACGCCGTCCGGGCTCGGAACGAAACACACGAGGACATAGTCGCCTGCCGCGATGTCCACGGTGACGTCCATCGTGCCGCCGGGTGCGGTGACCGACGGGCCGCCCGCCGGCGTGGCGATCTGGGAGATGCGCATGTACGCCACCTCACCCTCGGACGGCACCGCCTGCATGACCGCGCCGAACACGCTGTCGAATTGCGCACGGGAAACGCCGTCGTTCAGCCGGATGAACTGCGCGTGGTGATCTTCCTGGCTGTCGTTGACGAAATGAAACCGGACCAAACCACCGGCCACCGTGTCGGGCAGGACGAACGCGAAATCCCGCGCGCGAAGCGTGATCTCAGGGATGGCGGGTTCGCTCTGGCAGCCCAGGATCAGTACGGTGACCAGGGCAATGGCGCGACGAAAAACCGGATGCCGTTGCGTGCGCATCGACGCCTCCTTCAGGTTCAGGCCTTGCCAATACGTTCGTGTCGTCGCTGTGTCAATCCCGGCCGTCGTGCGCGTCCTCCCGTCGTGTAGGGTGGATCCGGTGACGTCGCGTGTGCGCGGGACGCTACGGCAGAATGCACACCACGCCGAGGTGTGGCGCCCGATCGGTGGATGGCGCCTCGGCCGCGGGCCGACAACTGCAGGCGCCGGTGCGGCGTCCCGTTCGCATACCGCCTATGCCGGCGGCGGCCCCAGCCGTTCGGCTTCGCGATACTTGGTCAACATGCGCTCGGCGAAATCAAGCCTCTCCTCTACCTCTCCCAAGCGGTTCTGCATGGTATTGACGGCCTGACCCAACTCGCCAATCTCGTTCTGCGAGGCGGGAAGCGTTCGAACCGAAGCCCGTAGTTTCACCACGGCGATCTGGGCAAGGGCGCCGGCGAAGATGATGACCGCCCCTCCGATGGCCCACTCAGGTATGAAATCCATGTCTTGAGGCTCGCTTTCAGACCTGGAGGAGCCGCCGAACGCCCTATGCCACCCGAGCTGCGCGCGCCCGATCCACTCAGCGCCGCTGTGCCCGGGCTATCTCAATCTGTCGAGGTGCTCGCATCGACGCCATCCAAGGGCTGGCGACCCCGGGGCGTTCCCCATGAACGTCGCCAGTGTGATGCGGCGGTGTTGTACCGGGCGCTGGGGCGTGCGGCGGCGGAGCTGGCGGGGTTGGATGAGGCGGGTCGGGCGGCGATTAATCGGGCATGCGACGCGTAGTTACTGACGACCAGCGTTTGGTCTTCTGGCTTCGGGTCGTCCCGCCCTGAAGGGCGCGCTCGGCCGAGCACGGGGTGCTGAAGCACTCGCCGGTTGGCTTCATGCCGTGGCCCACGGCGCCGATGGGGGAGGTTGTTGAAAACCGTGGGAAGGATGCCACTTGTCTGCGGGCTATCTCCGAGGGCGTGCGTCCTCGGCCCCATTCCAGCGCCAGCGCCGTGAGTGTCCTGGACCGCGGCGCTCCAATATCCGAGGGCGCTACGAGGGGCGACGCCGCTGTCGCCAGGCGCGGAGTTTCCCTCCCGCCATCTGCCCACCGAGGAAGGCGCCCACGAGGATGGGCACCGTTCCCAGGCGGAAAGCGACGCCGGTCACGATTCGCAGCGCCACCACGATCGGAACCGGAGCGTGTACGGCCGCGAACCACCGGGGCGTGAACTTCGTCGTCCCGGCGCGCCAGTAGCCAAACGGCACGTTCACCAGCGCCACCAACAGCGCCAGGATCGAGAGGTCGCGCCACTCGCTCACGTGGTCGCCCGCTCCGTCGATCCGAACCGCACCGAGTGCGCCACCAGCGCCGCGACGAACAGAAAGCTCGTGACAATGTGGGCCAGCGCCGCGATCTCGATTGCCCGCTCGCTGGGAAGCACCTGCACCAAGTAGCCGCTCAGGATCATCGCCGCGGCGCCCGCCAGCACCACGAGCCCGGTCAGCAGCCGGGGCCGGCCCTCCTCCCGCAGGTGGTACGGCACATGATTGAACAGCACGGCGCCCAGCACGAGCAGCAAGAGCGGCGCGGTCAGAATGTGGGCCTTGAGTAGCCACGGCTGCCACGGGTGGTTCACCACGGCCCACGGCTCGTCCGTCTCCATGAAGTACTTCATCCAGAGATACACGACGCCCGTGCCTACTGACACCGCCGACGTGAGCCACACCGACCAGCGCTCGAACGGGGTCACGGTTCCTCCCGCTCGCGCACGATCTGGTGCAGCGCCAGCACGCGGCGGACCGCCCGCGTCACCGCGCGCGACGTGAGCGTCGCCCCCGTCATGTTGATGATGCTGCCCTTGAGCGAAAGCGCATCCGTGAGGGTGTGGTCGCCGAACGTGGCAAGCCATCCCTCGGGCGCGCGGTACTCCGGCGGTTCCGAGAAGCGCAGCACCTCGATGCGGGACACTGCCCCTTCGGGCGTCACCACGATCATCAGCACCTCGGCAAGCGTGCGCACGACGTGGGCGTCGAAGTAGGCGTAGCCGCCGACCCGCCCACTGTCCACACCCACGTAGTACGTCACAACCGACCGCTCGATCTCCGCGTCCTGCCCGGCGAGACCGCGCGCACGGGCAAGTTCCTCGGTCTCAAGGAATGCCGTACGCCGCTCGATCGAGAGGGGCGGCGGGAACGCGAGCCGCAGGGCCTCGTCCTGCGTGAGCCGGAGCTGGGCGGCGGAGGGCGTCGCGACGGCGGCGAGCGCGGCCATCGCGAGCGCCGGTCCGCGCCGGCGCCACTCAGAACAGATAGCCGATCGCAATGTTCAGCTGATTGAGGCCGGTGTCGGCCCCGTTGCGGAAGATCCCGTAGTCCGTCTTCGCCACGAGCTGGGGCAGCGGCTTCCACGCCACGCCGAGCGTCAGGATCGTGCCGTCGTTTGCCGGGTTCGCGGCGTAACCGGCGGGTACGCGATTCTGCGTGTCGATCGCCTCGTAGCGCAGATACGGAATGAGCTGGTGCCGTGACGCCGTGCGCCACAGCGCGTCGTAGCCGAGTTGGCCGTACCACCCGATCAGCCGCTCGCCCACCGAGGCGCTGCCGGTGAGCCCTTTGACCTCATTGATCTCCGCGACGTCGTCCACCGTCGCCAGCGCGAACAGCCCGCGCGCGTCGAAGCCGTGCGCGCGGTACTCCACGTGTCCCTCCCAGATCAGCGTCCCGCCGCCGATCGTGGTCGAGGGGTCCGTCGCCGACCGCCCGCTCTGGCCGGACTGGCCGTAATAGAACGACGTGCCCAGCGCGGCCCCCGGTATCCCGTCATAGTCCACGCGCACGACCCCGGCGAAGTCCTCGGCCATGGCTTTCGAACCCTTCTGCCGCCCGCCGCGCAGTCCGCTCGAGCTGAAGCCCCCGGCCCCGGACGTGCCGCCGCCGATGCCGTCGAATCCGTTGAGCACGTAGGCGCGAGCGCTCAGATTGCCGACCGAGCCGAACACCCCGAGACCGTTCTCCCGCCAGGTCGAGGGGATGATCCGCTGCTCGGTCACCGGCCGCTCGGTGCCCACGAACGTGGTCGGCTCATGCTGCTCGTTCACGAACCCCATCGGCACGAGCAGCATGCCGGCCCGCGCCCCGACGCCATCCGAGAAGAAGTAGTCGACGTAGCCGAACTCGAGCGACACCTCTCCCGCTTGCTCGGTCGAGGCGTGCTCGACCTCGATCTCGGAGTTGAAGAGGATCCGGTCCGAGAACTTGTACCCTACGTAGAGGATCGCGCGGAGCGCATCGAGCTGACTTGGGACGTTCGCCACGCTGCCGTCCTGCCGCTCCGCCGCAAAGCCCTCGAACAAGACCTCTCCATAGCCGCCGATCGACACGCCCCGACGGACGCGATAGACCTTCGACGCGCCCGGCGCGAAGCCGTAGACGCCGGTATCCGCCACGGTGACGATGTCCTCGCCCAGCTGCAGCGCCTCGAGCTGGCGCGTGATCGCCTCGATCTGCCGTTCGAGCCGCTCAATCCTTGCACTGTCCGGTTCCTGGGCCGCGAGCGGCGCGAGCGGGCCAGCCGCGAGGACTACCGTCACAAAGGCGAGCAAAACAGCCCCGTTATACCGCACGCACCACATGCCCCTCAGCATTGCCTTTCACCTCGTCATTAGTGGTTCAGGTAGGGTTCCAGCCCGTGGTTTGCGAAGCGTTCGATGTGGCCGTCCCGGAATACCAGCAACAGGACACCCACACCGTCCCGCGACTCGGCCCACGAGCGCGCGGAGTCGGGGCCCATCACGAAAAGAGCGGTGGCCAGTACGTCCGCCACCAGCGGGTCGCGCGCCACGACGGTGACGCTGCCCCACGGCGGCACGGGTCGCCCCGTGCGTGGATCCAGAATGTGGCCCGGACGCTCGCTCTGGCCGCTCGTGGCAACCGAGCCGTCCGAGAGCCGCAGCGCGAGCACGGGCCGGCGGCGGTCGGCGGGGTGCGCCACCGGCACGTCCCAGGCGCCGCCGTCGGGGGACGCGCCCCACGCCACCGCCTGCCCACCGAAATTCACATGAGCCGCGCTCACGCCGGCCGAATCCAGCACGCGCCGCACGCCTCGGAGCGCCTGTCCCTTGCCGAATCCACCGGCGTCGAGCCAGGTGTCCGCCGCGCGGCGTGTGACCGTCGATCCCTCACGGTCCAGTTCGATGAGCCGGAGACCGGTGTGGCGCAGGGCGGCGCGCAGCTCGTCGTCGCTCGGGTGCCTGCCGTCGCCGCGGAGATCCCAGGCGTCCACCAGGGCGCCCACCGCCGGATCGAATGCGCCGGACGTCGCCTGCGACCACGTCCGCACCTCCGCGAGCACCTCGACCAGCTCGGCGGGGACAACCACCGGTTCTCCCGCCGGCGCGGCATTCACGCGTCCGATGTCGCTGTCGTCCCGCCAACTCGACACGAGCCGCTCGATCCGCCGGACCTCGGCGAACGCCGCCTCGATCGCCTCGAACCCTCGCGCCCCCGCACTGCTCGCTACGCGTATGTCGAGCCGCGTGCCCATCACGTAGAACTGCCGTTCCACCCAGACGTCGCCCGGCGGCGAGGGTGCGCTCGCCGCCGCGACGCCGAGTGCGAGCGCGCCACCCAGCACGTGACACGCCCCGACGATCACGGCGACGGCGCTTCGTGAAGAGTCGAAACCGCCGCACCAGCGCTGCGCCGCGTCGGATCGCCGGCCAGCCATTGCACGATCCGATCCGCGTGCCCCACGGCGTGCTCGATGCACGCGTTCATGCTCACGCCGTAGTACGAGCTGCCGGTCAGCGAGAGGCCCGGCAGGCGCGTCAGCCGCTCGTGAATCGCGGCGAGCCGCGCCGCGTGGCCGGTAGCGTACTGCGCGATCCCGCCGGGATGGCGGTACACGCGCACCAGCACCGGATCGGCGGAGATTCCCATCACGGTTTGCAGGTCCTCCCGCACGATCCGCACGAGCGTACCATCGTCCAGCGTCACCGCTGCGGGATCGTGGGCGCCCCCGATCATTGCGCGGAGCAGGACCCTGGTCT
This sequence comes from Gemmatimonadales bacterium, assembly GCA_036397455.1. Classification (GTDB taxonomy): domain Bacteria; phylum Gemmatimonadota; class Gemmatimonadetes; order Gemmatimonadales; family GWC2-71-9; genus JADFNB01. Next base: position 19,927 of record DASWIX010000086.1, on the reverse strand, counting down.
CGGGCGCACGGCCGGGAAAGAGGCTCGAGTCCCACAGACAGCCAAGGATCCGCGGGCCTTCGCCACGTGGCACGAGGAACCCGAACCCGTCGGGCGCGCCGCCGACCGTCGCCGCATCATATCCCAGCGCCACGACGGCGAGCGATGCCGACCGGATCGCCCCAACGTGTCGGCCCAGACGGCCGTCCAGCGGCTCGAGCAGCGGCGCCGCCACCGCCGCCGGTACGGCGAGTACCACGGCGTCGGCGTGGACGGTCTCGCCGGCCTCCGTCACCATGGTCCAACCACCGGCTCCGTCGCGCTCGAGCGCGGTCACGGGCGTGTTCATGCGGACTCGGTCGCCAAGCATGCGGGCCGCGGCCGTGGGAAACCGGTCCAGCCCTCCAGCGCAGGAGGTCAGGGTTCCGGCGGGTCCCGCCGGGCCGCCCGGTCGGGTGAGCTGGGCCACGTCCTCACCGCGCCCGCGCCGGCGCGCGGCGTCCCGGCGCGCCGCCCGTCGCATGCGCTGTTTCGCCAGCATCGCCCTGACCAGCCCACCGTGCTCACGCTCCATGCCCGCCATGGTCGGGAAGGTGCTCGCCAGGCTCAACTCGCGGACGTTGCCCGCGAACACGCCGGAGACCATCGCATCGACCAGCACCGAGGCGGCCTCGTGACCGATGCGGCGCGCCGCGAACTGATAGATCGTCTCATCGACGTCCTCGGGACGGGGCCGGGCGAAGGGCTCCAGCAGCACCCGCAGTTTGCCGCGCACACTCAACACGGGGCTCTTCAGGAAGCCGAGCGGTCCGCCGGGCAGCAGATGCAGGCGACCGTTGCGGAACAGATATCGCTTGGCCGCGCGTGGGTTAGCCCGCTGCAGGGAGCTTTCGAGCCCGACGCGCCGGACCAGGTCCAGCGTGGCCGGTACGTTGTCGAGGAACCCGTTTGGCCCCCGCTCGATGATCCAGTCGTCCTCGCGATCGGTCCGGAGGTTGCCGCCGACGCGGTCGCCGCCCTCGAGCACCAGCACCTCGAGCCCGCGCGCCTCGAGTTCGATCGCGGTCGCGAGCCCGGCGATACCACCTCCGACGACGGCGACGCGCTTCACCGCCGCGGCTCCTCGTCCAGACGGCTCAGGTGCGAGGTGACGAGGTCCGCCAGCACATCCCACAGTTGCGGATCGTCGTTGATCGCGGGCACCATGTGGTACTCGCGGACGCCGGCCCTCTCGGCGACTCCGCGGAACAGCATGTTCACTTCATACGTCGTCTCGACGTGATCCGAGACAAACGAAATCGGCCACATCAGCAGTGCGTCGTGTCCTTGTTCCGCAAGCCGCTCGATCACTTCACCAGTGCCCGGCCCGATCCACTTGACCGGCCCGGTCCGGCTCTGAAACGCCAGGTGCGCGGGCGGCGGATCGTCGAGGCGTTGCAACACGCCGTGGAGCGTCGCCTTGACGTGGTCCACGTAGGGATCGCCGCGGTCCACGAACCGTTGCGGTAGCCCGTGCGCCGAGGCGATCAGGCGGACCCGGCCGCGCACGTCCGGTGCGAGGGCATCCAACGCGTCCTGCACCTTTCTCGCCCACAGGTCCAGGTACGTCAGGTGATCGTACCACGAGCGAATGAACGACAGCGACGCCTGCAAGCCCAGGCGGTCGCGTGCGGCCACGAGATCCCGCTCACTGCTCCCCGTCGTCGCCGCGGTGAGATGGGGGTAGAGGGTGAGGCCGATGACGTGCGTGACGCCCGCCGCTTCCAGCGCCCGCAGCGCCTCGTCGGCGAACGGATGCCAGTAGCGCATCGCCATACCGACCTTGGGTGGCGCCGCCGCCTGCTGCTGGAGGCGTCGCTGCAGTCCCTCCATTTGCAGCGTCGTCCACCGCACGATCGGGGATCCGCCACCGATCGCCCGGTAGTTCGCGCGGGCGTTCTTGAGACGGGCGTGCACGATCAGGCGCCCCAACAGCCGCTGTCCGATCATCCCACCCGGCAGATGGATGATCTCGCGATCGTCGAACAGGTTGTAGAGGAACGGTCGAATCGCCGCCGGTTGATCCGGGCCGCCCATGTTGAGCAGCAGCACACCGACTTCGGCCCGTGACGGACCGTTGCGCGCCATCGAGAGACCCGAGGTGATGTCGCGCCGATTCGGGAGGAGTGCCGGCAACGGCCGGGAGCGTGGAGACTCCGTCGCGGTTGTCACGGTCACACCGTTCGGGAAAATACCGGGCGCTCGGTGGACGGCTTGTCGAGGTACTTGTCGAACGCCATGCAGATGTTCCGCACGAACAACCGACCGCTCGGCGTCACCGTGACCGCGTCGTCGGTCAATTCGACGAAGCCGGCGGCGAGCGGCTCGGCAAGCCGGGTGGTGGCCTGCTCGAAGTACCCGTCGAACTCCAGCGCAAACCGCCGCTCCACATCCGCCTTCGCAATGCGGAAGTTGCACATGAGCTGAGTGATCACGTATCGCCGCACGCGGTCGTCGGGATCGAGCCGATATCCCCGGGCGACCGGCAGCTCCCCCGCGTCCAGCGTGTCGTAATACGTGGAGAGCTTCTTCTCGTTCTGGAAGTAGTTGTGCTGCACGTCGCCGATGCCGGAAATGCCGAACGCCACCATGTCCGACGCGGGCTGCACCGTGTAGCCCATGAAGTTCCGGTGCAGCCGGCGTTCGCGGGCCGCGCGGGCCAGCTCGTCGTCGGGCAGGGCGAAGTGGTCCATGCCGATCGGCTCGTAGCCGGCGGCGAGAAAATGCTCCATGGCCGCCAGGTAGAGCTTCAACTTCAGTTCCGGCGACGGCAGCTGAGCCTCGTCGATCTTCCTCTGGTGACCCCGGATCCACGGCACGTACGCGAACGAGTACACCGCCACGCGATCCGGTCGCAGCGCGATGACCTGGCGCAGGTTCTCCTCGAACGTGTCGAGCTGCTGTTTGGGAAGCCCGTAGATCAGATCGACGTTCACCCCCTCGGTGAACCCGACGGCGCGGGCTCCTTCAATGAGTTGCTGCGTCTCCTCGAGACTCTGGTCACGGGTGATAGCCGATTGGACCTCGGGTGTGAGGTCCTGGACCCCGAGACTCAGCCGGTTGAACCCAAGGTCCGACAGCCGCGCGAGGTGCGCGGCGCTCGTGACGCGCGGATCGACCTCCAGCGCGATCTCGGCGTCCGGCCGGAGATCGAAGCGCTGCGCGACGAACGTGTAGAGGTCACTCAGTTGCGACGGCGTGAAATACGTGGGCGTCCCGCCGCCCCACTGCAGCTGCACCACGGAGCGCCGATCCGGCAGCAGCGCCGCCACCATGTCGATTTCGCGCTTGATGTAGTCGAGATAGCGTGCGGCGACGTCCCGATGGCGCGTGATGACCACGTGGCAGCCGCAGAACAGACAGCGGTGCTCGCAGAAGGGGAGGTGCATGTACAGGCTGAGCGGCGCCGCGTCGCCACACGCATTGGCCTCGGCGAGCGTGTCTCGGTACTCGGCCGCACCGACGCCGGTGTGAAACTCGACCGCCGTCGGATAGGAGGTGTAGCGCGGCCCGGGCTTGTCGAACCGACGCAGCAACCGTTCGTTGACTTCAAAGCTCTGTGTCGTCATCGGCGCACCTCAGCGTGTCGTGCGCTCGTGCACGTAGTCCACGAGCAGTGTGACGGCGTCGGGTGAGGTCGTCCGCTCGATGCCGTGGCCCAGGTTGAACACGTGACCCGGCCCCGGTCCGGCCTCCGCCAGCACGTGATCGATCTTGCGCTTCAATTCGGCCGGGGGCGCAAACAGCGCCGCGGGATCCAGATTGCCTTGGACCGCGATCTCCGGCCCCAACGCGTGGCGCGCCGCCGATAGCGGCACGCGCCAGTCGATCCCCACCACGTGCGCACCGGCGGCCCGCACGTCCGGCAGCAACGTCGCGCCCTGGTTGGGGAAGTAGATCAGCGGCAGTTGCAGCGGCGCCAACTCCGCCATGATCCGAGCGACCGCCGGCAGCGCGAACGTCCGGAACGCTTCCGGCTCCAGCAGCCCGACCCACGAGTCGAACAGCATCAAAGCCTGCGCGCCTGCCTCCGCCTGGGCGCGCAGATAGGCCGCCATCGACGCCGCGAGCTTGTCCAGTAGCCTGTGGGCGGCATCCGGCTCCGCGAACAGGAACGCCTTGGCGTCGGTAAAGGTCTTGGAGCCGTACCCTTGCACCAGGTAGCAGAACAGCGTGAACGGCGCGCCCGCGAACCCGATCAGGGGCGCGGAGGCCGGCAGCTCGCGCCGCAGAATCCGAATCGCGTCGAGCACGAACGGCACCGTCTCCCGCGGGTCCGGAACGCGCAACCGAGCGACGGCCGCCGGCGACCGGATGGGATCCACCACCACGGGGCCGGGCTCGAACTCGACGGCGACCCCCATACCCTCGACCGGGGTCATGATGTCGCTGAACAGGATCGCCGCGTCCAGCGCGTAGCGCCGTACCGGCTGGAGCGTCACCTCCGCGGCGAGCTCGGGCGTCTTGGTCAGCGTGAGAAAATCCACCTTCTCCCGCACCCGGCGGTACTCGGGCAGGGACCGGCCGGCCTGCCGCATGATCCACACCGGGGTATGCGATGTGGGCTCGCGCCGGCACGCGGCCAGGAACGGGGGGGTACCCGGCACCTGCGACACCGTCAGAAGACCTCCCGCAACGCCGCGCGGGCCGCATCCGCCGTCGCGTCGATCTCCGCCTCGGTGTGCGCCGCCGAGAGGAACAGCGCCTCGAAGGGGCTCGGCGCCAGATACACGCCGCGCCGTATCATGCCCCGGAAGTACCGGGTGAAAGCGTCGCGGTCGGTCCGGCCGGCGGAGTCCCAGCCCGTCACCGGCCCGCTCGAGAAGAACAAGGAGCCCATCGAGCCGACACGGTTCCAGATCAGCGGTCGTCCAGTCTCGCGAACGATCGCGGCCCACGCCTCATCGAGTCGGCGACCAAGCGCCTCCAGGCGGTCGTAGATCTCGAGATGCTCCCGCAGGTACGTGAGCGTGGCGAGCCCGGCGGCCGTCGCGAGCGGGTTGCCCGAGAGCGTGCCCGCCTGATAGACCGGACCATCGGGCGCGATCCGCCGCATCAGATCGGCTCGTCCGCCGTAGGCGCCCACCGGCAGGCCACCACCCAGGACCTTGCCGAGCGTCGTGAGGTCGGGCATCACGCCGAAGCGCTGCTGGGCACCGCCCGGCGCCACGCGGAACCCGGTCATCACTTCGTCGAACACGAGCAGCGCGCCGTTCGCGTCGCACAGCGCCCGCAGACGCTCCAGGAAGCCGTCAACCGGTGGCACACACCCCATGTTCCCCGCCACCGGCTCGACGATCACGCAGGCTACGGAGCCGCGGTTGGCCTCGAAGAGCCGCGCGACCGACGCCGCGTCGTTGTATTCGGCCACGAGCGTGTCCGCCGCGGTTCCCGGCGTCACCCCCGGACTCGAGGGGACGCCGAGTGTGGCCGCACCGGAACCGGCATCCACGAGGAACGGGTCCGCGTGCCCGTGATAGCCGCCGCGGAACTTGATCACCTTGGGTGCCGCGGTGACCCCACGCGCCAGCCGTACGGCGCTCATCGTCGCCTCCGTTCCGGAGTTGACCAGCCGCACCATCTCCACCGACGGCACCATCTCCACCACGAGTTCGGCAAGCCGCACCTCGGCTTCCGTCGGAGCGCCGAACGACGTGCCGTCTCGCAGGGCCGCATGCACCGCCTGCTCCACGGCGGGATGCGCGTGCCCGAGAATCATCGGACCCCACGACCCCAGGTAGTCGATGTACTCGTTCCCATCGACGTCCCAGATGAACGCGCCCTTCGCCCGCCGGATGAACGGCGGCTCACCTCCCACGCTCCCGAACGCCCGCACCGGACTGTTCACCCCGCCGGGGATAACCCGCTTGGCGCGCTCGAACAGGTCGGCGCTCCCCGATGCCAGGGGACGCACGGCGACATGGCGTGCCGCATTCATGGCTCACTCCCCCGCAACCACGACGCGGCGTCCTTGGCGAAATACGTGAGGATGATGTCGGCCCCGGCCCGCTTGATCCCGATCAGGCTCTCGAGCGCCACGCGTCGCTCGTCCACCCACCCCCGCTCGGCCGCGGCCTTGATCAGCGCGTACTCACCGGACACCTGATACGCCGCCGTCGGCACGCCGAACACGTCCTTCACCCGCCGCACGATGTCCAGATACGGCCCGGCCGGCTTGATCATCACGATGTCCGCGCCCTCTGCCAGATCCAGTTCCACTTCGCGCAGCGCCTCGTCGCTGTTCGGCGGATCCATCTGGTATCCGCGCCGGTCGCCGAAGGCGGGAGTGGACTCCGCCGCATCCCGGAACGGCCCGTAATAGGCCGACGCGTACTTGGCCGCGTACGCCACGATCGGAACGTGCGAAAGCCCGTCCTCATCGAGCGCGTCGCGGACCGCCGCCACTCGCCCATCCATCATGTCACTCGGCGCGACGGCATCGGCGCCCGCCTGCGCGTACGCCACCGCGGCCCGCGCGAGCAGCGGCAACGTCGCGTCATTGTCGACGTCTCCGTCGGCGGTGAGCACGCCGCAGTGCCCATGCGCCGTGTACTCGCAGAGGCAGACGTCGGCCCATACGAGCAGATCCGGCACCTCCCGCTTCAAAGCCCGAATGGCCCGTGGGACGATTCCGTCGGGATCGTACCCGGCGGAACCGGTGTCATCCTTGCGCTCGGGGACCCCGAAGAGGATCACGGCCGGCACGCCGCGTTCGTGTGCGTCGACCGCGTCGCGGACCAGACGGTCGATCGAGAGCTGTGCGATGCCCGGCATGCTGCCAACCGGGTTCGACACACCCTCACCCGGAACCACGAACATCGGGTACACCAGGTCGTCCACGGTGAGGACGGTCTGCCGGACCATCCGGCGCCAGGCTTCGGTGCGCCGGAGACGACGCAGGCGATTCTCCGGAAACGGCATGGTCAGGTGCCTCCGTTCCGCAAGGCGGTGACGACCGCGTCGGCGAGTCCCTCGAGCGTGCTCCGACGGGCGATGACCGCGCGTATGCCGCAGCAGTCTTTCAACGCCTGCCGCGTGCTATGGCCGATGGCGACGGCCGTCAGTCGTGCAAACAATTCAGCCATCCCGGCGTCGCCGAGCGCGGCGTGTAGTCCCGTGACGGCAGACGGGCTCGCGAACGTGACCGCGTGCAGCTCGCCGCTGTGGCTCGCCGCGAGGCATCGCTCGCGATCCAGCGGTGCTACGGCGGTCTCGTACGCCGTCACCTGGTCGACCGTGGCGCCCAGCCGCTTGAGCCCCGTGGGAATCGTCGTCCCAGCGATACTGCTTGCCGGAAAGAGCACCTGGGTGCCGGCGAGGTCATGCTGCTTCGTCCACGCCACGAGCAGGGCGTCCGCATCATACTCCTCGGGCAGCACGTGCACCGGCCAACCCGCCTGCCGGAGGAACTGCGCCGTGGAGCCTCCAACCGCGGCCACCCGCAACGACGGCGGTGGGTCATGACGGTGGGCCACGGCCTTCACCGCGTGGCGTGACGAAAAGACAATCCAGTCGTAGCGGTCGAGACGGTCAACCGCCGCGCGCAGCGGACGCGGGTCGCGCGGCGGCCGAACCCGCAGCGTCGGCCAGCGCACGACCCTGGCACCGCGCGCCAGCAAGAGCCTGCCGAGCGGACCACCTTTCGGTTCGTCGCGCGTCACCACGACGCCGCATCCGGCCAGCGGCGGCCCGCCCGACGGCCGGGCGGCCGGCTGCATGCCGACCGTCACGGGTCCCGCACCGCAACGCGCCGCAGCGCCGCGAGGATTTCGTCCGCCCCGCGGCGCCGCAGATCGTCGGCCAGCGCCCGGCCGATCCGCGCGGCATCCGCGGCCGGTCCCGTGAGCGAGCCCTCGACGGCCCGGTCCCCCTGGAGGGAGCTGACGATCGCGCGGATCGAAAGGCGCTCGCCGTCTACCGCGGCCAGCGCGCCGACCGGAACCTGGCATCCACCTTCCAGCTCCCGCAGCAGCGCGCGCTCCGCGGTCGTCGCGCTCCGCGTCGGCGCGTGGTCGAGCCGCTCGACCCACCCGCGGGTGGCCGCGTCACCGGCCCGCACCTCCACCGCGACCGCGCCCTGGGATACCGCCGGCAGCACCAGTTCCGCCGGCAGAAACTGCGTGATGCGCGCGACGAGACCAAGACGGATGAGTCCGGCGGACGCCAGGACAATCGCGTCAAACGCGCCCGACCCGAGTCTCTCGAGCCTGGTGGGCACATTGCCGCGCACGTCGACGAACTTGAGATCGGGCCGCAGCCGGGCGATCAGCGCCCGGCGGCGCAGGCTGCTGGTCGCGACCGTCGCATCCGTGGGCAGGCTGGTAAGGGCTGCACCGTCTCGCGACACCAGCGCGTCCCGCGGATCTCCCCGTTCGAGCACCGCGCCCACGGTCAGTCCCGGCGGCAACTCGGTGGCGAGATCCTTCAGGCTGTGGACGGCGAGATCGATGCGGCCGTCCGCCAGCGCCTGTTCGATCTCTTTCGTGAAGAACGCCTTGCCGTCCACGGCATGCAGCGGCGCGTGCGTGATGTGGTCGCCGGTCGTCTTGATGAACACGACCTCGACCTCGGGCGCCTCCGGCAACGCCCGCAGCCGTTGCGCCACGGTCTCCGCCTGCCACCGCGCGAGGTCGGACCCGCGCGTGCCGAGTCGCAGCACCGCAGCGTGGCCCGTCACTCGGCGTCCGCCTGGTGACGGGAAGGGCCCATGCTCGGCGGCAGCTGGAACAGATCCTGTACGGCGGCGAGCATCGCCATGCCGTCGCCCGACGAGCGGTCGACCGTCTTGATCCGCAGCGTGGGGTGATGCAACAGCTTGTTGATCAGCGACCGTGTATAGCGCGCGAGTGCCTCGTGCTCGGTCGCCGAGAAGTGCTTGGCGTGACGCCGCGCCTCCCGCTCCCCGATCTCCTCGAACGAAAGACGCAGCGCCCGGATCATCGGCTTGACCTGCATGACGTTGTACCACTCCAGGTAGTGATCCAGCTCGTCGTCGACAATGCGTTCCGCCTTCGGCACCTCCCGCGCCCGGGCCGCGCGGTGCTGCTGCACGATGCTCTCGAGTGAATCGAGGTCGTAGAGGAAGACGTTCGAGAGCCGCGCGGCGGCTGGCGCGACGTCGCGGGGATTGGCGATGTCCACGATGACCAGCGGCCGGCCCCCGCGGGACCGCATCACGCGCTCGAGCAGCGCCAGTGGGAGCACGTGACCCGGCGCGGATGTGGCGCTCACAAGCACGTCCGCCTTTTGGACCGCCTCTTCCAGGCGGTCGAGCGGCCACGGCCGTCCGCCGAGCGATTGCGCGAGCGCCGCCGCCCGCTCCTGCGTGCGGTTCGCCACCACGAGTTCCACCGGGCGCTCTTTGGCAAAGTGCCGGGCCACCAGCGCACCGGTCTCGCCCGCGCCGATCACCAGCACCCGGCTGCGTGACAGGTCGCCAAACACCTTGGCGGCCATGCGGACCGCTGCGAGCGCCACCGACACCGCCCCCTTCGCGATCGCCGTCTCGTTGCGCACGCGGCTCCCCGCGGTCGCGGCCGCGTGGAACAGCCGCGACAGCATGGGACCCGCCGATCCGCACTGCTCGCCCAGTTCGGCCGCCTCCTTGACCTGCCCGAGAACCTGATGCTCGCCCAGCATCAGCGAATCGAGCCCCGCCGCCACACGAAACAGATGCCGAGCGACGGCGTGCCCCCGGTACAGATAGGTGTGCTCGCCCCCTCCGAACAAGGTCACGCCCCTGAACGCATCGAGCGCCGATCCGAGTTCGCGGCCGGCCGTGGCGACGCCTTCGCCCGCCGCGTAGAGCTCGGTGCGGTGACACGTGGACAGCACGTTGGTCTCGGCCACGGCGCCACTCGTGTCGCGCACGGTGGCCAGAAAACGCTCCGCCTCCTCCCGCTCCATCGCGACCGCGTCCCGAACCGCCGCCGGAGCGGTCTCATGGTTCACGCCGATCAGCAGAAGGTCTATCATCCCCGTACGAAGGAGTGGAAGGAGTCCACCAGGAGCGAGACGGCGAACGACGAAACCAGCATCAAGCCGAATGAGACCACCGAGGCCACGGCGAGCCGCTGGTTGGCCCATCGGAAGGCAAACCGCCCGGCGAGGGACAGGGAATAGACCCCCCAGATGAGCAGTGTGCTGAGGAACTTCGGATCCCAGACGAACGTGCCCGCCAACTGGCCGCGCGACTGGATGCTGCTCACCCACAGTACGCCGACCGCAATGGCGAGCGTCATGCTCAACCAGCCGAACACCAGGGCCGAGACGTTCAGCCTTGACAGGGCCCCGAGACTCGGCAGGCGTTGAAACACGAGCCCGACCCGACTGCCCTTGAGACTCCGGTACAGCAGCACATGCAGCAGGCCGTACACGGCGGCGATCGCGAAGGCCGCATACCCCAGCAGAGCCGCGGTCACGTGAAGGCCGAAAAACGAGGACTGCAGGATCGGCTGCACTTCCCGCGTCGGCGCGAGATAGGCCGACGCGAGCACTTGAAAGAGGAACGCCGGCGCGAACAGGAACACTCCGGTCGCCTGGTTCCCGAGCCGCCACTCGAGCACCAGGTACACGACGGTGAGCGCGAAGGCGATGAACGTCGCCGACTCCCAGACGGACGCAACCGGCACGTGCTCGAATGCGATCGCGAGCAGGGTCAGATAGACGGCGTGCATCACCGCCAGGGCACGCGCCGCCGGGGTGACCGTTCGGACGCTCCACGCGGGCTCGTCGATGTACAGCACGAGATAGTCCAGCACGACCAGGAGATAGCCGAGCGGAACCAGGATATTGAGCAGTTCGAGCAGAACGATCACAGGACGCCCCCACCCGAGCCTCGCGGCCGAGTCGGGCCTCTGTACCCGATGCCGGAGGCTGAGTTACTGAAAACCTACGAGCACCATCAGGTATCCGGCTATTCGGAGTTCTACGGACGGGGACTCCGGGAAACTACGGAGCCCTTCCTCCGTCCCCGCTGTTCACGCCCCGCACCGTCCCGGGGGTCGCGCGGTAGATCGTCTGGATGGGATCGAAACCAACGATTCCGATTTGCAAACCTGAGCTGCATGAGTTGCTGCCGGTCGCCCTTGATCGCGTCGCGGCGAGCGACCTCTGCCCTCTCTGCCCGCGTCAGCTCCGTCTGATTCGCCAGGGTACGATCGGGTCCCGGACCGAGATAGGCGACCGCATCCACATGATGGGCGAGCGGCTTATCGCGGACGTAGAACAGGCCTCGAGGATACGGCCCGGAGGAAGGGAGCCGCCCCCCGCTCACGTAGAATGGGCGGCTCGGGTCGCCGAGCTTCCGCACCGGCGGGGACGGACCCATTATTGGGGCACCGGTAAGGAACGGCCATGCCCGACACCCATTCCCACCATCGACAGACCCCGCGCGCCACGCGGCGCCAGTTCATCGGCACGACGCTCGGCGCCGGGCTCGCACTCGCAGGCGTGCCGCACGTTCCCGCCGGCCTGGTCGATCCTCCGGCGCCATTCGGGCCACTCCCTTCGGCCCGCCAGTTGCGCTGGCATGCCATGGAGTTCTACGGGTTTCTCCACTTTACGGTCAATACATTCACGGACAGGGAGTGGGGCTACGGCGACGAATCGCCCGACGTGTTCAATCCCACGGACTTCGATGCGGACCAGATCGTCGGAACGGCGCGAGACGCCGGCATGCAGGGGCTGATTCTCACCTGCAAGCACCACGACGGATTCTGTCTCTGGCCGTCCAGATACACCGAACACTCCGTCAAGCACAGCCGCTGGCGCGGCGGACGCGGTGACGTGGTGCGGGAAATCTCGGACGCCTGCGGGCGGCATGGCCTCCGCTTCGGCGTGTATCTCTCTCCGTGGGACCGGAACCACAAGGACTACGGTCGGTCCGAGTACCTCGTCTATTACCGCAAGCAACTTCGCGAACTGCTGAGCGAGTACGGTCCCGTGTTCGAGATCTTCTTCGACGGCGCCAACGGCGGCGACGGTTACTACGGCGGGGCCAACGAGCGGCGCCAGATCGACCCGACGACCTATTACGACTGGCCGGCCACCTGGGGCCTGGTGCGCGACCTCCAACCCGACGCGGTGCTGTTCAGCGATGCCGGTCCCGATGTCCGTTGGGTGGGCAACGAGCGTGGGATCGCGGGGGAAACATGCTGGGCCACATCCAACCGCGAAGAGTTTGCCCCCGGGCGAGCGGACGCGGACCGCTTGAACCGCGGCGACCGACCGGGCACGCACTGGGTGCCGCCGGAATGCGACGTCTCGATCCGGCCGGGCTGGTTCTATCACGCGAGCGAAGACGACCGAGTGCGGACGCCGCGCGATCTCGTCGATCTCTACTACCGTTCCATCGGGCGGGGCGCCTCGTTCCTGCTGAATCTGCCGCCTGACCGACGCGGCCGGATACCCGACGCCGACGTACGCTCCCTGCGCGCATTCCGCCGGCTGCTCGACGCCACCTTCAACTCGAGTCTCGCGACTGCCGCTCGCGTGACCGCCAGCAATGTGCGCGGCAACGGGCACGACGCGCGCTTCCTTGCCGAGAACGTGCTGGGGCGCTCGCGCTCCACCTATTGGACGACGGACGATGGCATCACCATCCCCGTCCTCACCCTCGACCTGGGCCGCGCGGTCACGTTCAACGTCGTCCGGCTACGCGAGTATCTGCCGTTGGGACAGCGGGTCGAGGCCATCGCGCTCGATCGCTGGCGGGACGACGGCTGGGTGGAATTCGCGAACGCGACGAGCATCGGTAACTGCCGGCTGGTGCGGACCGTCCCGGTCACGACTTCGAAGGTTCGCCTGCGGATCACGCAAGCGCCCGTATGCCCGGCGATCGCGGAATTGGCGCTGTTCGTCGAGCCGACGAGCTGACTCGGTTTCGGATCGTGCTACGGGGATGGCCGGCCAGCGCTTCGTCGCGCGTCTGCCCGTCGATGAGGACGCCGGCCAGATCCGGAACCTCCGCAATCCACCGACCATCCTCTTGGGGCTTAGTTCGATGCGGAGCTTCATCGCCTGATCTACGTCGTTTGTTGTGCCGCCGGCTAACGCATGCGGCGCGTGACGGTAGGCGCCTGGCTTCCACTCGCTGGTTAGCCGGCTTCGTGAACAGAGCCCGAATCGATACGAACAGGCCCTTTCAGGATGTGCCCGCACGGAACGAACCCGGCACGCTGAAGCGTTCGCCGCGAGGCGACGTTATCCGGGTTGCACCGAGCGGCGGGTACGTAGCCGCCTTCATAGCAAACGCGTTTCAGCTCCTGCACCAAGAACGCGCCAAGACCTCGCCGACGAAGTGGCTCGCTCGTTTCCATGTAGATGTCGCCATAGGGCCGGTTGTAATGGAACAAGATGCCCCCGCTTGCTGCGATCCGGCCTTCAACCTCGACGACGCCGTGCCACTTCAACTGCGCTCTGCGAACATCAGGGGCCTCGTTCGCCGTCGGTTCACGAAATGTCGCACCAATCGGACGATGTGACGTGCTACCCTTGTCATGGAAGAGAACGGACTCGCTGGTCACGGGACCGGCGAATGTGTGCAGCATGGTTGTCGCGAGTACATCGTTACTCTGGACTTCGATGCTCGCTGCGCCACTCGCTCCCAGCAGCGCCCGAAACAGTTCGAATAGCCGCAATCGTTGATGCGGCACCACGTAGAACTCGTACGCCGTCGGCGTCCCTTTCCACGGCCCACCAACGGCCACAGACCCGTACCCAACCGGGGCATCGTCCACGAACAGCGTGTACTCGTCGGTCCATCCGCGACGCTCGTGGATTGAGTCATGGACAATCTGGCATGCCATTTCCAGACGGTACATGTCGCGCCACAGGACGATGTCCCGAAGGCTTGTTGCCTTGGCAACGGTCCGAGTTTTCACGCACGCACTTTCTCGGGTTAGGGGGCCCGCGGCCCCGGTAAAATCCCTCGCGGGCGCAACCAGCGAACATCCACAGCGTAGCTCGCGAGCAAGCCCAGGGTGTAGGCCAGCAAGTCGAACGGATCGAAGCGGCCGCGGGTTATGACCAAGGGCGTGCCGCTGAGATCGTAGTGTTGCATCCACTCCCAGAGGAAGCAGCCACCGAGCACCACGGTGAGCGCGCTGAGAGAGCCCAGGCGCAGGCGGCCTCCGCGTAGCATCAAGTACAAGTAAGGGGGAGCCAGCAGATCGGCCCCGTAGTTCGTGAGGAAGCCGGCATTGACCCGATACATCTGTAGGCCGCCGATGCCGACGAAGACCGCGACAAAGTAGATGTTGAGGAAGATCGCGTAGCGACGAGACATCAGGCTCCATGGGGTGGTAAGATCGGGCGGCCTTAGACGCCCAGCATCAGCGGGGGCGCGGAGCCTGTGTGAAAAGCCTCCGTATTCCATATATTGTGCGTCCTGCACTTTGGCTAGCGCTCCCCCGACTCGAAGCCGTGCTCATGGCCTACCTCGCCGGTACCGACCGTAGCCAAGCGGTGCTCCTCCGCGCGGTCCTCGACGACTACGTCGGTAGCGTGCGTGCTGTGTCACGGTTCGTGCTCAGGTCGGGAGCGGTCTTACGTCGTGCCGCTCAGCGGCACGTTAGACTGCCCCTTTCATAAGTAGCACAGGTATGCTACTTTCTTGCGGTCAATACTGATGCGCCGGAGGAAAACATGGTGCGGCAATTGAAGCTCCGCCAGGTTGGCGGGTCCGTCGGGGCCACGCTCCCCAAGGATATGGCCGACCGCCTGCACTTGGCTGCGGGCGATCGGGTGCTGGTGGTGGAGACCGACCGGGGCATTTTGTTGAGCCCGTATGACCCGACCGTCGAGAAGGCCCTGGCTATCGCCGCCAAGACCGCCAAGAAGTACCGCAATACGCTTCGACAGCTGGCCAGATAGGCGGTGCCGGAGCCGCGGTGGGTCGAGCGGGTGGTGGTGGACGCCGTGCATCTCGATCAGCTCCGAGAGCACGGAGGCTTAGCGGGTTTGCGCGACGAGAATGCGCTGGAGTCGGCGCTCGCCCGGCCGCGGCAGAAGTGGCACTACGAGAAAGCCACCGATTTGCCGACGCTGGCAGCGGCGTACGGGTTCGGCCTTTGCAAAAACCATCCCTATCGCGACGGGAACAAGCGGGTGGCGTTCGTCGTGATGGTGACCTTCCTCGAACTCAACGAGCTGATCTTTGACGCTGATGAGGCCGAGGTCGTGACTGTCATGCTCGCCCTAGCGGCTGGCGACGTGTCCGAGCGCGCGCTCGGAACGTGGCTCAAAAATCACACCAAGAAACCGAAGCGTGGTGGGGCAGTCTCCTAAGAAATTGCTTTCGACAGGGAGGCGACCGACGGCAGGTCATCTCATGGTGCTCCAACAGCTGACGCGGATTCTCGTCGGCAGTTCCTGGCGCGATGACTCGGCGTCCCACGGCGTAGGATGCTAAACGCCTCGCCGATAAGCTGCGGGCGCCGAAGGCGACCGTCAGCTTCATCGGCTTGTTGCGCGGCGGGTGTTTCGCCAGGTGATCAATGTCGGAAAATCGTGACCTCATGACAGCTCAAGGTGAAGCAAGAGCGTCGCGACGAGATCCGCTGGCGGTGCCGAGACATCAAAGGGTTCACCCAGATTACCAGCGCCCCTCTTGCACAAGGTTTCGCGTTGTTCCTCGACAGTCCGCCGTGCCCACTCCTGCTCGTCGAGCGCGCGTGGCGGGCCGCAATCGGCTCGACGGCTGACACGCGGCAAGCCGCTCCCGTCGGTGGCAGCGGGCGGGCGCCCGGTGCCGCAGTGTGGGCAGGCGTCGCGGCGCGGCGGGCGAGGGTCATGGCGCGGCCCTTGACAATCGCTCTGATAGAACGTCCCGCGTGAGCGCCGGACGCCTTTGTCGTTCTAGCGTCGAACGAAGGAGATGAGCTGAGCATAGTCGCCCTCGTTAGCCTCGCGAAGCGCGGCGAAATAGCGTTCTCGCACGGCATCCGCACTGTCGATCGGCCCTGAGCCCCATGTAAACGGCTCCACCCCCAGGCCGCTGAGAAGGGCACTTGTCATGATGCGAGCGTGTCGGCCATTGCCGTTCGGGAACGGATGGATAGCTACCAAGCGATGGTGGAATCGGCACCCAACCTCATCAACCGGATACGTTTGGTGTTCAACCCAGTACAACACATCAGCAGACACGCTCGCGTCGACGCAGCCAAGGGCTGGCGACCCGAGGCGCTCCCGATGAACTTTCGCCACATGAAACGACGCCGGCTGCTGCTGCTCTCCAACTCCACCAACCACGGCGGCAGCTTCCTGAGCCATGCCGAGCCGGCCCTGCCCGCGTTCCTTGGCGACGGTTCCCGTGAGGTGCTGTTCGTTCCGTATGCCGGCGTGCGCGTCTCGTTCGATGCCTACGAAGCCAAGGTCGCCGAGCGGTTCGAGGCGCTCGGCTACACGATCCGCTCCATCCACCGCGCGGCCGATCCGCTGGCCGCGGTGGCTGACGCCCAGGCCATCGCCGTCGGTGGCGGGAACACCTTTCAACTCCTCACTCGGCTGGCGGGGGCCGGACTGCTCGAGGCGATCCGCGCGCGCGTCCACGACGGGATGCCCTACGTCGGCTGGAGCGCCGGGTCCAACCTGGCCTGTCCCACGATCATGACGACCAACGACATGCCGATCGCCGAGCCGCCGAACTTTGACGCGCTCGACCTGGTCCCGTTCCAGATCAACCCGCACTACACCGATGCCGTCACTCCTGAGCACGGGGGAGAAACGCGTGACGACCGATTGCTCGAGTTCGTCACGGCCAACCCCGCGATGCCGGTCCTGGGTCTGCGCGAAGGAAGCATGCTGCGCCTTGAAGACGGCGTGCTGACCTTGCTCGGCGAATACCCGGCCCGCGTCTTCCGGTATCGCCGGGATGCGTACGCGGTGACGCCCGGGGCGTCCTTGCAGTTCCTGCTCGGCTGATGCGCCACTACCGCGCCGCGTTGCTCTGCGTGTTGGCGACCGTCGCGTGCGAGGTCACCGATCCCACCCTCCCCTCCTCCGTCGAGTTCCACGTGGTGTCGCCGCATGGAGCCGAAGGGGCGGCCCTCATCGAGTTGGTCGGCGAGTCGGGTACCGTGGCGCCGCGCGATGACGGGCACCTGCTGACCGCGCGGCGCGGGGACACGGTCTGGGTGTTTGTCGCACTGCAGGTGCCGGGCGAGATCCGCTTCGCGTTCGAGGTCGCCGCGCGGCGCCAGCCGCCAAGCGCCCGCGTCGTCGAGGTGGCCGACGGCGAGAACCGCATGCGGCCCGACGTGGACGCGTATCAGGTCCGGCTGGTTCGATGAGACGCCGCCAGCGGTTCACGATCCCATTCGCCTGCGCTGTCGTCTGCTGGTGCTGGCCGGTCGCCGCGGGTGCACAGCACGTGGACGATCTCGATTCCCTGCGTGCGGCGCGTGGCATGGCGCCGAGTGAGGTCCGACCGCGGCACGTCGGATTCGACAGGGTCGCGTGGGCGCGCGCGGGCGACCCCGTCAGCGGTGCCCTCACGGTGCTCCTCGTGCCCGCGCTGTTCGCGGATACCGACGCGCCCGCGACACCCGAGGATCATCTGGCCACTCTGTTCTTCACCGGCCCGTCCGCGTCCGGCACGTTGCGCGAGTTCTTCGATGAGGCGTCGGGCGGACGTTTGCTGGCGGACGGCGCCGTCAGCCCCTGGTACCGTACGTCCGTGACCTGGGAAGACGGGACCGGTGGTACCGCATCGGTGTTCGGCTGGGGCCCCGGGCTCGGCGCCTATCTGCTCGAGGCGATCGCGGCGGCGGATCAACAGCTCGACCTCGGTCAGTTCGACAACGACGGCCCCGACGGTGTGCCGAACAGCGGCGACGACAACGGGTTGGTCGATGCGGTGGCGTTCCTGTTCGCCGAGGTGGCGCGATCGTGCGGCGGCACCGGCGCGTGGCCGCACAAGTCGGGCCTTTCGGGCTTCAACGGTGGGACGCCGTACGAGTCCAACGATCCGCGGCCCGACGGGTCGTACGTCAGGGTCGACGGTTACGTGCTGATCAGCGCGTCGGAATGCGACGGTACGCCACTCGCCACCGTGTCGGTCGTGGCCCACGAGTTGGGACACGAACTGGGTCTGCCGGACATCTACCATCCGGTGGGACCGGCGGCGGACGCTATCCTGTCGGTCAATCGCCGCTGGGTACTCGGCTGTTTCGACATCATGGCGGGGGGAGCGTGGGGGTGCGGTGCGGCGGACGAGTTCCCGAGTTTCGGACCGACCGAGTTCTCGCCGTGGACGCGCGAAATCCTGGGCTGGATCGACTTGCAGGTGGTGGCTGACGTGCGGTACCAGGAGTTCGTGCTGGAACCGGTGCAGGTGTCGCAGCGCGTGCTCGAGATCCCGCTCGATGCATCGGGGATCGAGTCGTTGTTGATCGAATATCGGCCGGCGGTCGGGTTCGACGAAGATCTCCCGGCATCGGGGGTGCTGGTCTACCGGCACAACCGCGCGGGCTTCCTCCGTCCGTCCGCGGCGACGGCCAATCCGTTCTACCGCATCAGCCTGCTCGAGGCCGACGGCGATAGCACGCTGCAACGGATCCACGCCGAAGGCGGCAACCGCGGGGAGGCCGCGGATGTGTTTTCCGGCACCGGGCTGGTTGGGAGTCTTTCGAACGTGACCAATCCCGCGACGCGTCTGGATGGGGGGTCGGCGACATCGGTAACGATCCACTCGATCGTGATCGCGGATGGGGTGACGCGGATCATCGTGTCGACCGCCGACGCGCCCGGGGTGGTGAGCGACGACGGGCTGGGCACGGTGACGGCGCTGGACGCGGTGCAGCTCACGCGACCGGTGGGCGGCGGCGCGCAGCCCTATGCGGTGAGCGTCACGGCCGGTAGCATGCCCGATGGCCTGGAGATCAGCGCCGTCGGTGACGCGCTGCGCGTTGATGGATCCGCTTATGCCTCAGGTCAGTTCAATGTCACCATTCGGGTGGAAGATGCGCGCGGCGTGGTGAGCACGATCGTGCTCCCGCTGCTCGTACAATCCGTGGTGATCCCGAGCGACGTCCTGCTCGACGGCCTGATCGGCGGCGAAGGGCTCTCGACCGCGCAGCGCCGGCTGCTCGACAATGACGGGAACGCCAACGGACGGCTCGATGTGGGTGACCTGCGCGCCCATCTGCTCCGACCGTAACCGGCACCCTGCGCGATTCCGGGCTTGAAAGCCCGGCGCTTCAGCGCCGGAACCACCACCAACGGCCGGTTTCCACCCGTTCTCACCGGTCGTATGTCCTGTCGCGATTCCGGGCTTGAAAGCCCGGCTCGGCGGCGCTGTCGCGCCGGCGCGCCGTGAACGGCGCCGGGGCAGGCGTGCTTCCGCACCCGTCGCCGCAGGTGCCGAGCCGGCGCTTCAGCGCCGGAACCAACACCAGCGGCCGGTCTCCACCCGTTCTCACCGGTCGTATCTCCTGTCGCGATTCCGGGCTTGAAAGCCTGGCTCGGCGGCGCTGTCGCGCCGGCGCGCCGTGAACGGCACCGGGGCAGGCGTGCTTCAGCACCGGAACCACACCAACGGCCGGTCTCCACCCGTTCTCACCGGTCGTATCCCCTGTGTCGCGATTCCGGGCTTGAAAGCCCGGCTCGGCGGCGCTGTCGCGCCGGCGCGCCGTGAACGGCGCCGGGGCAGGCGTGCTTCAGCACCCGTCGCCGCAGGCGCCGAGCCGGCGCTTCAGCACCGGAACCAACACCAACGGCCGGTCTCTACCCGTTCTCACCGGTCGTATCCTTTGTGCGCCCCGAAGCTGTACGGCTGCGTCGCGATTCCGGGCTTGAAAGCCCGGCTCGGCGGCGCTGTCGCGCCGGCGCGCCGTGAACGGCGCCGGGGCAGGCGTGCTTCAGCACCCGTCGCCGCAGGCGCCGAGCCGGCGCTTCAGCACCGGAACCA
>DASWIX010000085.1:0-30608 GCA_036397455.1 Gemmatimonadales bacterium | reverse complement strand
GGCGCGATCGTCGTGCTGCGCGGCACACACCGGCGGGGATTATGACCAACCTGGCCGCGATGGTTGACGCGTTGCGCGAAGCGGGAGTCCTGATCCGGTCCCCGTCGGCGGCACCGGTGGTCTGCTCGGTTGCGGTGGATTCGCGGTTGGTGGAACCCGGATCGCTCTACTGCGCCGTCCGTGGCACGGCCCGGGACGGCCACACGTTCATCACCGACGCGCTTGCTCGTGGTGCCGCCGCCGTCCTCGTCGAGGATCAGGTGGAACACCCGGTGCCCACCGTCGTGGTGCGGGACGGACGCGCGGCCGCGGCCATCGCCGCCGCGGTATGGTACGGCTGGCCGGGCCGTGCCATGACGGTGGTTGGGGTGACGGGAACGAACGGAAAATCGACGACCGTCTCGTTCACGAGGCACCTGCTCAACGCCGGCCACGATGTCGGTGTGCTCGGAACGCTTGGTGCCTACGACGGTGCGGGTGCGTCGATCGCGGGGTGGACGGGTCTGACCACGCCCGGGCCGGTCGAATTGCAGGCGACGCTGGCAGCCATGCGAGATCGCGGGTGTACGACGGTCGTGATGGAGGCGTCTTCCCATGCGCTGCACCAGCGGCGGTTGGTGGGGCTTGGTTTCCGCGCCGCCGTCTACACGAACCTCACCCACGAGCACCTCGACTACCACGGGGACCTGGACGCCTACTTGGCGGCGAAGCGCTTGCTGTCGGCGCAGCTGGTTGACGGTGGCGTCGACGTCATCAATGCCGATGACCCCGCGTGGCGGGGTCCGGGAGGCCGCGACGGCACCCGCCGAATGACCTTCGGGCTGGACCCTGCCGCGGACGTGCGCGGGAGCGTCACCGGCCGGGATGCCACAGGCAGCGACGTCGACATCCAAGTATCCGGAAGCTGCGTTTCGGTCCGCGTCCCCATCCCGGGCGAATTCAACGTCTCGAACGCGCTCGCCGCATTCGCCGCCTCCGTCGCGGTCGGCCGCGATCCGGCGACGGTCGGCGCGCGACTGCGTACCGCGCCGCCGGTGCCCGGGCGGATGGAACGCCTCGTGACGGCGGCGTACACGGTGCTGCGCGACTATGCGCACACGCCCGATGCGTACAGGCGCGTGCTGCGCACGCTGCGTCCCATTACGTCCGGGCGGCTGATCATCCTGTTCGGATGCGGGGGGGACCGGGATCGCGCGAAGCGAGCGATCATGGGTGAGATTGCCGGTCGCGAGGCCGATCTCGCCGTGGTGACGTCGGACAACCCGCGTCACGAAGATCCCGAGACGATTCTGGATGACATCGAGCGGGGATTGACGGGGGTCGCCCATCTTCGCATCACGGACCGGCGGGAAGCGATCGAGCGCGCCGTGCGCATGCTGGAACCGGGGGACTGCCTGCTGCTGGCCGGAAAAGGCCACGAGACGTACCAGATCGTTGGGAACGACAAGCAACCGTTCGACGAGCGGCACATCGTGTTGAGCGCACTCGCGCGGACGGCGCCATGAGCGGCTGGGACAGCGCGCGGGTTGCCAGGCTACTCGGTGTGGCGGCGCCTGCGGCGACGCGGCATCGGTCCATCGCCACCGACACGCGGGTGCTGCGGCCCGGCGATCTGTTCGTCGCGCTTGCCGGCGAGCGGTTTGACGGCCACGATTTCCTCGAGGCGGCGCGCGCCGCCGGGGCTACGGGCGCGGTCGTGCGACACGGAACACCGCCGGTGGCGGGTCTCGTGTTCTACGAGGTCGACCGCCCGCTGGCGGCGCTGGGATCGTTGGCCAATGCCCGTCGTCGCGCCATGACATGCCCGGTCGTGGCCATCACCGGAACCAACGGCAAGACCTCCACCAAGGAATTCGTATCCGCCGCACTCGGTTCATTGGGGCCGGTGAGCGCGACCCGCGCGAACCAGAACAACGAAATCGGCGTGCCGCTCACCATCTTGGAGGCGCCGCCGGAGGCGGCGGCACTCGTGGTGGAGGCTGGCGCCAGTGAACCCGGCGAGATCGGACGGCTTCGGGCCATCGTCGAACCGACCATCTCGGTCGTCACGAACGTCACCGCGGGACACGTCGCGGGGTTCGGCTCGATCGGGGCGATCTTGACGGAGAAGCTGGCTCTCGTTGATGGGGTGGCGACCGCCGTCGTTGGCACGACCCCGCGCGTGTTGGCGGGGCGGGCGCGGGAGGTCGCCGCGCGCGTGATCACCGCCGGACTCGACGCGGATGCCGACATCACGCCGGACCGATGGGAGTGGGAATCCGACGGCCACGTGCGGATCGAGTGGCGGGCATCGACCGTGCGCGTGCCGGTGGTTGGCCGGCACCTCGCCGAGAACGCCATGCTGGCGCTCGCGGTCGCTGAGGTCCTCGGGGTGGACCCGGCACGCGCCATGGCGGAACTGGCCGCGGCGCGCGTCCCGGGCGGTCGCTGCGAGGTGATCGCGCATGGCGGCGTGACGGTGCTGCACGACGCGTACAACGCGAACCCGGCATCGTTGGGTGCGGCGCTGGAAACCGTCATGGCGATGCGGGGAAACCGGCCGATGGTGATCCTCGTCGGCACGATGCTCGAGTTGGGTGCCGGCGCCGACGCCGCTCACCGCCACGCCGCCGACGCCATTGTGGCGTCGCGCCCCGACCTGGTCGGTGCCGTTGGCGATTTCGGGCCGGCGCTCGAGCGGCATCGGGAGACGCTCGGCGATCGACTGGTGATCGCGGGCGACCCCGACACGCTGGGTCGTCGCGTGGCGGAACGACTGACCGGCACCGAAGTGGTCTTGATCAAGGCGTCGCGTGGCGTGAGGCTGGAACAGGTGCTTCCCTATCTTCTGGACGATCGTGAGGCGTCGTGCTCTACCACTTCCTGACACCGCTCGCGAGCGACTTCCTCATCTTCAACCTCTTCAACTACCTGTCGTTTCGCGCGGTCGGGGCCGCCGCCACCGCCGTGTTTCTTACGTTCCTCATCGGTCCTCCGACGATTCGCCTCCTCAAACGACTTGGCGTGGGCCAGATCGTGAGGGCCGAGGGACCGGCGAGCCACCAGGGGAAGCGCGGCACGCCGACGATGGGGGGGCTCATCATCCTGACCTCCGTGGTCGTCCCGACGCTGCTGTGGGCGCGATGGGACAATCGGTACATGTGGGTCGCCTTGCTGGCGACGTTGTGGATGGGCGCCATCGGGTTCGTGGATGACTACTTGAAGGTCGTTCGACGGAAGTCGCGCGGTCTCGTGGCCCGCCACAAGTTCATCGGCCAGATGACGGCTGGGGTGGCGCTGGGCATCTACCTGCTCGCCTACCCGATGGCCCAGGACCTCCAGGCGAGCGCGACGACCTTACCGTTTTTCAAGTACGTGCTGGTCGTATTCGTGCCCGTGGCGTACGTGGCGTTTGTGGCGTTCGTGCTGGCGGGCACCAGCAACGGCGTGAACCTCACCGATGGGCTCGACGGGTTGGCGATCGGGTTGACGATGATCGCGGCGGGTGCGTTCGCGATCTTCGCCTATCTATTCGGACGGGTGGACTGGGCGGGATACCTCGGCGTCTACTACCTGCGCGGAGCGGGGGAACTGACCGTCTTCTGTGCGACGCTCATGGGAGCGGCGTTGGGATTCCTCTGGTACAACGCCCATCCGGCGCAGGTGTTCATGGGCGATACCGGGAGTCTGGCCATCGGGGGCGCGTTCGGCACGGTCGCGATCCTGCTGAAGTCCGAGTTCTTGCTCCTGCTGATCGGCGGCGTATTCGTCGCGGAGACGCTCTCCGTCATCATCCAGACGTCGGTATTCAAGTGGCATCGCCGCCGTCGCGGCCGCGCGTATGCCGAGCAGCATCGCGTCTTCCGCATGGCGCCGCTCCATCACCACTTCGAGAAGATCGGGTGGCCGGAATCGAAGGTCGTCACCCGCTTCTACATCGTGGGCGTGTTATGCGCCCTGTTTGCGCTGTCGACCCTGAAGATCCGGTGATTCCCCCGTCGTGGCGGGTCGGGGAGGTGGCCGTCATCGGCCTCGGACGTTCCGGTGCAGCGGCGAGCCGATGGCTGGTGGCCCACGGGGTCCGGGTCTACGCGTCCGACGCATCGGATTCCGCCTCGCTGCGTGCCACGGCGCAGGCGCTTGGACCGCTCGGCGTGCATACGGATGTCGGCAGGCACGACCTTGACCGTGTGGCGAGGGCCGCGGCGGTCATCGCATCGCCCGGAGTGCCGCCGGACGCGGCGCCGCTTGCCGCGGCGCGCGACGCGGGGGTCACCATACGCTCGGAACTGGACCTCGCCGCCGCCGCGCTCTCCGACGCGACGCTGATCGTGGTCACCGGGACCAACGGCAAAAGCACCACGACGGCGCTCGTCGCGCACCTGCTGTCGTGCGCGGGCATGCCCGCCGTGGCCGCCGGGAACATCGGCCGTCCCCTGATCGACGTCGCGCTCGACCCTGTGCCGCCACGGTGGCTGGCGGTCGAAGCGTCGTCCTTCCAGTTGCACGACTCCCCCGGTCTCGCTCCGGCGGTGGGTGTGCTTACGAACCTGGCGCCGGATCACCTCGACCGGTATCAGACGCTCGAGGCCTACTACGCGGACAAACGCCAGCTCTTTCGCAACGCCACGGCGTCGACGACGTGGGTTCTCAACGGGGACGACGCCCCCGTCATCGAGTTGGCGCGCGGCGTCCCGGGTCTCCAGCGCACCTGGCGCCAGGGCCATCCCGCCGACGCGTGGTTCGACACCGTGGCGAACCGCTTCATGCTCGGCGACGACGTCCTCGGCTCGCGCGACCTACTGCCGTTGCTCGGCGCACACAACGTTGACAACGCGCTGGCCGCCGTCCTCGCCGTGGTGGCGGTGGGGGCACCGGCCGCCACGCTGAGCGAACACCTGGCGACCTTCCGCGCCCTGCCGCATCGCCTTGAACCCGTCGCCGACATCGACGGCGTGTTGTGGATCAACGACTCGAAGGCCACCAGCCCGGCTTCGACACGCGTCGCGATCCGGTCCATGACCCGACCGTACGTGCTGTTGCTCGGCGGGCGCCCCAAAGTCACCTCGTTTGCCGACCTCGCGCCGGATATCGGACCCTCTTGCCGCGCGGTGGTGACGTTCGGAGAAGCGGCGGGCGTGATAGCGCACGGGCTGCAGGACGCGGTCAGGGTCGTTCGAGTCGGGTCCATGGGCGATGCGATTGCCACTGCGCGGACGCTGGTGCAGCCCGGTGACGTCGTGTTGTTATCCCCCGCCTGCACCAGCTTCGATGCGTTCGCCGACTTCGAGGACCGCGGCGACACGTTCCGCCGCCTGGTGACCGAAGCGTGACGACCGCCTCAGCGCGGTACCGCGCGAACTGGCAGGGACGGTTGCTCGGCATGGTTGCGGCGACCTTGGCCGTGTTCGGCGTTGCCGCCGTGTACGGCGCCTCGAGCATCGTCGCGGTGCAGAGTGGCGAGCCCGGCTCGGCCTTCGCCCTGCGTCAGCTCACGGGCGTGATCGTCGCGGGGGTGGGGCTGTCAATCGCGGCCCGCGTCGACTACCACGTGTGGGCGCGCCTTGCCTGGCCCATGATGTTGGCGACCATCGCGGTGCTCACGCTTCCGTATCTTCCGGGCCTGCGGGGCCTCACCCCCGAGATCAACGGGGCGCGGCGGTGGCTCGATCTCGGGCTGGTGAGGGCGCAACCGTCGGAGTTCGCCAAGTTCGCCGTCGTGGTGTGGGCGGCGATGCTGGCGGCGAAGAAGGAAGACGCCATACGGGAGTTCAAGCGGGGCGTCTTGCCGTTTCTCGTCATCGGCGTGCCGGTCTGTTTGCTCATCCTGTTCCAGCCCAATCTGTCGACCGCGGTCCTCACCGCGTTGCTGCTCGGGATCGTCATGTTCACCGCCGGCGCCCGCATCGGGCACTTCCTCCTGTTGATGCTTGCGGCGATTCCGGTGGTTTGGCACGAACTGGTGACGGTGCAGTACCGCGTCGCGCGGATGGTGACGTTCCTGAGTCCCGGCGCGGAAGCATCTGAATCGAATTGGCAGATCCAGCAGTCGTTGGTCGGGATTGGATCGGGGCGGCTGTTCGGCGTCGGGTTTGGCGAGGGTCTGCAGAAGCTCGGCTACCTGCCGTACGCCTATTCCGACTTCGTGTTCAGCACGATCGGTGAGGAGTGGGGCTTCGTTGGGAGCGCGCTCGTGATCCTGCTGTTCGGCCTGTACATCTGGATGGGCTTCCGGATCGCGCGCGAGGCACCCGATCGATTCGGGCTGCTGCTGGCCACCGGGTTGACGGCGCTGGTGGGGGTGACGGCCATCGTGCATATCGCCGTGACGTTGGCACTCATCCCCACGACCGGCCTTCCGCTGCCGTTCGTTGCGTATGGCCGATCCAACCTCGTCGTGTCGCTTGTGGCGACCGGCGTCCTGATCAACGTGGGACGGGCGGGTGCGGCGGCGCGATGAATATCGTCATTGCCGGCGGTGGAACGGGCGGTCATCTCATGCCGGCACTCGCGCTGGCGGCGGCCCTGCGCCGCAGACGGGCCGACCTCGACCCGGTGCTCGTCGGCGCCGTGCGCGGGGTTGACCGCTTTATCCTCCCGCAACGCGAGTATCGCCACTACCTCCTCCCGACCGAGCCGATCTACCGGCACCAATGGTGGCGCAACGTCAGGTGGCCCATGATTCTCCCGCGGCTCCTCAGGCAGGTTGGGGAACTGCTCGACCGCGAGCAACCGGCGCTGGTGGTGGGCACGGGCGGATACGCGTCGGCACCTGTGCTGTACCTCGCGTCGCGGCGCGGGATTCCGATCGCGCTCCAGGAGCAAAACGCGTGGCCGGGCATCGCCACGCGGCGCTTGTCGCGGCGTGCGCGCCAGATCCACCTCGGCTATCCCGAGGCCCGAGCCCGCCTGCGGGTGGGGCCGGATACCGTCGTCTACGACTCGGGGAATCCCATCGTACCGCCGCTGGCGGTAGCGAAGGACGCGGCCCGTCGTGGACTCGGTCTGCCGGAGCGTGTCCCGGCCATCCTGGTGATGGGTGGCAGCCAGGGGGCTCGCGCGCTGAACGAGGCGACGAGTGCCGCGCTCGATGCGGGGTTGTTTGGCGCGGTGAGCGTGCTCTGGAGTACCGGGGCACGCACGTTCCCCAGGTACGCATGCCACGCCTCGGACACGGTGCTGGTCAAACCGTTCTGGGATCCGATCGGTGACGCCTACGCCGCGGTCGATCTGGTCGTCGGCCGGGCCGGGGCCATGACGACCGCCGAACTGGCCGCGTGGAAGTTGCCCAGCGTGTTGGTGCCACTGCCCGGCGCGGCGGCGGATCACCAACGCCGTAACGCCGAGGCGCTCGCGGCGGCGGGCGCTGCCATCCACCTGCCGGAGTCCGCGCTGTCGCCGGCGCGTCTCGCAACCGAGTGCACCGGCGTGCTTGGCGATCCGGCGCGCCGCGCGCGCATCGCTCAATCGGCGGCTGCACGGGCGCGTCCGGGCGCGGCAGACGAGATTGCGGCACGGTTGATCGAGATTGTTGCGTAAACGCAACGGCTTTCGTAACTCTCGAATTGACCTTATATTAGCTGCCCAGCCAATGCAACTTTTCGCCCCGGACGACCCTCGGCCACTCCATTTCATGGGGGTGGGCGGTGCAGGGATGAGTTCGCTGGCCCTCCTGGCCAGGCGACGGGGCGTTACGGTCACAGGGTGCGATATCGATCCGGCAGGCGCGATGGACGTCGCGAATGCCGGAGCCGAGATCGCAATCGGACATGATGCGGCGCACGTGAAGGGGGCTCGCGCGGTCGTGCATACGGCGGCCGTGGCACTCGATCACCCGGAACTCCAGGCGGCGCGTGATGCCGGCATACCCGTCGTGCGGCGCGCGGACGCGCTGCACGCGGTGGTCGAGTCGGGTACGGTGGTGGCGATTGCCGGGACGCACGGCAAGACGACCACCACGGTGATGACCACGGAGGCGCTGGCGCACGCCGGCTGCCATCCAACGGGATTGGCCGGCGGCAGAGTCGCATCGTGGGGCGGGAACGCGCGCCTGGACGGCAATCACCTTTTCGTGGTCGAGGCGGATGAGTACGACCGCGCGTTCCTGGCATTACGGCCCACGGTCGCGGCGATCACGAACGTCGAAGCCGATCATCTCGAGTGCTACGGATCGGTGGCGGACCTCGAGGCGGCCTTCGTCGAGTTTGCGGGGCGGGCCCGCCACGTCGTGGTAGGCGCCGGCGATCGCGGGGCCCTGCGCGTGGCGGGTCAGTTGGCTGGGGTCGTGTGGCGTGTCGGGATGGAAGACGATGCGGACGTGCGTGTCTTGCGCGTGGATCGCAGTCCAAGTGGGACGACGGGGGTGGTCCGGTTCGGGTCTGGCCGGGAAGTACCGCTGCGCCTTTCCGTGCCCGGGTTGCACAACGTGCGCAACGCGGCGGTCGCGCTCGCGGTGGTTGAGGCGCTGGGGCATGACTCGGCCCTCGCGGCTCGGGGTCTCGAACGGTTCGTGGGCGTGGGACGCCGATTCGAGATCGTCGGTGAGGCGCGTGGTGTCACGGTGGTGGATGACTACGCGCACCACCCGACGGAGGTGACCGTGACGATCGCGGCGGCGCGCCAGCGGTTTCCGGCGGCTCGGGTGGTGGCGGTGTTTCAACCGCACCTGTACTCGCGGACCAAGGCGCATGGGGATGCGTTTGGTATCGCGTTGTCGTTGGCGGATGTCGTCGTGGTGACGGAGGTGTACGGCGCGCGCGAACGGCCCATGGCAGGTGTCACGGGCCGCAAGGTGGCCAAGGCGGCCGAGCGCGCCGGGGCCGAGACACATTGGCTCCCGCACCGGGACGCGTTGGCGGATCGACTCCTGGAGTTGGCGCGCGACGGTGACGTGGTCCTGACGATGGGTGCGGGCGACATCACCGACGTCGGGCGGGAGTTGTACCGCCGTCTCCGCGGACGCGCGGCGTGATCCGACGGGACCGGGTGGGTCTCGTCGTGCTCGTGACGGCCGTCGTGATCGGATCGCCGTTGCTGTTGCGTCATGTCCCGTTTTTTCGGGTGCGGCGCGTGGAGGTGGTGGGGGCGCGGTATCTGACGCCCCGCGCAGTCCTTGGGGCCATGGCGCTCGCGGCCGATCACAACGTGTTCGATCGGGTGGGTCCGGCTGCCGCGCGGGTGCGGGCGATGGACGGGATCGTCGACGTCTCGGTTGACCGGCGACTCCCGGCGACGCTCCGCGTGACGGTCGCTGAACGCATGCCCGCGCTGTTCGTGCGGGGCGTGGGCGGGTTGGGGGTCGTCGATTGTGATGGACGATCGTTGCCCTACGATCCGACGCAGTCGGCGCTCGACCTGCCGATTGCCGATGAGGCTGATACGACGTTGGCCCGTACGGCGTGTGCGGTTCGGTCGAGCGCCTCGACGTTGTTTGAGGAGGTGGACGTGGTGCGAAGGGTCGGAGCCGATGCGGTGCGTCTCGATATCGGTTGGCAGCGAGTCCTGATCCCGGCGATGGCGCCGGTAGGCCGGATTCGGGCTGTCGAGGTCGTGCGGCGTCACATCGCCGCGCAGGGCGTCGTGGTTGGCGAGTTGGATGCGCGGTACGCCGGCTGGGTCGTCGCGCGGCGGGTCGGCTCGTGAAGCGCGACCGCCTGATCGCCGGGCTCGACCTCGGGAGCACCAAGACCTGCGCGGTGATCGGGCAGGCCACCGGGGATGCCCGGCACCCGGGCGTCAAGATCCTGGGTGTCGGCGTGGCCAAGGCGAGCGGGGTGCGGCGCGGGATGGTGCGCGACATCGAGGAGACGGTGCGCGGCATCGAGCAGGCCATGCGCGACGCGGAACGCATGGCCGGGGTGCGCGTGGGGGCGGTGCACTGCGGAATGGCCGGTGAACATGTGCAAACGCGCAACGAAGAGGGTCTGGCGGCGGTCACGGGCACCGAGATCACCGCTCGGGACGTCGAGCGGGCCAACGACGGCGCCAAAGCCGTGAGCCTCGGTCCCGATCGGGAACTCCTGCACTACATTCCGCAGGAGTACAAGGTGGACAATCAGGGCGGGATCAACGAACCGACCGGAATGACCGGCCTGCGACTCGAGGTGGACATGTACCTCGTGTCGATACAGAGCACGGCGGCGCAGAACATCCGCCGAGCCGTGGAGCGAGCCGGGTATCGTGTCGCCGAGCTGGTTCTGGAGCCGTTGGCGGCGTCGCTGGCGGCACTCTCGGCGGAAGAGCGCGAGTTGGGGTGCGCCCTGATTGATCTGGGGGGGGGCTCCACCAACGTGGCTGTGTTCAAGGACGGCAAAATTCGCCATTATGGGTCGTTGCCCTTTGCGGGGGCACACGTGACCAACGACATTGTGCAGGGTTTGGGGGTCACGCAATCGGACGCCGAGCGGCTCAAGGAACGGTACGGGGTCGCCTATACACCGCTCGTCGATCCGGACGAGACGATCGAATTGCCGAGTACGCCGGGGCAGGGACCGCGGCGCACCAAACGCGAGTTGCTCGCGCACATCATCCACCAGCGTATCGATGAGATCCTGGGGATGGTGGCGGAGACGCTGGACCGGGTGGGGTTTGCGGGAAGGCTGCCGGCCGGTGCGGTGTTGACCGGGGGCGGCGCGCATCTCAGTGGGGCGGTCGAGTTGACCCGGGAAGTCCTCGCGATGCCGGTACGGCTGGGCGCGCCGGAACAGGGCCTCGCGGGGTTGGTGGACAGCGTGCAGGCGCCACGGTACGCGGTGCCGGTCGGACTTGCCTTGTGGGCCGCGAAGCGCCGGTCCGCTGGGGCGTATGAGGGCGCAGCGGGCGAACGGTTCTTCGGGCCGGTCAAGCGCTGGCTACAGGATTTCTTCTAAGCGGGGTGTAGTGCGACCTATGGTCTTCGAACTCGAGGAAACGAAGTCGCAGAACGCTCGCATGAAGGTCGTGGGCGTCGGTGGCGGCGGCGGCAACGCCGTCAACCGGATGATCGATGAGCAACTGAGCGGTGTCGAGTTCATTTCGGTGAACACCGATGCACAGGCGTTGCTCCACAACAAGGCCGACGTCAAGGTCCAGATCGGCAAGAAGCTGACCCGTGGACTGGGCGCGGGCGCGCGACCGGAAATCGGCCGGCAGGCGATCGAGGAGGACCGCGACGAGGCGCTCCGCGTGCTGGAAGGCGCCGACCTCGTGTTCATCACCTGTGGGATGGGTGGCGGTACCGGGACCGGTTCGGCACCAATCATCTCCCAGCTCGCGCGTGACGTCGGGGCGTTGACGGTTGGTATCATCACCAAGCCGTTTCTGTTCGAGGGCCGCAAACGCATGCGGCAGGCCGAGATCGGTATTTCGGAAATGCGCAAGCAGGTCGATACGATGATCGTCGTCCCCAACGAGCGGCTGCTGGCCGTGGTCGGGAAGAACGTGCCGTTCCAGGAGGCGCTCAAGAAGGCCGACGAAGTGTTGCTGCACGCCACGCAGGGCATCTCCACGCTGATCAGCGTGACCGGCCTCGTCAACGTCGATTTCGCCGACGTGCGGACCGTCATGCAGAACGGCGGCTCGGCCCTGATGGGTACCGGGATCGGCCGCAACGAAGACCGTGCCATGGAGGCGGCGCGGCAGGCGATATCGAGCCCGTTGCTCGACGACGTGTCGATCAATGGCTCGACCGGGGTGCTGGTGAACATCACCGGCGGCGAGGACATGACGCTCGGCGAAGTGAATCAGATCAGCGAGATCATTCACGAGGCGTCGGGCGACCAGGCCGAGATCATCTTTGGCGCGGTGCACGACCCCGCGATGGCGGGAGAGATCCGCGTCACGGTGATCGCGACGGGATTCGATCGCCAGGGCGGCGCGCAGGAGGGCCCGTTTGGCCGCGGGCAGCCCGGCGTTCTGCCCTTCCCGCAACGCCAATCGCAGGGGCGTCAGACGATCGGCGGGCGCCCATCCATGCCACCACCGCCGCCGCGGCAGTCCGCCTCGCCGGCGGCGTCGGAGGGCGAAGACGTCACGGAGATGGAAATTCCGACCTTCATCAGGCGACAGATGGACTGATGGCGGGAGGACGGACGCTGCGCACCGGGATTGGCGCGATGGCCGTGATGGCGGCCGTCGCGTGGATGGGTGGCAAAGCGTGGTCATCCGGGCGCCTGCCGGTCGCGACGCCGATCGTGGTATCGCGGGCGTTCACGGAGACCGCGGACACGGTGCGGCGCAACGAAACACTTTCGGACCTGTTCGCCCGGCATCGCATCGCCGGCGCACCGTTTCTCGATCTTCTTGCACGCTTGGACGGCCTCGATCCCCGTCGGGTGCGGGCCGGCACGGTCTTCGAGTTGCGCTACGCGGTGGGCGACTCGGTCCCCGAACGGATCCGCACGCGCGTGAGCGATACGGCCTTCCTGGTGGTGGATCGGACGGCGGACGGATCGTGGAGGTCGCGCTCGGACGACGTCGCGTGGACGGTGCACACGGAACGCGTGGCGGGGACGATTCGGGCGTCACTCGACCAGGCGGTGCACGATGCGATTCCGGACTCGATCATGCCGCGCGCCGAGCGCAGTTCGCTGGTGTACGACCTGGCCGACGGGATCTTCGCCTGGCAGATCGATTTCTTCCGCGACTTCTATCCCGGCGACGCGTTCGTCTTCGTCTACGAACGATTGACCTCGTCGGTCGGGGACGTGCGGTACGGGCGGGTGCTGGCCGCGTCGATGGAGACGCGCGGACGTGACAACCGGGCCTACGTGCTCAGCGATGACCACGGACGCAACGCGTACTACGACGAGCGCGCCCAGTCGTTGCGGCGTGCCTTCAAGATGTATCCCGTGGCGTACAGTCGGGTATCGTCCAACTTCAGCCTGAGCCGGATGCATCCCGTGTTGCGGACGCAGCGCGCGCACCTTGGCACCGATTACGCCGCGAATGTCGGGACGCGGGTCGAGGTCACCGGAGCCGGGACGGTGACGCGAGCGGGCCGTTGGGGCAGCTACGGCAACGTCGTCACGGTCCGCCACCCGAACGGGATCGAGACCCGCTACGCCCACCTCAGCGGCGTGGCACGTGGGATCCGAACGGGAGTCCGGGTGGAACAGGGCCAAACCATCGGTTACGTCGGTTCGACCGGTCTCGCCAACGGCCCCCATGTGCACTACGAGTTCGTCAAGAACGGCCGCCACCTGAATCCGCGCCGGGTCGACCTCGGGAACGGTACGCCGGTTCCGGCACCGCGGCGGACCGGGTTCGATTCGCTCCGCGTCACGTACGACCGCCTGCTCGGGCGCGGTCCCGCCTCTCCGGCCAAGGTGGATTGACCGTTCTCATCTGCTTGCGGGTATAGCCAAGCCGTGCAGATCATCCCCGCCATTGATATCGAACGCGGCCGCGTGGCGCGCGCACACGGCGCCGGGGCGGGCCACCCGCTCGACGACGCGCGCGCGGCGATTCGCGCGGGTGCCGCGTGGCTGCATGTGGTGGACGTGGACCGGGCGTTCGGCGCGGGCGAGAATGCGGAGTCGGTGCGGCAAATCGCGGCACTGCCGAACGTCGCGGTTCAAGTGGGCGGTGGTCTGACGCGCCGGGACGACATCGTTGAATGCCTGGGGTGGGGCGTGTGGCGCGTCGTCGTGGGCGCGGCCGGGCTCGCGGCACTGCCGGGGTTGCTGGCCGACGTCACGCCGGAGCATCTCGCGATCGGCATCGACGTGCGCGACGGGGTGGCCGCCACGCGGGGTGGGATCACGCTCGATCTCAGCGCGGCCGATATCGCCGCGCGTGCCGTCGCCGCAGGGGTGACCACGGCCGTCTATCGCGATCTGGACATGGACGGACGGTTGCGCGGTGCCGATCACGAGGGTGCGACCCGCCTGCTCGACCAGGGGATCGACGTGATTCTGGCCGGCGGGATCGCGTCGCTCGGCGAGATCGCGCGCGCGCGTCGCGACGGGCTGAGCGGCGTGATCGTCGGGCGCGCGCTGTCTGAGGGCCGGTTCACGCTTGCCGAGGCGTTCGCGTGTTTGGCGTAATGCTGGTCATCGCCGTCGTCGCGATCGCCGCCACTGCCGTTTACCTCGTGCGCGAACGGCTCGGTGCGGCCGGCGCGGGCATGGCGGTGTTGCGGACGGTGGCGGTGGGCGCGTTGCTCGTGCTGTTACTCAACCCGAGCAGCCAGCGTCCTGGTGACGCGATGTCCCCCACCGTCTTGCTCGACGCGTCACTGAGTCTCGCTGCGGCCGGTGGCCGGTGGGACGCGGCGCTCGATACCGCGCGCCGGCTCGCGGGCGGCGACGGGATCATTCTCCGATTCGGCGACCGGGTCACCGCGTTCGACACGACGGCACCGGAGGACGGGAGGTCCCTCGTCGTGCCGGCCTTGCGGGCCGCCGCCGGCCGGGGCGGACCGGTGTACATCGTCTCCGACGGCGAGCTCGCCGATTTCGCGGCGGGACCCGCCGCCCTGCGCGCGTCCGCCGCCGTGGTGCTCGTGGGGCGGGACACCGTCCCCAACGCGGCCGTGCTCGATGTCGCGATCGACGCGCGCGTCCGGCGCGACGATTCCGTCCGGGTCACACTCGAGATCGGCACCTGGGGCGCGCTGCCGGACACCACTGCGACGCTGGTGGTGGCATCCGGGGGTCGCGAGCTGATACGGCGCGCGGTCTCGATGCCGCCGGCTCCCGCTGTGGCACGCCGAACGGTGGTCGTACCGCCGCGTCTCTTGCCGTTGGGCACGCATGTCCTCGAGGTGCGGCTGGCGGTCGCCGGAGACCGGGAACCGCGTGATGACGCGCGCGTTCGCGTGGTGACGGTTGCGGCACTCCCCGCGGTCGTATTGGTGTCCAGTCCGGCCGATTGGGAAGGGCGATTCCTGATGCGAGATCTGGCGGAGATCACCCGTGCCGATGTGCGTGGGTTCGCGGAGATCACGCCGGGTCGGTGGGTCGACATGAGCACGGTACAGCCCGTGACGGCGCAGGTCGTCCAAGATGCCGCGCGCGGCGCGACGCTGCTGGTCGCTCGCGGGGCGTTTCGTGGCGGGCGGGCGGGACAACCGCGGTGGGATTGGCCGTCGGCGAGTGGCGCGGTGCGATTCACGGCGGGCGACTGGTATCCGGCTGGGGAGGTGCCGTCCTCGCCGTTGGCGGGCCGGCTCGGCGTCGTGGACTGGGATTCCCTCCCACCGCTCACCGGCATCGTGCCGATAGCCCCCACGGACGGCGAGTGGACGGCGCTCTCGACACGGCTCGGGCGGCGCGGGGCGGAACGGCCGGCGGTGCTGGGACGGGATTCGGCCGGGACACGTCACCTGACGACGGCGGCGGGCGGGTTGTGGCGGTGGGCCTTGCGTGGTGGCGCGGCGCGAGAAGCCTACCGAGCCATCGTGGCCGCCGGGGTCGATTGGCTGCTCGGGTCCGGTGCGCTCGCGCGGCAGCGCGCGCTGACCGCCGGCGCCGTCGTGCAGCGTGGCATGCCCGTGCTGTTTCACTGGCGGGCCGAGGCACCCCCGGAGGACATGGAGGTCGAACTGGTGAGCGCCGACACGACCGTCCGCGCCCGCCTCAGCTTCGACGCCGCCGGCACGGCGGCGGTGCGAGCGCCGGTGGGATCCTATCGTTGGCGCGTACCGGCTGTCACCGATGCGGGTGGCGTGACCGTGGTGGAACCGTACTCCGACGAGTTTCACCCCGGGCCGGTAACCGCCGCATCGGCGGCGCCGCCCGGCCTCGTGCGCATGCTGCTCGTCAACGCGCGGGATCGCTGGTGGATCTTCGTCCTCGTCGTGGCCGCGTTCGTGGGGGAGTGGGCGTGGCGCACGCGGCGGGGGTTGCCGTAATGGCCGGTCTGTGGCAGCGCATCAAGACCGTCGCCTTGACCGACGTGGGCGTTCTGGTGAAGGGTCTCGATCGGGACGCGCTCGACCACATCGAGCAGGTGCTCATCGAAGCCGATTTCGGGCCGGCGGCCTTCGAGATGGCCGAACGTCTCGAGCAACGCGCCCGTCGGGGCGAGTTGCGTACCGAGCAGGCCATGCGGACCTGGCTCACCGATGAGATTGCCGCGCCGTTGTCGCAGCCCAATGGGACGAACGAGCTTCTGGCGGGCGTGGCGGACCGCCCGGCGGTCGTCATGTTTCTCGGGGTGAACGGGGTTGGGAAGACCACGCAACTCGCGAAGGTGGCGCACCGCCTCGGTCGCGCGGGTCGTTCGGTGCTACTCGCCGCCGCCGACACGTACCGCGCGGGCGCCAGCGAGCAACTGCAGGTGTGGGCGACGCGATTGGGCGTGCCGTGTGTGACCGGAAGCCCCAGGGGCGATCCGGCGGCGGTGGCGTTCGATGCCGTCGAGGCCGCGACGGCGCGCGGGATCGATGTGGTGTTGGTCGACACGGCCGGACGACTGCACACGCAAGGCGACCTGATGCAAGAACTCCAGAAGATCGCCCGGGTGGTGGGCCGGCGCTGTCCCGGCGCGCCGCACGAAACGTTGTTGGTGCTCGACGGAACGGTCGGGCAGAACGCGATCCACCAGGGGCGCGCCTTCACCGACGCGGTGCCGGTGACCGGTCTCGTCATCACGAAACTCGACGGCACCGCCAAGGGTGGCGCGGCCGCCTCCATCCGGCGTGAACTCGGCGTGCCCATCCGGTTCATCGGTGTGGGCGAGGGGCTCGACGATCTGGAGGTGTTCGACGCGCGTCGGTTTGCCGAACGCGTCCTGGCTGACTGATGGCGGTGCGGCTCGATACGCCGGTCCAGTTTCTCAAGGGTGTCGGTCCGCGCCGCGCCGAGTCGTTTGCGAAGGTCGGCGTGCTCACGGTCGAAGACCTGCTCTATCACACGCCCCACCGGTACCTCGATGCCACCAGCATCACGCCGGCCGCGCGCGCCACGGTCGGCAGCGACGTGACGCTCGTCGGACGGATCGTGTCGAAAGCCGTCATGCCCACCCGCACACGCCTCCGGATCTTCCGTGCCATCCTCCGCGATGCGAGCGGCGTCATCGAATGTGTCTGGCCCGGGCAGGCCTTTCTCGATCGGGTGATCGAGCCGGGTCAGTTGGTCCTGGTCACGGGTCCGGTGCGGCATTATCACGGGCGCCAGATCGCGCCTCGAGAGTACGTGATTCTGGAGGAGGCGGCAGAGACCAACGCGGCGGACGATCCGCAGGGCGTCGTGCTGCCGGTCTACCCGGCGACCGAAGGGCTGAGCCATCGCATCATCCGCCGGGTGATCGCGGACAACCTCGACGCCATGGTCGCGGTCGTCGACGACGTCCTGCCGCCGGCCATTCGGCAGGCCGCCGGCGTCCTGCCACTGCGCGACGCGTTCCTCCGGTTGCATCGTCCGCCGGCCGGTGACGCAGACGGCGGGTGGGAAGGGGGCAGGCGGCGGTTGGCGTTTGACGAGCTGTTCGATCTGCAACTCGTGGTCGCGCGCGCCCGTCACCTGGCGAAACACGCGCGCCGTGGCGCCAAGTTCGAAAACCGTCGCGCGTTGACCACCGCGCTCAAGGACGCGTTGCCGTTTACGCTCACCACCGGACAGAAACGGGCGGTGCGTGAGATCACCGCCGACATGACGTCAGTGACGCGCATGCATCGGTTGCTGATGGGCGACGTCGGGGTCGGCAAGACGGTGGTCGGGCTGTTTGCCATGATGCTCGCCGTGGAGAACGACTTCCAGGCCGTGCTCATGGCGCCAACCGAGTTGCTGGCCGAGCAGCACGGTCGCACGCTCACCGGGCTGCTCGCCCCGCTCGGGATCGTGCCCGACCTGTTGCTGGGCCGCTTTGCCGCCGGTGAGAAAGACGCCGTGCGCGCACGGATCGCGTCCGGCGCATCGCGCGTGATTGTCGGCACGCACGCCCTCATTCAGGAGACGACGGCGTTTCACCGGCTGGGGCTCGTGGTGATCGACGAGCAGCACCGGTTTGGGGTCGAGCAGCGGGCCGCCCTCATCGAAAAAGGGGATGCGCCGGACGTGCTGTTGCTGTCCGCCACGCCGATTCCGCGCACGTTGGCGCTCACCCTCTACGGCGATCTCGACATCACCACGCTCACCGACCGGCCGATGGGTCGGCCACCGGTCAGGACGGCCGTGCGGTCGAGCCGCCAGCGGGCCAAGCTCTATCAGTTTCTGCGCGACCGCTGCGAGGCCGGGGCGCAGGCCTACATCGTCTATCCGATCATCGACGAATCCGAACTGCTCGACCTCAAGGCGGCGACCAGGATGGCGGAGGAACTGGCGAAGTCGCTGGCCCCGGCCACGGTGGGGTTGGTCCACGGTCGCATGAAAGCGGACGACCGCGAGGGCGTCATGCGGGCGTTTCGGGACGGTGCCGTTCAGGTGCTGGTGGCCACCACGGTGATCGAGGTGGGGATCGACGTGCCGAACGCCTCGGTGATGGTGATCGAGCATCCGGAGCGATTCGGCCTGGCGCAACTGCATCAGTTGCGCGGCCGCGTGGGACGCGGTGCCGAGGAGAGCCATTGCATTCTGCTCACCGACGCCGTGCAGGCGGCGGCTCGACTTCGGCAGTTCGCCCAGACCACCGACGGGTTCACGATTGCCGAGATGGACCTGGCGGAGCGGGGCATGGGTGAGCTCGCGGGGGTGCGGCAGTCGGGCGGTCTGGTGCTGGCCTATACCGACTTCTCCAAGGACGACGATCTCATTCGGATTGCGCGGAGTGAGGCACGCCGGGTGCTGGACCGCGATCCGGGCCTCACGAGTCCGGACCTGGTCCCGGTGCGCAAGCGGATCGAGCGGCGCTACGAGCGCGGGGTCGAGCTGTTCCGGGTCGGGTAGAGGATGGACGAAGCATCAAAGCCGGTTCGAGTTGACATATAAATGAATATTGATATAATAACCTCATGAAGGCAGCAACCCCCGCCGTCAAGAGCGGCGACGCGGCGCTCGCGTTCCGGGCGCTGGCCGACACCTCCCGCGTCGAGATCCTGCGCATTCTCGCGGGCGGGGAACGGTGCGTCTGCGAGCTAGCCGCCACGTTGGGGTTGTCGCAGCCGTTGCTTTCCCATCATCTCCGGACCCTGCGGGAAGTGGGGTTGGTGCGTGTGCGCAAGGAAGGGCGTTGGATGCACTACGCACTCGCGCGGGAGGGGGTGGCCGAGTGCCATGGTGTGCTCGATGCGGTGCTCGAACATCACGACGCGTCGACGCGTCTCGGGAGGCCGGGATGCTGTTGACCGAATCATGGAGATTCCGATGACGGTCCACGAAGACGTGCGGGACGCCGTGCGCGCGAAGTATGGGAAGGCCGCACGCGTCGCGAGCGCAGGCAAGCAGGCGGGTTGCGGTTGTGGGTGCGGGGATCACAGTCCGATCACCTCGAACCTCTATCCGGCGAATGACACCGCGGGGTTGCCCGAGGAAGCCGTGCTGGCCTCGCTGGGGTGTGGGAATCCCACGGCGCTGGCGCACCTCGAGCCGGGTGACGTCGTGCTCGACCTGGGATCGGGCGGCGGCATCGACGTGCTGTTGTCGGCACGCCGCGTCGGGCCTGAGGGCTTCGCGTATGGCTTGGACATGACCGATGAGATGTTGGCGTTGGCTCGGGAGAATCAACGCGAGGCGGGGGTGGAGAACGTCGAGTTCCTCAAGGGCGAGATCGAGGCCATTCCGCTCCCGGACGCCGCGGTCGACGTCATCATCTCCAACTGCGTGATCAACCTGTCGGCGGATAAGGACCGCGTGCTGCGTGAAGCGTTCCGCGTGCTCAAGCCGGGTGGCCGGTTGGCCGTGTCGGATATCGTCGTGCGGGGGGACGTCCCCCCGGAAATTCGCCAGAGCATGGACGCGTGGGTGGGATGCATCGCCGGGGCACTGGGCGACCGCGACTACGAAGCCACACTCGAGCGGGCGGGCTTTCGTGAGATCGACATCGAGCCCACCAGGGTGTACCGTGCCGCGGACGCCCCCGAGGCGTTCTCCAGCGCCTTCATTCGTGCGCGCAAACCGTGAGGTTGATCGTTACGCGAGGCGGTCGATCTTGGCGGCCAGAATGAAATCACTTTCGGTGAGTCCGTCGATGGCGTGGGTCCAGATCTCGATGCGGACCTTGCCCCACGTGAGAAAGATGTCCGGGTGGTGGCCTTCGGCTTCGGCCACCGCCCCGACACGGTTGGTGAACGCGAGCGCGTCGGCGAAGTTGCTGAACGCAAACCGGCGCTGAAGGTGGTGCCCGTCGACGACGGCCCAGCCTTCGTGCACCTGTTGGAGCAGGCCGCTGATCGTGTCTTCGGCGAGTGGGGGAACGCCGCCCTTGCAAGGGACGCAGGCGCGTTCGTCGAGCGGCGCGGTCATAGGGTCTCCGGTCGATGCGTGGTGAGGGAGGGCCTCGTCAGAACCGGACGCGTAGCCCGGCGCCGCGCGGGGTCGCAAAGACTTCGAACGGGCTGAACGGGATGTTGTTGGGGTCGTCGTCGCCGGTGACGAGGTCGATCAGGAACATGCCGCCCGCCGCCACCAGTGTGACCTGACCGAGAATCATCCAGGTTCGGGCGACATCGTCCAGGCGAATCGTCTCGCGGTACAGGGTCTCGGCACTGGCGTCGACGTACCGTCCGTTGGGACTGCGGAGGCATGCCTCGTTCGCGTTCGCACACAACGTCAGGAGGCCGTCGAAGACCTCGTTGGCGTCGTGGTTGCGGACGACGGCGAGCGTCGTGAACCCGACCGCGCCCGCGAGCGCGGCCCACCTGCCCCAGTGCGACACCGAGACATACCACGGCGATCCGTTGGTGCTCACGTCCGCTTGCGCGAGTGCCGGCCGTCCCGGCGCAGCCAACGCGACGGTCAGCATCGTGGCGGCCGCCAGCGGAGCCCAACCGGCGCATCCGCGCCTCACGCTCGTTACTGCCATGCGTAAACCTTTCCTCGCCCATCGACCACCAATAACGTACCACGATGGAGGATCGGTTGTTGTTCGACGGCGCCATCGACCTGTAGCGCCGCCGTTGCCGGTTGTCCGTCGAGTCCCGCGTACAGGACCGTTCCCGTGACCGTGCCGACCAGTATGCCGCCGGCGAGCGGTGCCGGCGTTGCCCGGACGACCACGTTCAACGATACCGCTGTGGCGCCATCGGGGTTCCCCAGCGGAATGGCCCACAGATCGCCATCGACCGTCACCGCGAATACCGTGTCCCGGGCGACGGCCGGGCTGCCGAAGATCGCGCCCCGGACGGCCACTTTCCAGCGCAGTCGGAGGTTGTCCCGAGCCAGCGCGATGACGTACCCGTCAGGAGACGCCACGATCACCGCGTCATCCGTCATGGCTGGCGGGGCGATGGTGGCGCCGTGCGACGCGACCGCCACCTGCGTCACACCCGATTCGAGTGACAGGTACATGAGCGAATCGTCGGTGGCGACGAGCGCGAATGCATCGACCACGACCGGCCCGGTCCGGACCGCCCCGCCGAGCGCCCGGCGCCAATGCACCAGCCCCGTCGCGGCATCGAGGGCGACGATCCCGCCGCCTTCCGTCGCCGCGATCACCCGATCGGACGCGGCCGCCAGGGGATCGAGCAGCGGGCCGACCTCCGCGTCCCACTCCACCGACCCGCCGTTGAGATCGAGCGAGTACACCCGGCCTCGCGGCCCGCCGGTCCCCGCGAGGATGCGACTGCCGATGATGAGCGTCCCGGTGGCGCCTGCGGCGTTGAGTCGGCGTCGCCACAGCGGTGCGCCGGTCTCGCGCCGCACGACCGTGAGGTGGCGGTCGAGGCTCAGGATCGCCACGACGTGCTCTCCCACGGCGATACCGCCGGCCGTCGTCTTGCCGATGCTGATCTCCCAACGTGGTGTGAGCGGCGCGGGTAGCATCTCCTCGGCCGACACGGCACGGGACGGCGTGCCGAGATATTGCGCCCACCCCACCGGCTCGACGATGGGGGTGATGGGCGGACGTGCGCATCCCGCGTTGACACCCAACCAGGTGAGGGCTACGATTCGCGCCCCATGGCCGCACACACCCGCATTGCCGACCTTGCGACGCTGATTGGACAGACGGCGACCGTTCATGGTTGGGTCACCACCACGCGGTCGAGCGGGAAGATCGGGTTCGTCGTGCTGCGTGACGGAAGCGGTTTCTTGCAGGTAGTGTTCCTCAAACACGAGCTGGACTCCGCGACGTGGGAGGCGTTCAAGACCCTCACGCAGGAAACCGCGGTGGCGGTGACCGGTAGCGTCCGTGCCGACGAACGTTCCCCCGGGGGCGTCGAATCGACGGCGACCGCCCTCGCGGTACTCGGTCCGGGCAATGACTTCCCGATTACGCCGAAGGAACACGGCACGGCCTTTCTGTTCGAGCACCGGCACCTGTGGCTCCGCAGCCGGCGCCAAACGGCGATTATGCGGGTCCGGCACGAGGTCATCCAGGCGATACGTGACTTCTTCTACGAGCGTGACTTCGTTCTCGTCGATACGCCGCTCCTGA
Organism: Gemmatimonadales bacterium; assembly: GCA_036397455.1. Lineage (GTDB taxonomy): Bacteria > Gemmatimonadota > Gemmatimonadetes > Gemmatimonadales > GWC2-71-9 > JADFNB01. The sequence continues at coordinate 8,177 of DASWIX010000085.1, read as the reverse complement.
CCGGGTCGATCGGTGAGGAGGCCGGCGTCCTCTTCGAGACCGAGTATTTCGACCTCGGCAAGGCCTACCTGGCGCAGACCGGACAACTATACCTCGAAGCCGCCGCCGCCGCACTCGGTCGCGTATATTGCTTCGGACCGACGTTCCGCGCCGAGAAATCAAAGACGCGACGCCATCTCACCGAGTTCTGGATGGTCGAGCCCGAAGTCGCGTGGAACACGTCTGAAGACAACATGCGTCTTCAGGAAGACTTCGTCAGCTACGTGGTGGCCCGCTGTCTCGATCGGCGCAAGACGGAACTCGCCGAGCTCGAACGCGATCTCGCCCCACTTCAACGGGTCCAGCCGCCGTTCCACCGGCTCTCCTACACCGACGCGGTCGCCAAGCTCCAGGACCTGGGTCACGATGCCACGTGGGGCCGGGACCTCGGTGCCGACGAGGAAACGACGCTGGCCAGGCAATTCGACCGGCCGGTCTTCGTGTTCAACTACCCGCGCGGCGTGAAGGCGTTCTACATGAAGCAGAATCCGGACGATCCGCGGACCGTGTTGTGCAACGATTGTCTCGCGCCGGAGGGGTACGGCGAGATCATCGGCGGCAGCCAGCGCGAAGACGATCTCGATCGGCTGGTCGAACGCATCCGAGCAGAGGGGCTGCCCGAAGAACCGTACCGCTGGTATCTCGATCTGCGGCGGCACGGTACGTTCGTGCACTCGGGGTTCGGGCTCGGTGTCGAACGGACCGTCGCCTGGATCTGCGGCATCCCGCACATCCGTGAAGCGATTGCGTTCCCGCGCCAAATGCACCGATTGTACCCGTAGGTTCGCCGTTCCCGGATATCCGAGTGCCGCCTGATCTGTTCGCGTGTGTTGATCACGCGCCGCGCCTGACCCGGGTTCGCCTCAGTCCTGCGAACGCGCGAGGTGTCGGAACAGAGTGGAACCCGCGGCCCCACCGACGGTGAGACTTCCTTCCGCTACGCTCACCTCCACGGTCCGGCTGCCCCAGAAGTCGTAGGCGACCCAGGTGGGTCCGCCGACCGGCACCATGCCGATCCAGCCCAGTGTCAGTGGGAGCCCCCGGCCTCCGGCGACGAACGCTCCGGCGTCGGTGCCCCCTGCCAATTCTCCATCGACTATGTCCAGGCGCGTGTAGAGGGTATCCCGTCCCAGGAAGTGGCGAACGTGCGTGCGCAGGAACCCATCCTCCTTGACGGAATAGATCACCTCCTCCCCGGCGTACGCCCCGAACCGCGGTTGCTGTTCCCGGACAGCGGCGATGGTGGCGCGCAGCGCGGCCGGCCTGTCCTTGTCGTCGGCGTCGAGCCAACGCACGACTCGCCGCGTCGCCGCAGCGACTGGCGTCGTATCCTCGACGAACAGATTCGCGGCGGCCTGATTCATCGGCTCCGCGATGTACAGCGACCCGAGTCGGTGGATCCTGAGCCTGGCGCCGTTCTCGGCGGCATAGAACCCGCCTGCCGGCGCCACCGGCGAAGTCCCGACCTCCGGCAGACCTCCCGTCGCGGTGCCTCTATACAGATCGATCAGGTCCCACGCGACTCGCTCGGCCAGGGCCACGTCCCCCCGGCTGGCGAACACCACCACCGCTGCTCCGCTCTGGAGCAGTCGGGCGTAGTAACTGTTGAACGCCTCGGGCATGATGTGACCGTCATGCGCCGCGGTGAGCTCCCCGCTGCGCGTGCTCTCCCACACCGACCAGCCATACGCGTAGTGCTCCACTCCCGGAGTGAAGAACTTCTGCAGTGACTGGGCGGAGAGCACGGAGCCGGCCCGGAGGGCACGTTCCCATCGCATCATGTCCTCGATCGTGGTGACGATGCCGCCCGGACCGATGAGTTCACGGCCGAACGGTCGCGCCAGCAGGGCATCGCTCTGGGGCAGAAATCCGTTGTATCCAGTGGCCAGGCGCCGTCCCTGCCAGCGGGCGGGTTCGGTGACCACCGAGGTAGAGGTCATCCCGGCCGGCGCGAAAAGCAGATCGCGGACCAACTCCTCATAGCGCTTCCCGGTCACCTGTTCCGCCAGGGCGGCCACGAATGCGTAGCCGGCATTCGAGTAGTCGAACCGCTGTCCTGGCCGGTAGCTCGGCCCGGCTCGCAGGCCGGCAGCAAGGACTTGCGCCCCCGACTCCAACATCTCGGGCGGGTCGAGGGTGAGCAATCCGGAGCGATGACCCAGTAGCTGGTCAATGGTGACGGGGGCCAGTGCGGGAGGGACGTCCGAGAGGTGGCGAGTGATCGGGTCGTCGGTGCGCAGGACGCCGCGATCTTCCAAGGCAAGGATAAGCGCCGCAGTGAACTGTTTGGAGAGAGAGGCGATGAAGAAGCCGGTGCCGAGGGTAAAGGGAGTCCGAGTCTGCACATCGGCGTAACCGAAAACGCGCTGCAGAACCACGACGCCGTTGTCGGTCACACCCACCGCGCCGGAAAAGCCTAGTGCCTCCAGACTCTGCAGGTAGCCCTGTATGCCGGCGCGCGCTTCCGCCGTGGGTGTCTGCCCGTCGAGACCGCGTGGCCCCGCCAGGCTGAAGGCCAGGGCGATCACACCCACCCAGAATCGACTGCGGCAGCGGCAGCTCATCGGCTCTCCTCGCGCTCGAGTTCCTCCGGGGGATGCCGGGCGCCATCCACGAGGCGTGCGGTGGTCCAGAGGACTCTCAGCGGGCGTAGAATTGCAACTGTCAGGAACCATCCGAAGATGGCTCGATGAACTTGTCAAGCATGCGAACGAACCGGCCACGATCGTCCAGAGAGCGCGGGCGGGCAGGCACGCCTCCGTGTGACGGCCCACGCACCACGGATCGTTACTGTGTCTTGCGCATGCCGTGCAGCCGGCCCGTCAGCACCGAGTCAGCGCCATCGGTACCGTAGTGGGCCACGACCGTCCCGGTGAGCATGTCCCCCTGCAGACGCGCAACCGTCCGCGTCGTTACCATCACGCCCGGGCGAAGCGCACTCTCGAACGGCCCCGCTTCCGCCACCACGCTGTCGCCATCGACCAGTACGACTCGCACTGGTATCGGCTCGCCGCCGGGGAGCGTCGACGTCCACCCCTCGGCAGTGGCCGTGGCGTTCAATTCATACGTGATGAGTACCGAATCGCTCGACCCCGCCGTGGCCGTGACCGTCCACGCCCCCGCGAGATCAGTGAGCGAAACGGTCGCCGCGGCCGCCGGCGGATTCTGGGCCGGCTGTTCCTCAGCGGGCGCACAGCCGACGGCAATGGCGGCGACGCACAACAGGATGGGCCAATGCATGTGAACTCCTTCCGGTTCAGGCATGTAGCACCACGACCCCACTGCACCCGGCGTGGATCCTACATGGGAGCCGCCGGCTGGCAAGCCCGCGGCGGGCTGTGCCTGCGCTGGAAGAGACGGTCCCACCGGAAGGAACTCAGCCCCCCCACCCTACCGCGCAGCGGTTTAGTTCAACCTGTGCTTATGCCGCCCCAGCCACGAAAGCCCTCGGGCTGATGGCCCGTTCGGGGAATGCGCGGAGCAGCTGCCGATCCGCGGTGACCAACGGCACGGCCAATTCCTCGGCCAGCGCCACATATTCGCAATCATACGCGGAACACTCCGAGGCGGCCACCAGTGCAAGCACGCGCTCACCAGGTACCGTGAATTCCTGGCCGGCGAGCAACTGGTCCGCCAAGCCATGTGCCCGGCACGCATCGCTGACACTGAGGTCGCGGCGGCGCATGAACGCCGCGAGCACGTTGCGGAATTCGCTTCGCCAGAGCAGCGGCGCGCCCCATACGGGATCCCGCTCCAGCACTCGTTGCGCGAGGCCCCGTCCCGGCCCGCCGAGCAGCAGGTAGGCGATCAGGTTCACGTCCGCGACGATCACGCACGCCCAGCCCGGCGTGCCTCCCGCAGCTCCCGGTCGGTCAGCGGCTCGATCGCCAGACTCTCGCGAAACGCGCGCGCCTCAGCAAGCCATTCGTTCGGGTCGAATCGCGTCGCACTGACAGCTCGTTCCAGGCACACGATGATTTCGCCGTTGAGGCTGCGTCGGTGGGCGTCGGCCTGGGCCTTGAGACGTTCGTAGATCGGATCGGGCAAACCCTTGACGGTCAGCGTCGGCATAAGGGGCTCCATAATGGTACCGTAACGGAACCTACCGGGCTCGTGCGGACGCGTCAAGTCCGCCACGCCGACGCCGGACGGGTGGCGCGCCAGTACGTGCGCAGCTGCTGAGCGATCCTTCTGGCCTTTCCCCTGCTCGACCCGCAGACACTGGCGGGCGCTGTCCACATCGGCGACGTGCAGGTGCAGCGCCTCCAACAGCCGCAGCCCCGCGGCGTCCATGGTCATCAGCACCGTGCGGTGTTTCAGATTCGGGATCGCGGCAAAAAACCGCGTCAATCCCGCACGGCTCAGGACGGGGGAAGGCCTACTACAAGCAGCTGGTGAAGAAGCACGGCAAGGGCAAGGCGTTGACGGTGCTGGCGCACAAGCTGGCGCGCGCCGTCTATCACATGTGGAAGCACGACCAGGAGTTCGACCAGGAGAAGTTCCTGAGCAACTGACCAATGAAACGGAGGGAGGCGGGCGAGCCCGAGCCGACGATTCAGCTCGTCAGCGGCACCATCCCGGGAACCGCGGGCCTTGATGGGACGCCTGTCTCCGCTCCAGACAAGTGATCGGCTCCGACGATGTTCTGCCCCTCACCCGAGCCTGGACCTAACCGATCCATGCCACCCTGGATGAGGTCGCCGCTTGAGGACATCCCAACGCCGAGTCTCGATAGGTGTGTGGTGCAGAACAGCGCACCGATCCCGCAATGAAGTCAGATCACCGGGGGCCGGGACACACGTTCAAACGGGACCACCCCACCCCCGTGTTGTAGAGCTACGTCGCCTTGACAGCGGAGGCCTTATAGGTGTTAGCCAGCGATGTGATCGTACTCCGCATGGCTACCGATCCAGAACCACAGGATGCCGTCGGGCGCGTCGACGGCCAACGCGCGGTAGTGCCCACCCACACGTGCACTGTGGAACCTGCCGACACGTTTGAAATGGAGCGAGGGGTGTTGGGGATTGGAGTTGAGGAGCTGAAACTGCTTATCTGCAAGGGCGCGGATTGCCTTTGGCAACTGCCGATACGCGCGCCAAAAGCTCGGGGCCGCATAGTGGGTCAAAGTTTCTGGGAGCGACCGGCGCGATGATCAGCGAGGGCAGCGTCCGCGAGGGCGTCCAGCTTGCCCGCGTGGACGTCGGCCTCGAACTGCCGATCCCACTCGGCGGCATCAAAGGCCGCGAACCACCGCCGGAACTGGGCTAGCTCCTGAGGAGTGAGGCCGCGGACATCGAGCTCGAGCTTCTGGATCTTCGTCATAGGGAACTCAATATAACTGAAGGCCGGATCGCTGGCTAACGGACAAGGCTGCAAAATGCCACGCCCGAACGTGGCGTTTTTCAGCAGCCTGCTAGAGGTGTTATGCGGCGCCCATTTCCTGAACATTCACGCGCGGAAGCTCGCCCATTTGGCCAGCGTGCTCGATCGTCATGCTGACTAGGTTGCCATCGGCATCGAGATCGACGGACACATTGTCGGAAATGGCCCGGGTCTCCTCCACGGGACGTTCCGAAAACTCGAACAGCGCCGTGTCGGTATCCTTGAAGTACTTCACGTTCATGGCGCAAACCGCCGGTCAAAGGCGTTGTGGACCGTCTCCCGGTCCTCCAGCAAGACCACCCTAAGATAGCGCTGTTCCGCTTCCACGAAGAACCACCGCTGCACGCGGCCATCGGCCTGGATCCGTTCCCGTACCGGGTGGTCGATAGCCGCCTCGATCCACTCCTCGCTGATCCGCGCACGATCCGGCCGCCGCCGCGTGTCGTTGAAGTACTCCGTGACCTTCAGTGCCACAGAGCTACGCGCGCCGCATAACGACCCTGCGTTGGTGCTGCGGGCGACCCGCTGCAGGCGGATTGATCGGCCGGAACGTGCATCGAACCTCCTGGCGTCACAGGCTCGGTAGCGCGGCCGCACTACCCACAGGCCCGTCCGCCTTGCGACCGCCGCCCTCACCTGGCAGCGATGGGAGGGCCATTGAGCGGTAGTGCCAGGCTCTGGATCGGTGGCGGCGTCCACCCCGGATCGCGAATAGCGATCGGGTCCTGCACGTTGCGCTCCTGGACCGGGAGCGGGCTGTGGGTGTGTCCGGGGCAGGTTCCGCTGCGACTGAAATTCCCCCATTGATCATATGTGTTTCACCCAGCCTTCGGCGCCCGCGGATTGAGTTCAACACCAGATTGTGCCGCGGCTACGCGCGGCACGAATCTCTACTTCGTTATGCAACTCGCTTCCGCGGGGACGTACGCACCGTAACCCCCACGCCGAGGCGCGCCAGGAAGTCGACCAAGGCGTCAATGCTGAAGAGGTCAATTCTGCCGCGCATCAAATCGCTGACCCGCGGCTGCGTGGTGCCGAGAAGCTCGGCCGCACGCGCTTGAGTCAGCTTCCGCGCCTTGAGGACGCGTCGGATCGCGATCATCAGGTCGGTCCGAATCAGCAGATGCGCTGCTTCGTCCGGTGGAAAGCCGAGGTCGCGAAAGACGTTTCCTGAGCCACGCTGCATTCGTGTTGCCGCCATGCTATCTCCTCCCCCGGCTTCGAACCACCGCCGCGTATCGCGACCGCGCGAACTCGAGCTCGAACCGAGCAGTCTTCTGTGACTTCTTCTGAAACGCGTGCAGCACGTATATCCCTTCGCTGAACTTCGCGACGTAGAGGAGCGCGCCGTTCTTGACTCCAGCCCAACCCATCTCCTGGACCGAGCGAACCTGGAACGCGGTCAGCTCGCGTTGGAGGGGTCGGGGGACGCACTCATCGACCAGGACGCGCGTCGGCAACGAGAAGCTCCGTCCCGTGCTCGAGGGCGCGTATGGCTTGGTCCCGGCTTACCGTTGGAAAGTCCGCGAGGAACTCGTTGAGTGTGTGGCCCCCTTCGATGTAGTCGAGCAGGGCTTGAAGGGGCACGCGCGTACCGACAAAGACCGGCTTCCCGCCGAGAATGTCGGGATCGCTGTGGACGATTTGTGTTCGGGGCATTGAAGGCTCCCTACTCGCCAATGCTAGAAGTATAGCCAGTCGTTGGCGGGGCGCCTAACGAGGTTGTAGGAGAAGTCCTCGGTGATATTGGTGCGCCGGGCGTCGAGCCGCAATCGCTGACGGGCGGTGCGGCCGCGATCGAGGCGGGTGGGGCCGTGGAAACGGTGTGGTGGGAAGGGGGTACAAGAGCAAACCTCTCCTGAGCGAGCCATGGCCCGCTCCACGCACATCGACACGCAGCCCAAGTTCCTGCCCGTCGCTCTGGCGCGACAACTGCTTCCGGGCACGTTCGAGCACGCGGTGCATCACCCGCTCGAGCACGCGATCGCCCTCACCGCGTTCGATGCCCGGTTCCGCAACGACGCGACGGGTGCGCCCGGCCTATCCGCCGGCGCTGCTCCTCAAGGTGGTGCTCGCGGCGTACGCGCATGGGGTGGTGAGCAGCCGGGGGATCGAGCGCCTCTGCCGGGAGCACGTCACGTTCATCGCGCTCTGCGGGGATCAGCCGCCGCACGTCACGACGCTTGCGGAGTTCGTGAGCACGTCGGGCGATGCGATCGCCCGGGTGTTCGCCGCCGTGGTCGCGATCTGTGATCGGCAGGGGCTGATCGGGCGCGAGATGTTCGCGATTGACGGCGTCAAGCTCCCGAGCAACGCCTCGAAGCGCAGGAGCGGCACCCGCGCCGAGTTCGAGCGGCAGGCCGCTAAGCTGGGAGCGGCGGCCCATACGATCCTGGAGCGTCATCGCGCGGCCGATGGCCTGCCCGCCGAACCCCCGCTGGCCGAAAAGGATCGGCGCCGCGTCGCGCGGCTGACGAAGGACGCCGCGGAGCTTCGCGCATGGCGGCGGAGACAGCCGGCGGATCGCCGAGGACCGAAAGGCACCGTCCGCCAGAGCCATCGGACGGACAACGAGAGCGCCAAGATGGCCACCGGCACGGGGGTGATGCAGGGCGACACCGGGGCGGCCGCCGTCGATGCGCGGCATCAGATCATCGTCGAGGCGCAGGCGTATGGCACCGGCTCCGAGCAGGAGATCCTGCTTCCCGTGGTCGATGGGATGCGGGAGCAGGAGCTGCTCACGGAGCAGTCGGTCG
>DASWIX010000084.1:0-53936 GCA_036397455.1 Gemmatimonadales bacterium | reverse complement strand
CACGTCAATGAACATGGCAACATAATAGTGCCACGTTCATCGATGCGCAAGCCTATTTACATGGAAACATTTGTACACCACAGCGACCGCCGTAACCCTTCACCTCTCAACAACATCCACCTGATAAACCCCTCATTCTCTAAGGGAACTTCGGGCTAGTCGACGAGCCGGAGCGGCATCACCAGACACAGGTATGCCGCGGGATCGTCCCAGCCAGCGGGCTCGATGGTCGCGGCCCGTTCCGGCGCCTTCATGGTCAGCCGTACCTCATCGGTGGGCATGTATTTGAGGATTTCCAACAAGTACGTTGCGTTAAACCCAATCTCCAGCGGCTCCCCGTCGTAGCTCGCCGCCATTTCATCCTGGGCCTCCCCCAGATCGGGCGTACTCACGGTGAACTTGATCGTCCCACCACCAAACGCCAGCCGTACGCGGTGCGTCTGATCGCTTGCCACGACGCCGACCCGGCGCAACGAAGAGGACAACCCCTGCTTGTCGATGGTTGCCGTCCGGTCATTCTCGCGCGGAATGACCTGCTCGTAGTTGGGATATGGTCCTTCGATCAGTCGTGTGTAGACCAGCGTATCCCGGCAGCGGAATCCCAAGTGGTTATCGCTCCGGGCAATCTCAATCTCATCCGCCGCGTCGAAGAGCCGCCGGATTTGCTCCAGGGCCTTGGGCGGCACGATCAGGTCGGCCGACGCGCTGCCCCCGGCGACCGGCACATCCATCCTCGCCAGGCGGTGCCCGTTGGTGGCAACCATCCGCATCCGGTCCTCCCGCAACTCCCACAGTACGCCGTTCAGGATCGGTCGGCTCTCCTCATTGGAGGCGGCAAACGCCACATGTCCGATGAGCTTCTGCAAATCGCCGGACGTCACCTTCCAGGTCTCTTCGAACGAAATCGCCGGGAAGCTCGGGAACTCGTCGCGCTGGATTCCCAATAACTTGAACCGAGAGCGACCACACTCGAGGTTCACACGCTGTTCCCCCGCTCCGGTCACGCGAATTGCCGCGCTTGGCAACTCGCGGACGATCTCAACCAGTTTCTTGGCCGGAAGGGTCACCGCTCCTTCTTCATCGACCTCGGCCGGTACCACCGTGCTGACCGCGATATCCAGGTCCGTTCCGGAAAGACGAACGCCATCCTTCACAGCCTCGACAAGGATGTTCGAGAGCACCGGCAGGGTGGTCTTGGTCGGTACGCTTGCCGCTACCGCAACGAGACCTTCCTGGAGCTTTTCCCGCGTGATCGTGAACTTCATCAGCCCACCTGCAAACGTGGATACATATAGTAACTACTGATAAGAGTATTCTAATCTCGTAGTCGTAGTAGGGTTTCCGGAAACCTTGAGTACTTTCCTAACCTCCGACACCACATGGTCATTCCCGTTCCGGTCGGTGTGGGATGTCTGCCCATGGGTGTGGAGCGATCGTGGAGAATCTCCCGATGTCCCCGCTTGGCGATCGGTACCAACAGACTCGTGTGGGCAAACGACGCATTCCCGCTCACGGCGCGGCGAGTTCCCGGCGCGCATGTTCGACGCGTTCTCGGAACTGCCGATCCTGCGACATCTCTCTCGTAACTTTCCCGACGGAGTGAATGACGGTCGAATGGTCGCGGCCGCCAAACGCCTGCCCGATCTCGACCAGTTGCATCCCGAGAAACTCCCGCGCCAGGAACATCGCCACCTGGCGGGGCACCGTGAGGGTCTTGGTACGCGCTTTCGACCGTAGTCCCTCCGGCGTCACGCCCCAACGGCGGGCCACCACCTCCTGCACACGCGCCACACTGGGGACCGACGACGATCGGTCAGTGTCCACGTCGCCCTGGTTGATCTTGTTGCTCAGCGCGTCGCGGGCCAGATCGATCGAGATTTCCCGGTGTTTCAGCGAGGCGAACAGGAGCAGCTTGATGATGCAACCTTCCAACTCGCGGACCGAACTGCGCACATGTTCGGCAATGAACCGGAGTACGTCATCCGGAATGGTGAGTTCGAGGTGGTCCTGCTCGGCCTTCTTGCGCAGGATCGCGATCCGGTGCTCCAGATCGGGCTGGCCGACGTCAGCCACCATGCCCCACTCGAACCGGCTGACCAGGCGTGACTCGAGGCCCGGGATTTCCTTGGGCGGTCGGTCGGACGTGAGAACGATCTGCTTTCCGGCCTCGTGCAGGGCGTTGAACGTGTGGAAGAACTCCTCCTGCGTCATTTCCTTCCCTTCGAGGAAATGCACGTCATCGACCAGGAACATGTCCATCTCGCTCCGGTATCGTCGCCGGAACTCGGGCATCGTACGCCCGTGGATTCCCTCGATCACTTCGTTGATGAATTGCTCGGCGCCCATGTAGGCGACGCGGGTACCACCCTCCCGCTCGAGCACCGCATGGGCGATGGCCTGCATCAGGTGCGTCTTCCCGAGCCCCGTGGCCCCATAGATGAACAGCGGGTTGTACGTGCGTCCGGGAGCCTCGGCGACGGCGTGGGCGGCGGCCGCCGCCAGTTCGTTGGACTTCCCGATCACAAACGTGTTGAACGCGTACCGATCGTTGAGCGGCGTTGCCCACGCCTCGGCCGCCAATGCCTCACCGGCGCTGGATGGCGGCGAGACGAAAAAGTCCATTTGGGGTCGGGTCGTTCGCTCTTCCTGTACCTGGAACACGACCTCGACCGGGTGACCGAACGCCCCCGAAGCCATGCGCGACAGGAGTGCCGCGTGCTTCGAGGCGTTCCACTCGACCGCGAACTGGTCGGGGGCGCCTACGATGAGGCGACCCTCTTCAAGCGCAATGGGCTGAGCTGGTTCCAGCCAAGTACGGACCGTCGGATCGGGAAGTTCTCGTCGCGCCTCGCTGAGTAGACGCGTCCACGCCTCTTTGGCTGAGAGCTCCATGCGCAATGAAAATGTGGTGGATGGTGCGTCAAGGGAGACCGACGTTACGACGGGGATGTGGAAAAGTCAACCTTGACCCTTGACCCCTGGTCTCGGTAGTTTTTTTAGCCCTAAGAGAGGTAGTACGATGAAACCGACGTATAAGCCGCGCAACCGGCGGCGCATCAATAAGCACGGGTTTCGCGCGCGCATGGCGACCCGCTGGGGTCGCGCGGTATTGAGCCGTCGGCGCAAGAAAGGGCGCAGGCGCCTGTCGGTGCGGCTGCCCTCCAAGCACGGAGCCGCCTGACGTCCGAGGGCCTGCCTCGGAGTTGGCGGATCACACGCGGAGAAGATCTCAGGGCCGTGCTGACGGCGACGACGCGCCGGCGCACGTCCGGGCTGGACTTCGCCTGGCGTCCCAATGAGGTGGGACATCCGCGTTTGGGAGTTGTTGTTCCGCGTTTCGGGCACACGGCTGTGGCTCGCAACCGGCTACGGCGCCGGCTTCGTGAGGGCGCGCGACGCCGCCTCCTCCCGCAACTACCGCCATTGGACCTCGTCATCCGTCCGCGGGCAGCGGCCTATGATGCCGCGCCTACCGTATTGATCGCCGAGTTGGAGTCATGGCTACGCCACTTGCCCAAATAGTCCAGTGGCCGCGCAACGCCGCCAGCGCGCTCGTGCGGGTGTATCAGGTCCTTGCGTCGCCGTTCCCGTCGCCATGCCGCTATACGCCGACCTGTTCCGCGTACACGCTGGATGCGATCGCACGCTACGGGGCGCTGAAAGGCATGTGGCTCGGAATCCGCAGGATCCTGCGTTGTCATCCCTTCGCCCGCGGTGGGCACGACCCCGTTCGATGAGGAGCACCTAGCGTGGATCGCCGCCTGCTGCTCGCGATCGGCTTAATGCTGATCGTCGCCGTCCTCCCGTCCATCCTGTGGCCTCCGGAACGGCCGTCCCCGGATGCGGCGGCACGCGCGGGGCAGGACAGTGCGGCCCCGCGAGAGACGCCGCAGGTGGCGCTGGCTCCCGAAACGGTGTTCGTCGCGCCGGAAGCAGACCAGGCCAGGCCGACCGCCGTCCCGACCGATAGCGTCCCGCTACGGATTGTCGACGTCGAGTCGGATCTCTACCGCTACGAGTTCTCGTCACGAGGCGCGCGGCTTACCGGCGCCGCCTTGCGGGCGTACCGGTCCTTTGCGCCCGGCGACTCCGGCACGGCCCAGGTCATCCCGGATGATTCGGATTTTCTGGCCTACAAGGTGATCGTCGGTTCTGATACGGTGGCGCTGGCGGACTGGACCTTCGAGCCCGATCGCGAAACGGTCGCCGTACCCGCCGAAGGCGAGGCGACGCTGAACTGGTCCGGGCGCCGCGGCAACCTGGTCGTGCGGCTCGCGTACGTGTTTCGTCCAGGGACCTACATGTTCGATGTGCGTGGCGAGGTCGAGGGCGTGGACGCCGCGGTCATCTCGGTCGGATTGGGTCCGAGGCTGCGGTCGGTCGACGCGGATACCGGTCTCGACATCCAGGCGTACGGCGTCGTCACCAAATCGCGTTCCACCGAGCGGTTGAACTTCAGTTCGCTCGATCCCGATGAACGGCGCGAGTTGACGGGCCCGTTCGAATGGGTGGCAATCAAGTCGAAGTATTTCGTGGCCGCCGTGTTCGCCGATGCCGAAGGCCAACCGCGTTTTGGCGGCGTGGTCGCGGTCGGCCGTCCGCGCACCGGTCGCTTGGCGACGGAGGCGGGCACGGTCGCGTCGTTGCCCGCGCCGGGCGGTCGATTCAGCCACTCCGTGTGGGTGGGACCGCAAGAATCGACCCGGCTCAAACGCGTGGGCCGCGGATTCGACGACGTGAATCCGTATGGTTGGTTTCTCCGGCCGGTGATCCGTCCGTTCGTGAATTATCTCATCATGCCGGTCCTGCTGTGGATGCACCAGTCGCTGAACCTGGCCTACGGGTGGGTGCTCATCCTGTTCGGAATCATGGTTCGTCTGGTGCTGTGGCCGCTCAACCAGAAGGCCATGCGGGCGAGCACCGCCATGCAGGCGATCCAGCCAGAGGTCAAGGCGTTACAGGAGCGGCACAAGCAGGACCCGGCGAAGCTGCAGCAGGAGATGATGAAGCTCTACAAACTGCACGGCGTCAACCCGCTCGGCGGATGCCTGCCGATGTTGATTCCCATGCCGGTGCTGTTCGCGCTGTTCTTCGTGTTCGCGAACACGATCGAATTCCGGGGTGTGGAGTTTCTGTGGCTGCCCGACCTGTCGCGGGCCGATCCGCTCTACATCATTCCGATTCTGATGGGCGCGTCGATGTACGCCGTGACCAAGCTGGGCCAACGAGGTGTGCCGCCCAACCCACAGGCGAAGATGATGACCTACATCATGCCACCCTTGTTCACCCTGTTGTTCCTGAAGTTCTCGGCTGGTCTGAACCTCTACTACGCCGTGAGCAACCTGGCGAGTATCCCGCAACAGTGGATGATCAGCAACGAACGCATCGCGCGGCTCGGGCCGGGAGGCGGCAAGGGTGGAGGAGGGCCGAAAGACGCCTAGCGGGCGCCCCGTGTCGCGTTCCGCTCGCGGGCCGGCCGAGTGCTGACCGATCCGATCGCCGCTTTGGCGACTCCCGCCGGTACATCCGCCATTGCGCTGCTCCGTCTTTCCGGCACCGGGGTCCACGGCGTCGCGCAACGCGTTCTGCGTCCGTTCGATGCGCTACCACCCCGAACAGCCCGTCGCGCGCGCGCCGTGCATCCCGACTCGGGGGAAACCCTCGACGACGTCCTGTATACGGTGTTTGTCGGGCCGGGATCTTACACGGGTGAAGACTGCGTCGAGATCGGGACCCATGGGGGTCTCCTCGCGCCGGGCGAAGTGCTGGGGGCGTTGCTTGCCGCGGGCGCGCGGCTGGCGCACCCGGGCGAATTCACCCGTCGCGCCCTGGCGAACGGCAAGATGGATCTCTTGCAGGTGGAAGCGACGCAGGATCTGATCGAGGCGACCTCGCCGGCCCAGCGACGCGCAGCGCTCGGCCAGCTGGACCGGGCCCTGTCGGCGCGGATCGGGCGGCTCCGCGATCAGGTCCTGGGGGTCGAAGCGCTGGTCAGCTACGACATCGATTTCCCGGAGGAAGATGCCGGCCCGGTTCCGCCGGAACGGGTCGACCAGGCTGTGGGTGACTTGCGGGCGGCGCTCGAGCGGCTCGTCACGACGGCCGGTGAGGGGGAGCGACTGCGGGAAGGGGCCCTCTGCGTGATCGCCGGCGCACCAAACGCCGGAAAATCGGCGCTGTTCAACGCGTTGCTGGGCAGCGACCGCGCGATCGTCACCGAGATCGCCGGAACCACGCGGGATGCGATCGAGGCTCCGGCCACGTGTGGCGGGTTCCCATTTCGACTCGTCGACACCGCTGGCCTGCACGAGAGCGCCGACCGCATTGAGCGCCTCGGAATCGAGGTGAGCCGACGGTATCTCGCGGCGGCGGATATCGTGTTGTTCTGCGTCGAGGCGGGACGGGACGTGCAACCGGGCGAACGGGGATTTCTCGACATGGTCACCGTCCCGGTGGCATTGGTACGCACCAAGAGCGACCTCGCGATGAACCCGATCCGACCCGGTCTACCGGTCTCAGCGCTCTCCGGCGAAGGTGTGAGCGCACTGCGGGCCGAGCTCGCCCGGCTGGCGTTTACGCGTCTTGCCGGCAGCGCTGACGTGGGTGCGATCATCACCCGTGAACGGCATCGCCTGGCGATCGCGCGGGCGTTGCAGGAGGTCGACGCCTTTCGAGAGGCGCGCGCGGCTGGCCTGGAAGCAGCCGTCGCCGCGACGCACCTGCGTGGGGCGATCACCGCGCTGGAGCAGGTTATCGGGCTCGTGACGGCCGACGATGTCCTCGATCGCCTGTTTGCCACCTTTTGCGTCGGAAAATAGCGTCAGCCTTCGTCGTCGCCCTCGACCGCGAGGCGCCAGATCTCGTCCGCCAGCCACTCGAGGCGCTGTTGGGCGTAATCGACCTCGTCGCTCCGCATCGTGGCGGCGGTGCGAGCGACCAGCCGGACGTGATCTACCAGTTCGTCGAGGGTTTCACGCAGGGAGCGATTGCTCCGCCGTTCGCTGGCGGGAGGCTTCTCGGATCGCGATCGTGGCGTCACGCCGACTGGGCGCCCTGCGCGTCCTCGGCATCGGCGATATCGCGGGCATCGAGTCGCAATGCCTCGGCGATGCCGCGTGTGACCACCGCGCCCTCCACCATGCGCCGTCCGACGTAATAGCCTGATCGTTCGGGAACGACTTTGCCGGCGACGAGTCGCTGGGCCGGGCTCATGCCGCCGGTGAGGTAACGCAAGCGGAATCCGAGACCTGTCAGGTCGAGTTCGGGTTCGATGGCATGCCGCAGGAACGCATCCAATGAGCGCATGCGCCGATACTGGCCGCGACTGTACCCGAGATACTCCCACGGCTGGAATCCGGGTGCCACCCGCTCCGCGGCGGCGACCGCCAGTCCTTCGTTCACCAGCAATTCCCGCAACGTCGCGCGGCTGCCGCTGTCCCAATAGTCGTAGTTACCGCCGGCCTCGGCGACGATGCGCGCCATCTCACTGAGGCTGGTCGACGAGGTGTAGCGGACCGTATGGGCGATTTCGTGGGCCACCCAGAGCGGGATCAAGGATGGGTCGAGACCCAGGCCGAACGTCTCGGGATTCGGCCTCCCGGTAAAGTGCTCGAGGCAGATGAACGCGATCCCGCGGCCGGCGACCACCAGTTCGCCCGCATTGGCCGCGCCCACACCAACGGTGAGATAGACATCGACCGGCCGATCGATCCTGAAGACCCGCTCACACGCGCGCAGGGCATCGCCGGCGAGTTGTGCCACGTCGACCTTCTGCAACAACTCCGACAGATCCCGCCGCTCGGCGCCGAGCGCGCGCCGGATCACGTCCTCCGCGTGGGGACTCTCGAGGTCGAGGACGTAGTTCCGCCAGTACGAGGAGAGGATCAACCGATGTTCATCGAGGTACCTCCGGTACGCGTCGAGCGGGTCATGCGCGTCGAGCAGCGCCAAGAACTCGGGAACGAGGTCTATGAGCATGGAGGCGAACCGAATTTGTGGCCGACTGGGCCGCCTGACAACCCCCAAAAAGCGGACCGGCGTTCGCTCCGGGGTGTGTCGCCCTCAGCCGACCAGGCGGCGCAACGTCGCGGCGTCCGCGGCAGTGAACCCGTACAACGCGATTTCCTCCAAGGCGTCGGCGTGCGCAGACGTGCGAATCGTGTCGAGCATCAGTTCGGCGGAACGCGCGAACGCGAACCCGCCGATGCCGGCGCCGAGGACCGGAAACGCGAGACGTGAGACGTCGTGTGACGCCCCGAGCCGGAGTGCGGCTGCGGTGGCACCGCGGATCGACGCCTCGGAAACGGGCTGGTCGCCCATGGCGGCCGCGTGGATGACGTATCGCACCGTGAGGTTGCCGGCCTCGGTTATCGCGGCGTCGCCAACCGCAATGGGTCCGAGCCGGTCGCATTCCTGCTGAATGGTGGGGCCGCCCGCGGCGGCGATCGCGCCGGCGACACCGGCGCCGAGGAGGAGATGGTTGTTCGCGGCGTTGACGATGGCGTCGCCGTCATAGGCCGTGATGTTGCCCTGCCGCACCTCGATTCGCGGCACGGGGCCTACGGCTCGCGCATCTGCCGGCTCATGTCGTCGAGGAACCGGCGCTCTGCCACGGTGAGGCTGGATAATCCCCGCTCCGAGATCTTGTCGAGCAGGCGATCCATTTCCTCGGATATCTCATCGAGCGTCGGACCCCCATGGGCCGCGGAGGCGGGCGCGTCGTCCTCCGCTTGGGCCTGCGCTTCGAGATGGTGGTGCACCAGCACCGGGGTCTCGGGATCGGGCAATACGGCCGGCCGGACGTGTCGGTCGACCATGTCTTCGCTCTTGAGGTAGAGCAGGCCAAACAGGAGCCCGCCGAGGTGGGCGAACGCCGCGAGGCCGTCGTCGAATCGCGCGGCGAGCGGGATCAAGTCCATCGTAACGAGAAACGCGACCAGGTACTTCACCGGCAGCGGGAACGGGAGGGGGAAGACGAACACCCGCGCGTTCGGCCATGCCATGGCGAACGCGAGGGCCACGCCGAACACGGCAGCGGCGGCGCCCACGAAGGGTGGAACCGTGACCACGAGCGACATGGCGAACGCCAGCACCGGACCACCAAAGCCACACAAGAAAAAGAACCGCGCAAAGGCGGGTCCGCCCATGCGGCGTTCGACCCCGGGTCCGAAGAACACCAGCATCAACATGCTGAACGCGAGGTGCAGGAACCCCGCGTGTACGAACATGTAGGTGAGGAACGTCCACGGCCGTTCGGCGGCGCCCAGCGGGCTGAACGCAAACATCTCCGTGAACCACGGGCCGGTGAACACCGAGATCGTGAGGACATACACGATCACGTTCGCCACCAGCAGGCGGCGTACCCAGGGAGTGAGTTGGAACGGCGACGGTGAATCCATGTACGAGCGGCTCCTCCAGGTACTGTACTCCCTCAGGACCGAACTTTGTTCCGCGACCCCCGCCGCGCCAGGGCCAGCTTGCGGATGGTATCGCACAGGGTCGCGAAGTCGATGCCGGCGGCTGCGGCGGATTGCGGGAGCAGACTCGTCCCCGTCAGTCCTGGGAGCGTGTTGGCTTCGAGGCACAGGGGAACGCCGTCTTCCGCGATCCGGAAGTCGATCCGTGAGAAGTCGCGCAGTTTCAGCGCCCGGTGAACGGCCAGCGCCTGGTCCTGGAGCCGCGTCGTGAGTTTGGGCGGGATGTCGGCTGGGAAGATCTCCCGCGCCATCCCGGGCGTGTACTTGCATTCGTAGTCGAAGATGTCGTGTTGCGGAATGATCTCGCCCACGGCCAACGCCCGTTCGCCGAGCACGCCGACGGTGAACTCCCGACCGGGCACGAACGCCTCGAACATGACTGCCGCGTCGTAGCCCTGCGCCAGCGCGACGGCGTCCTCGATCTCATCGAGGGACTGCACGACGGTCAGCCCCACGGTCGACCCCACATTGACCGGCTTGACGATCAGCGGCAAGCCGAGGCCTGCCAACTCCGTCGGGCCGGCCGGCCACATCGCCCAATCGGCCGTCGCGACGCCCGCCGCTCGGAACAAACGCTTGGCAATGTCCTTGTCCATGGCAATCGCGCTGCCCAACGGGCCGCTCCCGGCGTACGGGATGCCTGCGAGTTCGAGCAGCGACTGAAGCTCGCCGCCCTCACCCTGCCTCCCATGCAACACCGGGAAGACGAGGTCGGCGTCGCGCACCGCCGGCAGCGTGACCAGGGCCGCCCTCAGTTCCGATGCGGCGAGCACGCGGAGGGCCTCGTGGCTGGGTGGACGCGTGGGGACCGACGATACGAGGTACCGCGCCTCGGCGGTGCGAGACATCTCCCCGGATGCCGAGTCGATGGTCGTGACCTCGTGGCCACGCGCGCGGAGGGCTGCGACCACCTGAGCCGCGCCCGCGAACGCGACGTCCCGCTCGGGAGTCGAGCCGCCCGTCACCACCGCGATGCGTGTCATGCCGGCCGATACACGACCCGGTACTGCGGCATTTCCCACAGCTCCACTTCCGAGATCCGCGAGGTCGGGGCGCGTACCTCCAGCGCCTGCGCTACCCGCTCGCAAATGACCATGGCGATGGTCTCCGCGGTCGGCCGGCGCTCGGCGAAATCGGGCAGGTCGTTCAGGTAACGGTGCTCGAACCCCGCGACCGCGCCCCGGGTGACGTGCTCGACCGTGCGGAAATCCACACCCATGCCGTCTTCCAGGGCGTCCGCCTCCACGCGTACCGTCACACGGACGCGCCAATTGTGTCCGTGCATCCGCTCGCACATGTCGACCCCTGGCAACGTGTGCGCGGCCGAAAACATTGCCTCAGCGGAGAGCAAGAAATGCGGCATTTAGCGTAATCCTTGGACGGCGTGGAGCACATCGTAGCGCGTGACGATGCCGCTGATCGTGCCGTCTTGCCGCACCAGCACCGCGGGGACTTCACGCGACAGCAACGCACTGAATCGATCCAGCGGCAAGTCGGAGTCCACCACCGGATAGGGCGGCTCCATGTAGTCGCGTACCGCGTGTTCCAGGACGGCGGGGCTCCCGATGGCGCGCGCCATCAGCGCGCCCTCGGACACCGCTCCCACGCAATCGCCCGTTTCGACCACCGGAAGCTGGGAGACGTTGTAGGTCGTCATGAGGTTCAACGCCTGTCGTACCGTGTGGGTCGCGGCGACAGTGACGAGTTGTTCGGGGCCCCCGTTGCTCTTCGTCTGAAGCAGCGAACGGGCGGTCACGCGTTCGGTCTCGAGGAGCTGGTTCTCCTGCATCCACTCGTCGTTGAACAGTTTGGACAGGTATCGCTCGCCGGTGTCGCTGAGAATCACGACCACGCACGCATGGGGATCGTCGGCCTCGCGGGCCACGTCGAGCGCCACACACACGTTGAGACCGGTGGATCCGCCGACAAACAGTCCCTCCTCCCGCACCAGCCGGCGCGCCATGCGAAACGCGTCGGCGTCGCTGACGGTGCGGAACTCGTCGACGACGTCAAAGTGCAGGGCATCGGGAATCTTGTCGCCGCCGATCCCTTCGACCTTGTACGGATGTCCGTCGCCCTTTGTGCGGCTCCGTCCGTATTCCCCGTAGATCGAGCCGTCGGGGTCCCCGGCGATGACGCGGATGGCGGCATTGTGCTCCTTCAAGAAACGGCCCGCGCCGCTGACCGTTCCGCCCGTCCCGGCGGCGGCCACGAAGTGCGTCACGCGGCCGTCGGTCTGTTGCCAGATTTCCGGTCCCGTGGTGCGGTAGTGGGCCTGCGGGTTGGCGTCGTTGTAGAACTGGTTGGCGAGCATGGCGTTCGGGGTCGCCTTCACGATCGCCTTCGCCTTCATGACGTAGTTGTCCGGATGGTCGGGCGGCACGGCCGTCGGGGTGATGATGACTTCGGCGCCGAACGCCCGCAGCAAGCGGACCTTCTCGCTGGACATCTTGTCCGGCAGCGTGAAGATGCAGCGGTATCCTTTCAAGGCGGCGGCGAGTGCCAGGCCGACACCGGTGTTCCCGGACGTTCCTTCCACGATCACGCCGCCGGGCTTGAGCCGGCCATCGGCTTCGGCTGCCTCGATGATCGCAAGCCCGATCCGATCCTTGACCGATCCGCCCGGGTTGAAGAACTCCGCCTTCCCGTAGACCGGGGTCCGGATGCCGTCGATCACGCGCGTCAACCGGATCAATGGCGTCCAGCCGATGGTCTCGAGCACGTTGTCGTAGGGACGCAGATGTTGCGGCATCAGAACGCTCCCCCGGGTGCCGCGCCTTCCGGGTGACGGAAGTGCACCGGCTGGAGAAAGGCGGTTGCGACCGGGACGCCTTCGCGTCGTGCCGGCGCAAAACGCATGTCGGGGACCGCCGCGAGGGCCGCCGAGTCGAGGGCCGAGTGCCCGCTGCCCTCGGCGATCCGCGTCGAATCCGCAATGAGCATCCCGGACTCGTCCACGAACAGGCGGAGCACCACCGTTCCCTGCGCCTTTTGCAGAAACAGTTCGGGTGGATACCGCACCGGCGCCTCGGCGTTGATCACGATGGGAGGCTCAAAGCCACGTGGGTCGGCCGCGGTCCCGGCGTCAGTCTCCGGGTCGGCGGGTGGTTCGGCCCGGCACGCGAGCATGCACAACGCCGTCAGAATGCCTGTGATCTTGGTCATCACTCCTCAGCGAGTCGCTTCAGGTCGGCCAGCCGCGTCAACGCTTCCAACGGGGTCATGGCATTGGGATCGAGCGCGCGGAGTTCCCGGAGAATCTGGTGGTCGGTCTCGAACAGCGTGAGTTGCGAGGGGTCTGGTGGCGGGAGCGCAACCGTTCCCGCCACGTGGTGCCCCGCTTCCAGGGCCGCGAGAATCGCGCGCGCCCGGCTCACCACATCATCCGGCAAGCCGGCGAGGCGTCCGACGTGGATGCCGTACGACCGGTCCGCCCCACCGGGGAGCAGCCGGTGCAGAAAGACGATGTCGTCGCCCGATTCCCGTACGGCCACATTGAAGTTCCGGGCGTGTTGCAGATCCTCGGTGAGCTGCGTCAGTTCGTGGTAGTGCGTGGCAAACACGGTCTTGCAGCCGACGACGTCGTGCAGGTACTCGGTCACCGCCCACGCGATCGCAACGCCATCGTAGGTCGACGTGCCGCGTCCGATCTCGTCCAGCAGGACGAGACTCCGATCGGTGGCCGAACTGAGGATGGCACTCGTTTCGTTCATCTCCACCATGAACGTCGATTGGCCGCGTCCCATGTCATCGCTGGCACCGACCCGGGTGAAGACGCGGTCGACTACGCCCAGGGTCGCGGTGGTCGCCGGAACGAACGATCCCGCTTGCGCGAGGACCACCGCGAGTCCCACCTGCCGGAGCACCGTGGATTTGCCGGCCATATTGGGTCCGGTCAGCAGGATCACTCGACCCGCGGTGTCCAACAGGACGTCGTTGGGGATGAACTTGCCGCGTGGCATGTTCTGTTCGACGACCGGGTGGCGGCACTCCCGCAGTTCGATGATGGGTTCCGCGACGATCGTCGGCCGGACGTAGTTCGCCGCCACGGCTGTCTCCGCGAACGCGGCGTACACGTCGAGTTCCGCCGTGCGGCGGGCCACATCGTGCACCCGCGGCAACACGGTCAGGACGGCGGCGCACAGGTCGTCCACCAGGGCCCGTTCCCGTTCGAGCGCGCGTTCCTCCGCCCCCAGCACCTTCGCTTCATACTCCTTGAGTTCGGGGGTGACGTAGCGTTCCGCGCCGGTCAGGGTCTGTCGTCGCTCATAGTCGGAGGGAACCGCGTCGCGACGGGTTTTCGTCACCTCGAGATAGTATCCGAACACGCGGTTGTAGCCGACCTTGAGGGAGGGGATGCCGGTCCGCTCGCGTTCTCGCGCCTGGATCTCCGCGATGAAGCGTTTCCCGCCATCGCGCAACTCGCGCTGTTCGTCGAGTACGGCGTCTGCTCCGGGTCGCACGGTATCGCCGGCTCCGATGGCGGCAGGGGGACGGTCCGTGAGCGTGTCCTGCAGCCGCTCGGTAAGGTCGGCCAGCAGGTCAAACCCGTCCGCCACCCGTTCCAACCGTGCGCTCGATTCGCGTGCCGCGAGGCCTTCGAGTGCGCTCTTCACGCCGGGAAGGCGCTGCAGGGAATCCCTCAGCCCACCCAGGTCGCGCGGCGTGGCCCGACGCGCCGCGGCCCGGCCGGCCAGCCGCTCGACGTCCCGCACCCCGTCCAGCCCATCGCGCAGGCGCCCGCGCCCGGGCTGATCCTGCACCAGGACGTCCACCGCGTCGTGTCGCGCCCGAATGGCCACGGCGTCCCGCAGCGGCGCGAGCAACCATTGTCGCAGCAGCCGCGCACCCATCGGTGTCACCGTCCGGTCGACGACCTGCAGCAGGGTCTTCGCGCGATCACCCGGTCGCAGCGGATCGACGAGTTCCAGATTGCGCCGCGTCATGTCATCGAGCGGCATCGTGCCGCCGGCACGGCGTACGCCCGGCCGCTGGAGTTGCGGTACACCGGCCGGTTGGATGTCTCGCACGTACGCCAGCAGCGCCGCGGCGGCGCTGAGGGCCGGGCCGTCGTCCGGCGTGAGGTCGAACCCGTCCAGACTCGCCACCCCGAATCGGCGGAGCAGCTCGTCGGTGCCGAGTGAGCGGTCAAACTCCCACGCGTCGCGAGTGGTGACGAGCACGTCGTCCGGCAGGAACGGTATCACGGCTCCGGCCGGCACGACGACTTCGCGCGGATCGAGCCGCGCCAGGGCCGCCGGCGCGTTCGCCGGCTCGACGGTTTCGAGTACGAATTCTCCGGTCGAAACGTCGAGCGCGGCCATTCCCACCGTGTCCTCCCCCGGCGCCACCGCCACCATGAAGTTGTTGCGCGCGCTGTCGAGGAGTTCGTCCGAGAGGACCGCACCCGGTGTCACGGTCTCGATCACCTCGCGCCGTACCACTCCCTTGGCGAGTTTCGGATCTTCAACCTGCTCGCAGATCGCCACGCGATGGCCCAAGCTGACCAGGCGGCGCACGTACTGGGCCGCGGCCTTCACCGGCACGCCAGCCAGCGGGACATTGGCCGCAGCGCCGTTGTTACGGCTGGTGAGCGTCAGGCCCAGCTCGCGGGCGGCGAGCCGGGCGTCGTCGAGGAACATTTCGTAGAAGTCGCCCATGCGGAAAAACAGCACGGCATCGCTGTGCCGCGCCTTGATTTCGCGATACTGCTGCATCAGCGGCGTATCAATGGCGTCTTGCGCGGTCGGCCGACGGCTCACTGCTCCTCGACCACGAACGGTGATCCCCCCAGCTTGTCCCGCACCTGCGCGCGCACGCGGTCGGCGTCGCCGCGCGTGCGGAATCGGCCGACGCGGACCTTGAAGAAGCCACCCTCGCGCACCACTCGGGGCGTGAACCCCGCGGCGGTGAGGGTCCGCATGACCGCATCGGCGGCCGACGCGGTCTCCACG
This sequence comes from Gemmatimonadales bacterium, assembly GCA_036397455.1. Taxonomy (GTDB): domain Bacteria; phylum Gemmatimonadota; class Gemmatimonadetes; order Gemmatimonadales; family GWC2-71-9; genus JADFNB01. The sequence continues at coordinate 38,506 of DASWIX010000084.1, read as the reverse complement.
GCCGCGACCTGGACGGCATAGGCCGTTGCCCCGGCCCGGGGAGTGGCGGCCGCCGTGTCTCGCGCCGCCGTGTCGGGTCGTGCGAGATCGCGGCAGCGCTGAAAATAGTAGGCCGCCCGATTGGCCAGTTCGACGTCCTCGCTCGTCGCGGCGCGCTGCAAGTAATCGCAGGCCTCGGACAACTCGCCCCGTTCCAGCCGTACGCGCGCGACCCAGTACGCGGCCGCCGGTCCCACCGGCGACATCGGGTAGTCGAGCAGAATGCGTTCGGCTGCGCGGGTCGCGGTCGTGAGGTCGCCGGCGGCGAAATGCAGTTGGGCGATGCGCAACAGAGCATGATCGGCCCAGGCGGACTGTGAGAACTCGATGCTCACACGCCGGAACGCCGCCAGCGCGCTATCGGCGTTGTCCGCGACGACCCCGGCGATGAACAGCACTTCGGGATACAGCGAGTCGCTCGGCCCGACCTGGCGGAGCCGCGCGCGCACCAGGGCGCGGGCGGAATCGCCCTGGCCTTCGGTGACCAGTTGCATCGCCGACGCCAGGGTCGCATCGGTCGGTACCTGCGCGGCGAGTGGGTACGCGCACGCGCACACGAGTGCCAACGTCCCCCGTTTGATCATGGCATGGTGCTCCGGCTCAGGCGGAGGAGCAACGTTTTCAAGGTGCCGAGTTCGTTGCTGATCGTGGTCGACTTGAGTTGGCGATCGGCGTCATAGGTGTGTGCGATCGCGGCGTCCAGCTCGACAGCGGTCCACTCGGACGCCGCGCGTGTCCAGGTCTTCGCCTCCAGGCTCCAGGTCCGGAGCTTCAGCGGGCGCGCCCCTTTGATGCGCTGGAGTACGCCACCCTCGACCCGCGTGGCGGGCGCCCCGTCATCCAGGAGCGCGCGGGCGACGCGGACGCCGACCAGCGCCGTTCCGAGCTGCGCGACGAGCTGCACGCCGCTCACACTCCGCAGCGCCAGGATCGAATCCAGTTGCGCCGTCGCCTCCGCCGTGGCCCGTCGCAACACGAGATCGATCCAGTCGGATACGGTTTCCCCATGCCGCACGCCGACCAGTTGCGCCACGTCGCCGGCAGTGACCGGCCGACCGGGCTCCGCCGCCGCCGCCAGCTTCTCGATCTCGAGCGCCATCGATGAAAGATCGCCACCGACCGCGGCGACCAAATGGTCCGCGGCGCGGTCCTCGAGTTCGATGCCACACCGCCGCGCGCGGGCGCTCAACCAGCGGCGGACTTGATTCGGCTTCAAGCCGTCGACCGCCACGTGCGTCGTCACACGCGCGAGCTTCGCGTTGAGTTTCTCCGCCGCGCTTTCGGTGAGGATCAGCACCGTCGTCGGTGAAGGGTTATCGATGTATCGGTCCAGGACCTTCCAGATCTTGGCGTTGCGTCGCCACTGATCGAGTCCGCGCACCACGACCGCCCGCCGTTCCGCCAGCATCGGGGGTGTCTCGATGAGCGCGTGCAGGCTCTCGCCGGTCAGGTCGCCGGCCGATCGAACATCCAGATTGAAATCACGGCTCGCGCGGTCGACCGCCGCATCCACGATTGCCGCGACGAGCTCATCCTTGAGCGTTTCCTCTGTCCCGGTGAGATAATAGGTCGGCGCCACTTCACCGCGTTTCAAGGCGCCGTACACCTTCTCGATGGTAAGACCCGCCATTGAGCGGAAATTACCGATCGGGGAGACGCTTAGAAAGTGACAGGCGCTAACGCGCGAAGACGACGTTCGTCCCCAGGGGCTCCTGGGAACTGCTGAACTCGAATCTGTTGGGGCTGAAGGGGGGGATGGTGACGTCGGCCAGTTCGGAGGGTGGCACGTCGACGGTTGAATCGGCAAACCCGGGCAACTCATCGAGGGCGGCTACCGCGGCCGGCTCCTCGGCGGGCCCCCGGAGTCCTTCGAACAGGAACACTCCCACCGCGGCGGCAAGCAAAAATGCCGCAGCGAGCCCCGCGTGGGTCGGTACGACCGGATCCCCGATGGAGACTTCAGCCAGTAGGCGACGGCGCAGGCGCTGGGAAAATCCGGGCGATGGCGCAATCACGTCGACGTCCCGCCACGCATCGAGCGCACGATCCGTCAACTCGATCCGTCGCTCACACTGCTGGCAGTGCCGGCGATGGTGCTCGAGTCGGCGCTCGACGCCCCTGTCGACGCGTCGACCGTCGCGCAACTCGGAATGTAGCTTCTGAAATTCGGTGCAGTTCACGACGTTAGCCGATGGTGACGGGCGAATTGTACCGTCGGGTGCCACGTAAGTTCCAGGGGGGAGTTGCCGGAAAACAACGGGTAGGTGGGCGGAACGCCCACCTACCCAGAATCCAGGATTGCCTCGTGCCCGCCTCTATGCGGGTCAGTCCACGTACGGTTCGATCACCTGCGCGAACCGATGCCGCGCGCGATTCAGCCGGCTCTTGACCGTCCCGAGATTGCAGTCGGTGATCTCCGCGATCTCCTCGTAGGTCTTCCCCTCGAGTTCCCGTAGCACGAAGACGATCCGGTGGTGTTCCGGGAGCTGAGCGACCGCCCATTCGACCAGTTCGCGCAGGTGCCGTTTGCGAAACAGATCGTCGGGCCGATAGTGGCTGTCCTCGAACTGCAGCGGCCGGTGATCCGCTTCCCAGTGCTTCTTGATCGTCTGAAAGAGCACCAACGGATTGCGACTGCGATTGCGCAACTCGTTCTTCGCGAGGTTGGACGCGATCGTGTAGATCCAGGTCGAGAACTTCTTGGTTTGATCGAACCGATGCAGGTGCCGGTGCACACGAATGAAGACCTCCTGGACGAGGTCCTCGCCCCGCTCCCGGTCGCCGATCGTGCGGTACACGAAGTTCAGCAGCCTGCGCTGGTAGCGCTCGACCAGGCGGTCGAACGCCATGTGGTCTCCGGCCAGGTAGGCCGCGACCACCTCCGAGTCGGTCTGGGTCCGCACCGGAGTGGACGGCACGGCCCGAGCCGCCATCGTCGTCACTGGGTTCATCGGTAGCTCCTTGGGGAGGGCTCAGCGAGTCCCCCCGAATTCCGACAAAAATGGTCCGATACGCCTGCTCTCCTTGAGTCCATGGACTGATTGGAGCAACATCCGTACCTTGATCCCGACAACAACGTTCTATCTCATAAGTCAATGCTAATTAAATGTTTACGTTCTCACCTTCCAGAACGCGATCCGCCATCATTTAGTTCCCGGCGTCCCATTACGGGGACGGGACCGACCGGAACCGGAGGTCATCGATTGAGGCGAAAGCCCGCCAGGAACAGTAAAGCCACGATCGATTTCCCATCGACGATTTCTCCCTCCTGGATCATTTGCAGCACCCGCGACATGGGCAGGGGAACGACCTCGAGTTGCTCGTCGACCTCTGGTGCCGCCTCACCCGCTCGGATGCCGGTGGCGACAAACAGGTGGATCTGTTCATCGGTGAAGCCCGGCGTCGTGTAGATGGTGGTCAGGAAGTCGAATTGGTCGGCACTTGCTCCGGTCTCCTCCCGCAGCTCGCGACGGGCGCAGTCCTCAGGGCTTTCGCCCGGCTCAAGCACGCCCGCCGGGATTTCCCAGATCGTCCCGGTCGTGGCATAGCGATACTGCCGCAGCATCAGCACTTGTGGATCGGGATGATCGAGGGCGGAAAGCAACGGCACGACGGCCGCGGCCCCAGGGTGGCGGACCATTTCCAGCGCGATCTCCTTGCCGTTGGGCAGCCGGACGCGGTCTTCGTCCACGCGAAGCAGGCGCCCCGCATACACCTGGCGTGTCGCGATCCGTTCCGCCGTTTCCGCTGCCGAATCGGTCATGGAGGTCCCTGGGCTCGTCTCTCAGGTGTCACTCGCTGCCACACCGCTTGGCACGAGCACCTGATGGTCCTTTTCGGGTTCCTGTACACGACGCCTCACGACCCGGGAACGTTGCGGTCAGGCCTCCCGCACAAACACCAGCATGAGGCGCGTCGGTTCGAGTGCGGTCGACGAGTGCAACCCCCAGCCGGCGCGTTCGCGCTCGTTCATGAGATCGGTCAGCGACTCCTCCTCCTGCTGGCGGCCTCCTTGCAGCTTGTGGAGCACGACCTGGTACTGTCGCATCCGTGCGGTCGTCAGTTGATGGAGGACACGGCGTCGGTGCCGTGCGCGACGAGCGTGATCTCGCCTTCGGTACCGCCGGCCATCAGCACCCGCACCATGCCGAACGGAATATCGGGTGAGACCCAGATGTCAGAGGTTGCCCCGTCGGCCGGCGGCGGCCGCAAGTGCAGCGCGCGGAACGTGCCTGCCGGAACGGTGATCGACTCCCACCCGACGACCTCGGCCTCACCACACTGTTTGCCGATGTTGGTCGTCGGATCGCGTGGCATGCGGTTCCGCATCATCTGGATCATTTCGCGTGGAACCGGCATGGCGGGCTGATCGCCCATTTTCATCACCAAACCGGCCACGTCGCCCGGTTCGAACGGGTAGGCTGGGACGAGCATCTGAATCACCGCGGATCCTTGCGGCATCGACATCGAGGTCTCGAACTGAAGGTAGGATCGTCCGTCGACGGACTCACGCCCGACGAGCGCCTGCCGCAATCGATTGGGGGCCGGCTGAGCGCCGCCGACAGACACGAGCTGATACTCGACCCAGTAGCCCACCTCGACGTTGCCGATCGAGCGGCAGACGTCCAGCGCTTCTTGTCCGGCCAACGCTCCGGCGTTCAGCAGTGCCATGCCGCCGGCGATCACAGCGGTTGCGCGCATCTTAGAACCCCTCTCCCGCCAGCAGGCGGGTCAGAATGGACGTCTGCGGTTCACCTTGCGAGGCGAGGTGCGCCGCAAACGACGGAATCTCGAGCAAGTCGGCCGCTCCCGTACCGCCGGCCACGCGCCGCAGCACCACGGTCAGCGCATCGCCACTCGCGAAACCGGCGGTGCTCAGGGCGGTGACCACCGTGAGACCGGCGACGCGGGTCTCGTCGTCGGAAACGGCGGTGAACAACGCCCGAATGTCCGGCCGGGTTACCCGACGATGCAACGCGGTGGTGGTCCATAATACCACCATCGGTGACGGGCGATCGAGCCCGGCGGACCGTGCCACCGTCAACCCTTCCTCGAGGCGCCGCGCGAGATCCCGCAGCGCGGCGGTGAGTCGGTCCGGCGCCACACCTTTGGCGAGCCCCTCGAATGCCATGTCGAGCACCGCGTCGCCCGGGAGTCCCTTCTCCGCCGTCGTGTCGACGAGGGCAGACACCTCGACGGCGAGCACGGAGTCGGCGCCTCGAGTCATGAGGGTCGATACCACCCCCTCCTGGGCTGCTGCGCTCGTGGCGGACACGAGCAGCAGGATCGCGACGGGCCGCGTCATCGCGCGATCCCGCGTGGGCCCACGACCAGGATGCTGCTCGTTCGGCCGAATCCGTCGTCCGCCTGCGCGTGCGCCGCGCGGTCGGGGGTCCAGGTCGATCCGTTTACCAGAAACCCGTATCGCTGTTCTCCGAGTGGAACCGGGATCGTCGCCGTCCAGGTCCCGTCCGTCCCGGTCCGGGTGAGGGGAATACCGGGCCGCTCCCAGCGGTTGAAGGTCCCGAGCAACGTGACGCTGCTCGCCAGCACGGCTTGGAGCTGGAATCGCACGAGCGCCGTTTGGCGAGGGCTATCCGGCAGGGCCACCAGCGACCCCTCGGTGGAACGCATCGCCGCCGCCGGCGGAACGGGGGCAACGGTCGGCGCCGGGTCGTCGGATCCGGTGGGCAACCAGACGACCACGGCGATCACGAGCACCGCCGCAGCGGCCAGCGCCGGCCGGATGTGGAACTCCTGGGGGCCGGTGAACCAGCGCCAGATGGCAGACCGCCCGGCCCGCGCAGCACTCCGGAGGACCTGCTCCATCACCACGTCGTCGACGGCCGGGCCCGGACGCTCGATCGCGTTGGCGTAGGCCGAAACCGCGCGCTGCAACAACAGCGCGTCGTCCCGTTCCGGAGTGCTCGGGCTTTTACGCGCTTCACCGTCCAGAAAACGCTGAGCGTCCGGACTGAACTGGTGCTCGTCCGTCATGCACTCTCCCTGAGGCGGGCGCGCAAAGCGTCCCGCGCCCGGTACACGCGCATCTTCAGCGCGTCGACTCCCACACCGAGAATCCGGGACATCTCGTCGTAGCCGTAGCCCTCGACTTCCTTGAGCACGAACGCGGTGCGCTGCTCCTCGGTGAGCGTATCGAGCGCCCGCGCGAGGATGTCACGCAGTTCATTCTGCTCCACGCGCGCGTCCGTCCGCGCGGCGGATGCCGGTTCTGGGCCCTCGAGCGGGACCTCCTGTTTCCGCCGCGATCTCACCGTATGGCAGCGGTTGGTGAGGATGCGGAAGAACCAATGCTTGAACCGTTCCGGATCGCGACACGAGGCCAGCGACGTGTAGGCACGAATGAACGCTTCCTGCATCGCGTCGGCCGCGCTGTCCGGATCGCCGGTGAGGGAGCTGGCGAACCGACCGAACTCTTCGCGGTAGCGCTCCACCAGCACGCGGAACAGCTCCGCCTCGCCGGCCAGCACGCGCCGCACGACTTCACCATCCGCCGGCTGCGTCCCTCCGCGCATCAGACCTTCGCTTGGGGGGAGAGGTAACGCGTCGGGGTCGGAATCCCGGTCCGCGCGGGCGGAGGCGGGCGCGCTACCGGCGGACAAGGCTGCCGAGCGCGGCCGCCGCCGCGACGCCCGAGCTGATGGCCGCATCGATCCCCGGCCCGTCGTACGCCGAACCGGCGAGCTCGACCAGGCCCACCTTACGCAGCGCTTCGCGTCCCGCCGCGACGGCCCCGCGGTAGCGATCGCTGAACGTCGGAACCACTTCGGGCCATCGGGCCACCCAGTAGGCGTCCGGCACGCCGCGGATGCCGAGCACGGGAGTGATCGATTCCAAGGTGCGGTCGACCCAGACGGCATCGGTCGCCCGGTCCAATTCCCGCCTGCCAGGGCGCATGAGAATGCGCAACAACACGCAGCCATCCGGCGCGCGACCGGAGATGTAGGAACTCACGAAGGCGCACGACTGGACGCCGGACTCCAGGGACTCCAGCGGGACGGAGAACCCGTTGGCGTCAAGCGGATGGGTGAGCGCGTCGCGCTGAAAGCCGAGGCTCACCACCACGGCCGGGCGCGCCCCGAGGCTCGCAAGAAACCGGCCGCCCGACGGTGCGGTCGGGTGGACGAGCCATGCGGCGGTCTTTGGGGGAATGGCGAGGACGAGCGCATCCACCTGGAGGGCGGACCCCATCGCAAGGTTCACGATCCAATGGTCCGGCGTGCGGTCGAGGGCCACGACGGACGTACCCCTGCGCAGATCGGCGGCCTCACGGAGCCGGGCCGTGCTGGCAAGCACCAGGCTGTCCATCCCGCTCGCCAGGGTCACGGGCGGGCGGCCGGGGGTTCTCGGATCTTGGATCCCCAGCAGGGTCGCCGCATCGTCGTTGGGGAGCGGGTCGAGGGCGCCGTTCAAGAGGCGCAAGGTGGGTAGGGCGTGGTGTTCGACGAGTTGGTCGCCAAGTCCCATGGCGCGTGCGCGCGCGGCCGCCACACCATGGTTGGGGCCGATCGCGTCCGCTCCTTCCTCAACGAGATATCCGCGATCGCGCGTGGTGCGAACCTGACCGCCAAACCGATCCCCGGACTCGAACAGCGTCACCTCGGCACCCTGCGCGACGAGCGCATCCGTGCAAGCGAGGCCCGCCATCCCCCCGCCGATCACGGCTATCCGCATGAAGGGGTCGATCGCGTATGACGTTGCACCAGGCTCCCGTGGGTCATAGATACAATGCTCACAGTCCCCGCACGCGGGCGCAACAGAGGACATCGCCCATGACGCCCACCCAACCGTACACCAACCCGGGTCGAATCGTGCGGGTGGCGTTTGCCGTGGCCACCATCCTGTTTGCGGTGGCGGGCTACCTCGCGCACGATGCGCGGTTGTACGTCGCGTCCGGCGCGTTTGCGGTCCTGTGGACCCTGTGGGATCTGGTGTGGGACCATGTCGTCGCGCCGTTCGGTGAGTGGGTTGCGGTGACGTTGCTGCAAGGGGGTGCGGACGGCCCGCCCCCCAATACGCGGCCCACGCTCGAAGACACCATTCGTCTGCTCGAGAGCCATCTCGCATCGGACGAAACCGCACCCCACGTGAAGATCCAGGCTGCCATCCGGCTGGAGGAGATCTATCGGACGGTGAAGAAACGTCCCGACCGCGCAAGCGACGTGGTGCGCCGCATCTCGCAGCGCTTCCCCGATGCGGCCGAATTGGCGCGGTTCCACACCCGAGACGAGGAGGGCGGGGTGGATGGGTGAGGAGGGCGTCGCTATACTTCCCGCCCTTGGGCCAGGTAGCTCAGTTGGTAGAGCAGCGGACTGAAAATCCGCGTGTCGGCGGTTCAATTCCGTCCCTGGCCATTCCTACCTCGCCGACTCCTTGCTGCGCTCGCAGCGATCTCCGCGGACCCTTGGGCGAGCTACGATTGACCGATCACTGTTTACCGCAGAGGGCGCAGAGGGCGCAGAGGCGTGAGGCCGAGCCTAGCCCTTGAGTCGTAGCCCGCCGCTGATCACGAACCGTTCGACCCTTGGCCCATCTTCGTCCGTCCTGGATTTCAGTCGTCCCGGCGATCCCGCCCGCTGCGACGCCTCGTCGTGCGGCGCTCGGAGTCACTCCGCCGGTCGATCTTCACCGCCGCCTTCTTCTCGCGCCGCTCCCCCTTGCGAATGGGCTTGTCGCGGCGATCACGCCTGTCGCGGCGTTCGGGCTCGTCCGGCATCCGCATCTCCTATTCCTCGTTCCAGCCGGTCCACCCGGGCCCACGGACCACCCGCCCGGGCAACGCGCCGGTATGCTCGCCGTCGTGCAGCACCTGGGTTCCATTCACGAACACGTGCACGACGCCGGTCGCGTACTGGTGCGGCTCCTGGAACGTCGCGTGGTCCTGAATGGTCGCCGGATCGAACACGACGATGTCCGCAAAGTAACCCGGCTCGAGTTTGCCGCGGTGACGGATGGCCAGATTCTCGGCCGGGAGCGCCGTCAACCGCCGTACCGCTTCCTCGAGCGGGATCACTTGTTCGTCCCGGACGTACTTGCCGAGCAGGCGGGCGACGTTGCCATAGGCGCGCGGGTGCGGGTTGGAACGGAGAAACACCCCTGCGGTTGCCGGCGACCCTGCATCCGATCCGAAGCTGACCCACGGCAGCGCGATCTGCGTCTTGATGTTTTCCTCGGACATCAGAAAGTAGACGGTGCCGACGCGGCTATCGTCCAACACCACGAGGTCCATCGCCGTCTCTTCGGGCGACGCGCCCCGCATCGTCGCGACCTCGGCGAGCGACTTGCCGGTGAGGTACTTCAGAGAATCCTGTTTGAATCCCACCAGCAACACGTTTTCCGCTGTGCCCGCGGCCAACAGCAGGTTCTCCCATTCGTCCGTCGGAGTGCGCATCTCGCGCGCGACGCGCCGGCGAATAGCCGGGTCGCGCAGGCGTCCGGCCCAGGCGTCGTGCCCACCCTCCTGCACCCACGGCGGCATCGCGGCATCGAGGCCGGTGGCGCCGGCCGGGTAGGTGTACATGTCGGCCCTGACGCGGAGACCCTCCGCTCGCGCCGCTTCGACCCGCTCGATCACGCGGTCCATCTTGGGCCAGTTGGACTGACCGCCCGCCTTGAGGTGGTAGATCTCCGCCGCGATGTCCGCCTCGCGCGCGATCGTCAGCAATTCGTCCACCGCCTCGAGCAGCCGATTGCCCTCGCTGCGCATGTGCGAGATGTACGAACCGCCATACGAGGAAGCGACCTTGCACAACTCGATCAACTCGTCGGTGCCGGCGTAGAACGCGGGGGCATAGATCAACGATGAGCCGACGCCGAGCGCGCCTTCTTCCATGCCCTGGCGGACCAACGCGCGCATTCGGTCCAATTCGTCCGGCGTCGGCGGGCGATTGTCGTAGCCGATCTCGTGGATGCGCACCGTCGTGGCGCCCACGAACGATGCGACATTGGGCGTGATGCCGCGTGCGACGAGATGGTCCAGATACTCGCCAAGCGTGGTCCACGGGATATCGAACTTGATGTCGCCCTGCTGATCGAGTTCTTCCTGCCGCATCGCCTCGTTGAGCGGTCCCATCGACCAGCCTTCGCCGAACACCTCGAGCGTGACGCCCTGGCGGATGTCGCTCTGCGACTGGCCGTCTTCGATCAGGGTCTCGGTGGCCCACGAGAGCATGTTGATGAAGCCCGGAGAGACGGCCAGTCCCGTTGCGTCGATCTCCTCCCTCGCCGATCCCCCGGAGAGGTCACCGATGGCCGCGATGGTGTCGCCGGCGATCGCCACGTCGGCGGTGACGGGCGCGTCGCCGCTTCCATCGTAGACGGTGCCGCCGCGGATGATGATGTCATAGTCGGGAGCGCAGGCGGCAAGGGCCGCGATCGTCAGCGCGACCGTGAAACGGCGCATGGTGATGTCCTCGCTTGAGTACGACCGGAGAGTTAGCACGCGCGCCAGCGGCGCGCAAACGCCCGTTGCTCGAACCCGGCGTGTGCTTTTCCTTTCACGACAATGCAGTACGAGATTCCCGCGGCAACCGTGGCCGAATGGTCGGCGGCGATCCTCCAGGGTGCGGTCACCCTCGGTCTGGCCGCGCTGTTCGCGGCGCTGTTCAGGCGTTACCACAAACCGTATTTCGGCTGGTTCGCGCTCGCCTGGTTGCTATACGCTCTCCGGCTCGGCGCGATCATCAACTTCCTGCGAACCGAGAACTGGATCTGGTTGTACTGGCACCAGGTCGTCACCGGCTGGACGGCTCTGGCCCTGCTGTGGGCCGCGCTGGTCTTCTCCCAGCAGCTTGTGTGGCGTAATCGATACCTGGTGCTCGTGCTCTTTCCGCCACTCTGGTCGTACGTGGCCATCTACCGGCTCGACCATTTCATCCTGGCGGCCGGCCCGGCGGTGGCGTTCCTGAGCCTTGCCACGTTGTGGACCGGGTGGGCGTTCTTCAAGCACTACCGCCGCGTGGGTGCGACGTCGGCGGGATTCCTCGCGGTCGCCTTGACGCTCTGGGGACTGCACCACTTCGACTACCCGTTTCTGCGGGCCCGCGGCGCATGGAACCCGTGGGGCTACTACCTCGATATCCTCTTCGTGCTGGCGATGGGGGCCGGCATTCTCATGCTGGTGGTCGAGGACCTCCAACGGGGGCTTGCCGCATTGTCGGCGCTCTCGGGTGACCTGCAACGCCGCGGACACGAGGCCGACGTGCTCGACGGCCTGCTCGAAAGTACCATGACGCTCACCGCCGTGCGGGGCAGCGCGATGTACGTGGCCGGAACCGGGGATGGGCACTACGTCCGTGGCACGGGGGCGTGCAGCGCCTGGGCCGGTTCGAAGCCGGCAGGCGCGGCGGCGGAAGCGATCGAACGCATGCTGCGGACCGGCCGACCAGAGACCGCCCGATCTGCTCCTGACGACCCACCCTATGCGGCGGCCCTGCCGGTCTTTCGGGGCGACGAGGTTGCCGGCGCGTTGGTCATCGTGAGCGATGCCCGCGATCCCTTTGCGGCGCTCGACAACCAGTTTCTCGTCGCGCTGGGCCAGCAGGTGGGGGCGGCGTTGCAGAACGCGGAACTCGACCGTAGGCTCGAGTCGCGTAGCGGCGAACTCGAACGCCTGGCCACCCGGATGGTGCGGCAACACGAGGACGAACGCCGGCGCCTGTCGCGTGAGTTGCACGATGAGACGGCACAGGTCTTTTCAGCCGTGAAGATGCAACTCGGCCTGCTTCGGGAATCGGTTGCGCCCGATCTCACGCCCCGTCTCGACCGGGCGTTGGAGCTGGTCGACGCCGGGTTGACGAGCATTCGGAACGTCACCAACGATCTCAGACCGTCATTGCTCGATGAGCTCGGGCTGGTTCCCGCGTTGCGGGCGCTCGCCCGACACTACGCCGAACGATCCGATCTCCAGGTGGAACTGCGCGCGGGCGAGGTGACGCCGCTCTCGGAAGCCGCGGAACTCGCGGTGTATCGCGCGTTGCAAGAAGGGCTGGCCAACGTCGTGCGGCATGCGCAGGCGCGGCGGGTCGACGTCTCGCTGGTCGAAGAAGGGGGGATCCTGCATATGTACGTCTGTGACGACGGGCGGGGACTTCCCGAGGCCATCGAGATGTCGCAATTGGAGCGCGAGGGACACATGGGACTCGTCGGCATGCGCGAGCGCTTGCACGCCATCGGTGGACAGGTCACGATCGGCGCCTGCGCCGGTGAAAGCGGCGGTGTCGAGTTGACGGTGTCGGTGCCGACTGGACAGGCGACCACGTGAGCGGGCGCGCCATCCGCGTCGTCATCGCCGATGATCACGCCATTGTGCGCGAGGGCATCCGGTCGGTGCTCGAGCAGACCGAAGACATCACGGTCGTGGCGGAGGCGAGCGGAGGCGCGGAAGCGCTGGCCGCCGTGGTCGAGCACCGTCCGGACGTGGTCATCCTCGACATCTCGATGCCCGACCAGTCGGGCCTTGCGGTGGCCAGGCGACTCCAGACGACGATGCCGGACACCCGCGTCCTCGTGCTCAGCGTGTACGACAACACCGAGTACGTCCTGGAGGCGGTTCGCGCCGGTGCCGGCGGCTACCTGCTGAAGGACTCGGCCCCGGGGGACCTTCGGTCGGCTATTCGTGCGGTGAGTGCCGGCGAGACGTTCTTCAGTCCGGTGGTGACCGAACGACTCGGAACCGCGCTACGCGAGGAGGAGGATCGCGGTCGCGATACCGACCGACTGGGCCGGCTTACGAGCCGCGAACGCGACGTATTGCTGCTGATCGCCGCCGGCCGTACCAACAAGGAGGCGGCCGCCGAACTCGGGATAAGTCACCGGACCGTTGAAAGTCATCGTGAAAACCTCATGAAAAAGCTCTCCATTCGAACGGTGGCGGATCTCACCAGATTCGCAGTGAAATCGGGCCTGTTGGAGGGCTGACTCCGTAGTTCTACGGAGGTCACCGTCCGTACCAATCCGAATACCGAGAAAACCGGTTCCTTTCCTAATGTATCCGCACGCCGATGCCACAGACGGCGGCGTAACCATCAGCAAGGGATTCGATCCTGGTGCCCTCCTACATTGCAACGTGCTCACGAATCACGGCGGTCGTTGGTAGCGATGGCCGTTGTCGTCGCGGGCCCTGTGTCCGCTCAGCGGTCGGCCGAACGTGACACCACCCGACGCGATTCGGTCGCCATACACATGACCCCGATCCTGGTCACCGCCACACGGACCGCGACTGACATTTTCGATGTCCCGCAGCCCGCGACGACGCGGAGATCCTGCCGGGCAACCCGATCGGGGAGACGTTGCCGGCGTTCACCGTACACTCGATCCGGGGCGGATTGACGATCCTGCGCCGCGGAACGCATGCCCATCAGGTCGGGTTCGTGGTGAACAACCTGACCAATATGTACGCCGAGTTCGCCAACGCCGCCTTCTTCCGGCCGGAGCCGCCGAGAAGCCTGATCGTCACCTACAACCTCACGTTCTAGCCATGCGAAGCGCCGTCCACTTCATCCCGATCGCGACGACCGTTGTCGCCCTCTTCTTCGCGGCTACCGTCTATAGTCGCTATCTGGATCGTCGGTCGGGACCCCACCTGCTCTGGTGGGCGGGCGGAATCCTCGCGTTCGGTGCGGGGACGTTCGTGGAGTCGGCGGTGACCCTGGCGGGGTGGCACGTCGTCCTGTTCAAGGCCTGGTACATCACCGGGGCCTTGCTGGGTGGCGCGCCTCTCGCGCAGGGGACCGTATACCTTCTGCTGAAACGCCGGACGGCCAACCGGATGACGATGGTGCTGGTGCCGTTCTTCCTCATCGCGGCAACCGCCGTGGTCTTTTCGCCGGTCAACTATGAGCTGGTCGAGACGTACCGTCTTACCGGCTCGGTGATAATCTGGCGGTGGGCGCGGATGTTCAGCCCGTTCATCAACACGTACGCGGCCGCGTTCCTCATCGGGGGGGCGGTGGTTTCGGCCATCCGGTACCGTCGCCGCAGCGACTCCTACAACCGGTTCGTGGGCAACGTGTTCATAGCCATCGGGGCGTTGCTTCCCGGCATCGGCGGGACGGCGACGCGGTTTGGCTATACCGAGGTGTTGTACGTGACGGAACTCATCGGGCTCGTTTTGATCTGGGTTGGGTATCGATGGAACGTGCGCGCGCCGACGCCCGTGGCGGGAAACGCTCGTTCTGACGCCGGTGCGCTCGGAAACGTGGTGGTCGCGAAGTAGCCTCAGGTGAGGCTCCAACTCGCAGGTGTTCATGGCTTCGACCTTCAAAATCTTCCCGCTGGCGCGTTGCGCCACGCTGATCGGATGGCTCCTCGTGCTTGCCGGGTGTCCAGGTGACGGGACCGGTCTGGATCAGCACGGCAACCCGCTCGGGCCCGATGATACGCTGCCTGTGGACACGATTCCGCCGGCCGCGATGCTGTCAGCCGATGTGCAGCCGATCCTGACGGCGAACTGCGCGCTCTCGGGCTGCCATGCGGCCGCGGGCGGCGGTCCCGCGCAGGGGCTGAACCTCAGCGACGGCTTGGCGTACGCCGGCCTGGTCGATGTGGACGCCGTGGAAGCGCCCATGAAGCGTGTCAGACCGTTCCAGCCCGATTCGAGCTACCTCCTTCACAAACTCAACGGGACGGCCGGCACCGTCGGCGGGATCGATACACGCATGCCGCTCGGACGCGCGCCGCTTTCGGCGGCCCAGATCGGGATCATCCGGGCGTGGATTCAGGACGGGGCGCAGAACAACTGAAATCAGCTTTCTGAGGGGGCACCATTATGCGACGCGGCGGACGGATCGGGTTGCTCGTGATGGCTGGCGCGGTCCTGGCGGGCGCGGCATCGCCGGCCGGCACGGAGGCGGTCGAACCGTATCTGTCCATCCGCACCGGGCTCAAGTGCTCGCAATGCCACACGAACGTCACCGGGGGCGGTAACCGGACGGCGTTCGGTAGTGTGTTTGCCCAGACGGCGCTTCCGTGGCGTACGTCGGCGGTCGTCGGCAAGGCGCTCAATGATGTTCTGAGCGTCGGCTGGGATCTACGGGCGGAGGCCTCGGGAACGCTCCGCCGGTCCACCCCGCGCACCACCATGGGGCTGGACGTGGCGCAGGTGTATCTCGAGGCGCGTCTCCTCCGCGACCGGATCACGCTGTACATCGACGAAACCGTTGGTCCCGATCGTGCGGCCTCACGCGAGGCGTTCGCCATGGCGCGACACCTTCCCGGGAACGGATACGCAAAAGCCGGCAAGTTCCTTCTACCGTTCGGCTTCCGACTTCAGGACGATGCCGAGTTCGTCCGCGAGCGGACGGGGTTCACCTATTTTACGCCCGATCAGGGCGTGGAGGTCGGGTTCGAGCCCGGGCCGCTGGCCCTTTCGGTGGCCCTCACCAACGGCTCGGCCGGCGCCGCCGAGAACAACAGTGGCAAACAGGTCTCGTCGCGCGCGGCGGTCGTGTTCCGACACGGCCGGATCGGCGCGTCCGCCGCGACCAATCGCGAAACGGCGAGCCGGCGTAGTGTCGTCGGTGGCTTCGGCGGGATGACCGTCGGCCCGTTGGTGGTGATGGGTGAGGTCGACTACATACGCGACGCCCCGGACGCCGGGAACGACATGCGCCAGCTGGCGGCATTCGCCGAGGCGGACCTGGCAGCCACGCGAGGCTTCAACATCAAGGCGACCTACGGATACCTCGATCCCAACCTCGATGTCGACGAGAACCAGCGGGTTCGGGCCCGGTTTGGACTGGAAGCCTTTCCTGTGCCGTTCGTCCGGCTCGCGATGTTCTACCTGTTCCTCGAGGACATTCCCCAGGCGAGGGGCGATCTCGACCGTGTGAGTCTGGAAGCGCATCTACATTTCTAGTCCGACGCCGCCGTAGAATAGCCGTCGTGCCCCAACACCAGATGGTCGCCCCGTGCGTTGGTTTCGTGCGGGCGTCCGTGCATCTTTAAGGGCCCGAAAGGAGCCTTCAGCGATGAGTGGAACCGCGCAGACCCCAATCCCGATCAACGAACCAGTGCTGTCATATGCTCCGGGAACGCCGGAGCGCGATGAACTCAAGACGACCCTCGCCGAGATGGCTTCCAGCGAGATCGAGATTCCCTTGATCATCGGTGGCGAGGAAGTGCGCACCGGCCGGACCGGTCAATCGGTCATGCCCCACGCGCACGGCCACGTGTTGGCCACGTTTCACAAGGCGGGTAAGGCCGAGGCGCAGCGCGCCATCGAGGTGGCCGTGGCGGCTCGTCGAGAGTGGAGTTCGTGGCCGTGGCAGGAACGTGTGGCGGTGTTTCTGCGCGCCGCCGATTTGTTGGCCACGACGTGGCGGCAGCGGCTCAACGCCGCGACCATGCTGAACCAGAGCAAGACCGCCTACCAGGCCGAGATCGATGCGGCATGTGAGCTGGTGGATTTCTGGCGGTTCAATGCCCACTTTGCCGAGCGCCTGTATGACGAGCAGCCGTTTTCCGATGCGGGCATGTGGAACGCGATGGAGTACCGCGGGCTCGAAGGATTCATCTACGCGGTGACGCCCTTCAATTTCACGTCGATCGGTGGCAACCTCCCAACGGCGCCGGCGATGATGGGGACCTCCGTCATCTGGAAACCGTCACGGACCGCCGTGCTCAGCGGTTACTACATCCAGCGGTTGCTCGAAGCGGCCGGCCTCCCGCCCGGCGTGGTGAACTTTCTTCCCGGCGATTCTGCGGCAATTACGGAAGCGGTGCTCGACAATCCGCGGTTTGCCGGCCTGCACTTCACCGGGTCCACCGGTGTGTTCCAGGATCTGTGGAAGACGGTCGGCCAGAACATCCAGCGATACGCCACCTACCCGCGGCTCGTCGGTGAGACCGGCGGCAAGGACTTCCTCGTGGCGCACGCCAGCGCCGACCGCGCCGCGCTCATCACCGCGATCGTCCGCGGGGGGTACGAATACCAGGGCCAGAAGTGCAGCGCGCTGTCACGGGTGTACGTCACGGAACAGATCTGGGCGGAAATCAAGGACGAACTGTGCCAGCAGATCGCCAACCTGCCCATGGGCGACGTGACGGATTTTCGGAACTTCGTCGGTGCCGTCATCGACCAGAAGGCGTTCGACGACATTTCCGGCTACATCGATGGGGCGCGGAGTTCCTCCGATGCGGCCATCATCGCCGGTGGTGACTGTGATCGCAGCACGGGATACTTCATTCAGCCGACGTTGATCCAGGCGCACAAGCCGGACTACGTGACGATGTGCGATGAGATTTTCGGCCCGGTCGTGACGCTCTATGTCTATCCTGAGAAGCAATGGCACGAGACCCTGCGGCTGGTCGATTCGACGTCGCCGTACGCGCTGACGGGAGCGGTGTTTGCCAACGACCGCACTGCCGTGCGTGAAGCGTCCGCCGCGCTGCGCTATGCGGCCGGGAACTTCTACATCAACGACAAACCCACGGGCGCGGTCGTAGGCCAGCAACCGTTCGGCGGCGCCCGGGGCAGCGGCACAAATGACAAAGCGGGCTCCCTGCTCAACCTGATCCGCTGGGTGTCGGCGCGGACGATCAAGGAGACGTTCGTGCCGCCGACGGATTACCGCTATCCCTTCATGGACGGCGAGTGAGGTCCGTCACGGCCCGGGGCTGTGTCGCGGTGCCATGATGCGTTTTCGGTGGATGGATGCTGCGCGATTCGCGCCGGAGCCTTACTATTGTTGTGTCCCTGGCGATCGGATTGAGCCCCGTGACTGATTACCCGTTCATGGTTCGTATTTGGTCTGCGGGAACGGCGTTGCTGCTGGTAACGGCCGCGTGCAAGCCGGAGAGCGTGACTGCCGCGCGCGACCAGCTCCGGCGTGGCGGCGAACGGACCTTCGAGTTGCGCCTCACCGTCACCGACGACTCCATCATCACCGACGATTTTCTGCCTGTCGATGCCGACACGGTCATTGATGGGATTCTGGGCATCGCCATCGACCAACAGCCGTTCGTCGTGCCGGCGGTGGATTCGTTCATGGTCCCGGTAGAGCCCCCAGCCGACGCGTTCGACTTTGGTGACTTTGAAGAGCCGGTTCGGAATGCCGTGATCGAGCAGGCCCGGGCACGGCTGATACTCACCAACGACAGCGCTCAGCAGGTGGTGCTGACGGACTTCGTGTTCGGGGTCGTGGAGCTGAATCCGGATGGATCGGTGCCTCGCCTTCCCGACGGCACGCCTCGCTACGATACCACCGATGCCGGCCTGTCCCGCGCCGTGCCCGTAACCGATCCGGGCGTCGCGGATTTCACCATCGCGGGCAACAGCACCGCGGTGGCGGACGTCGAAGCTGGCATCGTGATCGATGGGCTGGTGAATCTGGTGCTCGATGACCGGCGCGGAGCCATGGTGATGAGTGGGTCCGGGTCCGGCGGCGGGACGCCGGTGACATTGCTGGGCGCGACGGTCGACCTCGTCGTTCTGATGGATCTCACGTTGCCGTCCGCCGGGGTGGTCTTCGAAACGAGTCAGAGCCTGGACGGCGCCGAGTTCGACGTCCTGGACGCGCGGCAGGTGGCAGAGCGCATCACCGCGGCCGGGATTTCCGCGCAGTTGGTCAATGGCACGCCGTACGAAGTCGACATCGAGTTTGCGTTTGCTGAGGGCGATCTGGGTGAGGAGGACCTGTTTCTCGACCCAACCGCCGTCATCGTGGGGCCGATTCCGGTCGCGGGCGGGACCGTCGACTCCGCCGGCCGGGTTCTGGAACCCGGGACAAATGAGGCGGTGCTGACGTTGTCCGGTATCCAGACGGTGCCACTGCTTGGCGACCGGTTCACCGTCCGCTCTCGCATCACGATTCGCGGCGCATCCAGTACCAACCGGGCCGTGCTACGCCCGGGGGACATGGTCCGGTTTCTCGCCTCCGTGTTGCTCAGCATCAATTCGGGGGGTGGCTCATGACTCGCTCGGCGCTGCTACTGCCGCTGCTCGTGGGGCTGGTCGTCGGGGACGCAGGGGCCCAATCGGTTCCAGAGGGCTCCCAGGCATCCGATCTGGCGCCGTGGCTGCGGCGCACGCCGTCATTTCGGATCGACCCCTTTCGCCACGTCATGATCCCGCGCTGGGGGTTTGCGATCTCCGTCGGCGGGTCCGCCGAGAACAACGCACTCAATCTCGAGGATGTTGGGGCGTTGATGCTCCTCGATGACGATGACAAGATCGGTTACGGTGACGCGATCGACGTGCTCGGCCTGGTTCCGCGCGGGCGGGGCATCGCGGCCTCCGGGCTCGCCGAGAGTGGGGCGTACATGGGCGGCCGCCTCTTCGGCGGGCTGTCGATCGGGTTTTCCGCTCAGGGCAGGGCGTACGGCGCGTTTCTGTTGGATGATGATGCGGCCGCGTTACTGCGAGACGGCAATGGCGCGCGCCAGGACTTCACGCTCGGCGACTCGCGTGGCGCGGCGCTGGCGTCGCTCGACTACGGTCTGCACGCGGTTCTCCGGCTGGGGCCCGTCTATTCCCTCGACGGCCCGATCGTCGTGCTGGGGGCCGGAGGCAGGCTGGTGCGTCCGGTGTTCTACGGGCGCGGCCGCTCCACCATCGCCAATGGGGGCACGATACGGGTTACCGGAGATTCCATAGTGGCGAACGTCGCGATCGAATCGCATTACACCAACTACGACGATTTCACGGTTTCAGATGCGTTGGGCAGCCGGGGCTCCGGGGTGGCAGCGGATTTCCTCGTTCGACTCGAGTGGCCCACCAACGGGTTTGCGCTCGAAGCCATGGTCGCGAACATCGGGAAGGTGACGGTCGAGGATCTCGAGCACCGGACGGGGGCCATCAACGTATCGACGACGATCCTCGATTCGGTCATCGGTATCCTGGACACGTTCGATCTGACGGTGGTGGGCACGGAAACGCTGGACGTGACCCTGCCACGCATCGTGCGGTTTCGGGCAAGCGCGTGGGCCAATCGCATTCTGCAGATCGACCTGTTCACCACCCTGCCCGCCGGGGGTGATTTCCCGACCGTCATCGCCGTGGATATCGGCACCACGTGGCGCTTCGTCAAGGCGCTCCCACTGCGATTCGGGTTGGTGGTCGGCGGTCATCAGGGCGTCGGGTTCACCGGGGGCTTTGCGATCGAGGGGCAGAGCGGGTTCCTGCGTTTCATGGGTCAATCACTCGGGGGCTTGTTCGGGAGTGCCACCGGCGCATCGGGCCGACTCGAATTCGGTGCGTTCTTCTTCTAGCCCAGCAGGCCCGGCACTGCCCAATCAGGTTGCTATTATCTTGCGTGCCCCAACCGACGAGGACGAGGACGTGGACGTGGTTTCCAATACGTTGCGACGTGCCGGCAGCCTTGTGCTGCTGGTTCTGACGGCGGCCTGTGCGGAGAACCCCGGCCCCGCGGTGATCCGCGCGCCCGAGGACGGCGAAACACACTTCGCGACCATGCGACAGTTGACATTCGGCGGCCAGAACGCCGAGGCCTATTTCTCCCCCGACGGCACGCAACTGATTTTCCAGCGCACCGACACTGCCTCGGCGTGCGATCAGGAGTACATCGTCAATATCGACGGCAGCGGCCTCCATCGTGTCTCCAATGGGCTCGGTCGGACCACGTGCGGTTATTTCTATTCCGGGGGATCGCGCGTCCTGTACTCGAGCACCTTCCGCGCGAACGCCGAGTGCCCGGCCCCGCCGGACTACTCGCGCGGATACGTGTGGCAGGTCCCGGATTTCGAGATATTCACGTCAAAGCCGGATGGGAGCGATCTGCAGCGCTTGACCGAGTCGCAGGGATACGACGCCGAGGCCACGTTGTCCCTGCAGGAAGACCGAATCGTGTTCACGTCGACGCGGGACGGGGACCTCGATATCTACACGATGAATCCCGACGGCTCCGACGTGCGGCGCCTGACCACCACCCCCGGATACGACGGCGGACCGTTTTTTTCTCCCGACGGTTCCCAGATCGTCTACCGCGCCTGGCACCCGACCGATCCCCAGGAGCTGGCTGACTACCAGTCGCTGCTGGCGGAGGAGTTGATTCGCCCGAACCGGATGGAACTGTGGGTCATGAACGCGGATGGCAGCGAGCAACATCAAATCACCAACCTCGGTTCGGCGAATTTCGCCCCCTATTTCCATCCGGACGGCGAGCGGATCATCTTCGCGTCCAACCACCTGCTCGGCGACCGCAACTTCGACCTGTTTCTGATCAACCTCGATGGCACCGGACTGACGCGCATCACCACGCATGCGTCGTTCGACGGCTTCCCGCAGTTTTCGCCGGACGGGAAACTGCTCGTGTTCGCATCCAACCGACACGGCTCGGTCGAGGGTGAGACGAACATTTTTCTTGCCGAGTGGGTAGAAGAACCCACCGGGCACAACTAACCGTTCAGGAGAGCAACATCGGTGGCCAAGTCTGAATCGAAGGCGAGACCGGGAACGCTGAAGGAGTGGGCCAAGTCACTGGTGATCGCGCTGGCGATCTTCCTGGTTCTGCGCACCTTTCTGATCGAAGCGTTCCGCATTCCCTCGGGCAGCATGGAAAACACGTTGCTCATTGGCGACTTCCTGTTCGTCAACAAGGCGTTATACGGAGCGGAGATCCCGTTTACCGGCGTGCATCTGCCGGCGTTCCGCGAGCCGCGGCGGGGCGATCTCGTGATCTTCAAGTCCGTGGAAGAGCCGCGGTTGACCGTGGTCAAGCGCATGGTCGGTATGCCCGGCGACACGCTGGCGATGGAGGACAACCGGTTATTGGTGAACGGGGCCTTTCAGGACGAACCCTACGTGGTTCGCGAAGATCCGTTCACCGATCATGAGGACCCCAAGATGCGTTCGTGGCAAGTGCGCTACCTGGTGGGTGATCGCGATCCCAAGACGTACCGGCCGACGTTGAAGAATTGGGGCCCGATCGTGGTCCCGGCGGATTCGTTCTTCGCCATGGGGGACAACCGGGACAACTCGTACGACAGCCGCTACTGGGGATTCCTCGGCCGCGATCGGATCAAGGGCCAGCCGTTGGTAGTCTACTACAGCTATGACAAGACAGGCGTCCTGCCGTTGCCCTTTGTGACGTCCATCCGTTGGACCAGGTTGCTCTCGACGCCCGACTGATTCCCGGCCTATCCGCGCACGTCCTACCCGCCCAACTAGCTCGCGGTGAGCTGCGCCTCCGACGGTTGGGTAGCGTTCTTGGGAACGTACGCGGCCTGCCGCCCACACGCCGAACACTTGAGAGTGACCCTGCGGTGTGAGTGCTCCTGAGGCGCCCGAACCCGCCGCTTCGGCGCGCGGTCGATCGACTTCGATCCACACGACGGACAGACCAACTGCTCGCGGTCCCGATCCGCCAGGATGAGTTGCAGCGCTTCAGGGGCGCGGTATTCCTTGATTCCACGTCGTCCCACGCGAACTCCTTTTTGTGCGCCTCGGAATCTATCCCGTCGAACGGCGGCTGGCAAACGGGCGTAACCCCTTGACTGACGGGCAGTAAGCGGTATCTCTGTCAGAGACACTGCAAGGAGTCCGCATGGCGGAAACCGACCGCGGCGGGAACGAGTACGTCCCAGTGGCGGAATTCGAGATCGACACGGTTCGCCCCAGTCCTACGGGGTTTTCCCTTGAGGGTCGCGGTGGCGACGGTGCCGAGTACTTGCTCGAGATGCACCTCGACATGCCGATTGACCGCAGGACGCGGACGGTGTTGGCTGAAATGCTGTCGCAGTCGGAGTGGCGTATGGCGCGGCGGCTGCGCCGTGGGCTCCGGAGTCGCCGAGCAAGGCGGGCACACCCGGCGACCAGGTCCTAGGAGTCGCACGGCACTGGAATCCCCGTAATTCGTTGTCATAGAAAGACTTATCTCGCTTCGAGGATCTCCGGGGCCCGCTTGACGGCGGGCCCTTGAGCCACTAGGTTGCCGCCCGGCTCACCAGCGGGAGATCGCTCATGGCAGCTGAACTCGGCGGATCACAAATCTCTCAATTACTCGAGAGCGTCCCCGGCATTGCGAATGTACTGCGCAGCCCGGTGGCCGATGCGATCGTCAATACGATCCGTGCGGGCGCCGGCATACGGCCCTTCTCACTCGCGGAAGCCGAGGAGTTGATCCAATTCGCTGTCCGTCGCGGTTTGGTGGGCGCCCGCGAGGGCGATGAGGTACTCGGGGAGGTTCGGGCGGGGAAGGGCCGTGGGAGTGCAACCAGGAAGACGAAGCCGCCGAAGTCCGCCCCCAGAAGGCCGCCCCCGTTCGAGCGTGACGCGAAGAAGCCGGTCGCCAAAGCACCAGCCAAGAAGACGGTCAAGAAGACGGTCAAGAAGGCAGCGAGCAAGAAAACAGCGACGCCACGGAAGGTCGCCAAGAAACAGGCGCCGAAAAAGAAGAGTTTCGCCGGCGTGAAGCGTCGCTAGACGGTAAACCCCTCTACCAGCGCGCGCAGGCGATCGGCCGCTTGCGTGAGGGCGCTTGCCTGCGCCGCCACCTCTTCGGTGGAGGCGCTTTGTTCTTCGGTGGATGCGGTAACCTGCTGCGCAGAGGCCGCATGGGTTCCCGCAGCCTCTGCGACCTCGTTGAGAACCTGTGAGATCTGCTCGGTTGCCTGGAGGTTGGCGGTAGCCTCCTTGGTCACTTGTTCGGCTGCTTCCTCGACTTCAACGACAGCGGTACCGATTGCCTCCAGGGCGCTCGCGGCGCCCGCCGCCACCGCATCGAGTCCGCTGACCTTGGCGCGGGCATCCGCCATGATGATCGACACTTCGGCCATGCGCTCGCGCACGATCCGAATGGTCTCGGCGACTTCTTCCGCCGCTTCGGCGCTCGAGTCGGCGAGATGCCTGACCTCCTTCGCCACCACCGCGAAACCCAGGCCGCGTTCACCGGCTCGTGCCGCCTCGATGGCGGCATTCAGCGCCAGCAGATTGGTTTGCGATGAGATGCGCTTGATGAGGTCGACAAAGTCGTCGATCGAAGCCGACCGGCGTTCGAGATCTTCCACCTGCTCCGCGCTGTTCACCACCACGACTTGCACGTCCGTCAGCGATCGGCCGGCCGTCGCGATATCCCCTTTATGTCGATTGGCGAGGCGGTGGATTTCCCCGCCAAGCCGCGATACACGCCGGGCAATCTCCGCGTTGCTCGTGGCGGTCGCGGCCATTGCGTCCATTCCCGAACGTCCGCGTTCGAGTCCCGACACCTGACCCTCGGCACCGGTGGACATTTCGACCATCGCGGTCGTGATTTCGCTGGCGGTGGCCGCGAGTTCCTCACTCACGGCCGAGAGATCGCCGGCCGTGTCGGAAATGATCGCACTTTGCTGGATCACTTCGCTGATGATCGATCGGAGTTGGCTCCCCATGAGGTCCATCGCGGCGGAGAGTTCTGCCAGCTCCCGGGGCATGGTCTCCGCTGCGGGACCCGGCCGAAGATCGCCGTTGCTGAACCGTCTCGCGGTGCGCAGCAACTGCGCGAGTGGCCGGTCGACGGACGTGAGCAACGCCGAACCGATGGCGCCCGCGATGACGACCGTCACCAACAGGACCATCCAGACGATCTGCCGCCGTCGGTTTGCCATGTTGGTGAGCAGCGTCGCCGACGCGCCGGACCGGGCCGCCTGGGCGGCGCTGATCGTCCGTACCGCCGCGATCAACTCGTCGGCGGGCGCCCGAGCCGCGGCGACCGCGGAAAGCGCCTCAGTGTTGCGTCCGAGATCCACCAGCGCGTGGGCGTAGTGATACGTGACTTCGACTTCTGCCTGCAGCGCCCCGACCCGGGTGGCAGCGAGCTGCTCCTCGGCCGACAGTTGGGGGATACGACCCAATTCGGCCTGATGCGTGTAGACCGCGGCAGCCGACGTGCGGAAACGTGACCGGGTCGTTTCGTCCGGGGCGGTGAGGTACTGCTCAGCCGAGCGGATCTCGTCCGAGACGGCGCCAGTGATCCCGCTGCTCACGAGGGCCACCTGTTGCAGCACGGTGAGGTCGCTGGCGACGGTGCTCCCAATCGTCCCCAACGCGGAGACGCCGATCAGGGCGATGGGGACCATGCCGGCGACCAACGCGAAGCCGGCGAGCATGATCCTCACCCTCAACGTGTTGAACCGCTGAAGCACCGCGTTCATCGTCCGGCCGTGACCAGCCGCCCGCCGCGCGCGATGCCGATCACGACGTCCTTGTCGGGAACGTCGCCATTCTCGTCGAAGGCGATGCGACCGGTGACGCCTTCGTAGGCCTCGCGAGACGATCCGAAACCAGCCAGATAGTCGCGAATCGCGGCGCGATCGGGGCCGGTGGCCTCGATGGCCAACGCCAGGAGACGAATGATGTCATACGTGCCGGCGCCGCGGTGGTCGGGCTCGCGATCGTTGTTGGCGGCACGGTAGGCCCGAACGAACGCCGCGTTCTCCGCACCGGGTCGGTCGGGGAGATACGCGGTCGAAATGAGCACGCCCTCGGCATTCACGGTGTCACTTTCGAGCCCGGAGATGCCGTCACCACCCATGACCGCGGGCCGCATGCCAGCGGCAGTCAACGCCTGCAGGATCTGCTCGGCGCCCTCGCGAGTGCCGGCGATCATCAATACCTGGGCACCACCGCGCCGTTGGATGCGCCGCAGGTAGGGCTCGAAGCTGGGGAGATCGTCCAGGTAGGGGTCGTCGGCGACGATCGTCCCTCCCTGCGCGGAGAATCCATCCTTGAAAATCGTCCGGACTCCGCGACCATAATCGTCATTGCGATACATCACCGCCGCCCGCGTCGCACCGACTTCCCTTGCGGCCCACTCGGCCAAGCGTGCGCCGTGCAACAGGTCCGTTGGACAAACCCGGAATGTGTAGGGACCCGCGTCACTGAGTCGCGGGTTGGAAGCGGATGGTGAGATTTCGACAAGCGGGCTCTCACCCCCGTTGTAGACCGGTGCCGCCGCCAATGTGGTCCCGCTGGTGAGGTGGCCGACGACCGCGACCACGGAGGCGTCATCGTAAAACGCCTGCGCTACCTGCACGGCCCGCTCGGCGTCGGCGCCGTCGTCACGAAACACCAACTCGATCCTTCGGCCACCGATCCCACCCGACCGATTGATCTCGGTCGCGGCGAGGTCGGCCGCCATGCGCATCGACGCGCCGCGACTCTGTTCGAACGGACCGGCGACGCCGATACGAATAACGCCGTCGCTGGACGAGCAGGCGCCGACCGCGATCAGGGCGGCCAGTGGGAGGAGCCGGCGCGGGCTCCACATGCGAGAATGAGCGGTCGTGGGGGTCACGTCGCGACGCAAGATTAGCCACGAACGCGTAACATCGCAATGCGGTACATTCCGGAATGCCGCACCCATCCTACCGCTTTGCCGAGGCGGTGCGGGGTCTGCTCAGCGTTAGCGACGCGGCCGACATCGAGGCGTGCTGGGGGGATACCCAGCTCGACTCCCTCGGGTGGCGCGCGCTGGCTGAGGCCCGGCGGTCCACCGACGGACGGTTTGAGGCCGTGCTCGATGAAATCGACGGGCTCCTCCTGCGGAGTCTGGACCGCTTGCCTCCGCTGGCGCGCTCCGATGGAGCCGCCGCGCGACGTCTGCGCACCTTTCGCATCCCGGAATTGGAGCGACTGCAGCACGCGACGGCTGCTGCGCTCGTCGCGCATCGTTATGGACCGGCCGGCCTGGTTACGATGGTGGCCGACGTCCGAGCACCGGTTGCCCGGCGGTACTTCGCCTTCTTCACGCTCGCCGAACAACACCCGTCGGGGCATTGGCCGCGATTCGCGCGGTATCTGACGACCGCGGCGCACCACGCGTTTCTTGGCGCCGCCGCCGAAGCCGCCCGGTTTTATCCCGAGGCGGGGCCGTCGGCGTCGCTCGTCGACCTGTTCAACCGCGTGCGGGCGGATACGCAGCTGCGGGCTTTCCTCAGCCCCAGGCTCCTGCAGTCCCTGTTCGTACTGGGCGACCCCGGGACATTGCCGTTCTTCCGTGACCTGCTGGTCTGCGGGCACACCGCCGCCGACTCGGGTCGGTGCGAAGTCACGCGGGCGTTGGTGAGCGTGCGCCGTTTTACCGGGGTGATCGAGCCGAGTGCCAAGTTCCCCACCAGGGACATGGACGCCGTGGCGCACGCGCTCGACGGCGCCGAACGGATCTTCGAACTCGGGCGGGCGCGTATGAGCCCGGTCGTCGTGATCTAGAAGGCCCCGCGCGTTGAAGGTGGTATCGCAATGCGGCGAACTGGCCCCGAGGCTTCCATCGGTCCGTGCTCCGCATGGTTGTCGGTCAATCACTTCATCGCGTTGAAGGCGTTGAGAATCTCGAGCAGATCCGCGTGCCGGAACACGGCCTCACCCTCCCGCGGGCGTTCAGCCCCGGGGAAAAGCGGCCGGTCGGTCTTCACCTTCAACACCATCGTGTACGGACCGCGCATCACGTAGGGGGCCGCGCGGGCCCGGTTGCGGACGGCTCGTTCGACGCCCTCGCGGATCGCCTGTTGTGCCTGGCTTGGCGACATCCCGAGCGACGCGTCAGCGATCTCCCGCTTCACCGCCACGGCCTCGATGGGGCCGAGCAGGTCCCCCAGCTGGTTGACCACGGCGCGGTCACCGGCGACGAAGACGACCGGCACGCCGTAGAGCCCGGCAACGAGGGCATTGTACCCGCCCTCGGGTAACGAGACCCCGTTGATGGAAAAATCGATCACGTTGCCCGTGGACGTATGCTCGAGAATCGCTCCCGGCGTGCCCGCCTTGGCGTGATACCCGAGGAACACGACGGCGTCGAAGGTCGAGTCGATCCCCTCCATCATGTTCTTCGGCCCCGCGCTCACGCCTCGGAGCAACTGCGCGCGCGGATCCAGGTCGCCCGGGAGGAGGTTCTGCTTGCTGCCGTGCGAGTCCCGCACGAGGATGTCCGTGGCGCCGGCACGAATCGCGCCCTCGATGGCGGCGTTAGTCTCGGCGGCCATGATAGCGCGAAAGTGGGCGTAGTCGGGACCGGTGGGATTCACGTCGCTCGCGCTCACGACACCGGCCAGGCCCTCCATGTCGACGGAGATAAACACCGTGATACCGCGCGGTTGTTGGGCGGCCAGATCGACGGCCCCTGCGAACGCGAGCAGCGATGCGGTGGCAAGCGTGGGAAGAACTCGAAAGGTCAGACGACGCGAGACGCGCATGGGAAGACCTCCTATCGCGGTGAAGCTACGTCGCCGTTGGGATGCGCGACAGCGGGCGACCGTCAGGTTCGGCTGCTACGCGGGGCGCTGGACCGCCAGCAGTGACGCGAGGGCGGCGCTCAGCACGGCGATCGCCGACGCGTACTCAGCCAGATCGATATGTTCGTCGGGCGTGTGGTCCAAGGCGCTGTCGCCCGGCCCGTAGGCGACGACGGCGGTGTCGGGCCAGTGTGGCGCGACGACGTTCATGTCGGACGTGCCGGTCTTGTTGACGAATCGTGCGTCACCCCCCCGCCCGCGAATGGCCTGCAGGAACTCACGGACCAACGAGGTCGACTTGCGCGCGCGATGCGCCGCCAGCCCACCGGAAAACACATGCGCGATGGTGATACCGGCCGGTGCGTCACGCACGCATTCGTCCAGTGCCTCCCCCAATGCCCTCGCGGTCTCGGCGGGGTCGTCCGCCGGCGAGAGACGGAACACGATATGAAGGGTCACGATACCGGAGGTTCCTGCATCCGCGGTTTCGATGGCCACAAGAGACGCGCGGATGCGGTCGAATTCACGCTCGGGGCGGTCACGATTGCGGGTGGCGCACCAGCGCTCCACCGCGTGCCAGAGATCGACACCGGCCTCAGCGGGCAGGCGCGCCTGACCGGCGGAATGCGCGAACGGATGCCGCAACCTGATCTCGCCACGCAGGCATCCCTTGTATCCAAGCGTCATCCGATTCCACCGGCTCGGCTCACCGATGATGCAGTAGCGCGGTGCGTGACCGCCCTTCCGCTTCGCGAGCACGTGATGCGCGCCACGGCTGCTCGCCGCTTCTTCCTCCACGGCACCCACGACAGTCACCCGCCATGCCTCGGGCACGGCGAGCGATGCGGCGGCGACGGCGAACGCGCACAGCGGCCCCTTCGCATCCACGGCACCGCGACCGTACAGCAAGGACCCCTCACGCCGCACCGGCACGACACCCGGAAACGTATCGATGTGTCCGAGCAACAGGATCTCGTGGGGTCCGCTCCCGCGGCTCCCCACCGCGTTCCCGACCTCGTCAATGCCCGCGTCGAATCCGCGCTCCCCCATCCAGCGCACGAGCAACGCGGCCGCGTCGTGTTCGTGCCCGGATGGACTCGGTACCGCGACGAGCGATTCGAGTAGCTCGCCCGCGGTGTCGGTGGTGACGATCAGTGCGGGCGAATCACCCGTCATGGAGGATCTCGAGCAGGATGTCGCCGGCCCGGTCGAGGTCGGGTTCGTCAATCGTCAGCGGCGGCATGAGTCGCAGGACGGTGCGTCCGGCGGGAAGCGCCCATACGCCGCGCGCGGTCAGCGCCTTGAGGACCGGAGTGGCCGCCTGCTTCAGCTCGATGCCGATCATGAGCCCGCGGCCCCGCACCTCGCGTACGCCCGGCGCACCGCTCGTTCGCAAGCGACCGAGCAACCGCGCGCCCAATCGGTCGGCACGCGCCGGAAGATCATCGCGCCGGAGCACCCGCAGCATGGCGCGACTCGCCGCGCACGCCAGCGGGTTGCCGCCGAAGGTGCTGCCGTGCGCGCCAACCTCGAATCCGCCCAAGCGGTCGCGCCAGACCGCCGCGCCCATCGGAATCCCACCGCCCAGCGCCTTGCCGAGCGTGACGATGTCCGGCTTCGCATCGACCCACTGGGAGGCGAACCACCGGCCGGTGCGCCCGAATCCCGTCTGGATCTCGTCGACGATGAACAGCGCGCCCCGTTCGCGGCACAGCCGCTGAGCGCCGGCGACGAAATCCGCTTGTGCTTCGTGTACGCCTCCCTCGCCCTGCACGATCTCGACGAGTACCGCCGCGGTGGTATCGGAGATGGCGCCGTCCAGCGCGGCCAGGTCGTTGAGCGGCACATGGGTGAATCCGGGGACCAACGGCTCGAACGGCGCGCGATACCTGGCGGTCGCGGTCGCGCTCAGGGCGCCGAACGTGCGACCGTGAAACGCCCGCGTGAACGCGACAACGCCGGATCGGCCGGTGGATACGCGCGCGAACTTGAGCGCGGCCTCGACCGCTTCGGTCCCCGAGTTGGACGGGGAAATACGGGATAACACCCCGTGGTCGTTCTCGCCGAAGGCTTCCCGTAGCACCGCCGCCAGCTCCCCGAACCAGGCCGCGCGCTGGTCGTTGTAACTGCTCTCCGTGTGGGCAATCAGCCGGTCCGTTTGCGCGTGGATCGCCTCGAGGATCTCCGGGTGTCCGTGCCCGAGGTTGGCCCAGCCGTGTGCCGAAGCCAGGTCGAGATACTCGTGCCCCGCGTCATCGAACAGTCGTGCGCCGTCGCCGCGCACGATCGTGACCGGCCTCCGACCGACGCCACCCGATCCGTGCAGGTCCTCGAGTCGGACCACCTCGTCCGCGCGCAACCCGGCCTCAGTCACCGATGACCGTCCCGTGGCCCGCCAGCGCACGCTGCACCGGGTGCGCAACCCGTCCGTCGGCGAGGACCACGCGGCGTACGCCGGCGGCGATCGCCTCGGCGGCACCGAGCACTTTCTTCTTCATGCGATCGTGCGCCGTGTCGCTGGAAGCGTCGAGGTCGGCCAGCGCGATCCGCGGTATCAGCGACGATTCGTCGGGGTAGCGCTCGAGCAGGCCGGGCACGTTCGACAAAATCACGAGTGTCTCGGCACCGAGCGCCGACGCCGTCTCCGCGGCCGCGCGGTCGCCGTCCACGTTGATCGCGTCGCCCTGCGCGCTGATGGCCGGAGGTGTGAGCACGGGCATGTAGCCCGCGTCGAGCAAGGCGTCGAGCAGTACCACGTTCACGTGCTCGACCTTGCCCGTGTAGTCGTCACGCACGACGAGCGTGCGTCCGTTCTCCACGGAGCGGACGGCGGTCTTGCGGCGACCCTCCCAGATCCGTCCGTCCATGCCCGACAAACCAACCGCGTTCACGCCGCGCCGTTGCAACCGTTCGACGATGCCCTTGTTGAGCTGTCCGCAATAGACCATCTCGAAGATCTCCAGCGTGCGACGATCGGTCCGGCGGGAGGTATGACCGCTTGGCGATGTCAGGAAGCGCGGTGGATGCCCCAGTTGGGTTGCGACGTCGTTCAGCAGCGCTGATCCGCCATGCACGATCACCAGACGCGTTCCGCTGCGATGCAGTTCGGCGACATCATCGGCGATCGCGTCCAGATCGATCCCTGCGCTGCCGCCGATCTTCACCACCAGCGGGCAGGTCACGATGGATGAAGACCGGGGAAGGTCAATCCGGCCGTCTCGTTCCAACCCATCATCAGGTTCAGGCATTGGACGGCGCTCCCCGCCGATCCTTTCACCAGATTGTCGATGGCGGCGATCACCACCACGCGGTTCGCGTCCGAGGCGGGATCCGCTGCGAACCCGACGTCACAGTAGTTGGTGCCCGCGACGACCTTCGGTTCGGGGTACCGATGGATGCCGGTCTTGCTCGACACCAACCTGATGAACGGCTCGTCACCATACGTCTCGCGGTACGCCGCCCACACGTCCCGCTCGGCAAGCGGTTCGTTCAGGTAGCAGTGCGCGGTGACCAGCGCTCCACGGACCAACTCCACCGCGGTCACCGAGAAGTCGAGGCCGAACCCGTCACCCAAAGCCTGGCGGACTTCCGCCTGATGCCGATGCCCGACCGGCATGAACGACCGCACGGCGCCGCTGCGTTCCGGATGATGCGAGCTGGCGCTCGGGACGGCACCCGCCTCGGACGATCCGACCTTGACGTCCGCCACCACCCGCGCGAGCAGTCCGCGGTCAGCCAATGGCCCGAGCGCGAGTGTGGTCACCATGGCGTTGCATCCTACGCCCGACGCGTACGACGTTTGCCGCAATTGCTCGCGATGACGCTCGGGCAGACCGTACACGAACCGGGGAAGCCACTCAGGTGCCGAATGGTCCTCACCATACCATCGAGCGTAACTCGCGGGATCGTTCAGCCGGAAGTCGGCGGAGCAGTCGATGAGCTTGGGCGCAACGCCGGTGAACCGGTCGATCGACCGCGCGCTTTCGCCATGCGGCTGAGCCAGGAACAGCACGTCGGCGGCGTCGAGCGATGCGGGATCGCTGAATGCGAGGTCGCTCACGCCCCGGAGGTTGGGATGCGCCGAGTGGATACGTCGGCCTGCCTGGCTCGTCGAGGTGACCTGCCGCACCGTCACGTGCGGGTGGAACAGCAGCAGGCGGAGCAGTTCGCCGCCTACGTAGCCGGTGCCGCCGACGATGGAGACCGAAGCGGTCATGCGCCTAGATGGCGGCGACAGGGGCGCCCGCGGTGACCGGTGGCGCGGCGCGGTCGGCGACCGCCAGGACGTAGTCGACGATCCGGCCGGGGATGTCGACGCCGGTTACGTCGATGCTGTTGCGGAACTCCATCGTGTAGTTGACCTCGTTTACCAGAATCCGGCCGTCAGCGGTCTCCAGCAGGTCGATCGCGACGATTCCGCCCCCGACCGCGGCGGCCGCGGCGCGTGACAGCCGATCGATCTCCGCTGTGATCGGGCAATTCTCGGTGCGAGCCCCGCGGGCGGTGTTGGTTACCCAGTGATCGGCATACCGGTAGACGGCGCAGATGGTCTCGTCGCCCACCACGAACGACCGAATGTCCCGACCGGGTTTGGCGATGTACTCCTGGATATAGAAGATCGAGTGGTGATAGCTGCCGAGGATCTCCTTGTGCTCGAGCAATGCTTCGGCGGCTTCCCGGTCGTTGACCTTCGACAGCAGGCGTCCCCACGACCCGACCGCCGGCTTGAGGACGACCGGGTATCCCATTTCCTCGATGGCGCGGAGCGCGGACGCCGGTGTGAACGCGATCGTGCAGCGCGGCGTCGGCACGCCGTGGCGTTCGAGGGCTGAGGTGGTTTCCAGCTTGCTCCCGCATACCTGTGCCACTTGCGGCTCGTTGACGGTGGGGATCCCGTGGTCGTGCAGGATCTGCAGCGCGGCGAGGGCCCGCGAGTGGTTCACGCACCGCTCCAACACCACGTCGGTCTCCAGCGAAGGCCCGCTGCTGAGATCGAACACGATCTCGCGATCGTCGATCACCGCAACGGTTACCTTGCGCGCCGCGAGCGCGGCGAGAATCAGTTTCTCCTCCACGCGAACCCGCGAAAGCATGACCGTCACATGCGGACTACTCACCCCAGTCCTCGTCCACTTCCGGTGCCGGGATCAGACTCCACGGATCGCCCCCAACCACCTCCAGTTCCAAGCCGCAATCGGGGCACTCGACGATCTCCCCTTGGAGGACGTCGTCCTTCAACAAGACCGCAGCCCCGCAGCCCGGACACTCCGCGGTCACAGCCATGCAAGTACCTCCGTTCGGGCACAAGAAAAGCGCCGGCCCAGAACCGGAGCCGGCGTCGTCGTTGGTGGATCTACCGAGGCTGCTCGTGCCTCACCCACTTGCACGCGATGCCGCCCCAGTGGGGCGACGTTTGGCCTTGGTGTCGGAGCAGCGGCCCGCGTGCATGGCGCGACGATACTCGATCATCAGCATCGGTGTCAAGACAGCGTCAGGGCTCGCGCTTCTGCACCGCCGGCGTTTCGTAGTTCACCTGCGCCGTCGCCGCGCGGAAGCGCCGCAGGTCGCCGAGGCTCCGGCCGGTGACGAACGCCGTGCGGACCGCCAGCCGGTTGGGCCGGATCTCCACGGGACCCAGGTCGATGACGCGCGCGAGCCCGCCGGTTTCTTCGCGCACCCGCAACGTGACCTGATGCGTTCCGGCCGGCAGGGAGAACCGCACCACCCGAAGCTCGGCGGGCAGCAGCGACCAACTGCGCGTGTCGGCGCGCTCGGAGAGGGTCGCCGCCGCCTGCGATCCCAGTCGTGTGAGGAACCCGGCGACCGCGCCCCCCCGCTCGCGCGCCGTCGCCTCGGCCTTGAGGGCGGCGACCTGCTTGAACAGGCCGCGCGCGATCATCCGCGCCAGGAACTTGGGCTTCTGCTCCTCGTAATCCCGCGACGCGATCGCCGAGAGATCGGTCACGACCGTCGCGCCGCGTTCGGCGTCACCGTCGATCGCCACGGTCACTTCGGTTGCCGCGTGCGCGTCCAACTCGTAGCGCGTCCACGCGAACGAGAAGAGATCCGCGTCGAGCACCGTGGAGCCCAGGACGACAAGCCCCTCGTATTCCCGCAGGTAGGAACGCGCTTCGGCGGAGGTCTGGTTCATGAACAGCAACGTCCGAACCAGGACATTTGCGGTTACCCCGATGACCGAATCGATGGAGCCACTCCCCAGGGCGCGTTTCTCCCGGCGGGTGATCGGGATGTAGATCTTTTCTTCCATCCGGTGCGCGATGAACCCGTTTTCCACCACCACCATCAGTTCGCCGGTCGGAACGGCGGCGGGCGCGGCGGTCCGGGCCACCCCGTATGTTGCCGCCGCCTCGTCGGCCACCTCGGGGACGCCGACCCGGTCGGCGAAGCGCACGAGATCCTGGCCGAACCCGTCCGGAGGCGTGATCCGGTAGCGCGCTCGATGGGCGTCGAACGCGGCGTCGGCCTGGCGGAGCGACACCAGTGCGTCGTTATCGTCGCCCCCGGTCCAGTGGAGCAGTCCCGCCAGGTACTGCACGAGCGCGTCGTTCGAATACGAGCGGCGGTTGCCGTTGTCGCGGTTGTAGCGATCCAGGTACGCGTTGACCCGGCGCGCTTCCACCAGGGCCTCCTCGAGATTGCCGAGCGCGAGGTAGTTGATCATGCCGTAGTAGTGGATCATCGCGCGCTCGAGCGCGGGCGGTGTGTAGTCGACGACCAGATCGCTCACCATGAACGCGGCCACGTTTTGGCTGACGCTCTTGGTGTAGCGATCCTCCGCCAATGCCTCGGCGGCCTGCAGGGCGGCATTGCTCTCCTCGTAGCGTCCGAGCCGGTGGAGATAGAGCCCGCCGGAGAGCAGCCGGATCAAGGAATCTTGGGTCCCCGACCGGACGATCGTGGCCAGCGCGGTTGAATCACCGGCGACCACGTAATGCCTGAGGGCGGCGTCATATGCCCCGAGCGTGCGGCTCGCGAAAGGCGAGTTCGGAGGGACCCGGACGTTCGGACCGGACGCGCACCCGACGGCGCCGGCAAGCGCCAGCGCCGCGCCGAGGCGCATGGGTGTCACCTCAGCGGCGCGAACGGCTGCGCTGGACGAACTTTTTGATCTTCTTCTGGCCGACCCAGACCAGTTCGTTCGTCTCGAGGTCGGTCAGATTCATGTCGACCTGGTAATACTTGACTTCGCGGCCGTCCTCGCGGTCGAAGATCGTGTTGATCTCCCCGAGCAGCATGAAATTGGCGCCCAGCTCGTTCTTCAGCCGGGCACGCGTCTCCGCGGACGCGAAGTCCTGCTGGTCCCAGCGCTCGTCGCGCAGCTGTTCGCGTTGGTCGGTGCTCGCCACCACACGGGCGGTCTCGGTCCGAAGGAACGACGCCACGATGTCCTGCACGAACGTCCGGGTGTTGATGTGCTCGGCTGACTTATTGGCGAGCCGGCCCAGTATGACCGCTGGCCGCCGGCCCCCGTTGGCTTCCATATACCGGCGGGACCACGGCATGCTGGTGGCATCTCGGACCATCTCCTCGGCCACGAGACGCGAATCCGTGTCGTTCCAGTTGCCCGACACGTCTATCACTTGTTCGGGGGCGACCCGATCCACTTGGGTCCTGCCTGACCCACAACCCAAGCACGACGAGCCGGCCAGGGCGACGATGACGGCACGTGGCGCGGCTGAACGAAACGACAACATGTGTCCTCTGACTCCTGTTAGGGAGGTAATCCTCGAATCTACCCCGTTCCGGAGTGGAAGTGCGGTCGCCCACTCCGGCGCTGAGCGGTGATCCGCGGGGAAAACCCGCAGCGCGGCGCTGTCGGGTGAACCGGCGATAGCTCGCGTGGCATCGCCGCTTCATGCGGCTGAGCCGAGCGGCGGCTTCACGCCGCCGATCATCACGCGCTTCGGCTCGCCGCCACCGTCAGCGGTACCGCCCAGGGTGCAGAGCTGGAGGTTCAGGATGTCCTGAACCATGGCCCCGTTTGCCCTAACCGACGGCCACTCCGTGTTCCTTGGCGAGTTCGGCGAGCATGTCGTCGAGCGTCCGTGAGTGGTGCATCGAGCAGAACTTGGGCCCGCACATGGCGCAGAACTCAGCGCTTTTGAAGTACTCCGCCGGCAGCGACTCGTCGTGATACTCCTGGGCCCGTTCCGGATCGAGCGACAGTCTGAACTGCTCGTTCCAGTCGAACGCGTAGCGCGCGCGGCTCAATGCGTTGTCCCGGTCGGTGGCGCCAGGCCGCCCCCGCGCGATATCGGCGGCGTGCGCCGCGATCTTGTAGGCAATCACCCCGTCGCGCACGTCGTCCCGATTGGGCAAGCCGAGGTGTTCCTTGGGCGTGACGTAGCACAACATGTCCGCGCCGTACCAGCCGATCATCGCCGCACCAATGGCGCTGGTGATATGGTCGTATCCCGGCGCAATGTCGGTGACCAGGGGGCCCAACGTGTAAAACGGCGCCTCGTGGCAGATCTCCTTCTGCTTGCGCACGTTCATCTCGATCTGCTGCATCGGGATGTGTCCCGGTCCCTCCACCATCACCTGCACGTCGCGCTCCCACGCGCGCGTCGTGAGCTCGCCGAGGGTCTCCAGTTCGGCGAACTGCGCCTTGTCGCTTGCGTCGTGAATGCTGCCGGGCCGTAGCGAATCGCCCAGCGATACGGTGACATCGTACTGGCGGAGGATCTCCAGGACCTCGTCGTAGTGCGTGTACAGCGGGTTCTGCTTGCGATGGGCCATCATCCACACCGCGTGCAATGACCCGCCGCGGCTCACGATGCCGGTTACACGGCCGTACACCAACGGAAGGTGCTCGATCAGGATGCCGGCATGCAACGTCATGTAGTCGACGCCCTGTTTGGCTTGATGCTCGATCATGTCCAGGAAATCCTGCGGGGTAAGATCGGGCATCTCATCGACCTGCAGTACGGCCTGGTAGATTGGCACCGTCCCGATCGGGACCGGCGATGTGGCGATGATCGCTTCACGCGTCTCGTCGATCTGCTCACCGGTCGAGAGATCCATCACCGTGTCGGCGCCGAACCGGACCGCGAATTCGAGCTTGTCGACCTCGGCGGCGATATCGGAGGACACGGCGGAATTACCGATGTTGGCGTTAATCTTGACCGTGGCGACCTTGCCGATCGCCATCGGTTCGAGCTTACCGGCCAGGTGGCGCACGTTGGCGGGGATGATCAACCGCCCGCGTGCGATTTCGTCACGCACCAGTTCGGGATCGAGTCCCTCACGCTCGGCGACGAACCGCATCGGGCCGGTGACCTCGCCCTGACGGGCGAAATGCATCTGGGTAACGCAGGCCGTGTTGCTCATGTGAACTCCCTCCGCCGGTGCAAACCGGATCAGGTTCTAAGGGTGTGATCTCAGCCCGGGAGCCGCGGGCACCCCTGTCGGACGAAAGGTAGCAGTATCCGTTCACAGCCTCCAACATGGTGAGCGGAAGGTCGGACCTGGACCAATATGGAGGAACGATGCTGAACGGGTGCGTTGAACGAGCGACCAGGAGGGGGACCGCGTGAGCGGGCCGCTCACCGGCCGAACGGCCCTGGTAACCGGTGGAACCGGTGCCCTTGGTCGTGCCGTGGTGAGCCGGCTCCTTGCCGCCGGCGCGACCGTGCATGCCACATGGGTGCACGACCGAGCGGACGCGGAATTCCGGCAAACGTCGTGGGTGGGTTCGCCTACGCGTCACTCGGCGACACCGAGCCCGCTACCTGGGATCGAATGCTCAGCATGAACGCCACCAGCGCGTTTCTCTGCTGCCGTGCAGCCGTCCCGGGCATGCGGGCGGGGAAGTGGGGACGGATCGTCAACGTTGCCTCCGTCCCGGCGGTTGGGGGCGGGGCGGCCAACCTGACTGCCTATTCCGCCGCCAAGGCCGCCGTTCTCAACCTCACCTACTCGTTGGCGAAGGAACTGATGGCTGACGGCATTACGGCAAACGCCATCGTTCCGTCCACTATCGATACGCCCGCCAACCGTGCCGCCATGCCGGATGCCGATCGATCCACCTGGCTATCCGCCGAGGCGATTGGTGATGTCGTGGTGATGCTCGCCTCTGAACAGGCGGGAATCGTCACCGGCACGGCGGTGAATCTGGCAAAGGCCTAGCAGGTCGCTGAAAAAGTCATGAATTGGGTATGGCGGAATTGCGAGATTCTCCTATCTTGGCGCGACCTCAACAGCGAGTGCGCGCAATGCGTGGTCCAGATCATCCGCAGACGGCGCTGTTCAGCTATGTCTCGAT
>DASWIX010000083.1:0-25081 GCA_036397455.1 Gemmatimonadales bacterium | reverse complement strand
CACGTCAATGAACATGGCAACATAATAGTGCCACGTTCATCGATGCGCAAGCCTATTTACATGGAAACATTTGTACACCACAGCGACCGCCGTAACCCTTCACCTCTCAACAACATCCACCTGATAAACCCCTCATTCTCTCAGGGAACTTCGGGCTAGGGACGCTTTGCCGTCGACCCGACCTTGCGGAGAAGGCCAAACAGCGTCTTGCTGGCTTCAATCGTGAGCGTTTCGAGCCGCGAGAAGTCGGCGGGGGCGATGTAGCCAAGCTCGAGCGAGATACCCAGAATCGTCTCCAACTCAGCCAGTGATCCGGACGCGATGTCCAGGAAGCGCTTGTACTCACGGCTCCCCTTGCGCGCACTTCCCTCCGCGATGTTGAGCGGCACGCTGTACGCCGCCCGCCGAAGCTGATTGGCGAGGCCGTCCTGCTCGTACGGAGGGAAAGCGCGGGCTGCTTTGACGCACTGGACGGCAAGCCGCTGCGAATACTCCCAAGCTTTCAAGTTCTTGTAGGGTGCCATGCGAGTAATACCGCCGCTCGCGCTGGCGGAAACCACAGCCAATTGTCGCACTCGGAGTCCAATCACCGCACGACGCCCCCCCCCCGGCCCCCAGTCCTAGCGATGGAGTCTGTCACTGCGATCTCCGTGGTCTCCGCGGTAAATGACGTAACGGTAATTGCGACCTGATGCACTAGCCTCTTACCCACCTGATCAACTCCCTCACGCCCGGCTTCTTCCCGTACATCAGGATTCCTACGCGGAAGATGCGCCCAGCCACCCACATGATCCCGACCAGGGTGACCGTGAGGATTGCCAACGATCCGAAGACCTCGATGAGCGGTACCGGCGCCGCCGCCCAGCGCACCGGCATGGCGATGGGCGAGGTAAAGGGGATCAGCGACAACGCAATCGCCATCGCGCCGTCGGGATTGTTGAGGATCCCGATCATGAGCACCGTCGGGATGACGAGCAACATGACTACCGGCGTCTGCGCCTGGCGTGCCTCGGCCTCGCTGTTCACCATCGCGGCGACCGCGGCGAACATCCCGGCGTAGAGAAAGAACCCGAGCAGGAAGTAGCTGAAGAACAAGGCGATCGTCGCGAGCGGTACCTCGGGCATCGAGATGCTCGCCAAGGCCGCTACCTCCTCTCCGCCACCGAACATCCGGGCGATCACCTCACGCTTGTCAAGCGATATCTTCGCAAACCCGACCCAGATGCCGAGCTGAAGCAGGCCCACCGCGCCAACCCCGAGGATCTTGCCGGACAAAAGCTGAAACGGTTTGAGACTCGAGACCAACACTTCGACGACACGGGTCGTCTTCTCCTCGACCACCGACCCCATGACCTGCACCCCGTAGAGCAGGATCGCGATGTACAACAGCAGCCACATCGCGTAGGCAAGGAAGAACGATGCCTCGCCGGACTCTTCCGTGACTTTCCCCTCGCGGATCTTCTTGGTGGTAAGCCCAACGCGAATTTGCGCCCGGTTCACCACAGCCGGATCGACACCCTCGCGCCGGAGCCGCTCCGCGAACACCGCGTTACGGAGCAGTACCTCCAGCGTGCGCATGTCGGTCAGCGAGCTGACATTGGTTCCGCGGTACTCCGCGCGGCCATCGTCAATGACGGCGTCCGTCACCATCAGAAACCCGTCCAGCTCTTTCGCCGTCACCGCCACGGCCAGCGAGTCGGCCGCGTCCTCAAGCTCAACCAGATCGACGGGGACCAGGCGGGTGGCGAGCGCGTCGGCCCGATCGAGTGCATCCGCGAGCCGTTCGCCGAACCCGGTCGCGGTCGCATCCAGTACCGCGACCGATCGATGCGTTTCCTTGTCGGCCATGAGAATCGGCAGGGCGACGAGCCCGAACATGAGAACCGGGCCCAGAACCGTGCCGATGATGAACCACTTCGTGCGCACCTTCTCGACGAACTCACGCCGGATGACGGCCCAGATCTTGTTCATTTCCCGCCCTCCACCACTGCGGCCTTCGCGGCCTCCGGTCCCACCTTATCTATGAAGATCTTGTGCAGCGTCGGCTCGGCCACCTCGAACTTGGTGAGCCGCGCGCCGGCCCCGAGCAGTCCATGCAATAATTGCTGGGGATCCACGCCGTCCGCCATTTCGACCTCCGCGTAGTTCCCGTAATCGTCCGCGTGCCGCACCAACGCGCGGTCCTTGAATACGTGGTCCACCGACGCGGTGCCCCGTTCAACGGACACGATGATGTGGTTGCCGCCGTGTTCCCTTTTCACGTCGGCGAGTGCGCCGTTGACCACGGTCGCCCCGCGCGCAATGATGCACACGGCATCGCATAGCTTCTCGGCCTGCTCCATAATGTGCGTCGAGAAGAGTACCGTGGTGCCCGCCCGCGCCAACTCCACCACGGTGTCTTTCATCACCTGACTGTTGACAGGATCGAGACCGGAAAACGGCTCGTCGAGGATGAGGAGTTCGGGACCGTGCAGGACCGTGGCGATGAACTGGACCTTCTGTTGCATTCCCTTGGAGAGGTCGTCGACCTTCTTCTCGGTCCAGTCGGAGAGACCGAGCTTTTCGAGCCATATCG
Source organism: Gemmatimonadales bacterium (assembly GCA_036397455.1). Classification (GTDB taxonomy): domain Bacteria; phylum Gemmatimonadota; class Gemmatimonadetes; order Gemmatimonadales; family GWC2-71-9; genus JADFNB01. The sequence continues at coordinate 22,506 of DASWIX010000083.1, read as the reverse complement.
TGCCCTTTTGCTTCGCCACCCGACGGTTCACGCCGCGGATCTCAGCCAGGAACATGAGCATCTCGATCAGTTTCATCTTCTTGTACAAGCCACGCTCCTCGGGCAGGTAACCGATTCGCGCGCTGAGATCCTGTCCGGAGCCGCGCCCGCCGAACAGCGCAATGCTGCCTTCATCGGGGAGAAGGATGCCCATGATCATCCGGATCGCGGTACTCTTCCCCGCGCCGTTCGGACCGAGCAGGCCGTACACCGACCCGCGCGGAACGGTAAGAGACAGATCCCGGACCGCCGTGTGCCCGGAAAAGTGTTTGGTGACGGCCCGCAGCTCGACAACCGGCTCGTTCGACATTCCACGCCTTTCGGTCAGCAAGGTGTGACACGAACGTCCCTTCCGTGACACGGCGATCCCCGATCGCACCTGGCGGAGAGAAGTGCCCCTATCGGGCATCCGCGGAAACTACCAGCGCGACCAGCGCCGCGTGAAGCTAGCCGAAAGGGAACAAATCGTGTATCTCAGACGTTAGTCGCCTTGAGCCATGGAAGATCTCGTGACGTGCCACCGATTCCGGGAAGGGTTACCACCCGACCTTGCACTCCCAGCTGAAGAGGCGTTCCGCACGCACTTCGACGGCTGCGCGGCGTGCCGGGCGTTCCTGCATGTCCAACGGGAGATCCGCGAACGCGTTCGCCGGCTGGAGCATGTGCCCCCACCGCCCGCCCTGGTATGGAAGGTCCGCGCGCTCGTGGCGCGCGAGGCCGCCACGCCGGTTTCAGCCTGGCGGCGGCGTGTCTGGATCGGCCCGATTCTGGCCGTCGCGGCTGTAATCGCGATCGCCGTTGGTCTGCGGACGAATGACCCGACTGACATGGCGAAGCCGTTTGCCGCCCAGGCGAGTGCGGCGCTCGACCCGGCGACCGGATATCGCTCGAACGACGCGAGCAATGTCGAACGGTGGCTAGCAGCCCGAACCGGCGAGCGGGTGACGATTCCCGACATCGCGGATGCGCAACTCGTGGGGGGTCGGGTGCTCGAGGTCGCTGGACAGATGACCGCCGCCGCCGACTTCCGCTTGCACGGCCAGTCGTTGACGTGGTTCGCCGTCCCGTCGCCGGAGATCGGCGGCAGGCGCGTCTCTGATGCGGGCATCATGTCTGCGTCAATTCGTGAGTACCACGTGGCGATGTGGAGCGAGGCCGGCGGCGTGCGCGTGATCGCTGCCCCGATGCCGTTCGATGACGTGATGGCCATCGCGGCCGATTGTCGTATGCAGGCGCTGCGGGGTCGAGCACTCTAGCGCTAGCCTCCCCACATTTTGCGCCCGACCTGTCCCAAGTGACGCAGCCGCGCCGCAAGTGGACCGGCCTCCGGCCACCGCCACCGCAGAAAGGCCCGCGGCGGGAATACGACATCCGCCGCGATGCCGGCCATCGCTTTTGCCCGGTCATCGACCAGCCACAGTCGCCTCCGAATCCGGGCAACGGTGATCTGCTCGCGCACGTCGCCCGGAATCGACACCGCCAACGCGACCCACCCTTCGAGATCGAGGTGGAGCGGGGTCCCCCCTTCCCACTCCGCACCGGGGCCGGCGATTCCGAATTCGCGCGTCAGCATCGCCGCGACCGCCCGTGCACACGAACCAACACCGAGTTGGCCGGCGGCATCACGGAAGACATCCGCTCCACCCGGCCGGAACGCGCCGAACACGTGCGCCAGGTCGATCAGCCCGCGAATATGCAGCAGATCGCCGCTCACCAGATGGTGCACCAGCAATGCCGCGTGATCTTCGGGACACGGCACAGGCAGCGGTCCTGTCGTCTGATCGATTCGCGCCCAGAACGTGTCCGGCACCCGGAGTGTGGGCCGAGGCAGGAGGCGCCACACGGGGTTCATCGCCCAGTGCAGGTCCACGGTGATCGCGTCGAACCCGGACCCGGGGCGCACCAGTGCGAGGGCTGAACGCATCTCGTGTGGACCTGCCTGGTCGGATTCGCCAAGGGGGACATACCGCAGGCCCTCGAGGACGGCCAGCACATCCGGCAACCGTTCCACCGTGACATACAGGTCGATGTCCGACACCACCCGGTCACCCGGCCGGTAGATCGAGCCGAGCAGCGCGGTGCCCTTGGCAAAGCAGTGCGGAATTCGGTCCACGGTGAGTCGCACGGAGATTTCCAGTGCAGCTTCGGCGAGCAGCGTATCGTAGAGGCGATGGGTCCGCGCGGCGACCGCATCGACCGCCAGCTCGGCCTCGCGCACGTGACGTGCGATAAACCCGCGCAGGCCGAGCCGCTCGAGCAAACGCGGCGTGTCGCCGGGAATACCGCGACCGCGCGCGACCGCACCGACCGCACGGTACATACGCTCTGCAATGGCCCGCGACGTCACACCGCCGCCGCCAACGCGGCGCTCGCGTTCGCGGGATCGCCGTAGGTCACGTGCACACCGCGCGCGACGACGGCGAGTTCGCTAATTGCGTCAAAGCTGTCCGCCGGCGGGCGTCCGCTTTCCAGCAGGCTCCCAACCAACAGCGCGACGATCTCTGACGCCGGCAGATCGCGAATCACCGTCGCGGGATCGGCGCGGTGGCGGATCGCGGCGACGATCGCGACAGGGATTGGATCCGGGTCGGCCCAGCCACCCGCACGGGCCGGATCGAACCAGGATTCGCCGTCGCCGGCAAGCGGGTCGAGATCCTCGTCAGCCGGCACGCCGCACGCCGAGAGCAGTCCGGTCGGGACCCCGAACAAACGCGCGAATGGCGTCACGCGACCGTGGCGTTCGAGCAGGGCAATATCGTCCCCCAACACTCGATAACCACTCGTGCTCCAGGCCAGCGCGAGCGACGACTTACCGGCACCGGACGGGCCGACCGCGAGCACCGCACGTCCATCGATGACCGCGCCGGATGCGTGGAGGTGCGGATGGTCCGCGGCGAACCCGAGCAGATGCAAGGTAAGACGGTACTCGAGATCATCGACTGCCTGCGCCGCCGTCTCGAACGCTGTTCGGCCCCGACTCCCGCCTGCAACCCACCAACCGGCCGCGGAATCGCCGCCCACGCGATAGTCGGGCTCGGTTCGGGCCCCGGTCGTCACGCTATACGGACGAAACAGGCGGTTCACGAGGGGGACCAGGAGCGGGTGCTCGACGCCGATCGTGATGCGCCGCCCGTGCAGTGCGACGGCCGTGTTCACGGGCTACCACGATCAGCACTGGCTCGCTGTCGCAACGTCGTGCGCTCCACGCGGAAGGCCGCTCCGCCAAGTTGGCGAGCGAGGTCATCCAGGTCCTCCCCCTCAACGCGCAACTCGAGTTTCCCGCGAGCGGTCCGCAAGTGAAAGGTGACGATGCCGCTCACGCCCGTCCCTGTCGGACCTGCCACGCTCACGCGCGTCACATGCGCGGTCGCTAACCGGAAGTTGTGGCGGTCAAAATCCAGGAAGCGCTGACTACACGGGACCATGCCCGCGTACGCCATCTGACGCCGTGCGCTGGGGCGAGGGGTCGATCGTACGAACGGTGCCAGTTCGTTGAGGACGACGAACCTGAGCACGATGCCCAACCACCCCCCTCCAATCCGCCCGCCACACACTTCGCCCGGCCGTATGATCACGCGAAAGAGGTGATCGGGACGCCAGGGGCGCCGCTCGATCCCTACGAACGCTGCAACCACCCGGCGGCGAGTTCATCGACTCGGGTGAGATGGTGGTCGTCGTGCTCCGTGTGGAAGTGCAGCATGTCGACCAGGCGCATCGATGTCTTCAGGCGCGGGTGCAGCGCACCGCGCTCGAACGCATCGGCGGGCAACGCCCGCAGCCTTGCCGCCACGGCCTTGCTTGATCGGCGAAATCCGTCGACAACGTCCACCCGCGCCCGCTCGAAATGCCGCGCCGTTTCCGTGGCCGCGTTGGTCATGTCGGCCGCGCGAAGGACCTCCTCACCTGCGGCAAACTGCTTGAGTCGGTCGATGAACAAACTGTCGTCCAGGTCAGCGAGATGCCCCACGTGATCGAGCATGGACCACGCAGTGCCGTTGCGTACGGCAGCCGCCGTTTCGGGCACTCGTTCGAGTAGCACCGCCGCTCGGGCCGGCGCGGCGGCCAGTTGCGCGATCAACTCGGGATAGATCGTCGCTGGAACATCGAACGCGAACCGCCGGTCGGTCCACTTCGCGAGCGTCATCGCGAGTCAGTCATCGTCAGGTTGTCCGCTGAGTGTCGGCATGGCAAGCCCGTCGGCGTCGCGGTAGAACCCCAGATCGGCGCTGGTCCGGAGTTTGGTGATGTAGGTGATCTGGCCGGTGTGCATGGCGAAGTGCTCCACCACGTGATAGACCGCGTCAAACACCGTCACGGTTCGTCCTTGAATGGAACGCGATTCAGGGAGCACCGCAGCATCGAGGCCGGCGAGCACGTCGTCGACGTCGCCAAGTGCCGACGTCAGCTTGGCCAGCAACTCGGCCTTCGGTATCCGGGTGCGCTCATCGAACTCCCGCTGCCGTTGCCGTGTATCGGGCACACCGCCAACGCCGCTCACGATCCACTGCCGCGCGTTCCCGGCGAGGTGGAGCAGCAGATTTCCGATGCTGTTCGATTCATCGTTCGGTCGCCACCAGACGTCGTCCTCGGTCAGCCGGTCGAGGCAGGCGCGGATCTTCGGGAGATACTCGCCACGAAGATAGCGGCGGGATTCAGAGACGAAACCGTTGGTCATGGTCACGGGCAGTCACGTAGGGTCACAGACGGTCATGGATCGGTTGCCGGCGACGGCAACGGGTAGGTGGCGACGCATGCGTCGCCCGGACGAAACCGTTGGTCATGGTCACGGGCGGTCACGGGCGGTCACGGGTGGTCACGCGCGGTCACAGACGGTCATGAATCGGTTGCCGGCGACGGCAACGGGGGCGGGGACGAATCCGGGGACGTCCTGGGCGGACCGCGCAGCACGACACCGCCCGGCACCAGCACGATCTGGGCATCGGTGGGAACCTGCACGAACAGGTCGCGGCCGGTGCGGCTCAACGCCGGGTAGTCCTTGCCGACCTGAAACATCACCCCGCCGACGACGCCCTCCGGGAGCGGTACGCCGTTGACTTCGACCGACGCCAGGTGGAACCGGACGACCTCGCGCGCCGCCACCGACAGGTCGATGACACCGGCAACGCGTGTCCCCAATGGAAACATCCCGAGCAGCGGCCCGAGCGCCGCGCGCGCTTCAAGCGGCAGGTCGGCGATGCGCCCGTGCATCCGAATGCGTTCCCCGTCGATGACGACGCGGAAGCGCAGGTCCGTTGGAATCGGATCGATGTTGAGCCGCGCCATGAGATAGGACGCAAAGTCACCCGCGCGGACCCACGCGCTGTCGCGCGTGCGGTCGACGAACACCGAATCGACCAGCGCGGACGCGTAGGCCACGCCGAGGTTGGAGAGTTCGTCTCCCGCCAGCTCGGGTGGAACCGACGCCGAGTTCTGCGCATGGGCGGACACCGTTATCACAAGCATCAGGGCGAGTATCCATGCCGAGCGGCGCAACACGATCACGCTTCCTGCCGGCATACCATCACGGCCTCCCCGTCGATCCGCACGGCGTAGGTGACCAGCGGTTCGGTAGCGGGAAGCTCCAGTGCCTGACCATCGCGCACGTCGAACTGCGCCCCGTGCAGAGCGCACTCGATGACGTAGTCGTCAACAACATCTCCCTCGCTCAGTGGGAAATCGGCGTGCGAGCAGCAGTCCTGTAGCGCGTACACCGCCGATCCGAACCGGACGAGCACGACCTGCTCGCCGTCGTTCAGCGCCACGCCAACGAGGGTGGATTCCGGCAGATCGGCCAGGTCGACTACGCGTTCGTATCCGTCGTCAGACATGTCGAAGATTGGCACAATGGGGACCTGGACGGTACTGGTCGGTTCGGTGGGGTCGGCTATTCGGTGGTCACGCCGTCCTCGGCGCCGGCCAGCGCCGCATGCAGCGTATGCCAGGGAAGATTGGCGCATTTCACCCGTGCCGGAAACTCTTTGACGCCTGCGAACGCACGAAGCTTGCCGAGAGACTCGGCCGGCATCGGCTGCCCTGCATCACCGGCCACCATCTCGTGAAAGGCCGCGAACAACTCCTCGGCCTCCGTGACGGTTCGTCCTTTCACAGCCGCCGTCATCAACGACGCCGAAGCCCGGGAGATGGCGCACCCGGACCCCTGGAAGCCGATGTCCCGTATGACGCCGTGATCGACCTTGGCGTAGAGCTTGATCTTGTCCCCGCACAGCGGGTTGTCGCCGTGCGCGGTGTGGTTGGCATCATCGAGCACGCGGAAATTGCGTGGGGTTCGATTGTGATCGAGGATGACCTGCTGATACAACTCGCTGAGGTCGGTCATGAATGGAATACCTCGCGCACGCGCGCGATCGCCGCGACGAGACGGTCGACGTCCTCCAGGGTGTTGTACAGCGCAAACGAGGCGCGCGCGGTGGCGGGAACACCGAAGAAGTCCATGACCGGCTGCGTGCAGTGGTGGCCGGTGCGGATCGCCACGCCTTCCTGGTCGGCAATCGTCCCGATATCGTGTGGATGCACACCGTCCATGACGAATGACACGACGCTCGCCTTCTGCGCCGCCGTGCCAATCAACCGGACGCCCGGAATGGACCGCAGACTGTCCTCGGCGTAGCGCAACACGTTCTGTTCGTGCGCGGCAATGGCGGTCCAATCGAGATGGTTCAGATAGTCGACCGCGGCTCCCATCCCGACGGTGCCGGCGATGTTCGGTGTCCCCGCCTCGAACTTCATCGGGATCGGGGCGTAAGTCGTCTTCTCGAAGGTGACCGAACGGATCATCTCACCGCCACCCTGATAAGGCGGGATCTGCTCGAGCCACGCACGCTTGCCGTACAATGCCCCGATGCCGGTAGGCCCGAACATCTTGTGGCTGGAGATGGCGTAGAAATCGCAATCCAGTTCCTGGACGTCCACCGGGCCGTGGGGCACCGCCTGCGCGCCGTCGACCAGGACCGGCACGCCGCGCTCGTGGGCCGTTGCGATGATCTCCTTGACGGGATTGATCGTGCCGAGCGAGTTGGACACATGGGTGACGGCCACGATGCGGGTTCGGCTGGTGATCAGCGCAGGCAACGCGTCCAGGATCAACTCGCCGCGGTCGTTCATCGGGATCACACGGAGCCTCGCGCCGCGTTCCTCACACAACATCTGCCACGGCACGATATTCGAGTGGTGCTCCATCGCCGACACGAGCACTTCGTCGCCGGCGGCGACGTGCCCGCGGCCATAGGTTGCCGCGACCAGGTTGATTCCCTCCGTGGCACCCCGGACCAGCACGATTTCCGCGGGTGACGGCGCGTTCATGTACTTCGCCGTCATCGCGCGGCCCCACTCGTAGGCAGCCGTGGCGTCTTCGCTCAGCGCATAGACGCCACGGTGCACGTTGGCGTTCATCGTCTCGTAGTAACGGCGCAGCGTATCGATGACCTGGCGCGGTTTCTGGCTGCTGGCCGCGTTGTCGAGGTAGACCAGCGCCTTTCCCCGCATCACGCGTGACAAGATCGGGAAATCCGCTCGGATCAGCACCGGATCGAACCGGCGTGGGACCGGTGCGTCCTTGGCGACGCGCCCGAGGCCGGCGGTCATCCCCGTGACTCGAGATTCCCGTGGATCAACCCATCGAGCTGATCCCGCAGGTCGTCGATGGCGACCGCATTGAGGATCTCCGCACCGAACCCGTAGGTCAGCAGGGCGCGCGCCCGATCGGGATCGAGTCCGCGACTGCGCAGATAGAACATGGCCTTCGGATCGATCGGACCGAGCGTGGCGCCGTGCGTGCAACGCACGTCATCGGCGTAGATCTCGAGCTGCGGCTGGCTGTCCGCCCGGGCGTGCTCGGTGAGCAGCAGGTTGTTGTTCGTCTGTTTGGAGTCGGTCTTCTGCGCACCCGGCCGGACGATGATCCGACCCGTGAAGACGCCGCGGGACCGATCGTCGTAGATCCCGTTGAACAGTTCCCAGCTATTGCAGTGCGGTTTGGCGTGGTCGATGGTCGTATGGTGGTCGACGTGTTGCCGACCATCCAGCACCGAAAGCCCGTTCAAGGTGGCCTCGGCACCCTCGCCGTCGAGCACCGCGCCGATGTCGTGCCGCGACAATGCCGACCCGAACGCGAACGCGTTGGACGCGTAAACGCTGTTGCGACCCTGATACGATTGCGACGTGGCGGTGTGGTACGCGCCGTCGCCTTCCCGCTGCACACGGTAGGCGTCGACCGCGGCATTCTCACCCACCACGACCTCGGTAACGGCGTTGGTCCAGTATGCCACCCCGTCGGGTCCGGCGTAGGTCTCCACGATCGACATGCGTGCGCCGCGCTCGGCAATGACGAGCGTGCGTGGATGGCTCACCACCGCCCGGTCGGCCTTGGCAAGGAACACGAGTTGCAACGGCGCGGCCAACTCCACGTCGCGCGGCACGTGGACGAACGCGCCGTCGTGAATGAACGCCGCATTGAGCGCGGTGAACGGACTCGCTTCCAAATCGGCGTGCTTCCCCAATCGTTCGCGAATCAGGTCGCCGTGGGTCGTGAAGGCATCGGTGAGGCTCCCGACCGTGACGCCGCTCGGCAATCCCGCCAGCGACGCCGCCGCCGGTTGGAACCGTCCGTTGACGAACACCGCGACGAGGCGAGACGTGGGGTCGCCAAACGCGAGCGCGGCGGTCGCGCCGGCATCGACCGCGACCCTGACCGAGGGCGCAAACTCGGCCTTGGTGATGGCGTCGACGTTGGTGAACCGCCAGCGTTCTTCCCGCGTGGTGGGGAAACCCACGGCGCCGAACCGCGCGATCGCGGTATGGCGCAGGTCCCGTAGCCACGCGGGATCGGCCGAGGCGCCGTTCGTGGCGAATTGCTCGAATTGCGCCTGGTAGCGTGCCACCGGCTGTCCGCTCATGAAATCGCCACCGCTTCGTCCCTGAGCCAGTCGTACCCCAACTCCTCGAGCTTGAGCGCGAGTTCTTTTCCACCCGACCGCACGATCTTCCCGTCCGCCAGCACGTGCACGTGGTCGGGGGTCAGGTAGTTCAGGATCCGCTGGTAGTGCGTGACGATAAGGATCGATCGTTCCGGCGAGCGGAGTTTGGTCACCGCCTCGGCCACCGCTTTCACGGCGTCGATGTCGAGCCCCGAATCGGTCTCGTCGAGCACCGCGAGCTTGGGCTCCAGCACCGCCATCTGCAGGATCTCGTTGCGCTTCTTCTCGCCGCCGGAGAAGCCCTCGTTGACCGGCCGGTTCAGGAACGAGTCTTCCCACCCGATGGCCGCGAGCTTCTTTTCGAGCACGTCGAGGAAATCGATCGTGTCCAATTCCTCGAGTCCCTGCGCCTTGCGCACGGAGTTGACCGCAGCGCGGAGGAAATACGCGTTCGTGATCCCGCGGATCTCGACCGGGTATTGAAACGCCATGAACAGGCCGGCTTGCGCGCGCGCCTCGGCCGCGAGTTCCAGCACGTCGCTCCCCTCGAAGACGATCGAGCCCGCGGTCACCTCATACGACGGGTGGCCCGCAATCACCTGCGCGAGGGTGCTCTTGCCGGACCCGTTGGGACCCATGATCGCATGTACTTCGCCCGGCTTGATGGTCAGGTCGACGCCGTGCAGGATCTCGGTCCCTTCGACGGAGGCGTGGAGGTTGGTGATGTCGAGCATCTGTGCGGTCCTTAGGTTGTATGCGTGTCGGCAATCGCCTGCCTACCCGACGCTGCCTTCCAGTGTGATCCCCAGCAGGTTTTGCGCTTCCACCGCGAACTCCATCGGCAACTCGCGGAACACTTCCTTGCAGAAGCCGTTCACGATCATCGAGACGGCGTCTTCGGCGCTGATGCCGCGTTGCTGGCAATAGAAGATCTGGTCTTCCCCGATCTTGGAGGTCGAGGCCTCGTGTTCCATGGTGGCCGTGCTGTTGCGTACGTCGATGTACGGGAACGTGTGGGCACCACACTGATCGCCGATCAGCATCGAATCGCATTGCGAGTAGTTTCGGGCGTTCTCCGCCCCTTTCATGATCTTGACCTGCCCGCGATACGTGTTCTGGCTCCTGCCCGCGCTGATCCCTTTCGACACGATCGTCGACCGCGTGTTCTTGCCGATGTGGATCATCTTGGTGCCCGTGTCGGCCTGCTGGCGGTTGTTGGTGACCGCCACCGAGTAGAACTCACCGATCGAGTTATCACCTTGCAGGATGCAACCCGGGTACTTCCAGGTGATGGCCGAGCCGGTCTCCACCTGCGTCCACGAGATCTTGGAGTTTCGGCCCCGGCACGCGCCGCGCTTGGTCACGAAGTTGTAGATCCCGCCCTTCCCGTTCTCGTCGCCCGGATACCAGTTCTGGACGGTCGAGTACTTGATCTGCGCGTCGTCGAGCGCCACCAACTCCACCACTGCGGCGTGCAACTGATTCTCGTCCCGCATCGGCGCCGAGCAGCCCTCGAGGTAGCTCACGTAGGCGCCCGCTTCCGCCACGATCAACGTCCGCTCGAACTGGCCGGTCGAAGTCGCGTTGATGCGGAAGTAGGTGGATAGCTCCATCGGGCACCGCACGCCCTTCGGGATGAACACGAAGGATCCGTCGGTGAACACCGCGGAGTTGAGCGCGGCGAAGAAGTTGTCGGTGTGCGGCACGACCGAACCCAGGTAGCGCTGCACCAGATCGGGGTGCTCCAGCACCGCTTCGGAAAACGGCAGGAAGATGACGCCCGCTTCACTCAGCGTTTTCTTGAAGGTGGTTGCCACCGACACGCTGTCGAACACCGCGTCGACCGCGACCCCCGCCAGGCGTTTCTGCTCGCTCAACGGGATGCCGAGCTTCTCGAACGTCTCGAGCAGCTTGGGATCCACCTCGTCCATGCTTTCGAGCTGCTTCTGCTGTTTAGGCGCCGAGTAGTAGTGAATGGCCTGGTAGTCGATCGGGTCGTACTGCACGTTCGCCCAGGTCGGCTCCTTGAGTGTCAGCCAATGACGGAACGCATTGAGCCGCCATTCGAGCAGCCACTCGGGCTCGTTCTTTTTCGCCGAGATGAGCCGGATGGTGTCCTCCGACAGGCCCGCCGGCGCCGTGTCGGACTCGATGTCGGTTTCCCAGCCGTATTGGTAGGGCTTCTGAACGTGGGTGTCGATCGTACTCATGCCTGCTCCGGACTCGCCGCGGGCCGCGGGCCGATCGCGTCGAGAAGATTGAAGGCGTACTCGCAGGAATTGCAGCCGGAGACGATGTGTTGCTGCCGCTCCACCCCCGGCCCGAGGAGATCCTGCAGGAACTGCAATTCGGAATCACACACTTCCGGGAACCGCTCCGCCACGACGTGCATGGCGCAGTTGTGCTCCGCGATCTTGATCTCGCCCGAGTCCTTGGACCACTCGGCCATGAACCCCTCGCGCGAGAGATACTCGACCACCGCGGCCACGCGGGTCTCGAGGTCGACCTCACCCAACCCGGCGAGGATCTCCTCCGCCTGGCGGCGAAACCGCTGGTCGAAGAACCGGCGCACCTCGGCGCGCCCGGCGCGCTGCTCGAGGAAATCCAGCACCGCGGTTAGCGTCTTGTCGTAGCGTTTTGGAAAGAGCGACTCGCCGTGGTCGGTCAGCTTGTAGGCGTAGGTGGGTGCCCCCTGGCCGCGCTGTTCGCGGGCGTACTCGATCAGATCCTCGGCTTCGAGTTCCTTGAGGTGCCGCCGAATGGCGTTGGCGGTCACCCCGTGCCGATCGGCAAGCTCTTGCGCTGTCAGCGGCTGATCCTTCTTCAGCTCGATCAGGATCTGGCCGCGCAGCCCTTTCAACGCCGACAGGCCGGCTGTGATGGGAATGGTCGGTTCGGTCATTGCGTGGAAAGTTAGCGGCCTTCACACACTAAATCAACAATTATGTTGTAAAATTGGTCATGACAGGTGGTGCAACAGTTAATCGAATGTTGTGAAAGGAGTTAGCCGGCGTCACCCGGCCTTGGCAAGGTCTCGGTCGCGGCGAACACCAAGAGCAAGATGCCCACGTGGGACGGATGGCTCACGCCACGGACCACCATGTCGATCGGCTTGAAGTAATGAAACGGGCTCGCCCACCGGACAGCGCCGAACACATTCCAGAGACCGCCCAGGGCGTCCACCAGATACAACGTCAGCACGAGGCCCAGCGTCCGCGCCACCGCCGGGCCGCGCCGTCGGCACCGGCCGCGAACAGCAGCGCAATCCCGCCGGCGCCGGGCCGGCAGCAAGGCCGCGTAGGTTCGTGAACAACTCGTGGCCGATTTTGCAGGGGGGTGGCGCGGTTTGACGTTCCAAATGTCGGGTGTCTGACCCACCATGCATGGTGCTGGCGAGGGCTTCCAGAGGAGCGCCTTGAGGAGGGGAAGATGAAATACCGCTATACCGTCTTGCTCCCGATTGCTTCCGTCGTTCTCGGTGCATGCCGCGAGCAGGTTGGCCCACCGACTGCGCCCAGTTTCGACCAAGCCCAAGTCGATGTTACAGACCCCGGCGATGCGATGCGAGCGGAGTACAGGTCGACGTCCGATGCGGCGTTGCTCGATTTGATCGCAGAGGGTGGACGAATTGTCACCATCGGACTAAAGACCCCCACAGCGACGCGTGGAGTTGGTCCCGAAGGTCAAGTGCTCGTTGACGAGCGCACTCGGGACTCAGCGCGGTCAGCGGTTGGGTCGACACCGGGAGTGGCACTCCTAAGGTCGTTTCCGGACTTCCCCGTTGTCATTGCCCTGGTTGACACAGCGGCCGTCTTGCGGCTGCGGGCCGACCCTCGGATTGACTACATTGCACCTAACTGGCCACCGGCCGCGTTTGACGACCCTGTGGATGAAGACGCACTCGCTGGCTGTCCGTGGAATCCTCAGCAAATCGGCTGGCATCTGATCAAGACCAGGGCGGTTGAAGCCTGGGTCTGGACCAAAGGGCAGATCCCCCCACCGTGGTACAAGACGATTGCCATTCTCGACGATGGCATCGACCAGGGAAGTCCGCATCCCACCGAGGGGTTTGACACACCCGTCGACTCCTACGTCATTTACCGGGTCGGTGACATCGAGGGATGGCACGGAACGCGGGTCGCAAGTATTGCCGCCGCACTCGACAATTCAGTAGGAGCGCTCGGCGCTGCACCGCTTGCACGCCTGAGTGTATACGCAATTGGAGAGAAGAATTACGGTTCGAGTAACGATAGCATCTTTCCCGCCGACGTGATGGCTGCCATCGTTGATCATGCGTCCCAGCACTATGTGATGAACATGAGTTTCTCGCTCGGCACGCTGTCGACTTCGGGACCCTTTGGGTGGAACGGCGTTCACGATGTCATCGCCTGGGCGTACAGCGTTTACGATGTGGTGTTTGTAGGGTCTGCCGGCAACCAGCAACAAGGCAATTACCGCTATCCTGCTCGTTGGTCGGAGGTGATCGGAGTCGGGGGCACCGATTCGCTGGACAATTTCGCCTGGGGAGACCCATCACCCGGGAACATTGAGTTAGTCGCACCCTCCACTTGGATCCTCCACAACTGTCTCGAAGGGGGCGGACCGGCCTACGATGGCGGAGGCACTTCGTGGGCGACACCTCAGGTCGCGGCCGCCGCACACTTGATAAAGACCATGCATCTTGCGTGGCCTCCAGACTCGGTCCGCCATCGATTGCGCACCACGACAAAGCGCCTTGGCAGTGGATGGCCGAACAACACATACGGTTGGGGTCGAATTGATCTCCTTGCGGCGGTCAAGCCGAACACAAAACCGCCGACCTTCTCCGTTAGCATTGAAGGTACAAGCCCTATTCGACCACAAGATGAGTGCACCTGGGTTGCCTCGGTGGTTGCTGGAACGGGCCCCCACGCCTACGCGTGGTACCGAAATGGGCAATGGGTATCGAACCAATCCGAGTACAGCGGATCCATGGACAGCACCAGTTCGTTCACCCTAACGGTCTGGGTCACCGATGCAACGAACGCGATGGTGACCGACGATGTGACGATCACCAGCAGCCCCTCGGCGCCACCATGTCTGATGTAGCGCGAATAAAGGCAGCGTGCGTCCTCGGATCGGGAACGACGCCCCGTAACCCGCTGGCCGCCGCCCTATGCGTAGCAGCGCTTACTGCTTGTGGCGGTCCGATGCCGGTCGAGGTTTCTGAAGGCACCCCTGGCGGGCTTCGTCAGCGCGTGTGGCTATCCGACAGCGAACCGGCGGAAGGCGACACGCTTGGCGTGCACTCGGTGATCCTCAATCCTCTCAACAACAGCGTGGACATTAGCTATTGGGAGAACTGCCTCGAGTTCCGTGACACGACTCGCGTGCGATATCTTGAGCCGACGTTCCAGTTCGGCAACTGTACGATTGCGGTGCGCAACCTCCAACCCGGAGATTCCGTCCGATCCGACGCAGCCGCATTCGTCGTTGGCCCGCCGGGGCTGTACGACCTCGAAGTCCGCCACCTGGCAGACCCTCCATGGACGGTAGCGGTCCGTCTTCGGATACACTCGCGATAGCTGGCGGAACAGCGGCCGCAGGGCCGCCCCTGCCGCTCCGCAGTGCAGGTTCTGGAGAGTGCAGTGCAATTCCACCGGTTCTGTCTGCCGATATGCGTAAGCGTACTTTGCCAGCTCGCTCTCGGTTGCGGGCGAAGAGATGGGACTCCCGGTGATCCACGTCTCGTCGGCCCAAATCGCGTTGCGCTGAACGAGATCAGCCTGCAGGTTGCCAGAGTGACCCAGGACAGGGGGAGTTGTTGGACGATTCCTGACGAGATCACCGCCCGCCCGAACGTAACGGGTGTAGTGTTGAGTCTGCCTGATCGCTCCGCTACCACCCGAACCGTGGTCGTCTACGTTGGTGAGGGGGGCGATATCAAACTCCTTATCGATCGGAAGTTGGGGCGTGAGGGCTATGCGTCGTACGTGGCCTTCGATGAAGACCGAGGTCATATTATCGATCACCGGACAGAGCCCGCAACATGAGGGCGTTGGCGGAATCGGTGCTCCGCCGGTGCCGAAAGCAATCTTAGCGTGGGCGGCGTACGAATCACATCGCCCTCGGCGACAGAATGCGCCGAGGCGCGGCCCTGGGCCGCGAACCCACCTTCGATGCCGCAACGGTGGCTGGTCTCGTCGTGTCGGCGGCTGAGAGCCGCCGCCCGGCCCGTTCTGCCGCCAAGGCGCCTTGGCCTCGGCGCTACACCCCGCTCCGGGTGAACCGCCAGAACGCCGCACCCGTGGTCGCGCCGAACACGCTCAGCAACACCAGCACGTGAGATGGATTGTTCCCACCCTGCATCACCATGTCGATCGGTTTGAAGTAATGAAACGGGCTCGCCCACTGGACAGCGCCGAATACACTCCAGAGACCGCCCAGGACTTCCACCAGATACAACGTCAGCACGAGGCCCAGCGTCCGCGCCACCGCCGGGCCGCGCCGTCGGGCACCAGCCGCGAACAGCAGCGCAATCCCGCCGAATGCGAGCAGAAGCGCCATCATCCCCATGGCGCTCGACAGGTATCGCGTCCACGGGACCACGTCCGGAGCCGCCACCATAGCGAGTCCCACCATCCCGCCGGCGAGTAGCGCGGCAGGCAGCACGACCGCACCGAGTACCACGAGCCATAGCACACCCGCGAGGTAACGGGCGCGTGGCACCGGCCGCGCGAGGAGCAACTCCAGCATACCTGTTTCGCGTTCGCCCGCCGGGATCGTGGCCACCAGGACCACGAACGCGAGGGCACCGACGAGAACCACCGGGTGTTGATAACCGAACGCGAGGGCGGAAGGAAACGACGCGAAGGCGAGCTGCGCCCCGAACAGATCGCGCATCGTGCTGGGCAACAGCTCGACGAGGTTGCCCAAGCCCGTGCTTTGATCGAACGACGCCATGACCTGCACGAAGATGACCTCGATCGCCGCCAATCCCACGAGTAGTGCCGCGAGGAGACGGATCTGATGTCTGAGGTTTCGCGCGAACAGGGTCGCGATCACGCGTCCTCCACCTGGTTCCCCCTGTAGTACTGCACGAACGCTTCCTCCAGACTCGGCTCGCGAAACGCGAGGTCTTTGACCGGATAGCGCGCGAGCACGCGCAGCAACGGATCCAACTCGCCGGACACACGGAGTTCCACGTCCGACCCGTCGGCGCTCACGACCGACACGCCCGGCAAGCTCAGCTCGGTCAGGGGAGCCGGCACGCCAAAGCGCACGGTCATCTTGCGCTTCGCGCGGCGGCGCATCTCGTCGACCCGCTCGAGTGCACGCAGCCTGCCGGCGTGTAAGACGGCAACGCGCGTGCAGGTGCGGTCGACCTCGCTCAGGACGTGCGACGAATGAAATACGGTCCGCCCGTCCTGCCCCGCCTTCGCGAGCAGTTCGAACACCGATTCCCGCACCAACGGATCGAGACCGGTGGTCGGCTCGTCGAGGATCAACAGATCGGGATTATGCTGGAACGCCGAGACCAATCCGATCCGCTGCTTGGTGCCGCGTGAGTCCTCCCGGATGGGTCGCGCCAGGTCGGCGGCGGTGAGATAGAGCCGTTCGCATAAGGCGGCGCGGCATTTCGGATCGGCGGGGGCGCGCCCGGCGGGCCGCAACGAGTCCAGGAACTCCAACATCCGCTTCCCGGTGAACCGCTCGTCCAGCGATAGTTCGCCCGGGAGATAACCGATGGCCTGCCGCGTCGCGGGATCGCGCGGCGATCGCCCGAACACGAGCACCTCACCCCGCGTCGGAGCGATCAGATCGAGCAGCAGCTTGATCGTCGTGGTCTTCCCGGCCCCATTCGGGCCGAGGAAACCAAACACCTCCCCGCGTTCGATGATGAGATCGAGTCCCTCGACCCCAACCGTCGCCCCGTAATGCTTGGTGAGATCCCGTGCCTCGATGACCGGTGTCGCCACGTCGTACCTCCGCCGGGCGAATGGTACCGGATTCCGTTCGCTCGAAACAACTCCCGGGAAACGAACGTCCGAGGCCGGGTTCCGCCGGGACGCTTATCCCCGCCATTCATCGGCACCCGTCCCCCGTTGAGCCGGCGACCGATGGAATCCCGTCGTCAACCGATATCCTTCGGGGCACCTTGAAAAGGACCTCTCCTGGCTCGGACCGGTCGTTGGCGTCTGCCAGGGAGAGAATCCATGCGCAAATTGATGAGCTTGTTGCCGGTTGTCCCGGTGCCCGCCCCCTTGCTTGAGCGAATCGCCACCGCCGGCAGCTGGGTGCTCTTGGGAATTGGCCGGGCGAGCGCCGGCTCGAATTCGAGATCCCCGGCGCCGTCGGGCGTGCGATAGGGCTGTTGCCATTAGACGAGAAGGGGCGAGCCTCCACGTCGAGTGCGATACCAGCGATCCAGACCCGGCAAACTGGACCTGTGAGCAGACGGGAGTAGACTGCCACCTCTACTGCCTCACAGGCTTCTGCTGCAACCTGCCGCCCGAGGAGCCCGGTGGGGACGACGATTGACGCCGTAGCGGCTCGGTAGGTAGAACCGCACGCGAGTCGGGCGGGAGCCAGGTCACTCGGTTCCCGCCCGAGCGGGTCGACCCGCGCACGACCGGTCCCGTTACCCTCTCTCGATATCGTAGAAGGCGACGAGCGGGACGCCGTCGTGGTCGGACTCGACGACGACGAATCGATCCGTGGAAACAAATGCCGACGGAAAACCGATGGCCGCGCTCAGAGTGCCCACGTACAAGCCCCCGGCGTCAAACACGTCCGTTCGGTAGTTACCGGCGACGGTGGTGCGGCGCTGTACCCAGAGCCCTCCACCAGGCACGACCACGATCCGTTCAACCGGAGACACCTGACGTGCAAACCCTCGAGCGTCGAGCAACTCCTCCGGCGAGACTCTGCATGTCCCTGAGGGCCACCGCACCGTGTACCCCTTCCGCACACCGGGTGACCGCAGCGCCTCGGCACGCGTCACCCTTACGGACGGGACGTCACGTGCTATCAGTGTCCTCGTGCCTTTGCTCAGAACCACGAGGCGGTAGGCCACCGTGTCGTTCAGGACCGTGGTTCCGTGGGCTGAAGCCCACACGATGTCCGGCGCAAATAGGGGGCGCTCCGGTACGCTCATCGCGCATCCCGAGAACCGCACTTGGCGTGTAGATTGGTCCACCTCCGCGAGCGTCTGCACGTCCGCGTCCCGCTGTCGGACAAGACGGAGCTGCTGAAGGGGCGTGGGGCCCTGACCAATCAGGATTCCGCCTTCCCCGACGCCGATCGCGACCGCACGCGCCTCGAGCCGAACCTGTTCCTGGACTCCGCCGGCGCTATCGAACCGGACGATGGCCCCTTTGGCGGCATCGAGCACGAGAATGGTTCTCGCGTCGTCAACGGCGACGCCAACCGGCTGGAGGAACTCTCCGGGCCCGCCACCCAGGGCTCCGACCGAGCGTAGATGGTTACCCGAGGCATCAAAGATCCCGACGCGATTGTCTCCTACATCCAGGACATAGACGCGCCCACGACCGTCCGCGACCACGGTCCAGGGGAAGACCCGAAAGAACACGGACGACCCGTTCTGATCCATCCCCAACTTCGCCCGCGCCACGAACCGCCAAGCCAGCGGCCTGTCCTCACCTCCATTCGCGACCGTCCGCTCGGGTACAGACTGCGCCGCGGCCCGGCACGGCAGGACGAGACCGAGACCGATCACTACCACCAGGTATCGCATGCTCCCCCCCCCTTCCCAAGCGTACCCCACGATCGCCCGGCGGTCCAGCGTTCTGCTAGTCCACCGGTTCATAAGTTCGATGACGTATTGTCATGCGGCCGCCTTGAGCGACGGCGCGCCCGTCTGTTCGCAGCGGTCCAGCAAGCGGCGGAGGACCTCTGGATCTGAGGGGCGCTACTGTTTCTCCGTCCATGGTTGGGGCACGTGGGTCTCCATGAACATAGGTGCAGGGCGCATCGCGGACGTTACAAGTGACCTGGGAATCCGGGCCGAACAGAATTGACGGGGCACCGCGATCCTTCGGTGGGCGGCGCGGTCCACCGCACGGACAATCGAGCGGGTGGTACGGCAAGCCGGTATGTGCATCGACATTCAGTCCCACCAGATCGGCCATGGGCGGGGGCGCGCCCGGCGGGCCGCAACGAGTCCAGGAACTCCAACATCCGCGTCCCGGTGAACCGCTCGTCCAGCGATAGTTCGCCCGGGAGATAACCGATGGCCTGCCGCGTCGCGGGATCGCGCGGCGTTCGCTCGAAACAACTCTCGGGAAACGAACGTCCGGGGGCCGGGTTCCGCCGGGACACTTATCCCGGCCATTCATCGGCACCCGCCCCCCGTT
The DNA here is from genome assembly GCA_036397455.1 of Gemmatimonadales bacterium. Lineage (GTDB taxonomy): Bacteria > Gemmatimonadota > Gemmatimonadetes > Gemmatimonadales > GWC2-71-9 > JADFNB01. The sequence goes on along the minus strand of DASWIX010000083.1, from coordinate 3,179 downwards.
GAGCCGGCGACCGATGGAATCCCGTCGTCAACCCGATATCCTTCGGAGCACCTTGAAAAGGACCGGTTGCCGGGCTCGGACCGGTCGTTGGCGTCTGCCACGGAGAGAATCCATGCGCAAATTGATGAGCTTGTTGCCCGTTGTTCTGGCGCCTTTCGTCGCTGCCGGCTGCTCCGACCGCGACGCGGCACAATGGGCCGGCAACGTAACGGACAGTGCCGGGATCACGATCGTGGCCAACCCCGACGTGGGCCTATGGACCGATACCGATCGCTGGCAAGTCGAGCAGGTCCTCTCGATCGGGACCGCCGAAGGGGACCCGGATTATCAGTTCGGGCAGGTCGCCGCTCTCACCGTGCTCGACGACGGGCGGATCTACGTCCTGGACACCCAGGGCCAGCACGTAAAGGCGTTCTCTCCCGCGGGGGAATTCCTGATGACAATAGGCGGCCCCGGGAATGGCCCCGGGGAGTTGGCCCGAGGCGCCTCCGCGATCGTGCGCGGCCCGGGCGACACGCTACTCGTGGTCGATTCGCAGAACCAACGCGTCAACCGCTACCTCACGGACGGGACGACCGCCGGTAGCTTCCGCCTCTCCATCACCGATGGCATTCCCCTCAGGATGGCGGGTAGCAGGCAAGGATTGTTGGTTGGCCAGTTCCGGCCGCTCGCCCTGCCGAACCAGCCCGCGCCAGATTCGATGGACGTCGTCGTGTCGCGCAACGCGGTTGGTGAGATCGTCGATACGCTGTTCACGTTCCGCTCGGGGGCGTCGTTCAGCTTTGCCAGCGGCCGGCCGGAGTTCAAGCTGTTTTCGTCGGAGCCGATCTGGGCGTTGCGTCCCGGCCCGCGCATCATGTTCGGCGTCAACAGCGAGTACCGAATCGGGACCTACGCCGCCGACGGCACGCTCGAGCGCATCATTACCAAGCCGTTCACGCGAGACCTCGTGAGCGAAGCCGATCAACAGACGCTCATTAACGCGATGGAGCGCGTCTGGAAACAGTTCGGTGTGCCACCGCAACAACTGGCGGTGCTGAAAGACGGCATCGGCTTTGCCGAGTTCTATCCGGCGTACTTCCAGACGCTGAGCGGGCCGAACGAGTCGATCTGGGTCCAGCAGCTCCAGACGCCGGCCTCGCTGAGCGGTCAGGCGCTCGAGGACTACAACCCGCAGACCGACCTCGGCTCCCCGAATTGGGATGTGTTCGACTCGGACGGCCGGTTTCTCGGCGTCGTGCGAATGCCGAACCGCTTCCAGCCCCTCCAGTTCCTCGACGATCGGATCTATGGCATCGGGCGGGACGAGTTGGACGTCCAGTACGTGATCGTGATGCGCATCAACGGCGCGGTGGCGACCGACTGACCCCGTTGGTGCTTCGGCCTCGGAAGATCCGCGGCTGAAGCCGCGGCGGGCCGCTGCGCGACACCGAAGAAACGCGCCCGCCGACCGGCGTCCTTCAGGACGAGTCGCCGGCGCGAGCCGGCGCCCAGCGCCGGGTTCACCCGGCGAACAACGGAAACGGGATCGCCGCATCGGTGGTGCTCCGCTGATCCACCGTCCCGTCGTGACGGCGGGTTCCGCGGCTGAAGCCGCGGCGGGCCGCCGCGCGACACCGAAAAAAACGCGCCCGCCGACCGGCGTCCTTCAGGACGAGTCGCCGGCGCGAGCCGGCGCCCAGCGCCGGGTTCACCCGGCGAACCCACATCGTGGGCGGGGTTACGGGCAATCAAGTCGCCGACGGACCTACTCGCTCCCCATCTGGTCTTCCCGCCGCACCAATCCCTCGTACTCGGCGGGGGTATTGAAGTCCTCGAGCACCGCGGGATCGGCGACCTCAACCTCATGGACCCGATTGGGGTCGGCATGCACCACATGGCGGGCCCCGACGTCGTCTGGGACGTCAGCGAGTTCTTCAAACACGGTGCGGCTGAACAGGACGGGGTGGCCCCGCTTGCCGCCCAGCACCGGCACCACCACGGGCCGCCCCGAGCTGCGGAAACCGTCAACCAACGCCCGAATCGTGTCCAGCGAGACATGAGGCCGGTCGACGGGCCAGACCACCACGGCCTCAACCGGATGGTTGAGAAGTACGGCGAGGCCGGTCCTGATCGACCCGATCGGGCCCGCAGCCAGATCGGTGCTTTGTACCACGATGCACTGGGATAAGTCCTGATTCTGCAGGACTTTATCAGCGTCGTGTCCGAGGACGACGACCCGTCGCTCGATCCCGGCGGCATACAGAACCGCGAGTATTCCGGAGAGGAACGTCTCCCCGCGGTAGATCAGGAGCGCCTTCGGATGGCCCATTCGCTCCGAGGCGCCGGCAGCAAGAATGATGGCCCCAAGCATCGGCTTTCCTTACATTGGGGGCCCCACACCAGACGCGGGAAGGACCCATGGCTGTCCATCGTGTGCGACTCTTGGGAGACCCTATTCTCCGGGAGAAGAGCGCCCCGGTCAAGAACCCCCGTTCGCCCGCGGTCCGCGTGGTGGCGGACGATCTGCAGGAGACGCTGCGCGACCTCAAGGCGCGATGCGGCTTCGGGCGCGGACTTTCCGCTCCACAAATCGGCGCACCGATTCGGTTGATCTACATCGAGATGGACGAGCCGTGGCACCTGGTGAACCCGGAGATCGTCGACATCGGGAGGTCTGACTTCGAGGTCTGGGACGACTGTTTCTCCATCCCGGATCTGCTCGTCAGGGTCCAGCGCGCGTACCGGATCGTGGTGCGCTACCAGGACCTGGCCGGCCAAACGCATGAAGTGACCGCCGACAAGGCGCTCGCCGAGCTGCTTCAGCACGAGATCGACCATCTGGACGGTATTCTGACCGTCGATCAGCCCTCCGGCCTGGACCCGTTCTGCTATCGGGAAGAGTGGAACAAGCATCATTCCGACGAACGCCGGTACGGCAAAAAACTGCCGCGAGAGGCGCCGGTGGCGCAGTTCGTCTAGCTGATCGACTCCCGCGCCGGGACCGCAGGAATACCGCGAGATCGCAGAAGCACAATGCCCTTGGCCGTTCTCGGCACCTAGCAGGTTGCGGAAAAACTGAGCATGTGGACGGAATCACTCCTTGGGAGCCGTATTGATGTGGTTATGGCTGTTGCGGGCGGGTGCTCGTGGCCTGGTCGACCCATTGTTCCTCTCCGGAGGGGCCGGGTCCGTGGCGT
>DASWIX010000082.1:0-10916 GCA_036397455.1 Gemmatimonadales bacterium | reverse complement strand
GGATTGCAGCGATGGAGCATGGGAGGGCAGCCAATCGGAAATGTGTAAACCTGACAGTTGGGAAGTGTAAGGTTTACGCCTTTCCCGCCGTCACACCGGCGCCGTGCGGCTTCTGAGTTCGGCGTGCAGGGTCTGCCGGCTGATGCCGAGCTCACGCGCCGCGGCCGACTTGTTGCCCTGGTGGTTGGCCAGCACTTCGGGAAAACGGTCGCGCCAGTGCTCGGCCATGGCGCCAAGCGACAGGTAGTCGGGCAGCCGGTCATACACGACCTTGTGGATCATGGCGTTCTCGAGATCGCGCACGTTGCCTGGCCACGATGCGCGCGCGAGCGCCGCCAGTTCGGCTCCCGAAAGCGCGGGTGGGTCACGTTCAATCCGCCGCGCGGCCAGCGCGAGCGCGTGTGCCGCCAGTTCCGGCATGTCTTCCGGATGCTCGCGCAGCGCCGGCATCCGCACGATGAGCGAGCCGAGGCGGTCGAGCAGGTCGTCACGGAAAGCGCCGGCCCGGACGGCGGCGGCGAGATTCGCGTTCGTGGCAACCACCAATCGGACGTTGACGTGGCGCGGACGGCGCTCACCAAGCCGGCTCACGACACCATCCTCGACGAGCTGCAGCAGGGCGCCTTGACTCTGCGCGTTGGCGTGGACGATCTCGTCCAGCAACAGCGTCCCCGCGTGCGCGCTCTCGAACGCGCCGGCGGACTCCCCCGTCGCGCCCGTGTACGCGCCGCGCGTCCACCCGACCAGACGCGCGAACTCGAACCCCGGTGCCAACAAGGTGAGTGGCTGGCTAATGAACGGCCCTGCACAACGTGGCGACCAATCGTGCAGCAGCCGGGCGGCGACGCCCTTGCCGGTCCCCCGCTCCCCTTCGATCCGCACGGTAAATGGCACAGGGGCCAGGGTTTGGAGCTGTTCCCGCAGCAGGCGCATGACCGGCGACGCGCCGAGCAGCATGAGATGTGAAGGCTCGACGGACAGGTTCATGTGTCGGCTCCGGCTCGGGTTGTCTGATTCTCGGACAGACGGACCCGAACGGAGGCGACGCTATCGGGTCTCTAGAATGGAGATGCACCTGACCGGGGCGATGTTACAGCAGGGTGTGGGTCAAACGCGGGCGGCGTGGTCCGTGGCGGGGTCGGCGGAACCGGCGGTCAGCGAGCTGGCGGGAAGGTCGCGCCGACGGGCCTCGTCGGCGCAGAGCCACCGGTCGGAATTGAACCGACGACCACTCGATTACGAATCGAGAGCTCTACCGCTGAGCTACGGTGGCGAGGGTATGCCCTGGCCCGGATTCGAACCGGGACGGCTCGCGCCACTGCCCCCTCAAGACAGCGTGTCTACCAGTTCCACCACCAGGGCTCGGAACGAGGTAACTCTCCGAGAGGGGGCAACTTAGCCGGGTCCCAAACCGGATGCAAGCCGCGTGGCGCGTGGCGTTCGCACGCGCTGAACCGTAGCTTCCCCCATGGCCGACGACCCCAAGGTGCTCGTAGTCGAGGACGATCCCCTCGTGCGCGACGCGATCAAGCGCCTGCTCGAACACGCCGGGTTCCACGTCACCATCGCGCCCAACGGTCTGGCGGCACTGGGCAGAATCCGCGACGCCTCGTTTCGCGCCGTGGTGTGCGACATTCGGCTGCCGTTCCTCCAAGGCAACGATTTCTATGACCAGTTGAAAGAGCTGTTTCCCGAGATGGTGAAGCGGGTCGTGTTCGTCACCGGCTGGGCACACGAGGACGAGATCCGGGCGTTTCTCGAACGCACCGGGCAGCCCTATCTCACCAAACCGTTCGAGGCGGCTGCGCTGATTGCGGCGGTGAAGGAAGTGGACGCGGCTACGTGAAGTAGGGATTCGCTCCCGAGGCGTGGTCGGTGATGTCACGCAGGCCCTTGAGACCGGGAATCAGACGCCGCAGCTGCGCCTCGATCCCCTGCCGTAACGTCACGTTGGCCATGCCACAGCCCTGACACCCGCCCATCATGCGCAGGACCACCGTGCCGTCCTGCACGTCGATGAGCTCGACCGATCCGCCGTGACTCGCGATCGCGGGGTTGATGTCGCGCGCGACGATGCGATCGACTGCCTCGAACATCCCGTCGTCGTTCAGCGCTGCGCCGGGATCGGGGCCGTCCCCGTCCGGGCGCACGGCGGTCCCGATGGCGTAGCGCACCCGTTCCTGCAGATCGTCCCAGTTCGCGTCCGCGCGCCGCAACGCGGTGACGGCGTTCCCTTCGAGCACGATCTCCTGCACGCCCGCGACCGACAGCACCGCCTCGGCGACAGGAACGCCGGCAGCCTGATCGGCCGATGAGAAATGCAACGGTCCACCCGGCGTGAGCGGTTCATCGCCTTCGACGACGAACCGGCGAATCCGGTCATGGTCGGGAACGGCGGTGAAGGACTCGGGGGCGGCCATACCGAATCATAGCCGCCCCCGCCGTGAGATCAACTCGTGGTGCTGGCGCCCTTGATGACGATCGCCGGCAGGTTGAGCCCGCCGACCAGCGTGTTGAACTGGGGCACGCGCTCGGTCAGCAATGCCGACAGCCGGTCGAGCTGGACCTGCAGTTGCGCCGACAGTTCCTCGAACACCGCGTAGGCCTGGTCCGTGGGACGGAAATCCCCGCTGGACACCACGCCGGTCAGCGCGGCGATCTTGTTGTTGAGCCGGATCGGGAAGTTGAGCGGATCCTGATTGCTGCGGTTCCTGGTCTGATAGACCGCCTCCTCGATCTCACGCATCGCCTCGTTGAGTGCGGACGCGAGCTGCTTCACCGAATCCACGGCCGCGCGGTCGATGGCGTCGCCAGCGGTGTTCACGCGCTCCACCACGCCATCCACCTGGCCCCGCACGGTACGAATACGCGACACCGCGTCGTTGGCCTCGCTCACTCGATCGCGGATGCGGATCAGGAAATCGAACTGCTCCTTGAGGTCGGTCTGGCTCACGCGGAGCCGCGGGTCCGGCAGCAGTGCGATCGGCTGCGTCGATGACCACGCACCCACCGTCAGACGGACCTGATAGGTCCCCGGCACCGCGCGCGGCCCGGCGGTCGACCCGCCCCACATGATGAGACCGGGAAAGCGCGATGCGTCGGGATAACGCAGGTTCCACACGAAGCGGTTCATCCCCGGCGCGACCTCGAGTCGGCTGCCGCGGTCACGGGCCGTGGTGGAATACGACTGAATGAGGTCGCCGTCCTGCTCGAGGAAATCCAGCGTGACCTCGGCGTCCTCGTCCGCCGCGCGCAGGTAAAAGAACGTCATCACACCCGCCGGCGGATTCCGGCCGACACCGGTCGCGCCGCCGCCGAATCCGCCGCCGCCCCCCATGCGCGGGGTGGGACGCGGCGTGAACAGGTGCGCATCGGCAGCCGCCACCTGCGCGTTGAGACTGCGCAGCGGCGTGATGTCGTCCATGATCCAGAACGACCGGCCGTGGGTCGCGACGATCACGTCCGTGTCCTTCAGGATCAGATCGTGGATCGGCACCACCGGGAGGTTCAGCTGCAATGACTGCCAGTCGTCCCCCCCGTTGAACGAGACGTAGACGCCGAACTCCCCGCCGGCATACAACAGACCCGGCCGGCCCAGATCCTCCCGCACCGTACGGATGAAGTGCCCGCGCGGAATGCCGCGCGTGATCAGCCGCCAGGACTGACCGTAGTTGGTGGTCTTGTAGATGTACGGCGTGACGTCGTCGAGTTTGTACCGCGTGGCGGCCACATACGCCGTCGCGGGATCGTGCGGGGACACGTCGATGATGCTGATCAACGCCCACTCGGGGAGGTTGTTGGGCGTCACGTTGTTCCAGCGGCGGCCGCCGTCCCGCGTGACGTGCACCAGCCCGTCGTCGGACCCCGCCCAGATGACGTCCGCCTCGTGCGGTGACGGCGTGAGCGTGAAGACCGTGCCGTAATACTCGACGCTGGTGTTGTCCTTCGTGATCGGGCCGCCCGACGGACCCATCTTGCTCGTGTCGTTGCGCGTGAGATCCGGACTGATGCGCTCCCAACTCTGGCCCTCGTCGGTGGTGCGATGCACGTGCTGCGACGTCACGAACAGCGTGCTCGGCGCGTGCGGCGACACGATGATGGGGTACGTCCACTGAAACCGCTCGCGCAGATCGGCCGCGCCCCACCCCATCGGGTTGTCCGGCCACACCGAGACCGAGCGCTCCTGGCCGGTCGACAGGTCATGCCGGTCGAGCTGGCCGCCGTAGCAGCCCGCGAAGTAGATATTGGGATTGTCGGGGCGCTGCGTCACGTAGCCGCTCTCGCATCCGCCCACGCCGTAGTCGTAGTCGAGCGGCTGAATGGCGAATCCGGTCGTCCGGCTCGGCACGCAGATCGTGCTGTTGTCCTGCTGCCCGCCACAGACCTTGTACGGCACGTCGCTGGTCGCGAACGCGTGGTACATCTGCGCGGTGGGCTGGTTGTCCTGCCGCGTCCAGGTGACGCCGCCGTTGTACGACACGTTGGCGCCGCCGTCGTTGCCGTTGATCATCCGCGCGGCATCGTTGGGCGCGATCCACAGCGCGTGGTTGTCGCCGTGCGGTACCCGGATCGCCGAGTAGGTGGCGCCGCCGTCCACCGAGCGGTAGAAGCCGGTGTTCATGACGTACACGGTCTCGACGTCCTTGGGATCGGCGTGAATATGCGTGTAGTACCACGCGCGCTGGCGCAGCCGGCGTTCGTCGTTCACCCGCGTCCAGCGCCTGCCGCCGTCGTCCGAGCGGAACACGCCGCCCTCGTCGGCCTCGACGATCGCCCACACCCGATTGGGGTTCACCGGCGACACGGTCACACCGATCTTGCCGATCGTTCCCTCGGGCATCCCCTCGTGGCGCGTGATCTCGGTCCAGCTATCGCCCCCGTCAGTCGTCTTGAACAGGCCGCTTCCCGGCCCGCCGCTCTCCATGGTCCACGGATAGCGTCGCACCTGCCACAAGGCCGCGTAGATGATGCGCGGGTTGGTGGGGTCCATGACGAGGTCGATCGCGCCCGCGTCCTCGTTGCGATAGAGGATCTTCTCCCAGGTGGCGCCGCCATCGCGTGACCGGAACACGCCGCGCTCCGGATTGGGCCCGAAGATGTGACCCAGCGCCGCCACGTAGAGCAGCTCGTGATCGGTTGGATGCACCACGATGCCGCCGATCTGGCCGGCGCTCGCGAGACCGATGGGCGCCCACGTGGCGCCGCCGTCGGTCGAGCGGTACATGCCGTTGCCGGGAGACACATTGCCCCGCGGTGGCGACTCGCCGGTGCCCACGTACACCACGTTGGGATCGGATGGCGCGACTGCAATAGCCCCGATCGAACCGGCCATGTCCGTGCCGTCGGTGACCGGCTCCCACGCCATGCCGCCGTCGGTTGTCTTCCACACGCCGCCGCCGGTGCCGCCGAAGTAATACGTGTACGGTTGCGCCGCATGGCCGGCCACCGCGGCCGATCTCCCGCCGCGGAACGGTCCGATCATGCGCCACTCCAGCGCGTTGAAGAGGGTGGAATCGTAGCCCTGCGCAACCACGGACGGCGCTACCGCCGCCGGAAGCAGGGACGCGAGAACCGAGACGAACACGAATCGGCGCATCGTGACCTCGTGCCTGGGAATCGAAGGACGAATGGGAACGGCGATTGTATATCGGGAGGCCGGGATCGGCTAGGGCGGGCGTTGTGGGGGCAGCGGCCGCTGTTGGGGCCACGCCGTGGCGGGGGGCGCACGGTCGGTGTGGGGGCGCACGGTCGGGTGTGGGGGCGCACGGTCGGTGTGGGGGCGCACGGTCGGTGGGGGGGCGCACGGTCGGTGTGGGGGCGCACGGCCATTGTAAGGGGCGCACGGCGGTGCGCCCCTACGATGGCCGTGCGGCCTATGCCAACACCTCGCGGGTCTGGTCGACCACCCACGACAGCGATTCCTGCTCGACTACCAGCGGCGGGGCAAACCGGATCACCTGTTCGTGGGTCTCCTTGGCGAGAATACCCCGCGCCATCAGGGCCTCGCAGAACGGTCGCGCGGGCCCACTCGACTTATGGAGCTCCACGCCGATCATCAGCCCCTTGCCGCGCACTTCCCGCACGTGCGGCGACTGAATCCCCCGCAGTCCGGACTTGAACGCTTCGCCCAGCCGATCGGCGCGCTCGGCAAGGCGCTCGTCGACGATCACGCGCAACGCGGCCCGCCCGATGGCCGCGGCCAGCGGATTCCCGCCGAAGGTCGACCCGTGATCGCCCGGCGCGAAGACGTTCATCACGACGGAGTCGGCCAGGATAGCGGACACGGGATAGACACCACCACCCAATGCCTTTCCCACCACCAGGACGTCGGGCCGCACGTCCTCCCACTCACAGGCGAACATCCGGCCGGTCCGCCCGAGACCGGTCTGGATCTCGTCGGCGACGAGCAGGACATTGTGCTCGCGACAGATCGCCGCCGCCTCCGACAGATACCCCTCCACCGGAATCACCACGCCGCCCTCGCCCTGGATCGGTTCGACCAGAAACGCGGCGGTGTTGGGCGTGACCGCGGCACGCAGTGCGCGGATGTCGCCGTACGGCACCACGACGAAGCCGGGGGTCAACGGTCCGAAATCGGCCTTGTACGAACTCTCGGTCGAGAACGACACGATGGTCGTCGTGCGCCCGTGGAAGTTGTTGGCGCAGACGATGATCTCGGCCCGATCGGCGGGAATGCCCTTGATCCGATATCCCCAGCGGCGCACCGCCTTGATGGCGGTCTCGACGGCTTCCGCGCCGGAATTCATCGGCAGCGCGCGCTCGTAGCCGGTGAGTTCACACAACTCGCGCAGGAACGGCCCCATCTGATCGTTATGAAAGGCGCGCGAGGTGAGGGTCAGACGGTCGAGCTGATCCCTGGCGGCCTGGACAATGGCCGGATGGCGATGCCCCTGGTTGACCGCCGAGTACGCAGACAGACAGTCGAGGTACTTCACGCCGTTGACGTCCCACACCCACGACCCCTCACCGCGCTCGAGCACGAGCGGGAGCGGGTGGTAGTTGTGAGCCGAATACTGCTCGACCTCACTCAGGTAGTCGGTCGCGAAGAGCATGGTAACGCCGTCCGTTAGGGCAAGAGAATGCATAATAATACATTGAATTGTATCTTTTACCACCCCCCTCCCCCGGTGCGGGTTCCGGGCCCAGTTTCCACCTGTCTCGAACTCGGAGTGGATCGATGAGGACTCGGATCTGGTCGCTGATCGGCTCCCTGCTGGTCGGTCTGGCCGGCGTGGCGCACGCGCAGGTCGATTCAGCGTATCTGGCGGGGATGACGGCGCGCAGCATCGGTCCGGCCGGCATGAGCGGCCGCATCGGCGCCATCGAAGCGGTGGCGGCCGACCCGACGATCATCTACACCGGCGCCGCCACGGGTGGGCTGTGGCGGTCGACCAACGGCGGCGTCAGTTGGACACCGATCATGGACGACTACCGCGCGGCCTCGATCGGCGCGATCGCCGTCTTCCAGCCGAGTCCGGACATCGTGTGGGTCGGGACGGGCGAGAAAGGCCGGCGCAATAGTTCGGGCGTCGGCACCGGGGTGTTCAAGAGCATGGACGGCGGTGAGACGTGGACCCACCTGGGGCTCGCGGAGACCGGTGCCATCTCGGAGATCATCCTCGATCCGACCAACGCCGCGGTGGCGTACGTCGCCGCGCTGGGCACCACCTGGGGCGAGAACGCCGCGCGCGGCGTGTTCAAGACGACCGACGGCGGCCGCACCTGGACGAAGGTGCTGTACGTCGACGAGCGGACGGGAGCCGCCGACCTCGTCATGGACCCCGGCAACCCCAGCAAGCTGTTCGCCGCGATGTGGCAGCATCGCCGCTGGCCGTGGTTCTTCAACTCGGGCGGTCCGGGGAGCGGGCTCTATCTGACGTGGGACGGCGGTACCACCTGGTCCGAGCTCACCGAAGACGACGGGCTGCCTGCCGGCGATCTCGGCCGGATTGGCCTCGCGATCGCGCGCGGCCGACCCAACGTGGTCTATGCGCTGGTCGAGGCGACCAAGAGCGTCCTGTTGCGGTCGGACGACGGCGGCCGCTCGTTCGACACCGTCAACCGGGACGACAATATCGCGCCGCGGCCGTTCTACTACGCGCAGATCGAGGTCGACCCTGAGAACGAGAACCGGCTCTACAACATCCACGGCCGGGTGCAAGTGAGTGAGGACGGCGGCAAGACGTTCCGGCTGCTCACGTCGTTCGCGGTGCATCCCGATCATCACGCCTTCTGGGTCAACCCCAACGACGGCCGGCTGATCATCGATGGCAACGACGGCGGCGTGTACATTTCGCGCGACCGCGGGGCGAGCTGGCGCTTCGTCGAGAATCTGGCGCTCGCGCAGTTCTATCATATCGCGGTCGACATGGCGACGCCGTTCAACGTGCTGGGTGGGCTGCAGGACAACGGGTCGTGGCGCGGCCCGAGCAGCGTTTGGGAGAGCGGCGGGATCCGGAACTACCATTGGGAGGAGGTCGGGTTCGGTGACGGGTTCGCCACGGTCCCGGACCCCACCGACCCGGCGTTCGGTTACGCGATGTCGCAGGGCGGGAACCTGATGCGCTGGAACCGGCTCACCGGCGAACGCAAGTCGATCCGGCCCGCTCATCCCGCCGGGGTCGACCTGCGCTTCAACTGGAACGCGGCGATCGCGCTGGATCCATTCGACCAGGCGACCTACTACGGCAGCCAGTTCGTGCATCGCACCGCTGATCACGGCCACTCGTGGACCATCATCAGCCCTGACCTCACGACGAACGACCCCGAGAAGCAACGCCAGCTCGAGAGCGGTGGTCTGACCTACGACGTGACCAACGCGGAAAACCACACGACGATCATGACGATCGCGCCGAGTCCGGTGGAGCGGGGCGTGCTCTGGGTGGGAACCGACGACGGCAACGTGCAGCTCACGCGGGACGGCGGCCAGACGTGGTCCAACGTGGTGAGCCGAATCCGCGGGGTGCCGGCAGCCACCTGGGTTCCCCACATCGAACCGTCCAAGTTCGACGGCGGCACGGCGTTCGTGGTGTTCGACGACCATCGCCGCGCCAACAACGCCGCGTACGTCTACAAGACCACCGACTACGGGCGCTCGTGGACCAGCCTCGTCACGCCGGCGCTGGACGGGTTCGTGCACGTGATCGAGCAGGACCCGGTCGAGCCGAATCTGCTCTACCTCGGCACCGAATGGGGGATGTTCGTCTCCTGGACCGGGGGCGCGTCGTGGATGCTGTGGCGCGGCGGTGTGCCGCGCGCGCCCGTGCGGGCACTGCTCGTGCACCCGCGCGACCATGATCTCGTGATCGCGACGCACGGCCGCGCCGTCTACGTGCTGGACGACGTGCGCCCGTTGCGGGCGCTGGCGCGCGACCCGCAACTCGTCACGCGGCCGATTCAGTTGTTCGACGTCCCACCAGCCGTCGAGTACATGACCAAGCAGTCCGATGGGTATCGGTTCATCGCGGACGCGATGTTCGTCGGCGAGAACCGGCCCTACGGCGCGATGATGACCTACGCGCTGGCCGTGGACGCCACGGATGGCGCGCCTGCCGAAGGCGCGGGGGGGACCGGATTAGCGCCTGCGGCCGGCGCGTCACGCGGACCGCAGGTGAGCATCGACGTGCTCGACGCGGATGGCAACGTCATCCGCACGTTTCGCGGACCGGGGCGCGCCGGAATCAACCGCGCGAGCTGGAACCTGCGCACCAACGCGGTCCAAGGACCCCGCAGTCAAGGTGGAGGCGGCGGCGGAGGGTTCTTCGGCCCGTCAGGCAACCTCGTCCTACCGGGCCCCTACACCATCCGCATCGTCCAGGGTGCCGATACGGTCATGGGAACCGTGGAGGTACTGCCCGATCCGCGTTACACGCTGACGGTCGCCGAGCGACGTGACAAGATGGACGCGTTGGAGCGGGTCGATCGGCGTCGGGCGGTGGCGGCGGAGGCGGTCAACCGCCTTCGCGAGCTGTCGCGATCGGTGAACACGATACTGCAGGCCGCCCGCGGCACGGACGTCGCGCGCGCGCTCCAACGCGATGGCCGCGCCGTGCGGGACTCGTTGCAGGCCCTCGACGACCTGTTCATGGGCCCGCGCGATCGGCAGGGGATCTACCGGCCGAGCGACGTCGTGTGGAGCATGTTGGGCTCCGTGTCCAGTTCCATGGGATCATCCTGGGACCGGCCCACCGAGGCGCAGATGACCTACCTGCGTCAGGCGGAACAACAACTCGAACACGCGCTTACCCGCATGGCCGCGTTGTTGGAAGGCCAAGTGACGGCATTTCGCGCGCAGGTCGCGGCCGCCAACATGGAAGTGTTCCCGCTGGTGGAGCCGGTGGGCATGGACTGGGAGGGCCGGTAGCCGCGGTCGAGGAAGAGTTGGCTCGGGTTCCGCGGTTGAAACCGCGGCTGGGCGCGCTGCGCGCGACGTGCGCTGAAGCGCAATGCGGGAGTCAACGTCCTTCAGGACGTATCGCCGGCGAAGCCGGCGCCGAGCGCCGGGTTTACCCGGCGAATCCCGGGGCGGAGGGTCTGCCGGGAGGAAGCGCATGCGGCGCGCGGAGGTGAGTCGGTTCACCCGACAGAGCCGACCGCGGTCGAGGAAGAGTCGGTTCGGAAAACCGGCCCGGCGTCCCCATCGTTGTTCCGCGGTTGAAACCGCGGCTGGGCGCGCTGCGCGCGACGCGCGCTGAAGCGCAATGCGACGTCGACGTCCTTCAGGACGTGTCGCCGGCGAAGCCGGCGCCGAGCGCCGGGTTTACCCGGCGAATCACGGGGCGGCTGGTCTGCCGGTCGGAAGCGCATGCGGCGCGCGGAGGTGCTTCCGTTCACCCGACAGAGCCGACCGCGATCGAGGAAGCGTCGGCTCGGAGAATTGGCCCGGCGTCCCCATC
>DASWIX010000081.1:0-1743 GCA_036397455.1 Gemmatimonadales bacterium | reverse complement strand
ACAGAAGGCTTCCAGGCGAGGGCCGCCGTGGCTCCCGCTATGGCTGAGGGGAGCTTTGCTCTTCAGGCCGCTATAGGGGCGACGGGCACCAAGACGGAGACCGACTTGGGTCCAGATGCTGCGGATACTGGCGCGGCCCATATCCTTGCGCTCCGGCCCGCAGGCGCCAACCTCACCATCAACAAGCCGACGGGCACGGTGCAGGACGACGTGATGATCGCCTCCGTCGCCGTGCGTCCGAGCAGCTCGACGATCACCCCGCCTACCGGATGGACGCTCATCCGTACCGACACCTGGGATTCCGGAATCACAGAAATCCTCTCCACCTATCGAAAGGTGGCTGGGGCGAGCGAGCCCGCAAGCTACAGCTGGGGACTCACTGCCTCGACCGGCGCAGTGGGCGGCATCCTTAGCTTCTCCGGTGTGGACACCACTACGCCGATAGACGTTTCGAACGGCCAGCAGGTGAATACTGGGGATGATGTCGCAGCGCCAAGCGTCACCACGACTGTGGCCAACACGATGCTGGTGACGGCTCACGCCGTCACCTCGTCGGGCACGTCCGGCTCAGCATGGACGCCGCCGACGGGGATGACCGAGGCAGTGGATGTCTCGTCTTCCAGCGGCACCGGCGGAGAATCCATCGAATTAAACTATGTCCTTCAGGCGTCGGCTGGTGCAACCGGGACGAAGACGGCGACTATGTCGGCGCACGACGACGCCGGGGGCGCGGCACAGATCATCGCGCTCAGGCCGGAATTTTCCATCGGCACGGTCGCCTGCACGTCAGCCGGGGGCGCCAATTCCACGCTCGATCTCCCGGGAGTCAATCTTTCCGGCCGAAACGCCGTCGTGGTATTCGTCGGCTACAACAACGACAACCTGGAGACCGTCACATCGGTGGTCATCGACCCGGGCGGCGCCAGCCAGACCAGCATGGGTGCGGCATTGACGACCATCAACAATTCGGATGACGCTCGAATTTATATCTTCGGCCTGGTCAACCCGCCGCAGGGCAGCTTTACGATCAGGGTCACGTTCAGTGCCGCGTTGGCGACCGGCCGCGGCAGCAACGTCTGTGCCTACCCGTTGACCGGGGTGGATACCGCCAATCCCTTCGGCACGCCCGCAACCAACCAAGCCGATTCTGCCACTGGCAACGTCACGGTTCCCTCCGCCGCCGGTGAGTTGGTCCTCGCGGGCATCGCCGGAGAGACGATCGGCACCAGCACCGTGGCCTCGCCGGCCATCGAGGACGCGGACGTCCAGGGCGGTTCCGGATCGACCATTCACCATCTGGCAACCGCCCACCGGGACGGGGCCGCCCCCAACGTCACCTTTAACTGGAGTCACCTGAATGACCATTGGACGGCCGCCGGAATCTCCGTCAGGCCTGCGGGCGGAGCGCCGCCGCCGCCGGGCAGCTTCAACGCCTTTGAGACGAGCACCGCGGCCGGCGCGATCACGGGCGTGATCAGGACCAGGATCTCGGGCGTCGCGTTCAGCCTCGATGTGGTCGCGATCTCGAGCGGCACCCAGTACTCGAGCTTCACCGATCAGGTGATCGTCGAGCTGCTCGGCAACAACACCCTGGGCGTGTCGCTCGATGGCAACAACTGCCCCACGACGTTCACGCTGGTGCAGACGGTCTCGCCCAACCCGACCATCAACGCCGGGCGCTCCACGGTGAGCTTCGCCGCAGTGGCGGATTCGTGGCGCGATGCGCGGGTTCGGGTGCGCTGG
>DASWIX010000080.1:0-139981 GCA_036397455.1 Gemmatimonadales bacterium | reverse complement strand
CTCCGCCGGCGACACGTCCTGAAGGACGCCCACCGCATGCGCTTCAGCGCCCGTCGCGCGAAGCGCGCCCAGCCGCGGTTTCAACCGCGGAACAACGACGGGGACGCCGGGCCACTTTCCTCGACCAATCATCCGCGGGGTAAACCCGCGGCTCGGCTCTGTCGGATAAACCGACGGCCGCTTGATTCGCCGGGTCAACCCGGCGCTCGGCGCCGGCTCCGCCGGCGACACGTCCTGAAGGACGCCCACCGCATGCGCTTCAGCGCCCGTCGCGCGAAGCGCGCCCAGCCGCGGTTTCAACCGCGGAACAACGACGGGGACGCCGGGCCACTTTCCTCGACCAATCATCCGCGCGTCGCCGACCGGCGCTCAGCATGGGCGCGAAGACCCGCGGGTAAACCCGCGGCTCGGCTCTGTCGGATAAACCGACGGTCGCACGCGGGGCCGCTTCACGCCGCCGATCCTAGTTCCCGTCGGTCCCGCTCCCGGCAAGCAATTGATCAAGCCGGGCAAACGCGGCCAGCGCCGCGATGATCGCAGGATCGTGGCGCTGGCGCAGGCGTGCGGCGGCTTCACGGCCCCAGCGGACTTCGGCGGCTCGCCGCGCCAACATCAGGGTGATCGCGGCGGCCTCCGAGCTGTCGGGCTCCACCGAGACCGCCAGCCGGGTTCGCACCCGCTCCAGGAACGGCGTCAACAGTTCCTGGCGCCACCGGTCGGGCGCGTTCAGCCACGCGGCGAATGCCGCCTCGGATTCATCCAGCGCAAACCCCACGCTGTCCGCGATCGCCTGGGGGTAGGACGAATCGGCCGCGGCCGCGTACCACACCGGGGCCGACCGCACCAACCCGAGCTCAAGGTCCGGGACGATCCCGCCACCACCACGCATCACGCGACCGGCGTCGGTCGGGAACGTCTCGCTGGTGTCGGCCTCCGCCCCGGTCCGCCCGGCGAACGAGCGATACTGCGCTCCGGCAAGCCCTCGGTACCGTCGCTGGATGAATCGCCCTCCCGGCGTGATCACCCGGCCGATCGTGAGCCACAGCATGTCACCGCGCGGCAGCCGGAACGGTGCCTGCATCAGCGCCTTCCCGAAGCTCCGCCGACCGATGAGCAAGGCGCGGTCGTGGTCCTGCAACGACCCGGCCAATGCCTCCGAGGCGCTGGCACTCCGCTCGTCGATCAACCCGATCAGCGGCAACTCCCGGAACCGACCGTCCTTCTCGGTAACGAAGTCCTCGACGACGTCTTCCTTGCGACCCTCCGTGCGGAACACCACGGTCCCTTTCGGAAAGAACAGCGACGCGATGGCAATCGACATGTCGACCCGGCCGCCGGGATTCCCCCGCAGGTCGAGCACCACCCGGCGCGCTCCACGGCGCGTGAGCTCACGCAGCGCCCGTTCCATCGACTCGGCGGCATCGTCCCCGAACTCGCCGAGCCAGACGTAGCCGGTGCTGTCGTCCAGCAGGTTGAACTGTTGAATCGATGGACGCTCCACGTGGTCCCGCTTGATCCGCACCCGGTATGGCTGGGGTTCGAGCCGGTTGCCGCGCTCGAGCGAAAGCGTGATGCGGTCGCCCTTCGCGCCGATGAAGGCGTACTCCAGATCCCGGAGGTCCACGCCGGCGACGGTGGTATCGTTGATCGCCACGAGTCGATCACCCGGCGCAATGCCCTTCTTGTCAGCGGGTCCGTCGGGTACGACGGAGAGCACCGTGGGCACGCCGTCCACGTCCTCCAGATCGAGTCCGATCTCCCCTAATTCGCCCGAGGCAAGCCGCCCCTCCAGGGCGGCGGTGCGCCGCGGCAGGTAATAGCTGTGTGGGTCGAGCGACCGGACCGCGCCCCAGATCGCCGCATCGACCAGGTCGCCGTAGTCGACCGAGTCCATGTGGTTGCTGCGGATATGGTTGAGTGCCGCGGACAGTCGCTGGACGTGCTGGTAATCGGTTTGCGCGGAGGACTGCGGAGCGACAGCGAACAGCAGGCCGAGGACGATCAGTGGAGCGCGCATGGGACCTCGCAGGGATCGAACGTGCTGAGCCCGCCCGTGCGGCGGGCACCCGAATAATGACCGCGCGGCAGCCGTCCAGCCACCACACCGCCCGGGCAGGACATCCGCACGCGCGACCCATCTTGCCGCGCGGATTGCCGACTGATAGGTTCGCATGTCATCGGGACGCAATACCCGGCGGCCCCGTGCCGCACGCACCCCGCGTCGGCCGGCCGCCTTGTTCCAGGAGGTCGCATTATGCGCACCGTGTTGATCGCCCTCGTCACGGCGGTGGTCGTGACCAGCACCAGTTACGCTCAAGAGCACACCAGCGAATGGAAGATGGCTAACGCGATGTCCGCGGCACCGGCCTCGGTGAGCGGCGCGGCTGCAATCATGGACTGGGACCACACGGTCCTACGTCCGGGGTCCAACGGGTGGACCTGCTTGCCGGACATGCCGGAGACGCCGGGTAACGACCCGATGTGTCTCGACGCGCCGTGGCTCGCATGGGCTGAGGCCTACATGGGCAAGACGACCCCGTCCATCACGCACATGGGATTCGGGTACATGCTCGCCGGCGACAGCCCGGCCAGCAACACCGATCCGTTCGCGGAGGGCCCCACCGCCACCAACGAGTGGATGGAACACGGTGGTCCGCACCTGATGATCGTGGTGTCGGACGCGGCACAGTTGACGGGGCTCTCGCACGACCCAACCACGGGCGGACCGTGGGTCATGTGGCGCGACACGCCGTACGCACACATCATGGTGCCGGTGCCGTCGCCCGAAATGCGCCACTAGCACGCATCCGGCTGGGGTGGGGCGGGGGCGGGTCCGCGCCCGCCCCCCTCCGTCGCAGGCCGCCCCACGCGTTCCGGTCCCACTCCCGCCTCGTCGCAGCGGGCCGGAAGTTGTCTTATACCGGCCGCAACCAGACATTACCGCAGTCATTCCGACAAGGAACCGCATGCGAACAATCACTCGGGGTCTTTGGACCGCGGCGGCGCTTCTCCTGGCCGGACCACGCCTGGCCGCGCAAATCCCCGCCGAACCCTTCGCCGCGCCACCATACGACCTGACCGCCGCGGACTTCGCGATCGACGGCGATCTGGGATCGTTCGACGGGTCGCTGTCGGGCCGCATCGTGGAACCCGGCGTGATGATCGTGACCGTGCGCCTGGCGGCGCCCGCGGCGGCGCCGCCGCCGAGGTTCTCGGTACGCTGGAGCCTCCCATCGGTAGACGTGGCCGGGTTCTGGAACAGCAACGTTAGCATTGACAAGGTCAATTATTACCGGTCCTCGGTCGATTCCCGTGTGGTGAGCGGAGCGCCGGTCCTGACGCTGTACAACGCCGCCGACCGGAACCGCCTCACGTTTGCGGTATCCGACGCCCGCAACCCGATCCGGCTGGACGCGTCCCTACAAGAGGAGGATGCGCGGTTCCACTTCGGCGTTACGTTCTTCCGCCGGACAGGCCCCGCGCTATCCACCTACCACGCCGAGATCCGGGTCGACACCCGCCCGGTTCCGTTCTACCGGGCGTTGGCCGCGGTGTCCGACTGGTGGGCAGACCAACCCGACCTCCGCCCGGTACCCGTTCCAGACGCCGCGGTACGCCCCGCCTACTCCACCTGGTACGCATTCCACCAGCATCTCGATCCCACCGCGATCCTCGCCGAGCTGCGGCTGGCCCGTGACCTCGGATACGGCACGGTCATCGTCGATGACGGATGGCAGACGTTGGACACCCTCCGTGGCTACCGATACACCGGCGACTGGTCGCCCGACCGCATCCCGAACATGCGGGCGTTTGTCGACAGCGTCCACGCGCTCGACATGCGGTTCGTGCTGTGGTACGCGGTGCCGTTCATCGGCGAGGCCGCCCGGAATTTCGCGCGGTTCGAGGGGAAGTACCTGCGGTACTGGGAGAGCCAGGGCGCCTACGTCCTCGACCCGCGCTTCCCCGAAGTGCGTGCGTTCCTCGCGGACACCTACGACCGCGCGATGGTCGAGTGGAGTCTCGACGGGTTCAAGCTGGACTTCATCGACTTCTTCGCCGCCGACGACTCGACGGTCGTCGGGGCGAACGGCGGCCGCGACATCGCGTCGGTGGATGAGGCGGTCGAGCAATTGTTGCGCGACGTCACGCAGCGTCTGCGGGCACGAAACCCGGATGTGCTCATCGAGTTCCGGCAACGGTACGTGGGTCCGTCCATGCGTCAATTCGGAAACATGTTCCGCGGCGTCGACGCGCCGAACAACGCCGCGGCCAATCGGGCGGAGATCACGGACCTCCGGTTGCTGGCGGGCAACACGGCCGTGCACTCGGACATGATCATGTGGCATCCGGACGAACCCGTCGAGGTCGCGGCGCAACAGTTGCTCGCGGTCCTGTTTGCCGTACCCCAGCTCTCCGTCCGCCTCACGGCACTGCCCGCATCACACCGTCGGATGGTCGCCTTCTGGACCGACTACTGGAATGACCAGCGCGGCCTGCTGCTGGGCGGCGAATTCGCGCCGGCGAACCCGGGCGCGGTCTACCCGCTCATCAAGGCCGTGCGGGGACCTCGCGTGATCGTGGGCGTGTACGGCGACCTGGTGGTGCCGCTCGACGAAGGCCCCTACCGGGATGTCCATCTCATCAACGGCAAGGCGAGCACGACGATCGTCGTGGACCTGCGGACGGGCATGGGGACGGTCGAATTGGACGTGCTCGACGCGGAAGGCACCGTGATCGAGCGCCGGAGCCGTGGCATGCCGGCCGGCGTGTATCAGTTCCGTGTTCCGGCGGGCGGCCTCATCAGGATCGTTCGCATGTAACCCCGCGACGGGCCCGTACCCGGAGTTGCTCGGTCAGCGCCACCCGGGCGGCAGGCTCCGCAGCGCCTCCGGCGTGCCGGCGTCCTCACCGCGGCGCGCGATGCGTTCGCGGATGCGCGGCAGATCCCCGAACCCGACCAACTGCCGCTCGTCCTCGTCCCACAGCGTCATGCCCAGTGTTCGGAAGCTCTCGCGAATGGTAAGGCGCGTCACGCCCTGGAGTTCAGGGTTCTCGTCGAGGCAGCGTTGGAGCTGGTAATTGGGTATCTGACTACTGAGATGGTGCACGTGATGCAGCCCGATATTCGCGGTGAACCACTGCAGGGTCTTGGGTAGCACGAGATGCGAGCTGCCCTCGAGGCCCGCCTCGAAGTAGTTCCACGCATCGCGATGCCGCCAGTAGGTGTCCTCGTACTGATGTTGCACGTAGAACAGGAAGACGCCGAGGGAGCCGGTCATCACGGTGATCGGCGCCTGCACGAGCGCGAAGTTCTTGAAGCCGATGGTGAGGCCCATGAACGCGAGCACGCCGAGCAACGCGAGATTGTTACGATGGATGCTTTCCCACTCCCGCCGCCACGCGCGCGGGAGATCGTGCGGGAAGCGATGCTTCAATACGAACTGCCAGATAGGCCCTACGACAAACAACACGAACGGATTGCGGTAGAGCCGGTACCGCAGGCGCTTGGCACGGGGGAGCGCCAGATACTCGCGCACCGTCAACGTGTCGACGTCGCCGAAGCCCCGCTGATCGAGGTTGCCGGACCCGGCATGATGGATGGCGTGCGTCTTCCGCCAGTACGCGTACGGCACGAGCGTCACCACCCCGATGATCGAGCCAACCAGATTGTTCAGCCTGCGGGAGCGGAAGAAGGACCCATGCCCGCAATCATGCTGGAACATGAAGAGCCGCGCGGTCAACAAGGCCGCGGGGACGGCGAGCACCAGCGTCAGCCAGTAACTCACCTGGAGGCTCCACAGCATGATGAGCCAAACGGCGGCGAACGGGATGGCGGTATTGAACAACTGGAACAGGCTTCGCCAGGTGGCGGGCTGACGATAGGGTGCCAACAAGGTCGGCCAGTCGACGTCGGTCGGCCGACGCTCGGTCTTGGCGAGTTCCATACCGGTCATGGTGATCTGATCCTCACGCTGGGTTACCGGCGGCGGCGCGTGCCGCCGCGACGCGACCGGACGGACGGTCCGCTGCGCCTGACTGATGCCGCACGATCGACGGGTTGCACCGGCGCCATCGCGGGCTCGAATCCCGGGAGCACGTCCCGTTGCAAGGTGCGTCCCATCAGTTTCTCGATGTCCCGCATCAACAACCACTCGTCGGGCGACATCAGCGTCAAGGCGACGCCGGCCGCGCCGGCTCGCGCCGTGCGCCCGACGCGGTGAACGTAGATCTCGGGATCGTGTGGCACGTCGTAGTTGACCACCATCACGATGCTATCGACGTCGATGCCGCGCGCCGCGACATCGGTCGCCACCAGCACGCGGGTCTTGCCATTGCGAAACCCGTCCAGGGCCTTCGTGCGCGCACTCTGCGTCTTGCCACCGTGGATCGACGCCACGTCCTGCCGCGCGTGACGCAGATGCCGCGCGAGTTTGTCCGCGCCCCACTTGGTCCGGGTGAACACCAGCGTGCGGCCCACCGGCACTTCCTCGAGCATGCGGGCCATCGCCGCCGGTTTGGTCGGCTTATCGACCGCCAACAGAATGTGCTCGACCCCGTCGGCGGCCTCCGCGCGGCGCCCAATCTCCACCGCGACGTGTCCGTCCAGCGCGTGCCGCGCCAATCGATCCACCTCCCAGGAGATGGTGGCGGAATAGAACAGGGTCTGCCGACCGGATGGCAGAGTATCGATGATGCGATGCACGTCGGGCGCAAACCCCATGTCGAGCATGCGGTCGGCCTCGTCGAGCACCAGCACTTCCAGCTTGGAGCTGTCGACGTGCCCGCGGCCCATATGGTCGAGCAGACGGCCCGGCGTGGCAACCACAATGTCCACCCCGCGCCGGAGCGCCTGGGTCTGTGGCTCCATCCCCACGCCGCCGTAGATCGCAACCGACTTCACGTTGGTATGCCTGCCGTACGCTTTGGCGCTGTTGAGCACCTGCTCGGCCAGTTCGCGGGTCGGCACGAGGATGAGCGCCCGCAGCGTCCCCGCCTTGCCCGGCATGAGTCGCTGGAGAATGGGCAACAGAAACGCGGCGGTCTTACCCGTCCCGGTCTGGGCGGAACCAACCAGGTCGCGGCCGGCGAGGCCGACCGGAATCGATTGGAGCTGGATCGGGGTGGGTTCTGTGTACCCTTCCTCCTCGACCGCTTGCAACAGTTCGGGCACGAGGCCCAGTGATTGAAACGACGTCTTCGGCAATGATCTCCTCTGCTACACGCACGCCTCCCGGGCGACGAGCTCGTCGCACGGCGGGGCTGCATCATGATGAACCTGAGGAGTGAGACGGCGGGTGCACAGCCGGTACCCATCCTGAGCGGGTACCATCTAACAAAGGTGAGAAGATGCCAGCTCGCGGTTCGTACAGGGGGTAAGCTACTCCGAAGCCTCGGTTTGCGCCAGCGCCCGTCGCGGGATCCGTTTGACAGGCCTTCGCCGCAGGCGACATACTCCCGCGTCTTCCCCCGGAGCCCTCATGCCCTGTCTCGTCATCTCCGCCGCTGAAGTCCGGAGGCTGCTGCCGATGCCGGTGTGCATCGACCTCATGGCGGAGGCCCTCATGACGTTGGCCCGTGACGAGGCCATCAACCCGCTGCGGCACGCCATCCGACTCCCCGACGACGCCGGCATCCTCGGACTCATGCCGGGTTCGATGACCAGCCCCGCCACGTTCGGGCTCAAAGTGGTGTCGGTCTTCCCGCGCAATCACGGCACCTCGTACGACTCGCATCAGGGCGCGGTCATGGTGTTCGAGACGGAGCACGGCGCGCCGGTGGCCATCGTCGATGCCGGCGCGATCACGGCCATCCGCACCGCCGCGGCCAGCGGCGTTGCCACCCGGCTGCTCGCCCGCGAGGGCGCCCGCGCCCTTGCGATCCTCGGATCGGGGATCCAGGCACGCGCGCATATCGAGGCGATGGTGGCGGTGCGCCCGATCTCGCACGTGAGGGTGTTCAGCCGTGACCCGGTACGACGGCAGCGCTTTGCCGACGAGGCGATCGACGCGTTCGGCGTCCCGGTCGACGCGTGCGACTCGGCCGAGGCGGCCGTCGCGGGCGCCGACATCATCTGTACCACCACGTCGTCCAAGGAACCGCTGCTCAGGGGTGACTGGCTGGAACCCGGCTGTCACGTCAATGCCGTCGGATCGAGCGTCCGCTGGGCACGGGAGTTGGACACGGCAGCCGTACTCAAGTCCCGTCTATACGTCGATCGGGTGGAATCGACCGTGCACGAGGCGGGTGACTACCTGTTTCCGCTCAAGGAAGGCGCGCTGGACGAGCACCACATCGTCGGCGAGATCGGTGACATTCTGCTCGGGACACTCCCCGGACGGCAAAGCGACCAGGAGATCACGCTGTTCAAGTCGCTCGGGCTGGCGGTCGAGGACCTCGCCGCCGCGCACTACGTGCACGCCGAGGCGGTCAGGACCGGCGCGGGGGTGCCGGTGACCCTGGGAGGCGCGACGAGTGCGTCCGCTTGAACCGCCCACGCTGGCGGAGATCGTCGCGGCGCGCGACCGGATCAGGGGCGCCGCGATGCGGACGCCGCTGGTACGCCTCAACGGCGACGCCGATGCAAATATCTACCTGAAGCTCGAGAACCTCCAACCGATCGGGTCGTTCAAGTTGCGTGGCGCCGGCAATGCCCTGCGCAAGATGGAACCGGCCGCGTTGCGGCGTGGGGTGTACACCGCGAGCGCCGGAAACATGGCCCAGGGCGTGGCCTGGTGTGCGCGCGAGTTGGGCGTACCGTGTCACGTGGTCGTGCCCGACCGGGCGCCGCAGACCAAGCTCGCCGCCATCGAGCGGCTGGGTGCGCATATCATCAAGGTCACGTTTGACCAATGGTGGCAGGTCATCGTCACGCATCGATACCCCGGACTCGACGGCGTCTTCGTCCATCCGGTGTGCAACACGGATGTCATGGCCGGGCATGGTACGATCGGCCTGGAAATCCTGGAGGACCTGCCGGAACCCGACGCGATCCTGGTGCCGTTCGGCGGCGGCGGGTTGAGCTGCGGGATCGCCGCGGCCGTGCGGGCCAAGCGGCCGGGCACCAGGATCTTCGCGTGCGAAGTCGAAACGGCGGCACCGCTGTCGGCGTCGCTCGCCCAAGGGAGACCGGTCGAGATCGACCGCGTGCCGACCTTCATCGACGGGATTGGCGGCAAGAGTGTCCTGGCGGAGATGTGGCCATTGGTCCGCGACCTGCTGGCCGGCTCATTGGTGACGTCGGTCGAGCGGGTCGTGGCCGCGGTACGCCTCCTCGTCGACCGGAATCACGTCGTGGCCGAGGGGGCCGGGGCCGCGCCGGTGGCCGTGGCAATGGCGGGTGAGGGCGGGCACGGCACGGTGGTATGCGTGGTATCCGGGGGCAATATCGACCCGGCCACGCTCGCGACGATCCTGCGCGGAGACGTGCCGTCGTGAGGGTGACCCTCGAGCGGCCAAGTGTTCCGAATGGCGGGTAGGGATAGGCGACCGTTTCGCGGGGATCGGGGTATACCGGGCATGAGTTGGCTCACGATGCATCACCCGCGCACGGCACCCGTCCGACATGGGCCGTTGGCGGCCATGGCGCTCGCCGCCTGCGCGCTGGCCTGTACCGACCCGCCGAGCCAGGTCATCGAAGCGGCCCGGTACGAGTCCGACCATTTCGTGGTACTCGATTACTCACGCCTGCTGCCGAGCGTGGGCGACTCGTTCATCCGCCGGCTCGAGGCGGACTACGAGGCGGTGGTCGATTTCCTTCCCAGGTTCACCGGTCCGGCGTCGATCGTGGCAAACATCGTCCCCGGCATCGGCGTGCCGTCGGTCTCGCTGGACCCCCCGATCGTCATCACGCAATGGGGCGGCAATCTCGCGTTCGACTACAACGTCCACCTGCTCATCCACGCGTTCACCCGGTATCAGCAGAGCCAGTTCCTGGAGGAAGGGTTGGCGGTATACGGCACCGAATTGCTGGCCCCCGACGCGCCGGCGGTGGAACCGTATCGCGGGCAGGTCCCGCACGCCTGGGTGTCGCTGTTCGCGGGCGCCGGCACGCTCATTCCGTTCGACACGCTGTACCGCGCGGCCGGCGTGTCGTACGAGCCCGCGGGCTCGTTCGTGGACGCGTCGGCCTGGCAGTTCTTCATCATGGCCGGGTCGTTTACCCGCTGGGTGTTCGACACGTACGGCGGCGACACGTTCTGGCGATTGTTCGACGGGGAAGACCCGAACAGCCTGTTCGGATTCTCGTCCGGCTCGGCGGGGATTCTCGCGCGCTGGGTCGAGGACGCGGAGGCGTTGTACCCGCGGCCGCTGACGTGCCGCGAAGCGTTGCTCGACGTCGGCGTGCGCGAGGAGTTCTGGTGCGCGTTGGCGGAAGGAACCGCGCGTTAGTGGCGGCGGCGCTGTCCTCATCAGACAGCGCCGCCGGTCATGCGATCCACGCGCAGCGTGATCGTCGGGTATCCGCTACGGACTGCGCCCGCCGCCTCGCGCTCCGGTCTGCGCACGATCCACATCCAGCTCGACGATGTTCACGTGGCTGCGCTGATCCCCCAGCAGGTGTCGCGCGAAGTACTCGGCGCGTAGCCAGAACCAGTAGTCGCCGCTGTGCCCGCGGTAGCCATGCCGCTGACTCGGGAATACGAAGAAGTCGAACCGCTTGTTGGCGTCGATCAACGCCTCCGCCATGCGATACGTGTTGGCATGGTGGACGTTGTTGTCGATCCCGCCGGTCGTGAGCAACAGGTGCCCCTTCAGATTCGCCGCGAGCTGCGAGTTGCGCGCGATATCGTACTCGAAGGTGACGGTGTCGCCACGCTCGACCTCTCGTACCCCGTGATGCTTCTCCGACCAGTTCTGGTTGTAGACGTTGTTCTCGTGGTTCCCCGACGATGAGACCGCCACCTTGAAGAAATCGGGATAGACCAGCATCGCCGCCGTCGACATGAACCCGCCGCCGGAGTGGCCGTAGATCCCCACCCGATCGACGTCGATGAACCCGTGCCGCTGCGCGAGCTGCTCGACCGCGGCCTTCTTGTCGGCTAACCCGTAGTCCCGCAGGTTGCCGTAGCCGTAATTGTGATACCACTTCGATCGCGCCGGATGACCGCCGCGATTGCCGACGGTGACGATGATGAATCCGAGTTGGGTCATCCCGGTCTCGGTCGGGGCGGTCGAGAACGCCTTCGAGACCGCTTCCGTCTGCGGCCCGGGGTAGACGTACACGATGATCGGATACTGGCGGGTGGAGTCGAAATCGAACGGTGTGTACATCACCCCGTACAGGTCGGTGATACCGTCGGCCGATTTCACGCGGTACGGCTGCGGGAATCGGTAGCCGGCCGCCATCAGCGCCGAGAGATCCGCTTCCTCCAGATCGAGCACCTTACGGCCGGTCACGCCGTCGAACAGCGCGGACGCCGGTACCGTGTTGACCCGCGAGTAGTTATCCACGAAGTAGCGGGTCCCGGGACTCAAGCCCGGCTGCTGGTTGAATCCGCCGTACGCGTTCCGTCTGAGGTTGGCGACCTGGTGGTCGAAGTCGCCGGGGTTCAGCAGCGTGAGCCCGCGTCCATCCACGCCAACCCGGTAGTGGTGCTGGTAATAGGGATCCTCGCCGGGCTCCCGGGCGTTGCCCACGAAATACACGAAGCCGCGCGTCTCGTCGATTCCCGTGATGCCTTCCACGTGCCACGGGCCTTCGGTGAGACGCTGCTTGAGCGTGCCGTCGGGCCCGAACCGATAGAGGTGCGCCCAGCCGTCCCGTTCCGACCACCACAGCATGTCACCCGACGAGAGCAGCTCGAGGTCCTGGCTCTCCACGTAGGTGTTGAGCCGTTCCTCGATCAACACCGTCACCTCGCCGGTGGTCGCGTTGGCCACACACACGTCTACCCGATGCTGGTCGCGGCTACGCCGCCAGAAATAGACCTGGTCCGAGTTTTCCGCGAGCCATAAGGACCGGCGTGGCGCTTCGCTGTCGGGATAGCGGAACTGCCGGGCGTCGAACAGCGAGACCTGCTGGTCCTTGAATCGGTCCGCCTGCACCGTCACCATGTTCCGCGCGGCGAGATCGTAGACCAGCAGTTCCGCTTGCGCGACCGTCGTATCTCCCGGCATGTCGTACTTGTAGGTCTCGAGTTCGGGCCGGTCGTTCCCCACCGAGTGGATCACCCACAGGGCGCCCGATCGCCGCTGATCCCGTCGCACGAGGGCGAACCGCTTCGAATCGCGTGACCAGCTGATGTTGGCTCCCTTGCGCCGATCCTTGCTGCGCTCGCGCTCGACATCGGTGTCACCGAAGCCGCGGCCGCCGTAGTCGTAGTACTCCTCGCCATCGGTGGTGAGCTGGACCTCGTCGACCTCGACCTTCCAATCGGCGCTGTCCGCCGCCGCGCCTTCCTTGCCGCGCCGCGCGTCGAGGATCTGCCGATAGGCTTCCACGTTCATCATGTACAGGTTGTGGTGCCGGCTGAAGACGATGGTCTGGCTGTCGGGAGACACACTGGCCCAGGACGGGTGGTTGTCCGGGTGCTCGTAGTCCGTCAACTCGCGCAGGGTTTGCGTGCGCACATCGTATTGAAAGTGAAAGACCTTCTTCTTGGGGCGTGGCCGGCGGCTCTGCCCTCGGCGTTGCTGGTCACCGCGCTCTTCCTCCGCGTCCACCCGTTCCTCGTCCTGCGACGATTCAACCTCGAACTGAAGGGTGTTGCCGTCGATGAACCGGATCGCGCGGATTGGCAGATGCTGTCCATCCCATGGATCGAGCGTGATGCGGGTCAACTCGGCAGCGATGCGATCGTTATCGAAGATCTGCCGTTTGGTACCGGCCACCGGATCGACGAGGTGGAAGAACTTGCCGTCCGTGGTCTCCCATTCGTACCAGAACCGCTCGCCTCCCTCGATCCAACGCGGCGTCACGATGGTGCTGTGCAGCATGTCGCTCATCTGATACGGAGCAAACCGGGCCGCCAGCCGGTAGTTGGCCCGCGCGGACGGCCGCGGGTGCGCCGGTTCCTGCGCCGACGCGGATGCACCCCACGCGCCGGCGGCCAGCAGCACCAGCCAGACAATGGACTGCCGCGCGTGTCGAGCTGAGCGGGATGCGATCGGAAAAGCCATTGGTCGTGTCTCCCGGAAAGGTCGTGTTACGATCACCACAACAGATGTTGGCTGCGTCGTACTAGCGGAGTCGCGGGCGGGTCGACCGCGGCGCCGTGGAGCATTCCGGCCAGGACGTCGGCGCACGAAACCGCCCGCCACCGGACTCGCCTGCGCTCGCCGCGATGGCCGCCAGATCCACCCGCTCGCGCGTGATCATCGTCGGGTCCTCCGACGCGAGATACGCCAGCATCGCGGTCAGGGTCGCGTTCGACTTCAGGTCGTCGAACACGATCTTGTCGTACGTGTCCCGGTTGGTGTGCCAGGTGTAATTGAAGTACTCCCACCCTAACGCCCCGAGCCCGAACGCCGGCGCGCCGTAACACGAGAACGACGCGTGGTCGCTGCCGCCGCCGGCCGGGAACCCGGCGCCCCCAAACTGGATCTGCTCGTTGAACTCGACGGGCAGCCGCTCGATCCACTGGGCGATGTGCTCGGCGCCGTTGGGCAAGCCGCTGGCACTGAGTCGCACGATCCGGCCCGTACCATTGTCCTGATTGAACAGCGCCTGCATGCCCGTCACGACGTCGGGGTGGTCTTCGCTGTAGGCGCGTGATCCAACCAGGCCGCTTTCCTCACCGCTCCAATGGCCGACGAGAATCGTGCGTTTCGGCTGGGGATACGCCAGCCGGAGAATGCGCATCGCCTCCAGCATCGTAATCGTCCCCGTCCCGTTGTCGGTGGCGCCCGACGAACCGTCCCACGAGTCGAAATGGGCGGACAACACGACGTACTCGTCCGGCTTTGCAGTCCCCGGGATACGCGCGATCGTGTTGAACACCGGCTGCTCGCCGAGTGGTTCGGCGTCGAGGTTCATGCGGATGGTCGGGTGCTGGTCGTTCTCCGTGAGCCGATAGACGAGCCCGTAGTCCTCGCAGCTCAACGTGATGGCCGGCGCGCTGGTGTTGTAGGTCTCGAAGATCTCGATGGCGCCCCAGGCGTTCTTGGGACGGGAGGTGATGACGCCGGCCGCGCCCGCCTGTTCCAGCCGTAGGCCCAGCGATCCGGTGCCGATGGCCAGACTGTGCCCCGTCGCGGCGATCCGGCGGCTCCATGCCTCCGTCGTCCGCGCACGTAACGAGTCCATCCGCGCGTCGGATGCGGGCGTGGCATTTTCGTCCCAATCCGCCGAGGGACGGCACGTCGGTTGCCCGGGCGCTACCAGCACAAGCTTCCCGCGTACATTCGGCAGCCACGCCACGAACGCGACGCTGTCGGCGAACTCGGGGAGGATGACCGTGGAAGCCGTCACGTCCCGCCCGCCCGTTCCGGGGCTGTGCCCGAGCATCGTGCCCTCGAGCGTGCGGACACGCGGGGTCAGAAGATCGATATGCGAATGCCCCCGGCGCCATCCGCGCCAGGTCCCGAATCGCTCGTTCTGCGCGTCGATCCCCCATGACGTGTACATCCGCACGAGCCACTCGTTGCCGTTGCGCTGGCCCGGCGTACCGGTGAGACGCGGGCCGATGGAATCGAGCAGCGCCTGCGCCAATGCCCCGGTGTGCGAGCTGTCCATGCCGAGCCGCCACATCCGCTGCATCACCGGATTCTCGGTGGGGAACGTCTGCGCGAGGAGCGGGGTCCCGACGGCGAGGGCGACCAGGCCGGCACCGGGAATCGACAGAAGTCTGCGTATCATGGGAACGACCGTCCGGCTGCATGTGGTTGTGGGTAGGCGCCGGGGAACTTCGTCTCACGGCGTGTGCCCGGCAAGGGTCACCGGCATCACGGGTAGGCCCTTGCCGCCGGCCCCGTCCGCATCCAGATTTGCTGTCCGGTTACCGAACACGCCGTTCCTGTGGAGTACCAATGCGCCTGCCCGCCCTGGTGTGGTTCCGTGTTACCTCCCCCGCCCTGATCTTCCTGGTCGCCGGCACCGCCTGTGCGCCGGATTCCGCCGGCCCCCATGGCAGCCTGACCGGCCGCCTGGCCATTCGCCCCGTGTTCGCGACCGCCGGAACGGCGGCCGCCGGCGGCGTTGTCGAGATTGCCAAGACACGGGTCGTGTTGCAACGGGAGGATGGGAACGCCGCGCTCGATACCTTGATCACGGTCACGCCGGGCACGGACTCGATCCGGTTGGACGTGACGGTCGCGCTGATCCAATCGAATGAAGCGTTTGCGTTGACGCTCGAGTTCATCACACCGAGTGGCGAGGTGGCGTTCCGCGGGGGGCCGGTGGAGGTGCGTCCGGTGTCGTCCGGCGACGCTCCCCCGATCCAGGTCGACGTCATCATCGTGTATGTCGGCGTGGGAGCTGACGCAGCGAGCGTGCGGATTGCGAACAGCCAACTGTCGCTCGCCTTCGGCGACACGGCGACCCTCACGGCGGAGGCGTTGAACGCCCAGGGCCAGGTGATTGCGGGCACGCCTATTGCCTGGGGCAGCCTCGATACCACTCGCGCCACCGTGCCTGATCCGGCCACCGGCCGCGTGGTCGCGGGCGCCGTGGAAGGTCCCGCGCGGATTACCGCCACCTTGCTGACCGGCCCAGCCGACACGCTGGTGGCGAGCGTGGTGACCACGCTGGTCGGCGACTTGACCCTCCTTTTTCACGCCAGCGGGATCTCCGACTTCTTCGACGGCGATTCGCTCGAGTCTGGCCGGTTTTTCGAGGTCGTCGATCCGGTGGCGATGACCGTGTTCAGTCCGCTACAGGTCAGCCGCGGGACGCAGGAAGTCACCGGACTCGGATATGACCCGATCAACAACCTCGTCTACGTGAGCGACCGCGATTGCAGGCTGATCCGGGTCGATCCGGCGACCGGCGTGGAAGAGGCGGTCGGCGACACCGCGGCGTCTGGCACCTTCTGTGGAGAGGGAGGGAGCGGGGGCTACTTCAAGGGGCTCGCGTTCGAACCCGGCACCAACCGCATGCTGGGTGCCGTGGTGCCTGAGTATTCGGACGGCCAGTTGTACGAGGTGGACCCGCTCACCGCGATGGCCACGCCGCTGGGGCTGGTCGTCACCGCGGCCGGGGATACGCTGGATGGTTTCAACGGGATGTCGTTCCAGCCGGGGACGGGGGTCCTCTATGTCGCCGGACACCTCAGGGGGGACGCGTTGCGGGACCGCTACCTGATGACGGTCGACGTCGCGACGCTGACCGCGACGCCGATCGGCCTCCTGTCGGAAAACGGCGTCGCCAGCATCACCTTCACCTCCGGCGGGACTCTGTACGCCGTGACCGGTGATGGAGCCATCACACCCGAGTCGCTCTGGACGGTGAATCCGGCGACGGCGGCGTTGATCTTGGTCATGCCGCTTGGGCACGGTGACGACGGGGAGGCGATCGTGGGGATTCCGGTCCAGACGGTGGGAGCCGCCGCGGGTGCCGCCGCGGCGGGGCGCTGACGGGCAGCACCAAGAGGCACGGCGCCCGGGACGCCGCTCAGCGGTGGCCGGTCACGTCGAAATAGAGGGTCTGCGATTCGCCCTGCGTGGTGATGACGAACCGGTCGATCAGGCGATCGTCCGGTGTCATTCGTTCAGGCGACCCCATGCTCCAATCGGTACGCTCCCGGCCGAACCAGATCATCAGCCAGCGCAGTTCGGCCGCCAGCGGTTCTTCGTCCGGGGCGAGCCCCCGAATCACGATGGCCTGGTCGATCGTGATCCCGGGACCGCCGTCGTACCACACGCCCTCGTCGATCGCCTCGCGCGCCGCCCGCCACCGTTGATCCACTTCGTCAACGAAGGCCTCGTGCTGCGCTCCCGCCACCGGTAGCAGGAGGAGAAACGCGTCGCCCGCGCCGGGCACGACGACAAGCGCACTGAGCCCCGGCGACGGCGGCCACGGTTGCAACTGCAGGTCGATGATGTTCCCGAACGGCGTGGCCTGATAGAACGATTGACCCTGCTCGACCGTATACGCGGCCACGCGGCGGTCGGTCAGGAGGTTGCCGTCTTCGAGAATGGACGACGCGCCGGCGGAATAGAACAGCAGGATCTCCTCACCTTCCTCGACGTACCCGGCGCGGCGGATCGCCGCGAGGTGCCTGTCGGGCATCGCGGCACCGGTCACGACCGTGTCCGCCGGGGAGAGTCCCCGCTTCGCCGCAAGCGGGGACAGCGACGACACCAGAAAGGCCGCGGGAATCACGCCGGCAAGCAGGAACCGCCTGACGGTCCCGCCCGGCGCGGCGGCCGGGTGTATCCCACGACGCGCTACCGCCCGCGTCGCGACGGCGTCCCCCAGATGCATGAGCACCACTACCACAAGGCCCAGCCCAAACTCCGCAGCCCCCAGAGCCGGATCCCACGCAACCAGCACGACGCCCAGCCAGAGGATCACGGCAAAGAACAGCTCGAACGCGGCAGAGCCGCGGTGGCCGAGGTACAGGTCACCGGCGCCCGGGAACACGAACGAAAGCCATGCCGCATGGCTCGCGGACTTGAACGGCCCACCACAGGCCGGGCAGGCGGCGGCGTCACGGTCCGCGGTCGCGAAGCAATGCGGGCAGAGATCCTCGATCGATCCCGTGGTGGCAGGAACGGATCGGGCAAGCCGCTCGACCAGGTCACGCAGGTACACGCGATCCGGTTTGGGCACATAGGCAACGACCCGGCTGGTGCCGTCGCGGAATCGGATCGTCACATTCCCGAGCCACGACAACGTCAACTTCTCGACGGCGCCGAACGCGATCTGGGCGCGCACCGCGCGTGGCCGCCCACGCCTGTCGATCTGAAGGAGCAGGATCCGCCGATTGGTTACCACGATCGCGCGCCGGGCGACGTAGTACAGCGCCCAACCCATGAAATACGATTCCCAGAATGAGATGAGACTGCCCCGTGTCAGGAAGAAGGCGCGCTCGCCCTCGGCCAGCATGGCTCGCAGGGCGCCGTCAATCCGGCGCAGCAGCTTGAATTTGCGTTTGGCAAGCCGGCGTTGCCGCCAGGTCTCGGTTGGGAAGATACCGGCGTACTCGTAGGGACCGGTCGACTCGGCCCCGCTCAAGAGGTCGCGATAGCCCCGTGCCCGTTTCAGATCGTCCGTCACCTCGGCCTCCGTCGACGTGGGTCGGCCGGCATCCTCTGGCGCTAGCGAAATTCCAGGTCACGCCGTTGGTGAATCCGCCCCGCGCGCATGACCAAGGCGATCCGTCGCATCGCCGCGATATCCCGCGTCGGATCGGCATCGACCACCAGCAGATCCGCGACGTTACCCGGTTCCACGGTCCCGATATCCGCGACGCCGAGCGCGCGCGCGCCGTTGCGCGTCGACGCAACCAGTACCTCCATCGACGTCATCCCCGCCCGCTGCATCGCTTCCATCTCCATGAACACCGACGCGCCGTGCAGCGTCAGTGGATTGCCGGCGTCGGTACCCATCACGACGCTGATCCCCGCGGCATGCACCCGCGCCAGGTTCTCCTGGGCCAACCTGAGTCCCTGCATCGACGCCGCGCGCGCGGCCTCGCGGTCGGGCGCGGCGCTCTCAGGGAGAAACGGCACGGTGTCGGTCGCGAGCACGTTGGCCAGCGTGATCGGATCGACGCAGGCGAACGGCTGCGGGCCGCGTTCGATCTGCCGCACGCGAACCTGCCGATACCCGTCGCGCACCGTCAGGGTTGGCGTGTAGATGGTATCATGCTCTCGTGCCAGCGCGAGAAACTCGTCATCGACCGGTTCGTTGAAGACCGAATGCACGAGCAGCCGCGCGCCCGCGCGCACCGCGTCCTTCGCTTCCCAGAGACCGGTGGCGTGCACGATGAGCGGCACGCCGCGCGCACGGGCTTCGTCACCGGTCGCATGCACCAGCGCCGACACGCGCGCGGTGTCGACCCCGGGACGCATGATATACCAGATCTTGATGGCCGCGGCTCCCCAGGCTACGTGCGCGCGCACGGTCTGTCGGACGGTCGCTTCGTCCGCCATGGCGATGAACTGGCGGTGCCCCGGCAGGTTGAGCCAGAAATCGATCGTCGACAGCAGCGGACCCGCCGCCCGCACCAACGGGGCGTCTCCGCGACCGGCCGTGCGCCGCTGCAGGTCCCACGTCCACGGATAGCCGCCAACGTCGAACACCGAGGTCACACCGCTGCACAGGTAGGACTGAAAGAACCGTTCCGGATGATCGTGCAGCATGGCGGCGGTACGCTCGTACGGATGGTTCGCCCGGAGGTCCAGCGCATCGGGCCGGCCATCGACCCACCCGGTCTGCGAGAAGTGGACGTGGGCGTCGACCAGGCCGGGGGTGATCCACTTGCCGGTCACATCCACCATGCGGGCGTTGTCAGGTATGGCACACGACCCGCGAGGACCCACGCAGGCGATCCGCCCGTCCTGCACCACCACGACCGCGTCGGCAATCGGGGCTGCGCCCGTCCCGTCGATCAGGGTGCCCCCGGCGATTACCTGGGAAGCCGCGCGTTGCTGCTGCGCGGCCGGCGGGATGGCGGTGGTGAGCAGGACCGACATGACCAATCGGATCACGGAAACACGCTCCTGGGAGGACGACGCAAAGGTGTCCTCCGGGGCCGCCGATTGGAAGGACCGCCCGGCCTGCCGTCTCAGACCTGCAGGCGGCGCCGCAGTCGCTCGTCCTCCGACGCCTCCCGTTCGGCGATACGGCGCACGGTGGTACGGACGTGCACGACCCCCGAAAGGAACATGAGCCCCAACACGGCGACCACCACGGTCCAGGCGACCGGCCGTATGCGCGCGAGTCCCATCCCCGACCCGAGGACCGTCAGCGCTCCCATCACGACCTCCGTGGCGGCGAGGCGCGTCACGTCATGCACCGCCCGCGCGCGAACACGAAGTTTCAGCGCACCCGACGCCGCCGCGAGCACACCGATCAGCAGCAGCAGTATCCCCATACCGACTACGATAGATCTCGTGCATCGGCGGGGCCAGGTCCCGACTCTCGACGATGGGCGGCCGGTGCTACATTGTGGGAGCCCCCGGTCCGCCGATCGTTTCCATACTGTGGAGAACCGTCATGCGCCGCCTCTACCACACCGCGATCCCGTTGTCGACCCTTCTCCTCGCCGCACCCGCGGCGGCGCAGAACACGCCGGCCGCGTTCCGTGACGAAGCGCTGCGCCATTTCGAGGGATCCAGCCGCAAGATCACCCAACTCGCCGAGGCGATGCCCGCGGACCTGTACACCTGGAGCCCGATGGAAGGCGTCATGCCGGTGGCACAGGTCTTCATGCATATCGCGCGATACAACTATCTGTACCTGAGCGAGAACCTCGGCATGCCGCTGCCCGACGACGTCGACATGGACACGATGGAAGCCGTCACCGACAAGGCCACGGTGCAAGCCATGGTCGCGGCCTCGATCGAGTACACGCGCCGCCACCTGGCGGCGATGCAGGGCGAAGACCTGGTGCGCATGACGCGCCAATACGGACGGGACGTGCCGCCCTGGTCGGTCATGTTTCAGTTGGTGGCGCACATGAACGAACACGTCGGGCAATCCGTCGCCTACGCCAGGATGAACGGCGTCGCCCCGCCGTGGTCGAGGCCGTGACCATGCGAACGACTCTGCTGATCCTCTTGGCGATGCGCCTGACGGTGCCTGGCCACGTCGCGGCGCAAGACCGCGCGGCACCTGTTCGCGTCATCCTGTTCGTCGCCGACGGCGCAGGGGCCGGGCACTGGGGGATCGCGTCCTGGGCGCTGGAGCGTCCGGCCGTGATGCAGTTCCCGGTGGCCGGCCTGGTCGACACGCAAGGAGCGGATCACGTGGTCACCGGCAGCGCGGCGGCGGCCACAGCGCTCGCGATCGGCGTGCGCACGTCGCGGGGCGCGCTCGGCGTCGACCGCAACGGCCAGCCGCACGAAACGGCCTTTGAGGCGGCTCGGGCCCATGGTCGTGCGACAGGTCTGATCACGACGACCTCCATCGTGGACGCTACTCCCGCCGCCTTCATCACCCATTCGCGTACCCGCCGCGACTGGCCGATGATCTTCGCCGACTATGCGCGGTTTCAACCGGAGGTGATGCTCGGCGGCGGACGAGCGATCCTGTCGGGGAGTTTCGGACGGGGGCGGGCCGACGGCTCCGCCATCCGGAACGGGTACACCTACGTCACGACCGCTGACGCCCTGCGCGCGCTCGACCTGTCGCACACCGATCGCCTGCTCGGCTTGTTCACCGACGGCGACCTCCCCCTCGCCCCGGAACGGGACCCGTCGCTGGCCGGGCTGACCGATGCCGCACTGCACGTACTCGGTCGCGATCCGGATGGGTTCCTGCTCCTGGTGGAACAGGAAGAAACCGACACCCAGGCCCACCGGAACGCAGGCATCGACACGCTCACGCGGGAGATGCTCGCGCTGGACGACGCCATCCAGACCGCCTTGCGCTACCGGGAGGACCACCCGGAGACGCTGATCGTGGTGACGGCGGATCACGAGACGGGCGGCTTGTCCGTGCGCGGAGACTATACCGGCGAACCGGGGGACATCGCGTTGTACTATCACACGACCGGGCACACCGCGGAGCCGGTGCCGATCTTTGCGATCGGTCCGGGCGCGCAGATGTTCGGCGGGTTCATCCGGAACGACGACGTGGGGCGGCACCTGCTGGCGATCGTGCGAGGCGAGGTCCGTCCCACCGGACACGAACGCTAGACCGACCTACGAAGGGCGCGTTGTTCCGATCCCGACTTTCCGTAGCATGTCCTCCATCAGGCACCACCGCGTGAAGCTCGACTGCATGAGGTTCAGCCCCACGAACGCCGTGAACAGGTACCAAGAGGGGCTCACCCAATAGCCCAGCGCGAGCGACCCTAACACGAACACGCCGGCAATCCGGCGAATGAGGTAATGCATCTTCATACGACCTCCGTGGTGTCTAATGCGTACACTTTGAGTCCCTCGTCGCGGCCCCCCTGGTCACGCAGCCGCCGCAACGCTTCCGGCAATCGCGCGGCGCAGTCACTGTCGACCGCGGCGAAATAGAGGGTGCTCGATCCGGGAAACGCCCGCGTGCCGAGTTTCCGCCCCGTCGCACCCTTGCCGAGCACGGTGGGGATCTCGCTGTATCCGGTCCGCTCGCATTCATCGAGCAGGCGCTGCACGTCGGCGGCGTGATCGCCGTCGACAATGATCAGGAAGAGTTTCATGCGTGCATCTCGTAGTAGAGCAAGGGAATAGCCAACAGCGTGAGCGCCGTGGACACGACGGCGCCACTGATGAGCGCCAAGCCGAGCCCCTGGAAAATCGGATCGCCGACCATCACGACCCCGCCGATCACGACGGCTGCGGCCGTCAGGATGATCGGACGGGCCCGCACCAAAACCGAGCCCACGACCGCGTCGGCGACCGAACGACCGCGGGCGAGGCCGAGTTGAATGAAATCCACGAGCAGGATCGAGTTCCGCACGATGATCCCCGACAGCGCGATCATGCCGATCATCGACGTCGCGGTGAAGAACGCACCGCCGGCCGCGTGGGCGGGCAGGATGCCGATCAACGTGAGCGGAATCGGCGCCATGATGACGAGCGGTACGGTAAACGACTGGAACCAGGCCACCACGAGTACGTAGATCAGCACCAGCACCGCGGCGAACGCGATGCCGAGGTCGCGGAACACGTCGACCGTGATCTGCCACTCGCCGTCCCACACGAGAAACGTCCGTTCCGTGAGCGTGGGCGAGCCCGCATAGTAGACGGGGAACCCGTCCTCGACGCCCGCGAGGCCCCGCCGCATGGCGAGCATCGCGTACGCGGGGCTCTCGAGCCGACCAGCCACGTCGGCGGTCACATAGACCACCGGGCGCAGGTTCTTCCGGAAAATCGGCGTCAACGCGGCGACGCTGTCGATCGTCGCCAACGTCCCAAGTCGTCTGGTCCCGTACGGGGTCGGGACGGGCAAGCCGGCCAGGTCCCACACGGTGGCGGAGGCGGAGTCGGGCAGTTGCACCCGGATCGCCACTGGCTCGGCGGCGCCATCGTCGTGCAGCAGTCCCGCCGTCGCCCCGTGCAGCGCCGCCGATATCGCGCGCGCGACATCGTGCGGATTGGTACCGGATTGCGCCGCCTCCGCCTGCATCACCGCGGCACGCACCTGCGCGTGGGGCGCGGTGACAGACCAGTCAACGTCGACGATGCCCTCCGTCGCCAAAAAGACGCCGCGCACCCGCGACGCGGCGTCGATCTGTGCGTCGTAGTCCGGGCCATAGATCTCGGCGGTGAGGGTCGCAAGCACCGGCGGGCCGGGGGGGATCTCCGCCACCTTGACCGCAGCGCCGTAGCGGCGCGCGATCGAGTCGACCACCGGACGCAGCCGGAGCGCGATGGCGTGACTTTGCTCGACGCGATCGTGTTTGGGCACCAGGTTGACCTGCACGTCGGCCACCGTCGGGCCGCGCCGCAGGAAGTAATGACGCACGAGGCCGTTGAAGTTGAACGGCGCCGGCACCCCGGCATACGTCTGGACGTCGTGTACCGCCTCGTCACGCGCGACCGCCAATGCGAGCGCCTGGGCCACCTCGTTGGTGCGCTCGAGCGTGGTACCCTCCGGCATGTCCACGATGAGCTGGAACTCACTCTTGTTGTCGAACGGCAGCATCTTGACCGTGACGAGCTTGAGCGGCACCAGCAGCGCGGACAAGACGAGCAGCGCCAGCGTCCCCGCATACGTGAAGCGCCGCCGCCGCGTGCTGGACAGCAGCGAGCCGAGCACCCGCGCGTACCACGTGGCGAGACGGCCCGACGGCAGATGGTCTTCGTGTGCCGTCGGAGCGCCGTGCGGGATCCCGACAGGCGCCTTCAGCAGGCGGACGGCAAGGTACGGCGTCGCGATGAACGCGACGGCGAGCGAAAACAGCATCGCCACCGACGCGCCGACCGGAATGGGCCGCATGTATGGGCCCATGAGCCCCGAGACGAACGCCATCGGCAGGATCGCCGCGATGACCGTCAGCGTCGCGAGAATCGTGGGGTTGCCGACTTCGTCGACCGCGACGACCGCCGCCTCGTCACGAGGCCGCTCGCCCAGCTTCAGGTGGCGCGCAATGTTCTCGACGACCACGATGGCGTCGTCCACCAGGATGCCGATGGCGAACACGAGCGCAAACAGCGTGATCCGGTTGAGCGTGTACCCGTACAGGCGATACACCAGGAGCGTCAACGCCAGCGTCACCGGCACGGCCACGAGCACCACGACCGCTTCCCGCCAGCCCAGGGTGAGCCACACGAGGAGCGCCACGCCCAGGGTCGCGATCAGAATGTGGATCAGCAGCTCGCGCGATTTCTCGGTGGCGGTCTCGCCGTAGTCGCGGGTCACCGTCACACGCACGTCGCTGCTCACCAGCCGACCCGTCAACTGGTCCACGCGCTCCAACACCAGCGCGGCAAGGTCGGCGGCGTTCGTTCCCTCGCGCTTGGCGATCGCGATGGTCACCGCGGGCTCGAACGCACCGGTGTGTGTGTCGAGAAACGACACGTACTGGTCCGGCTCGGCGGGGCCGTCGCTGACGGTGGCCACGTCGCGTAACCGGATGGGGCGCCCGCCGGCGATCGCGACGATGACGTCGCGCACCTGGTCGGGGCTCCGCAGCAGATGTCCCACACGCACGGGAACGCTCCGGTTCGCCGCCACGAGGTCGCCCGTCGGCAGCTCGGCGTTGGCCGCGCCGATCGCCTGCAGCACGTGCGCGGCCGAAAGGCCGCGCGCCGCCAGCGCCTGTGGATCGAGCGTCACCGCCACCTCGCGCGGTGCGCCACCGACGACCCACGTTTCGGCGAGGTCAGGAATCCGCTTCAGTTCGGCCGCGAGTTCCACCGCCTGCTGGCGCAGGAGATACCCGTCACCGGCGTCACTTCCCCCCGAGAGCGTCAGGGTGAGAATCGGCACCTCGTTGATTCCGTGGAGCGTCACGAGCGGTGGCGTCGCGCCGGGTGGTGCCGCGGCCGCGTTCGCCAGCAGCTTGCCGTGAAGACGGGTGAGCGCCAACTCGGGATCGGTCCCCACGTCGAACCGCGCGGTGATGAGCGCGCCATCGCTCTGGGCCACGCTGTAGACGTACTCGACGCCGCTAATCTCCCACATGGCGCGCTCGAGCGGCTCGACCACACGGCGCTCGACTTCGCGCGGCGTGGCGCCGGGGAGACCGACGGCCACGTCGATCATCGGAACCCGGATCTGTGGTTCCTCCTCACGCGGTGTGGTGAGCAGTCCACCCACACCGGCCGCGAGCGACGCCCCGATCAACAACGGCGTCAACTTCGAACGCAGAAAACGCTGGGCGATGGCGCCCGACGGACCGGTCTTCATCGGATGATCACTTCACCGGCCTCAAGGCCACTCAACACCTCGACGCGCCCGTCGGGCAGCGTGCGGCCCAGGCGCACCCACCGCACAACCGTGGCGTCACCGGTCACCACGCGCAGGCCGGTCAGCTGCCCGCGCCGCACCACGGCCGCTTCCGGCACGGCCACGCCGACGTGACTTCCCG
The DNA here is from genome assembly GCA_036397455.1 of Gemmatimonadales bacterium. Taxonomy (GTDB): domain Bacteria; phylum Gemmatimonadota; class Gemmatimonadetes; order Gemmatimonadales; family GWC2-71-9; genus JADFNB01. Next base: position 114,407 of record DASWIX010000080.1, on the reverse strand, counting down.
CGGGCACGCGCGCCGTCAGCGACAGTCCGGTCGGCCAGTCGGGCGGAAGCGTGAGGCGGGCTTCCGCCGTACGCGACCGTGCATCGCCGCCGGACGACAGCGCGCGAATCGGCGCCGCGACCATCCGGCCATCGGGCGTGTCGATGCGCACCGTATCCCCCACGGCCACCTCGCCAAGCAACGTCACCGGCAGATACAACACCGCATCGCGCGCGCCGACACTCTCCAGCACGAGGAGCGGCATGCCGGGCGCGGCGACGTCGCCGCGATCGGCCATGCGACTGACCACCGTCCCGTCAAACGGCGCACGAATCGTCGCGTATCCCTCGGCGGTCGCGACGTCCGTCAACGTCGCTTCCGCCATCGCGACCTGCGATTCCGCCTGCACGCGACCCAGGTGAGCCTGGTCACGTTGGGCGCGTGGCACGGCGTCCTGCGCGAGCAGCGTATCCATGCGCATGGCGTGACGCGCGGCCTCGTCCCGAGCGGCCCGGGCCGCCACGAGCGCCGCTTCCGCCTTGCGCCGGTTGGCCTCCACATCGTCCGTCCCCAGCCGAAGCAACAGGTCGCCGCGACGGACGCGCGCTCCGATCTCAACCGGAACGGACGCGATGCGCGCCATCATCCTCGTGGTGATCTCGGCACGTTCGCGCGGGACCACCGACCCCGCGATCGCCACGAAGGTCGTGAGGGCTTCCGCATACACCTCGAGGATGGGCTCGGGCGGACGTCGTTCGTCCGGGGTGATCGCGGCGCCCTGACTGCATGCGGCGACGGCGAGGGTGAGGCCCATGAGACGGTTCATCGATCGTAGACTCCGTGGGCGAGTTCCAGGGCGGCATTGGCCACCAGCAAACCGTGACGAGCTGCGAGGAGATTCAGGTGCGCGGCCGTCGCCGCGGCGTGCACGTCGAGCAATTCGGTGATCGGGGCGGCACCGGTGCGGTATCGCAAGCGCGCGTGATCGAGGGCGGCCGCCGCCTCTCCGTGCGCGCGCGACGCGATCCCGACGCCTTGCGACGCCGCATCGACCAGGCGACGAGCGGTCTGGACTTCGACGTCGGCGTTACGTCGGGCGTCTTCGTGTCGGGCCTCGGCCGCGTCGCGCGCCGCGCGTGCACCTCGCACCCCGCCGATCCCACCCAGAGCCGGGAACACGTTCCAGCGCACGCCGATTCCGAGCGTCCAGTCACCACTGCCGCTTCCCCAGAACGTCGACCGACCGGAATGCGAAAGCACGCCGAACGCCGCGACCTGGGGGAGTTGTGACGACCACGCTCGCCTGACGGCGAGATTCGCCGCGTCCACGCCGAGCGACAGCGCGTCCAGGTCGGCCCGGTGCGCCGCCTCGCAGGCGCCGTCGGCACACCCGGCGGACACGACGTCGGTCAGCGAATCGAGAAGCACCAGCGGCACACCGACCGGCAGCGCGAGAAACGCGCGCAAGCGCAAGACGGTGTTGTCCGATTCCGCCGTCGCGTGCACCAGTTGCGCTTCCAGTTCCGCGGCACGGAGATCCGCGAGCCGGGCGTCGAGCCCCGTTACGAGGCCCTGCGCGCGCAGCGCTTCGGCCTGCTCCCTGTGTGCGCGGGCCGCCTCGAAGGCGGCGTCGAGCGTCGCGACCTTGCGCCGGGCAAGCTGCACATCCCAATAGGCACGCGTCGCGAGAAAGGCGGTCGCGCCGCCCGCCCGCCGCGCACCTGCCGATCTGGCGGCGGCACCGCGTTTGGCCGCCGCGTAGCCGAAGAGCCCTTCGGTCGCGAGGATCGGCAGTTCGATGGTCGCGGCGGTGGAGAACCCGGAAATCGCCGCGGGATCATTCAGCGCGTCGAGTTGAAGGTCCGGGCCGGCGAAGCGGCCTTGGCGCAACTTCAAACCAAAGGCACCCACCGGATCGGTGGTCCGCGTCACCTGGCCTTCGAGCCGCAACGACGGCAGAAAGGCCGACGTCGCTTCGAGCGCCGTCGCGGAAGCGTACCGCGCCTCCGCGACCTCGGCCCGGAGCGCAGGATTCATGTCCCGAGCCCGTTGGACGGCGTCCGCCACGCTCATCGCCACCGTGTCCCCGGCGGCAGCTTGCGCGACCATAAATGCAAAAATAGCTATTACCATATTTTTGAGCTCAAAAAAAAGGCCTCAGAGATCGCAGTTTCGGATGCAATTCAGGATGTGATGCACTTTTGCCTCGGTGATCCGGTAATGCACGAAAGCCCCGTCGCGCCGGGCCGCGACGATCCCGGCACCGCGCATCCGGGCGAGGTGCTGGGACACAATCGCCTGGGGCAGTCGGACCTCCTGCTCGATTTCGCTCACCGTCGCCGCCCCACCCTCGAGGACCTCCACGATCTTCAGGCGCTCAGGGTGGCCGAGCATCTTGATGATGTCGGCCGCGCGCGCGAGCACGTCACGGTCGACCGATCTGACAAGGCGGCGGGTGATCATAGTGATGATAATATAGATATATAGGTATTATGTCAATACTACGGTCCTGGGGATGGCAGTCGCTCGAAGCCCGCGACGCTGAAGTGTCGGTCCAGCGCGAAGGCCGCGGTGATGCGCCCCTCGCGCATCACCTCGAAGCTCGTGGCGTCCGCCAGCGAAAACCCATGGTCGCCAAACGGCCGGAGCCAACGTTGGATGGCCCGCTCCTGCAGCGCGGGGGTCACGAACCGCACGTCATGGGTTGCATCGCGCGTCAGCGCATCGAGGAAGGCGAGGGCCGCTCCGGCTCCCCGCACGCGCGTGATCAGGACGTGCATCTCGGCGATCACGAGGTTGGTCGTCACGAAGCCGCGGCGCGCTTGCACCAGCCCGCGGTAGGTTTCGAGGCTCTCCGCGTGCCGGGCTTCGCGGGCGGAGAGGACCGCGAGCCAGCCCGACGTGTCGAGAAAGACGCGCTGACTCACCGCCCGCGGTACGCGTCGGCCAAATGCGCGTCGTGCTCGGACGCGAGGTCGGATGGCCAGTCGTCGCCGATCAGGGATGAGAGCACGGTGAGCACGGCACTGCGGTCTCCACCGGCGTCCAAGGCGAATGCGCGGATGCCCCGGCGCAGCACCTCCGCTCGGGAGATCCCGTATTCCGCCGCAAGGCGATCGAGCAGCGCGCGCTCGTCTGCCGTCAGGTACACCTGCAGCGGCTCCCGGACCTCGGAACCCCGCTTTCGTTGTCGGGACATGAATTACATTACATAATTCACCAAGTGCAGTCAATGCATTTGCCCACAACCATCCTACCGCCCGCCGGTTGCCACCTCCTCCGGCTCCGGCTCCGCCCATTTCTCAAACCACGTTCTGAGAAATAGCTGTGTCCGCATGAAGTTGGACGGGCGGGACGTTGTGCCATGCCATTCGCCGTTGAACCGCACCATCATCGTCGGCACGCCCAGCACCTGGAGTGCCTGATAGTACTCCTCGGTCTGTGGCATGGGGGTACGCAGATCGCGTTCACCGGTCATGAGCATCGTGGGCGTCTTGACGTGGCCGACATACATGATCGGCGAGCGGCGCAGGTGTTCGGACGGGTCGTCCCAGAAGTAGCGCTCGAAATTGCGATGGTACCGGTAGGCATCCGACGTGCCCACCAGCGATATCCAATTGGTCACCGGACAGTTGGCGGACGCCGCGGCGAACCGGTTGGTGTGGCCCACGATCCAACTCGTGAGAATCCCTCCGCCCGAACACCCGTACACATAGAGCCTGCTTTCATCGATGTAGCCGCGGGCGATCACCGCGTCGACCCCGCGCATGAGATCATCGAAGTCCTTGCCCGGATAGGCGTGCTTGATGGCATTGGCGAACTCGGTGCCGTATCCCGTGCTGCCGCGTGGGTTGGTGTACAGCGTGACGTACCCGTTCGCCGCGTGCTCCTGCCACCCGAAATTGAACCCGACCGTGTACATCGAATGCGGGCCGCCGTGGATCGCGAGCATCAGCGGATAGCGGCGGCCCGGATCGAAATCGGGCGGCTTCACGATCCACCCCTGGATGCGGAATCCGTCGACCGACTCGTACCAGATCGCTTCGACGTCCCCCAGCGTCACGCCGGCCAGGACGTCGTCGTTGACGTGCGTGAGTTGCATGCGTTGTTGGGGCCGGCGGGGGTCAAACGTGACCAGGTCGCCCGGTTCGTGAAACGACGACAGTGTGCCGACCGCTCGGCCCCGCCGGTCGAACGAAGCGATCGACAGCAGATGATTGCCTTCCGTCACCGGCCGCACGCCGCCCGAGACCGAAACGAAGTAGAGGTTTCGCGTCCCTTCGCTGCTGACGGTCGTGTAGACCCCGCTGCCGTCGGTCGCCCACGTCAAGCCGCCGAACGGACGCTCGAAGTCGCCGGAGATCATGCGCGAGCCCGACCCGTCGGCGTTCATCACATAGATGTGTTGATCGCGGTAGGTGTCGTCGTGCTCGTCGATCCCGGCGTAGGCGATCAGCCGTCCGTCGGGCGACGGCACCGCACGTCCGTCGGGACCCTTGCGCGTGGTAAGCTGGCGAATGGCGCGCGACCCGACATGGACGGCGTAGACCTCGGACTCATCCCATTGGTCCGGATCATCCGGGTTGTCCACCCGCAGGGCGCTGAACACGATCTCGCTCCCGTCGGGCATCCACTCGGGGTTGCCGTGGTTCCAGTTCCCGTCGGTGAGCTGATGCGGCGTGCCGCCGTCGGCCGGCACGACGAAAATGTGGTTCCACCCGTCATCGATATAGCCGCGGCGATCGGCCTTGTAGCTGGCGCGCGTCACGACCCTCGGCGCTTCGGTCCACCGTGCACCGCTGGGACGTCCGGGTACATCGACCGAAAACTCGGGCCGGCCCGGCACCGACATGGTAAAGGCGAGTTGGGCCCCGTCGGGTGACCAGCGCAGATTCCCCGGCGCCTGCTCGACGTGGGTGATCTGCGTGGTCGCGCCCTCGGCGTCCATCCAGCGGACGAAGATTTGCGCCCCGGACGGTTCGCCGGGCGCAAGAAACGCGATGCGCGTCCCGTCGGGCGACCACGCCGCGGACGAGCCCTTGACGAGGAATCGGTTCCGCGACCCGTCGGCGTCCATGATCCACGTTTCTGACACGCGTGCGTCGTTCACCCGGTCGATGCGGCCGCGGGTGTAGAGGATCTGCCGGCCGTCGCGGGATATTTCCGGATTCCCCACCGTCTCCATGTCCAGGTACATCTCGAGCGCCAGGGTTCGCCGGGGCGCCTGGGCACCGAGTGACGCCGGGACCAACCCCTGGGCGAAGGTCAGCAACGCGATCGAGCCGAATCGCAACGGGATGGATGACATGGGGACCTCCGCGACGCGCGCGTGGAATCGTGACCGGCGTCCGTTTGGGCGCCACCGGGTGGGAGAGTATCCCGCAGTGGCCCGGGAGGCCAGCGCCCAACGGCCCGCGCGGCGCTAGCGTGCCCGCAACTCGTCCCTGACACCGGACCCGCGAACATGCACTTGATCATCGGCCCGATCGGCAGGTTCCTCGACCTCACCGCTCGGGACGAACATCCCACCGTCCTCGGCCATATCGACCGGGACGATCGCAAACGCGTGAACGACGTACTCAGCCGACAGGTCCCGGCGGCCGATCACTCGTCGTTCCCACGCCGGTACATGACGCGCCCGCCGACGATGGTGTACACCACGTCGGTGGAAGGAATCTCGTCCTCCGCAATGGTGAGGATGTCCCGCGACAGCACCGTGATGTCGGCAAGTTTTCCGGGCGTCAACGTGCCCTTGAGGTCCTCCTCGAACGCGGCGAACGCGCCGTTGATGGTATAGGTGCGCAACGCCTCGGTGCGGCTCAGTCGCTGGTCGGCGTAGAAGACGCTCCCGTCGGCGGTCGTGCGGGAGACGGTGGCGTAGTAACTCGCGATCGGGTCGATGTCCTCGACCGGCGCATCGGTGCCGTTGGTGACGACGGCGCTCGACGCCATCAGCGTCCGCCACACGTAGGCGCCCTCGCGCGCGCGCTGCTCGCCCAACCGCGGCACGACCCACGGCGCGTCGGACGTGGCGTGGATCCCCTGCATCGAGGCGATCACGCCGAGTTGTCCGAACCGCGGGATGTCGTCGGGGTGCAGGTGTTGCGCATGCTCGATCCGCCAGCGCCGGTCGGACGGCCCGTTGCCGTTCGGGAACGCCCGCTCGTACACGTCGAGGACTTCGCGATTGGCCCGGTCGCCGATGGCATGCACGCACAACTGGAAGTCGTGTTCCATCGCGAGCTGCGCCGTCGCCGCCAACTCGGCCATCGGGCTCGTGTTGAGCCCGCTGCTCGACGTCAGGTCGGCGTACGGCTGCAACAGCCACGCGCCGTGCGAGCCGAGCGCGCCGTCGATCGTCCGTTTGATGGCGCGGACGGTGAGGTGGTTGTTCCCGTACCCGACCATCCGATAGTTCGCCAGATTCGCCGCGAGATCGGCGTTGGACGCGCGGATCATCACCCATAACCGGAGCCCCATCGCCCCGTCATCGGTGATCCGCTTGTACAGGTCGACGTCGGCGAAAGACGATCCCGCATCCTGGAAACTGGTGACGCCCTTGGAGAGCGCCTCTTCGATGGCCAGCTCCGCTTCGCGCCGCGCATCGGGCGGCTCGGCGTTCGCGGCCGCGCGATTCAGCAGCCGCTGCGCGGTCTCGCGAAACGCACCGATCGGGTTGCCATCGGCGTCGCGTACGATCTGCCCGCCCGGAGGATCCGCCGTGGCGCGCGTGATGCCCGCCATCTCCATCGCCTTGGCGTTGGCGAATGACGCGTGCCCGCTCGCGTGCCGCAGGATGACCGGATTGTCGGGAGACACCGCGCTCAACGTGTGGTGCGTGGGCAGCCCTTCGACGTTGCCGGGCGGCGGCCGATCCCACTTCTCCTGGTGCCAGCCCCGCCCGCGAATCAACGAGCCCACGGGCGCGTCCGACACCGAGGCCTGCACCATCGAGACGATTTCCTCCCAATTGGCCACCGGCATCAGGTTGAGCTGCATCTTGGCCGACCCTATGCCGAGAAAGTGCGCGTGGCTCTCGATGAAGCCGGGAATCGCGAGTTGCCCGTCGAGATCGATGACCTCGGTCTCCCGGCCGATGTATCGGCCGATTGCGCGATCGGTCCCGACGGCGAGGATCGTATCGCCGTGGATAGCGATCGCTTCGCCATCGGGGACGGCGTCATCCACGGTCACGATCTTGCCGTTCCTGAGTACGAGATCGGCCGCGATCTCGGGCTCAGCGCACCCGGCACACGACACGATCGCGCTCACCGCGACCGTTCCCACGAGCGTGCGACAACGTCCTGACAGCTTCACGGGTCCCTCCTCATAGACGTTTCATCCGCGCGAGCACCCGAACGCGCTGCGTCTCGATTTGCCATCGGAACCGTGCCCGCGCAAGTGGCGCCATGCCCGCCACCCGACCCGCGCCGCGCCGAGAGACGCGGCCCGGTGGCGTCTCGGCATACCGATCCATACATTCCACGTTCGCTATGCGTCCCTGAGGAGAACCTGGTGCCCCCATTCGGAAGACAATCGCGACGCGGCTTCGTGGCCTCGTTGGCAGGCGGGTTGCTCGGGATGCTCGGGACGCCGCGTGTGCGGCCCACGCATCGTTGCCACCTGTCGGCGGCATCCGGACCGCATCCCGATCCACGGCGCGATGTCGACGCCTCTCAAGTATTGACTGCCGAACAGCTTACCCGCGCTGAGCATGTCATCCCGCTGTACGACGGCATCCGCGCCATCCCACATATCGCCGACGGCATTCGCTGCAAGTGCGGTTGCGCGGATCTCGAGGGGTTCCGATCGCTGCTCACGTGTTTCGAGTCGAACGGCATGGCGATGGCCTGCCAGATCTGCCAGAGCGAGGGCCGCATGGTGGTTCGCTTGCACGCCGCCGGACGCACGCTCGACCAGATTCGCGCTGCGGTGGACGCGCGCTTCGGCGACGGCTGAACACACGGAGCGTGCCACGCACTTCATTCTCGCAGGAAGGACCCAGATGCCCCGTACCCCAATCCCCATGGCGCTCGCCGCCATGTCCCTTGCGATCACGACCGCCGCGACGGCTCAGATCCGGGCCAGTGAGCGCGGGACGGTTTCCCAAACCGTCGACGGTGCCACCATCACGATCGACTACGGTCGCCCGCAACTGCGGGGTCGTACCGACCTGTGGGGTGGAGAGATCTGGTGGGGCAAGGTGTGGACGCCAGGCGCCAACTGGGCGACGACGATCGACGTGAGCAAGGACGTCACGATTGACGGACACGCCCTGGCGACGGGGAGTTACTCGGTCTGGTTCGAGGTCAAGCAGGACGGATGGACCGCCATCTTCGATCCCGAGCCGCACCGATTCCACCTGATGGGACCGCCGCCGGCGGACAACCAGGTGCGGTTCCCGATCGTACCGGCAGAAGGCCCATCCACCGAGGTCCTCACCTGGTCGTTCCCGGCCGTGCGGCCGACCGGTGGCACACTGCAATTCGCCTGGGGTACGACGGCGGTGTCGTTCGACCTCGCGGTCCCAGCGTCGCGGGACCTCACGGTGACTCGCGGTTTCGCCGACCGCTACGTCGGATCGTACCAGCTCCGCCCCAGTGGACCGCTCGGCGAGACCGAAGGGGGGTTCGACATCTCGCATGCGAATGACCGGCTCGTCGTCCGATGGGAGCATCCGCCCGACCCGAACTTCGCCGAGTTCTGGCTCATCCACTTGGGCGAAGGAATGTTCGCGCCAGGTCAACTCAAGGACGGCGCGCTGTTCGACATCGTGACGGATCTGGTATTCGAGTTCACGCCGCTCGAGGGCAAGGCAACGGGATTCGAATTGCGTGCGCTCGGTGACGCGCTGTGGGGCACCGGGACGCGCGCCCGTTGAGTATCCGACGCCGAGATTGCCCGTGAGGAGTCTGGCGCGCGCGGGGTGCTGCCTGACGGTCGCGCTACTAAGCGGGCGCGCGAGCGCCGCCCAGACGTCGGCGAACCTCGACGCCGAGCGCGCCGACTTCGCGCGTTGGCTCGCGACGTCGCCCGTCTCGCCGTATGCCGCGATCTACCACCAACCGTTCACCGGCGACCTCGTCTTCGGTCCCGGCGGCGATCCCGCCCTCGCGACCTTGCCGCCGGCAACACTCACGCAAGGCATGCTGCGGCTGACCTTGCGCACATCCGACGGAGAGCGAACCGTCCCGCGCAACCGGGATGTGCCGCTGGCCGGCTGGCGCATCCGGGTTGGCGGTGACCGTGGAGATTCCCGCGTGACGGTCTTCGGGGTCCCGCCGGAGGTTAACCCGCCGGGGTGGTATCCGATCGATCCGGCGGTGGTGATCGCCGGCACGCTGCTGCCGCCCGACCGCCGGGAAACGCGCCGGATGCTCGGGCTCGACGGACTGGAAGTCGAGGCCACGCTGGCCGGCTCGTTCGTCGGTGAGATGTCCGGCCGTGGGTTGCGACTCACGGTCTATCGCATGCCGGAACCCGGGTCCGAGGAATCGGAGTTGAACATCTTCTTTCGCGACGGGAGCAGCGGCGCCGGCACGTATCCCGCCGGGCGTTTTCTCGCGCTACAGCCGCTCGGCGACGGACGGTATCGAGCCGACTTCAACCGGGCACGCAATCCGTTTTGCGCGTACAACAGCATCTTCCCCTGTCCCCTCCCCTGGCGCGGCAACCAGATCGAGGTCTCGATCGAAGCGGGCGAACGCTATCACGCGGGCGATCCGGAATGACGTCATGAGATGCCCGTGGCTCGGACTCGTGGCTGGCCTGCTGGTCGCCCAGCCGGCTGAGGCGCTGCAAGGCGGCGCCGCGGGATCGCTGCCCGGCGCGTGGAAGGCGGCGCTGGACCTGGCGGGAGGCCCGCTGCGGTTTCGGATGGCGTTCGCGTCCGGGCCGGACGGGGTCGGCGGGCAGTTGTGTAACGGCGGCCGGTGCGACCCGTTCACGACCGTGGCGACGCTGGCTGGCGACTCGGTGTTGTTCGACATGGCTGACTACGGGGCGGCGATCCGCGCCGTGGTCGCCGGTGATTCCCTGATCGGGTTCTACCGCAACGTGGGCAATCGCGGGCCGCGGACGATTCCGTTTCGGGCCGCGCGAGGCACGTGGAGCATGACCCCGCCTCGCGACGAGCTCGTCGGGCGCTGGGACGCGACGTTCGCTCCGCTCGAGAAACCCAGTCCCCGCGTCATCGAAGTGCGTCGGACCGCGCACGGCCTCGAAGGGACGATCGTATCGAACACGGGAGATTACGGTCTGTTCTGGGGCGGTACCGAGGCCGAATCGTTCTCGATGGCGCACTTCGACGGTTCGTTCGTCTACCTGCTGACCGGGCAGGTCGATGGTGACACCTTACGCGGCGTTTTCCATGCCGGCGCGCGCGCCCAGACCCCGTTCGTCGCGGTCCGCAGCACCGGCCGGCCGCATCTGACCCCGCCCACCGAGGTCGCGCGTGCCGACTCGAGTGGCCCGTTTCGGTTCGCGTTTCCGGATCTGGATGGCGTGGTGGTGTCGCACGACGATGCGCGGTTCGCGGGCAAGGTGGTGCTGGTGGATATCATCGGTACCTGGTGTCCCACCTGTCACGACGCCGCGCCGCTGATGGTCGACTTGTACCGCCGCTACCACGACCGGGGCCTCGAGATCGTCGGGCTGGCATACGAGGTGAGCGGGGACACCGCGGTGGACGGTGCGCTGGTCCGTCGATACCGTGATAAGTTCACCATTCCCTTTCCGCTGCTGCTTGCCGGTGTGAACGACGACGACTCACCGCAGGCGACCCAACCGCAGCTCTCCGGTCCCATCGCGTTTCCGACCACGATCTTTCTCGATCGCACGGGTCGGGTTCGCCGGGTTCATTCGGGATTCTACGGCCCCGCGCTGGGCGCCTCGCACGAGGCGTTGCAGCGCGAGTTCAGGGAGTTCGTCGAGTCGCTGCTGCAGGAATCGGTCGCCCGGCCGTAGCCTCCGCCACGGCGTCAGCCCGCGGAGGGCGGCCCGTCGGGATTGCTGGAGTGCAGCACGACCTTGAGCGCCCCGGTATCCCAATCGACATCCCACGATGCCACGCGTGGCCTGAGGAACTTGGTCAGGTCGTCGATCGTGAGCGTATCAGGCGTCGTATCGAGGAACTCCAGCACCTGGAGGCGCATAGCCGCGTAACTACTCGGTGACCCCTGCGCGGCGATTCGCAAGCTGATCTGATCTGTCAACAGCCGGCGCACCGTGCTCTGGGTGACGTCCAGCAGGCGCTGGAAGAACTCACTCAACTCGGCGTGGCCATTCTTGGATCGTCGCTGCTCCAGCTTCTTCGCGGTCTTCGGGTCACACAGGTCGAGCAGTGCCTTCCGTACGGTCGGCTTGGGGGCCGGGATCTTCGCCGGTGCAGTCGCCTCACGCTCGAGTTTGGCACAGGTGGCCAGGTCATTCCGGCTCAGTTGCAGGAAGGACGTCATCCGGTCGTACAGATCGGTCCGCTCCGGCCGCGGCGGGCGGCGGCGGCCGGACATCAGGTCCTCGACGTACTCGATGGGCACCTCGACCGCTTCAGCCAGTTCCGCCGGCGAGCGCTCGACCGCTTTCAGGCGGTCGCGTATCATCCTCCCGATTGTATCGCTGCTCTTCGCCACGTGTTTCGCGACGTTCTTTGCGGCCGGCTTGGTGGTTTTTTTCGAAGCGGGAGCGGTCTTCTTCGCGGCGGGCGATGACTTCACGCGGGTCTTCCTTTCGACTCGATAGCGGCCCCCCGGACAACCGGGTTCGGCTCGGCGGTACAAACTGGATCAGCCCGGGTAGCGGTTGGCGACGGATCACCGTAAGGGAACTGCCGGTCGGGCGTCGCCGAACCGGCAATGACAGCTTGGGGCACAGCACCGAACCATCTAAAGCGGCTGTCTCGGACGAAACTCGCGTGAAATATAGCCGGGAGGTCGTTGATCACACAGGCCCCTCGCGAAGTCCTTAGTTGTCCCCATCGAAGAGGGTGAAGGCCGCGGCGGGATCGAGGTTGATGCCCAGAAGCTCCAGCGCGAACGCGAGCGCCGGATCCCGCTTGTCCCGGTAGTCCGACGGTGTCGGCAGCAGCGCGATATTCGGCGTGACGCCTTGGTGTTCGAGGTTCTCCCCACCGGGCAGGATGAGTTCCGACATCGTCACGTTCAGCCCGTACTCCATGCGACGGCCCGAGCCCCCCGTCGCGAGGGAGTGGTACGACGCCATCACGACGGCACCCATCGAACGGTCCCCGACGACGGTCGCCTTGCCGCTGCGCTGCAGCAGTCGGGTGGTGAGTTCCGCCGCGGACGCCGACTCGCTGTCGATCAACACGGTCACGGAACCGGCATACGGCCGATCACTCACCGGGTCGATGTATCGGTCTATGACCGTGTCTCGACGGTGTTCCGTCAACTCCAGCGTCCGTTCACCGACAAAATGGCCGAGCAGCCGCAGTTGCGAGGCGACCAGGCCGCCTCCGTTCCCGCGCAGGTCGAGCACCAGGTGTGGGTACTTGCGAGCTTCCGCCATGATCTCATCGATGAAGTGATCGTAGTTCCCATGGATCCCGCTGGTCGTGCGGCTCGCGCCTTTTCCCGAGACGAAGCCGTGCATGCGCCACACCATCACGGAGTCCCCCAGCACCACGGTATGGTGCACCGGGTGATTCTCGCCTCGGACCGACTCGAGGTAGAAGTGAATCTGGGAATTATCGGTGAGATCGGTCACCGGCGGCCGTCGCTCCATCTCGGCGTCCACGATCATCTCCTCCTGGGTGCCGTCCGGGCGCTGGACGACCAGCCGCATCCCCGGCCGCGGGCTGAGGCGGTAATACACGTAGAAGATCACCCCGAGGTTCTCCCGGGTTGGGCGGATGCCGTCGATCGCGAGCACCCGGTCGCCGACCGCGAGCCCTTTCGCCGCGGCATCGCTTCCTTCCGTCACGTCCGCGACGAAGCACTCCACGCCCACCATGCGCGGGCTCCAGCCGTACCTGACGCGGACGTTCAGGGCGGGTGGCGAGAACGCCGTGTGCGTGTCGTTGAGCGTGCCAACGTACGCCGCGATCGCCGCCATCAGCTCTGCGGGAGAGGCCGCCGTGTCGATCGCGCTGTCGGCCCGCACGAAGGCGGCGGCCATGTCCACGCCATGAAACGTCGAATCGAAGTAGTGCTGCTCGAGCGTTTCACGTATCTGCTCGAGCATCCGGTGCCCCCGACTCCGCAACTGCGCGGGCACCCCGGATTGCTGGCGTTGGGCCGGTGCCGGTGCTGAGACGGCGCTGACGAGGACGAGCGCGGCGAAGACGGTGCGTAGCATGAGAGCCCCTGAGTGGATGCCCGGCGGCAGATATACGCGCCAGGAAGACATTCGGCAAGCGGGCGCGTCCGACCTCACTCGCGCACGCGGTCAGGCGATCGGAGCCACCGATACAACGCATCGGCCCGTGACCGCGCCCGCTCCGACGGCTCCACCGCGCGCATTCGGCCGCGCACGTCCGCGCCATAGCTGTGCGCGTCGATCTGCACCATGTACGTCAGGGTCGTGGCACCTTCCGTGCCGCGCCGCGGAGTGATCGTAACCCGCAACCGATCATCCTCCCCACATTCGGCAACCACTTGCATCTCCTGTCCGATCCGGCCCGACTCGGCGGAACGCATCCAACACCCCACGGCGAGCAGCCCGCGTCGAACCTCGGCGCTCACGAAGTCCAGGGACTCGCGTTCCTCGTGCGCGTGCGGCGCCCATCGCATGGTCTCGGTACGAATGCCGTATCCATGCGGACCACACGCCAGAAACAGCGTGAAGGGGATAAGATAACCGCGAGCGGCCGGCCTCAATGTGGCGTGTCTCAGCGCCGCCGCTTGCGTGTCGGCGGATCATCGACGAACTGCACGTTGATCGCCGCAATCTCGTCCTCGAACCACGCGACGACCCGGCCGATAAACTTCTCGCCGAGGTAAAACAGATCGCGCGGCGCCTTGGGAAACACACGAGCCACCACCACCCCGTCGGCATTGCCGACGTCGATGTGCCCGTCAGACTGCAGGTGACGCAGGCGTGTCTTCTTCTTGTCGCTCCAGTACCAGGTCGCCGCGTCGTGCAGGACCTTAGCGCGCAACAAGCGATAGGCGTTGCGGCCGGCTTTCGGAACGACCTGAATGAGCATCATGGGTCACCTGATTGCTGATTGTTGATTGCAGATTGCAGATTGCAGATTGCAGATTGCAGATTGCAGATTGCAGATTGCAGATTGTTGATTGCAGATTGTCGATTGCAGATGCGTTGGGGGGCGACGAGATCGAAATCGCCGAACGTTCGACTTCTTGCGTGGGCCGGTGGCGCGCTCGTGGCGGGGGGGCTCGCAGTTGCGGGGTGATCACGGGCATGGTCCCAAGATGCAGCCCAAATGCTCCCAAGGCGAGCGGTTCCGTACGAAACGCAGGAACGCAACCCGCATCTCCCTCTGGCACCGAAGCCATCGCCGTTGAAGATTGGGCGGGTCAGGGAATCGGGGGTGGTTGACGATGAGCAAAAGGCAGGGCTTTTGGGCGCGGTTGATGTCGGGTACGCCGGCGCGGGGGCGGCAGCACGCCCACCCCGAGCGGCTGCTGGCGGGGGCCCGTCATATCATCGACCTGGTGCGACGGGCGCACGCAGCCCCCGCCGCGTGCCTGGTCGACGATCACGCGGAACCGTATTGGTCCACTGACCAATCCGATCTTCCGGAGGCCGTCCGATCGCAGGCGCTCACCGCGGCGGCGACGGCGCGCCGCGGTGGACGCGACCACGTCGCACAGGTACTCGATGGTCACTTCACCGTGATCTCCGCCGGCTACGCCGGCGCCGGTTGCGCCGTGATCGCGCGGCTGTCCGTCGCCGAGCAGGTCAGCGACGCGATCCTGCACGATCTCCAGGCGTTCGTTGCGGAGTGCGCCGTCGATGTCGAGTACGAGCACGGGACGCACGAGCTGCCCGATTGGCTGATCATGGGATCGGAATCGATCGCCGGGATCGCGTCACGGCTCGCCGAGGTCGTCGCGGCGCAATGCGGACGGCCGGTTGCGGTTATGGTACGCGATCCCGTACTCCGGGTCGCGAGGATCCACGCCGTCGCCGGTGGCACCGATCACCGTCTCCTCGGCGTCCAGGTCTCGGCGACCTCGGCGGCCGGGCGCGCGTGCATGGGCGGGACGACCGTCCGGGGCGTCGGCCTGCACGACCTGCTCGGCCTCGATCCGTTCGGGCGGCGCCGGTGGCGCGGGACGCCGGGCGTGGCTCTGCCCATCAATCATCACGGGGAAGGGCTGGGCGCGGCCATCGTGTTCGGCGGCAACCCGATCGCCGATCCGGAGGTGCTGGGATCCGTGCGCCGGTTTCTCGACGAGGGCGCAGCACGGATCGACCGGGCCGTTGCGCGCAGCGACTTCCGCCGCGAGGGACTGGTCGACCCGGTGGCGCACCTGTTCAATCGCGAGGGATTCGAGCAGGTGCTGCAGGGGCACGAACAGGAACCGCACGGGATCCTCCGGGTCCGTGTGGAGGACCTCGACGCGATCGCCGACGAGTATGGCCCGCGCGGCGTCGACGCGGCGTTGCAGTACACGGCGCAACTGCTCCAGCGGTGCATCCGGGACGGCGACGTGGCGGCTCGGGTGACCGACGCCGAGTTCAGCATTCTCCTGCCGGCGACTCCCGCCACCGACGCCGGCGCCGTTGCGGACCGGATACGCGCCGACGCCAAAGCGCTTGTCATCCCGTGGGGACAGTCGTCCTTTGGCGCGCACTTGTCGATCGAAGTGACGCCGGAGTCGGCGATTCCCGACTGACGCGGGCGCGTGCCCTCCGTCACCAGGTGTCCTTGCGCGCTCCCGTGCACCCGGACATACTGGTGGTTCTCACCGCCCACGTCCCGCACGCCAGGTGACCGATGAAAGCGCTGTTCCACGATCTGTTTACCCAAGCGGCGGGGATGCCTTTTGCCATCACCTACCCCGACAAATCGACCGTCAGATACGGTGACGGCGAGCCACGATTCAAACTGATTTTCCATAACGAAAAGGCGATGCGCGCCATCCTCGTCAACGTCGACCTCGGCTTCGGCGAGGCGTACATGCTGGGCGACATCGATCTCGAAGGTGACATGGTCGATCTCATGACCATGGTCATGACCACCGACATGGTGAGCGCGTTTCGCAAGGTCATCTACCGCCCGATCAACGTGCTGCGCCATCTGCCGGCCCAGGCGAAGGTCTTCTTTCAGTACCTGCGCCAGCGGCACACCTACGAGAACGACAAGCGCTTCGTCTCCGAGCCGTACGACCTCGGGAACGACTTCTACGCGCTGTGGCTCGACAAGGACATGCAGTACACCTGCGGCTACTTCAAGACGCCGGACGACCCCATCGACCTGGCGCAGGATCAGAAACGCGAACACGTCTGCCGCAAGCTACGGCTCACACCAGGCGAGACGCTGCTGGACATCGGCTGCGGGTGGGGCGGAATGATGATCTACGCCGCACAGCACTATGGCATCAGCGGCGTCGGCGTGACGCTTTCCAGGGAACAGGCGGAGGAATCGAACCGGCGGATCGCGAAGGCGGGGCTGCAGGACCGGATTCACGTGGAACACATGAACTACCGGGATCTTCCCCAGCAGGGCCGCGTGTTCGACAAGGTGGTGTCGGTGGGCTGTTTGGAGCACGTCGGCAAGGAGCATCACGACACGTTCTTCTCCATTGCCAAGCAATCGCTCAAGCCGACCGGGACGTTCGTGCTGCACACGATCGGCCGCATCAAACCCGGTACGCCGCTCGCGTTCGGCAACAAACACGTGTTCCCCGGGGTGTACACGGCAACGCTCGGCGAAATCACGGCGTGCGTGCAGAAACTCGACATGCGCGTGCAAGACGTGGAGAACCTGCGGCTGCACTACTCGTACACGACCAACCGCTGGCTCGACGCGTTCGAGGCCAACGTGGACGTGATCCGGGAGAGGTACGACGAGCAGCTCGTGCGCCTGTTCCGCATCTACCTGAGTCACGGCGTGGCGCTCATGCGGTACGGCAAGAACGAACTGTATCAGGTGATCATCACGCCGGGGATCGACAACGAACGGCCGCTGACGCGTGATTACCTCTACGCCGGCGCGGCGCCGCAACCCCATACCCGGGCGGCGGCGGGCGTGCCGGCCGGAAGCGTCGCCTGACGTTCGGCCGGCGCGGACCGCCGCCGGCGGCTACGGCGACCGAGCGCCTTCGAGCCCCATCGCGCCGAGCACCAGCCGACCGAGTTCGGCGCGCAGGTCCAGCCTGACCCTGCCCACCACGGGATCGTCCACCAGGTTGCGCATTTCGTACGGGTCGGCCTCGAGGTCGTACAGTTCGTCCAGATCCGGATGCTGCATCCAGTGGATGTACTTGTACCGATCGGTCCGCACCGCGCGGTAGTCCATGTCCAGCAACCACGGCATGGGGTTCTCGTACGTGTAAAACTCCACCAACAGCGACCGGCGCCAGCCGGATGCGTCTCCGTCGAACAGCGGCACCAGTGACCGTCCCTGGATGTGATCGCCAACGGGCGCGCCGGCCATCTCCAGGATCGTGGGAGCGACGTCGACCGACAGCGCCAGCTGGGGAATGCGCATGCCCGCGGCAACGCGCGCTGGATAGCGAATCAGCAACGGATTGCGGATCGATTCCTCGTACGGCAGCCGGCGTTCGAGGCTCAAGCCGTGTTCGCCGTAGAAGAACCCGTTGTCGCTGGTCAGCACGATCATCGTCTGGTCCAGGATGCCCTGCGCGCTCAACGCGTCCATGAGGCGGCCGAGCCCCTCGTCCACCGCCAGGAGCATCTCGGCGCGACGGCGAATGGTCTCTTCACTCGTACCCGGATCGAGGATCCCACCGAACGACCGCGTGATGTCGTCCGACGCCCGGTACGCCAGCGCGCGACGGAGCGCCGGCTTGTCGCGTAAGTCGTCGGGTGACGACACCACGTTCGGCCGCCGCCGGAAGACGTCGTTCTCGTACAACCGCGTATGCCGCGGCGCGGGGATGTAGCGGCTGGGGTAGTTGAGATCGACCGAGCCGTCATCGAGCTGCCGCGCGTCCGGATGCACCGCCTTATGCGCGAGATACAGCAGGAAGGGCTTGTCGCGCGTTCGCGAGACGAACGACACGGCACGGTCGGTGAGAATGTCGGTCACGTAGCCGGTCACTTCGTGCAGCGCGCCATCCTCGAACAGCACGGGGTTGATGGTCCGTCCCTGTCCCGGCAGCCCAACCCAGTAGTCGAACCCCGGCCGCGGCGTCGGGTCGTTCCCCATGTGCCACTTGCCGAGGAACCCCGTCTCGTAGCCGTGCCGCTGGAGCGCACGCGGGAAGGTGTTCAGCCCGTGGCTCGCGAGGCTTCGTGCGACGTTGTCGATGATGCCGTGACGTGACGGGTATTGACCGGTCAACAGGCTGGCACGGTTGGGCGAACAGAGCGGTACGGCATGGAAGGAATTGGTGAACAGCGCGCCTTCGGCGGCGAGGCGGTCGATGTTCGGCGTTTGCAGGTACGGATGACCGGCGGCAGCGAACTCGTCCCAGCGCCAGTCATCGACCACGATCACGACGACGTTCGGCGGAGACCCATCCGCCCCGCCTCGAGGACCATGACCATCGCGCTCAGCACGACACCCGACCGACGCGCACACGGCGATGCATGCGACCCGGACGACGGTGGCCCCGATGATCATCGCTCCACCCGGTGCCGAGCGCGGGACTGGGCGAACGCCGGCATGGGGTCACTGCCGGCACCGACGCAGGGAATCGTCACGTCCATTATCACGGCGCGTTTCGCCCCCGTATCATTGCGACGAGGTCGCCGGCGAGCTCGTTGGGTACCGGGATGGTCAGGTGATACTGCGCGATCTTCCATTCACCGCCTATCAGACGCATGACCCCGGTGCCGCGCGTCTCACCGTAGTTCTCGTTGTCCAGGATTTCATCGAACCACGCGACGGTTCCGGTGGGGTCGAAGTCGACATTACGGGTGCCCTCGCGCAACACGTAGGTCCACCCCTGGCCTCGCTCGAACACCGGGTGGGCGTACGCGCGGAACTGATCGACCGTCCAGCGTTCCATGGCGTCGGTGCCGAAGAACACGCCTTCCGGCGCGAAGAGGGCGAAATACGATGCCTCGTTGGCCACGGACGCGTTGTGATGCAGCGCGTCGAGTACGCTCGTGACCGCCGCCGCCGCCGCGGCGCGGTCGAGCGGCACCGATCCGCGGTTGCCGTCGGTCGCGCAGGCCCCGCCGGTAGCCACCGCCACGGTCAGTGGGAACAGGCCAAACAGCCACGGTCGTTTCGGTTTACGCATCGATTGCCTCCGTCACAGGCCGGCATGCTCCCGGCACACATCCTGCATCAAGCGGCGCCGGCAGGCGGCGCAATCATCACGTCCCCACCTTCGCCTTCAGCTCCTGAAACCAGTTGTCGACCAGAATGAGGGTGGTGCGTTCGCCGCCGCCGCGTTCGCGTACCATGAGGAAGCGCCGGTCATCGGGTGACACGTCGTACGCCCGGTGGGACTGGTCCAGCCGGAACGCGCCGCCGGGGAACAGGACCGTTTGCCGGCCCACCGCGAAGGTCGGCTGGGTCGTGATCGCCGCGGCGACCATGTCACCCGCGGGATCGCGGTAGAAGAGTTCCCGACCGCTGTGCGCCCAGAGCGGTGCGGTGCCACCGCGCAGGGACACCTGCCATTTCGCGCGCGCCGTCTCGGGAAAGGGACGCACGTAGACTTCGTCCCGGCCGGATTCGTCCGAGGCATAGGCCAACCAACGTCCGTCGGGCGAGAGCGACGGTGACCGTTCGTTGTACTGGGTCGCCACCAGCGCGACCGGGGTCGTGTCGCCGTTCATCCGGACCGCCGCCAGGTCCGCGGCCGGGACCGAGCGTTCGCGATACACGAGCCAGTGTCCGTCGGGCGACCACAAACCCTCCCAGAGGTCGTGGGGCCCGGCGCGGAGGCGCTCGGCCGGCATGCTCCCATCGGCCCGGACCATCCACAGGCTGCGCACACTCGTCCGGGACGTGTAGAACCCCACTGCCTGGCCGTCGGGCGAGAAGAACGGCCTTCCACTCTCCGCCCCGTCGAAGGTCAGCTTGGACGAGGGCCCGTTGGGCAGTTGGCGGATCCAGATCTGCTGTTCACCTCCCGACGTGATGGACGCCGCCACGCTCCGGCCATCCGGCGACAAGACCGGAGCGTCGTACGCGTTGGAGTCGAGCAACTCGATCTCCCCGTTCCGCCCGACCCACACCAGGTCCGCCAGCGGGCCGTTCTCATCGCCGCCCGAGTAGAGCAGCGTCCCGCTGGGAGAGAGCGCCAGGTCGACGTAGCCGAATCCACGGACGTTCACCCCCTCGGCCAGGGCCGTGGCCTCACCCGTCAGATCCATGCGACCCTGGTCGAAGGGCGCCGCCATCAATGTCCCGGTTGCCGTGACATAGACCAGGTAGCCCGGCAACACGTACCTGGCGTAGACGCCGCGGGTCAGGGCCCGATGCGCCCCCGTCGCAAGGTCCACCACCGCGATCTCATAATCGGCGATCCCGCGCCGCGCGATCGTGAACACCACCCCCCGCCCGTTGGGAAGCGCATCGGGATAATTGTGGCCACTCTCCCCCCGTACCGTGTCCATCGTGGTCACCCGGTCGAGTGCCCCGCCGCCCTGCGGCAGGCGCATCAGGCCGTCCGGGGTATCCGAGTAGATGTAGCCGTCCCGACCCCACGCCCCCCCATCCCAGTCCAGACCGGAATCGGCCACGGTCACCGGCGGCTCCCCGCCCAACGACACCGTCTTGAGCTGCATGGGCGAGATCGTGAAGAATCCGACGCGCCGTCCGTCGGGGGAAAAGAACGGGCAGATGGCGCCATCCGTACCCGGCAGCGGCCGGGCGGATAACTGGTCCCGCTCGCGCACCCACAAGCGCCCCCCGCTCCCGTCACCCGGTCCCAGGTACACGAACCGCAGTCCGTCAGGAGCAACGGCGATGCGCGGCCCCTGCCCCGGCTGCATGGGCTGATCTTCGGCCAAGGCGATGTTGAAGCGACTGACGGGCGGCGCCGGCCGGCCGCGCCAACCCCAGACGGCAAACGCGGTGGCAACGATCGCGACGGCCGCGAGCGCGTAGGTGAGCGTGGAGGGCTGAACGCGGGGACGGGTGGACCGCTGATCCGCGTACACCCGCGCCGTCGTGAACGCCGGGTTCACCAGGGCCTCGGCAAAGGCGGCGGCCGTCTCGAACCGGTCAGCCGGCAATTTCTCGATCGCCTTGGCGACCGCGGAGGCCACGTTGGCCGGAACCGCCTTGCGCACCGCGGTAACCAGGGCCGCCTCTTCGGTGACGATCTTCATGATGATCTGTTGGGCCGAGGAGCCCACGTGCGGCGGGCTCCCGGTCAGCATCTCGTACAGCACGCTGCCGAGCGAGTACACGTCCGAGCGGGCCGTGATCTCCTTCTCGGCGGTCGCCTGCTCGGGGCTCATGTAGTGCGGTGTACCGAGCGAGAGACCCGTCTCCGTCATGCGGCCGCCGGCCGCCGCACTCACCGCCAGCGCGATCCCGAAGTCCGCCACCATCGGCCGCCCGTTCGCCAGCAGGATGTTCTCGGGCTTGATGTCGCGGTGGATCACGCCGTTGTGGTGGGCGTAGTCGAGGGCGTCGGCCACCTCGGTGGTGATCCGCACCGCTTCGTCGATCCCGAGCTGCGTCTCACGATCGAGCTTGCCCCGCAACGTTTCGCCGTCGATGAACGGCATCACGTAGAACAGGAATACCTCACCCCCTGCCCCCCTCTCCGCTTGGCGGAGAGGGGGGACCATGGCCGTGCCCGAATCAAACAATGGCAGGATGTGCGGATGCTGGAGTGCGGCGGTCGTCTTGATCTCCTGGACGAACCGTTCGGCGCCGAGCACGGCGGCGAGTTCAGGCCGCAGGACTTTCAATGCGACCTTGCGGTCGTGCTTCAGGTCCTGGGCGAGGTAGACGGTGGCCATGCCGCCCTGACCCAGCTCACGCTCGATCGTGTCGCGGTCGGCAAGTGCCGTCGAGAGGCGCTCGTTACTCACGAGGGGACCCGCCCCGGGTCTCGAGCACGACGACGCGATCTGGCGCGTCCCCATTGCCCGGTGGCAAGGTGATCGTGATTCCCTCAGGGGCCTGGGTGACGCCTACACGCGCGCCACCCGCCAGCATCGTCGCGCGAACGACGCGCGCGCCAAGCGCCGGCAGCGACAGCACGCGATCGGGCCAGTCGAGCACGTGCACGAATACCGTATCGCCGCGCCGCGTGGTCGCGCCCCAGTCCCGCGGGGCGACGGGTCCGCCACGCGTGCCGTAGATGGACGTGCCGTAGACGTCCAGCCACTGGCCCACGGCCATCAGGCGCTCCACGAACTCGGGTTGAATGGTCCCGTCGGGACGCGGCCCAATGTTGAGCAGCAGGTTCGCGTCGTTTCCCGCGGCGCGCACGAGATAGTGGATCAGCTCGCGCGGAGACTTGAACGCGTGATCGGTGATGTTGAAGCCCCACGAGTGATTCATCGTGAGCGACGTCTCGAGGGGAAGCGTACCGATGCTCGTCGTGTTGAATCCCGCCGTGTTGGCGCCCGGCAGATCCTGCTCGAAAGTCTGCACGTCTTCGCCCGGGAGGGGCGCCTGATGATGGTTGGGGATGATCAACGCCGTTGGCTGCAGGCGATGAATGAGCGTGTAGGTGTGCTGTAGGCGCCAGTCGGCGTCCGGTTTGTCCCACATGCCGTCGAACCAGATGCCGCCGATCGGGCCGTAGTTGGTCAACAGCTCCGTGAGCTGCGCGTCCATGAAGTCCAAATAGCGATTCCAGTCGCCGCCCTCGGGGCGGCCGGTCGCGCGACCCGTGCCCCCACGCGGCCAGTAGTCCGGATGGTGCCAATCGAGCTGTGAGTAGTAGAAGAAGAGCTTGAGTCCTTGCCGGCGGCATTCTTCGGCGAGCTCCTTCATCGGGTCCCGCCCGAACGGCGTCCAGTCCACGATGTTGTACTTCGTGGCGCTGGTACCGAACATCGAGAAGCCGTCATGGTGCCGCGACGTGATGGTGATGTACCGCATACCCGCTGCCTTGGCGAGGCTCACCCACTGGTGCGCGTCGAACTGGACGGGGTTGAACGTCGAGGCGAGCCACTCGTACGGGTCGACGCGGATCTGGCGGTTCTGCATCACCCACTCGCCCTGGCCGGACAGGCTGTAGACACCCCAGTGCACGAACAGCCCGAACCGTGCGTCGCGGTACCACGCGCGGGCCGCGAGCTGGTCGGCGGGAACCCGGTCGTGCGTTTGGGCCGCCGTCGGCGCCGTGAACAGCACGACAGCGAGCAGGGCTCTCCGGAGACAGACGGTGGCCGCGCCACTCCGGTGCCGCGCGGCGAGGACAGCGAGGCGCTCGGTGTCCCGGCTCCGCGCCATGCGGTCCCGCCGCTTCACGACGCACACAGTCAGTTTCCTGCCGATTCGATAGAGCGATCGGCCCGAGCGCGCTGCAGTATCCCAGTGGTGCTGCGACCGTGGAGCAGCGGAATCAGCGCGACGCGGCCACCCCATGATTTCGCTTCCGCCCCACCGATGACATCGTCCTCCGCGTAGTCCTGACCCTTGGTAATGACATCCGGCCGCAGACGGTTGATGATCGCCAGCGGCGTATCTTCGTCGAAGATGATCACCGCGTCTACGAACGCGAGGGCGGCCAGAATACGCGCGCGGTCCTCTTGACCCACCACGGGTCTCGCGGGGCCTTTCACGGCCCGCACGGAGCGATCACTGTTGACGGCGATCACCAGCCGATCGCCAAGACGTCTGGATTGTTCGAGGTAGGCGACGTGGCCGGCGTGCAGCAGATCGAAGCAGCCATTCGTGAACACGATTCGTTCGTCCCGTTCCCGCCAAGCACGCACGCGCGTCTCGGCCACATCGGCCGTGCACACTTTGGATGCGTCCGCCAGGTGAGCCATGTTCGTATCCTCGGACAATTCGCCGCTCCGGAACGGAAGACCCGAATCTGAAGCCGGTAAAGATAGGGTCCGGAGGGCAACTCAGCGAGGTGCTGACGGATGCCCCAATCGCACAATCATCAGTCGTGCGGATTGCCGTTGATCGCTCCGGGCGGGCCCCGGCTCCCATTGGTGGGATGCCGGCGGCGCCGCGAGCCTGAGACGCGCGGTGCCACCGTCAGGTTGCCCGCGGACGGCGGAATGCACCATACTTCCCGCAGGTCGTTTTGTCAGCCGGGACCGGGACCACCCGGGCCCATCGCCTTGCCCCAGCGATCCATGTCGGACACCAATCCGCGAGGACGCTGTGTCATCCACTGATTTTCCTCCCTGCGATCGCCGCGACTTTCTGAAGGGCGCTGCCGCGGGCTTGATCCTCGTCCCCCGCCCTGCGCTGCGCACGGTGGGCTCCCACCTGATCCCTCGGAAGACGACGGTCGCGATCGTCCGCACCGGCGACCGCAAGGAGGGCGTGCGGCGCGTCATGGCGTTGCTCGACTTGCCGGACATCGCGGGCAAGGCGGTGAACCTCAAACCAAACTTCAACACCGCCGACCCCTCTCCCGCCAGCACGCATGTCGATACGCTGGCACAGATCGTCAGCGAGTTGAAGGCGCGGGACGCGCGCGAGGTGGTCGTGGGGGAGTCGTCCTTTCCGCCCACGGCGGAGGTGATGGAGGCCAAGGGGGTCGAGTCGGAGCACAACGTGAGCACCTGTTGCCTCAAGACGCACGCGTACGGCGGTGTCTTCACCATGTCGTTGAAGCTCGCCGTCGGCCTCACGCCGAAATCGATTCGCCGAGGGATGCATCGCTCGCCCCACATGCGCCGCATGATCGCCGAGTTGAATCAGGGTTACACACCCCGGCTCATCATCATGGACGGTGTGGAGGCGTTCACCGACGGTGGTCCCTCGAGCGGGCGATTGGCGCGGGCCAACGTCATGATCGGCGGCACGGACCGGGTGGCGGTGGACGCCGTGGGCCTGGCGGTTCTCAACGACCTGGCGGCCAATACGGCGATCATGGAAACGCCGATCTTCCAGCAGGAGCAGATGGCTCGGGCGGTCGACGTCGGGCTGGGGATCCAGGGCCCCCAGGACATCGCATTCGTCCGCGACGACGAGGCCGGCACCGCCTACGCGGCGAGGCTCAGAGAAATCCTGGATTAATGGGTCAACCTTTCGGCGTGATCTTCCCGGCGAACGACTGCGCGACGATCCTGTCATCCCACACGACGAACGTGTCCGTGGCGACCTCATAGATGTTGTCGGCGGTTTCGGCCGTCCACAGAATGTAGGCGTAGGCAGCGTGCACCGACTGCCGCTGCATCTCGAAGCTTGCCCCCGGCTTGGCGAATTCCGCCAGCAACCCTCCGAGCGCCGACCGTATGGCGCTCGATCCCACCAGCGGGCCATCCGGCAGGAACAACACGGCATCGGCTGCGTAATCGGACATCAAGGCATCCAGGTCGCCTGCGCCGAAGGCTTGGAGTGGCGGTCGCTGTTTGCCGGGCGCGTCGCGTCAGGTGCAGATTGGCGACATGAGCACGCGTCAGTCCGCTCCGCCGGCTGTGTCATCGGTCGGGCTGCTTGGCGCCTGGCTCGGCGCGGGAGCGCTCGTCCTTCTGGGCGGGCTGCCGGTGCTCGCCGCGACGGGCATCCTGCGGCTCGACCAGCCGGTCGAGCCCGTGGCCATTCCGTTCGCCCTGGTGTTCGGCCTGGTGTTCCTCGTGCCGGGACTCGCCATGTGGGTGCTGCCACTTCGCTACCTGGCCCATGTGCGGGGCGCCCGCACGACGTGGGACGCCGCCCGCATCGGTGCGACCGCCCTGGGACCCCGGATCACGGGGAACAGCATCCTGGCCTCGGCGGGGGTCGGCCTGCTCGCCCTGGCGTTCTGGACGGCGCAGTTCGGCCGGCCGATGCCGCTTATCGGCGGCGTGGGGTCGCTGGACGCGCTGCTCTCCATCGAGTTCCTCACGATCCACAGCTTCCCCTTCCTCGTCGTCGCGGCCGCCGGCGCGCGATACGGGCGTGGCGGGATCCGCGTGTTCGCCGTGTCGTCGCTCGCCCTCACGGTCGCGCTATATGGCTTCGCATCGTGGGCGTTCGGGGGCGGTATCGGCGGGCTCGCCGCGATGGCCTACCTTGCCGGACCCAATGTGCTCGCGCTCGTGCGGGGAACCTCACCGGCTTCCGTGCGCATCGGCGTGATCACGCGGTGGTGTATCAAGTTCGGGGTGTTCGCGCTCGCCGCCGCCATCCTGGGGGACGGCGGGCTCGAAGGCGCCGCCGCCATCCCGGTGGGCGCGACGTATTTCACATTCATCGCGGCGATGGAACTGTTCCGGATCGACGAGGTACCGCTCGACGCGTCGACCGCGTGGGGCGCACTTCCCGGTGGGAGCGCGCCGGTGGCTGACGTCTGGGCCGTCTGGCGGGGCGGTTCGCCCGAACGGACCGCACGCGATCAGGGTGCACCGGGATGAGCGCATCCGGCTGCATCGTGGGAGACGGGCTGCGACCTGATTAGATTGCCCCGCCGTGATCTCCGCTTCCAACCTCGCCAAGTCATTCGGCGACCGCACCCTGTTCGCCGGAGCATCGTTCCAGCTCAATCCGGCTGAACGGTACGGGCTCGTGGGCGCCAACGGATCGGGCAAGACCACCTTGCTCCGCATCCTCGCCGGCGACCTCACCCCCGATGACGGGACCGTGTCCGTCGCCAAGAAGCTCCGGCTTGGCGTGCTCCGCCAGGACCAGTTCGTGTACGACGAGCAAGAGATTCTCGCCGTGGCGCTCCAAGGCAACCCCGAACTCTGGGGCGCGATGCGCGAACGCGAAGTGCTGTTGGCCAACGCTGCGGTGTCATTCGATGCCGACCGGTTTACCGCGCTCGAGGAGATCGTACAGCGGCACGATGGGTATACCGCGGAGGCGCGGGCGGCGACCATCCTTGAAGGTCTCGGCATCCCCTCATCGGTGCACCGTCACCCGATCTCAACCTTGTCGGGCGGGTTCAGACTTCGTGTCCTGCTGGCGCAGGTGCTCGCGAGCCATCCCGACGTGTTGCTGCTCGATGAGCCGAGCAATCATCTCGACATCCTGTCGATTCGGTGGCTGGAGAAATTCCTGCGTGACTTTCGCGGACCGGTCCTGGTGATTTCCCACGACCACCGGTTCCTCGACAACGTGGTCACGACCATTCTGGACGTCGACTATCAGACCGTGCTGTCGTATCCCGGGAACTACAGCGACTTCCTCCAGGCGAAGCAGGCCGAGCGGGAACGCCGGGTGAAGGACATCGCGGGTCGCGAGCGCGAGATTGCCCATCACCAGAAGTTCGTCGATCGCTTCCGCGCCAAGGCGAGCAAGGCACGCCAGGCCCAGAGCAAGCTGCGGATGATCGAGAAGCAAGCGGAATCGCTGGAGGAGTTGCCGCCAAGCTCGCGGCGCTACCCCACCTTTCGCTTTGAGCCGCGACGAGACAGCGGCCGCGACGTGTTGGCGGTGAAGGGCGTGAAGAAGGCGTTCCGCGACAACGCGGTGTTGCATGGGGTGGACCTCACGGTGGTGCGCGGCGATCGCCTGGCCATCATGGGGCCGAACGGCGTCGGCAAGTCGACACTGTTGAAGGTCATGATGGGCGAACTCGACGCCGATGCCGGCGCGGTCGATTGGGGCTACGAAACGCATCCCAGCTACTTCGCGCAGGATCACCAGGAAGCGTTCGACGCGCGGAGCGGGACGGCGGAGCAGTGGGTGTGGCGCTGCTGTCCCGAACGCGACTTCGGGTACGTGCGCGGCGCGATGGGTCTCATGCTCTTCTCGGGCGACGACGGGAAAAAGCCACTGAGCGCGCTCTCCGGTGGCGAGATCACGCGTCTGGTATTCACTCGTCTCGGTATCGAGCGGCCCAACGTGCTCGTGCTCGACGAACCGACCAACCATCTGGATCTCGAATCGATCGAAGCCCTGGTCGAAGGACTGCAGGCGTTCACCGGTACGCTGATTCTCGTATCGCACGACCGCTGGTTCGTCAGTCAGTTGGCAACGCGGGTGCTCGAGATCCGCGCCGACGGCATGACCGACTACCGTGGTACGTACGACGAGTACGTCCATGCCTGCGGTGACGACCACCTCGACGTCGATCGCGTCGTACTCAAGGCAAAGCGGGAGAAGAAGGCCGGCAGGCGCCCGGCGACCAAGCCGACCGGCAGGCGGCCCGCCGACTCGCTGCACCGGCGGCTCGACGCGGTCACGCAACGGATCGAGACCGCGGAAGCGCGCGTGGAGGAAATCGACGGCCGCTTCTGCGAGCCGGATTACTTCGTCGAGACGCCCGCCGAGGAGATGCGCGCGCGCGAGGCGGAGCGGCACGATCTCCAGGCGGCCCTCACAGACCTCATGGCCGAGTGGGAAGAGATCGAGCAACAGATCGCCGCAATCGAGGAATCCCGCGACGGGAACGGTTGAACGCGCGCGGGCGTCGGGTCGCGATCGCGCTATTGCGTCCCCCTCGACGGCGCTCCACTCTTGAGGCCATGCCGATCTCCACTACCCGTTCCCCGTTGCTGCGCCGCCGCACCAAGATCGTCGCGACACTCGGCCCGGCGTCAGCGAGTCCCGAGATGGTCGAGCATCTCATCGACGCCGGCACCGACGTCTTCCGATTGAACATGTCGCACGGTGAGCAGGCGGGACACGCGGAGGTCTATGCAACGGTGCGGGCGGTCGCGGCGCGCCTGGGGAAGCCGGTCGGAATCCTGGCCGATCTCTGCGGCCCCAAGATCCGCACGGGCGTGTTCGCGACCGGATCCGTCGAGTTGACCGAGGGCGCGACCGTGACGGTGACGACTCGATCGGTCACCGGTACGGCCGATCTCATCCCCTCGCAATACGAGGCCCTCGCCTCGGACGTGAAACCCGGCAGCCGCATCCTGCTCGATGACGGCAACCTCGAGTTGCGGGTCGTCCAGGTCGATGGCTCAGAGGTCGCATGCCGCGTGATCGTGGGTGGGACGCTGCGCGACCGCAAGGGCATGAACCTGCCCGATGTCGCCGTGTCTGCGCCGTCTCTCACCAGCAAGGACCGCGACGACGCCCGCTTCGCACTCGACCTCGGTGTGGACTTCCTGGCGCTATCGTTCGTGCGGCGGCGGGAAGACGTGCTGCAACTCCGCGCAATCGTGGAACGGGCTGGTGCCGGTGTGGCGATCGTCTCGAAGATCGAGAAACCCGAGGCGCTCGACGCCATCGAGTCCATTCTGGAGGTCAGCGATGCCATCATGGTGGCGCGCGGCGACCTCGGCGTGGAGCTGCCGCCCGAGCGCGTGCCGGTGGCACAGTCGCAGCTGGTCGACCTCGCTCGCGCCCACGGCAAACCGGTGATCGTCGCCACCCAAATGCTGGAATCGATGATCGAACATCCGCGCCCCACGCGCGCGGAGGTGTCTGATGTCGCCACCGCGGTGTTCGGCGGAGCGGACGCGGTCATGCTGTCCGCGGAAACCGCTTCGGGACGTCATCCCGTGGCAGCGGTCAGCATGATGGATCGCGTGGCGCGCGATGCGGAGGGATACCAGTGGCAACGCGGCGCGTTCGGCGACGCGCGATCGACGGCCGGTGGCGTCGTGATGGCGGTGGAGGACGCGGTGGCCCGGGCGACCGCGGGGCTGTCTCGCGACTTGATGGTCCGGGCGATCGTCGTGTTTTCCCGCACCGGTCACTCGGCGTCGATCGCCTCCGCCTGGCGACCGCAGGCGCCCATCATCGCGGCGTCGGCCAACGAATCCACCTGCCGCCGCCTGATGCTCTCCTGGGGAACCATCCCGGTCCACGGCTCCGATGTCGCCGCCACCGAGTTCCCGGCCGTGGCACGCCGGCTTGCTCGCGAGGCCGGCCTGGCGGAACACGGAGACTTCGTGCTGCTGGTCAGCGGCTTTCAACCCGACGCGGCGGCGAGCGCGCCGGCGGTAACGGTCCTGCAGGTTTGATTGGGTGAATTGCAGATTGATGATTGCAGATTGCAGATTGCGGATTGCAGATTGCAGAATCTTACGCCGCAACGACACACGACTGCCCAACTGGAACGGTCACCGTGCAAATCGACCCGAGACAATGCGTCGCCTGCGCCAACTGCGTTCCCGTGTGTCCGATGGGGGCGATCGCCATCGATCCGGCAATCAACCGCGCGGTGATCGACTACGACGCATGCGTCGAGTGCGGCACGTGCTACCGCGGCATGAGCCAGGAACACCTGAACCCCGGCGTCGTGCGCGCCGTCCGCGCGCTGGCGAAACTGTTTCGCTTCCGGTTCGAACCGGAACCCGACGTCTGTCCCACCGCGGCCTTTGTCATGGAAGAACTCGAGTGGCCGCGCATCGTGCGCCGCGTGTTCAGCGACCCGCTGGTCGAGCACGCGTCGACCGGCATCCACGGACGCGGGACCGAAGAGGTCAAGACCAACGACGTCTCGAATCGTGTGACGGTTGGCGAGGTCGGCCATGTCATCGAGTTCGGACGGCCCGGCGTCGGGGTCCGATTTCACCACATCCAGACGATGACGATGGCGTTGGCCGCGCGGGGCATCGTGTTCGAGCCGAAGAACCCGATCACCCACCTCATGACGGACACGGGGACGGGGACCCTCAAGCCGGACCTCCTCCAGGAAAAAATCCTCTCGGCCATCGTCGAGATCAAAACCACCCTCGATGAGGTGGCGGGCGTACTCGACACCGTTTTCGCGGTCGCGAACCGTATCGATACCGTCCTGGCCGTGGGCGTGTCGACCCGCTGCGACAACCGCGGTGAAGACGAGTTGCTTGCCCCGCTGTTGACCAATCTCGGCTACCGTTTCGAGCGGGCCAAGACCAATATGGGACTGGGGCGAATCACCAATATCCAGCACAAGGGAGCGCCGTGACGAACACGCTACACCGATACGGTAATGCACAGAGCTTTGACGACGACATCATCATCTTCGCCATTGCGTGCAAGGGGAAGAACGACGAGGGTGCCGTCGAGCAGTTGCGTGCCTTCCTGACGATTTGTGCGAAACACCAACCGGTGAGCATTGGCAATTCCGAATCGGGTAGCTATCGCCCGACGCGTGACCTCACGCCGACGGCGCACTGGGGAAGAAACACCGAGCCCAATCATCAGGCCGTCATCGACGCCGTGCAACGGCTACGCACGGTCGCGGCCGTTTTCGACACTCGAGAAAAGGCGGAATCCTGTTTGCGTGAGGTCATCGACGCCGATTTGGGCATATCGATCAACATCGCCACCTCGGTGGACGGGGCCAGGGACGTTGGCAGGGCGTGCGACATCCCGCGACACAGCGTCGAGTACGCCTTGAGCCTCGCCGATCCGCACGATCACCTGCCCGACGCGCAGGTGCTCTCCCTCTCGACGATGTGCGGTCACGGGATGGTCGCGGCAAACCTCGCGAAGAAGATGCTGGACATGGTCCGGGAGGGGCGGCGAACGCCGCGCCAGGCAGCGGTGACGCTGGCCCGATTCTGCCCGTGCGGGGCCTTCAATCCGGCACGCGCGCAGCGATTGCTGGAAGCACAGCTCCCCGCAGGCACCACGACGTTGTCCGCGTGAGCGGAACCCACGCCGGGCGACCGGGTCGACACTTCCTCCAGATCCCCGGTCCGACCAACGTGCCCGACGACGTATTGCGGGCCATGGCCAAGCCGACGATCGACCACCGGGGTCCTGAATTCAGCCGGATGACCCTGCGCATCCTCGATCGGCTCCAAGACGTGTTCCAGACCACTCAGCCCGTCATCCTGTTCCCCGCGTCGGGGACCGGTGCGTGGGAGGCGGCCCTCGTGAACACGCTGTCGCCCGGTGATCGTATCCTCGGGTTCGAGACCGGGCAGTTTGCCGTTCTGTGGCGCGAGGTGGCCACCCGGCTCGGCTTCACAGTCGAGTGGATCGACGGCGACTGGCGTCACGGGGTCGATCCGGCGGCCGTGGAGTCGATCCTCGCCGAGGACACCGGCAGGACCATCAAGGCCGTGACGGTCGTACACAACGAGACCTCCACCGGGGTCACCAGTCGGGTGGCCGACGTACGCCGCGCGATCGACGGCGCCGGCCACCCTGCCCTGTTCATGGTGGATACGGTGTCGTCGCTGGCATCGATCAACTATCGCCACGACGAATGGGGCGTAGACGTGACGATCTGCGGATCGCAAAAAGGACTCATGCTGCCGCCGGGAATCGGGATCAATGCCGTCAGCGCCAAGGCGATGGCGGCCTCGGAAACGGCGCGGTTCCCGACCTCCTACTGGGATTGGAAGCCCATCGTCGAAGCCAACGCGCACGGGTACTTCCCGTATACCCCGCCGACCAACCTGCTCTACGGCATGGACGTCGCGCTGGACCGATTGCTCGAGGAGGGACTGCCAAACGTGTTCGCCCGCCATCACCGGCTCGCGGAGGCGACCCGGCGTGCGGTTGGAGGCTGGCAACTCGAGACGGCGTGCGTCGACGCCCGCGAACACTCGGACACGCTGACGGCGGTATGGCTGCCCGACGGGCATGACGCGGATCATCTCCGGCAGACCATCCTGGACGCGTTCGACATGTCGCTCGGCGCCGGGCTGGGCAAGGTCCAGGGCCGCGTGTTCCGCATCGGGCACCTGGGCGACCTGAACGACCTGACCCTGGCGGGCACGCTGTGCGGGGTCGAGATGGGACTCGCGCTCGCCGGCGTCCCGCACGCGGGCGGCGGCGTGCGCGCGGCCATGGACTACCTCCGCACGCGGGCCGACTGACGCCGGCGCGTCTGTCAGTCGCCATGGACACCACCACCGCCGTCACGACCAACGTTGCGCTCGCGCTCGCCGGCTTCGCCGGCGTGGTCGTGTTGCTGATGTTGCTGATCGCCAGGTGGAAGTGGCACGTGTTCCTCGCGCTCCTGATTCCCATTATGTTGTTCGGCGTCCTCCCCGGGATTCAGATCAACAACTTCATCGAGGCGTTCGAGCAGGGCTTCGGCGGCACGCTGGGCCAGATCGGCATCGTGATCGTGCTCGGGTCGGTGATCGCGGAGGCGCTGCGCCAGACGGGGGCAATTCAGGTCATCACCCGGTCGATGGTGCGCCTTGTCGGCGTGCAACGCATGCCGTTCGCGCTGACCCTCACCGGATTCGTCCTCGGCATCGCGATCTTCTCCGACGTCGCCTACGTCATCCTCAACCCGTTGGTCCACTCCGCCGCACACGCGATGGGCGTCGGTATCGGCACGATGTCGATCGGACTCGTCGGGGCGCTGCAGCTTACCCATGCGATCGTGCCGCCAACGCCAGGACCGCTGGCCGCCGCGGCCCTGGTGGGCGCCGACATCGGGACGATCATCATCTTCGGCGGTATCGCGTGTCTGGTCGGCTCGTTGGCGGGCTGGGTGTGGGGCGAGTTCATTGTCGGCCCTCGCCTGCCGACCCCGCCGTCGGAGGAATTCCGGGACGCCGGATTTCTGGACCAAGCGGGCGGCGTGCACCAGCCGTCCACCCTGCGCGCCTACGCGCCCATCGCCGTTCCGGTCCTGCTGATCAGCGCGCAAAGCGTGGCTCGCCTCGTCCTCGTGGAGGGCCACCTGATCCGCGACGTCCTGACGTACGTCGGCTGGCCGGTAGTTGCCCTGGCCGCCGGGCTCTGGCTGGCCTTCACAAACCTGGGCCCGGCGGCCGACAGGACCACGCAGCTGAACGGCTGGGTGACGGAAGGCCTCAAGACCTCGGCGATGATCCTCGTGGTGACCGGCCTGGGCGGTTCACTCAGCGCGATACTCAAGGGCACCCCGGCCGTCAGCTTCGTGGCCGACCTGTTCGCCACCTACGGCCTGCCCTCCATCCTCCTGCCATTCGCCATCGGGATCATCGGCAACATGCTGACCGGATCGACGACGGTCGGGGTGATTACCGCGGGTTCGCTCGTCGCCCCGATGCTCGGCGCCCTCGAGCTGTCGCCCGAGGCGGCCATGCTCTCCGGCGCCTCCGGATCGGTCATGATCAAGTACGTGAACTCGAGTTACTTCTGGGTCTGCACCTCGCTGAGCAAGCTCGAGGTCAAGGACGCGCTGTGGGGATACGGCGGCGTGACGTTCGTGGGCGGGGCGGCGGCGTTTGCCGCGGTGTGGGTGATGTGGGAGATGGGGATGGTGTGATTGTTCTCGCCGTTCGCAGGCTTTTGACGAAGATTGCGGTGAGTTCGTCACACTCCCGGATCAGCGATTCGCTTGGCCACGCCCGACCGTAGACCCCGCTGCCGATTCGTAGCCACACGGCCGTTTCCCGAAGCTCCTTCAGCGCTATCTGCATCTTGTGAACGAAATCGCGGCGTGATTCGGCGCTGCGGGCCTCGCCATAGTTCGCGGCTGGTGACGTAGCGGAGCGGACCGGTTGACGGCTGACTTCGATGCCGACGACATCCCTGGGCATCTCCCTGGTTATCCGGCAGACGGAGATAGCGAACTCCACCAGTCTCTGTTCGAGCAGGACGGGAGTGAGCGGATTCGAACGCGGCATCACTCCACAATCCCGTTGGTTTCCATTCGTGGTGAGGCATCACTCTGACGCCACGGAAAGCCTGGTTACGCCGGTCAGATTGATGATTGTTGATTGCAGATTGCAGATTGCTCACCGCAATCGTCGTCGAGAGCGCGCGAACGGCGAGCAGAGATTAATCCACAATCTCCAATCTGCAATCTGCAATCTGCAATCCTGTAATCTGCAATCTGCAATCATCAATCACCACTCCGTTTCAGCCGCCGCAATAACGTCGTTCCCGATTCCGAGACCACACGCATGCGTTCTTCCAGCACCATGATTTCTCCCTGATAATGGGTGTCATCCCGGAGATGGTGGGAGAGATCGCGCAACGTTCCCAGCAACGCATCGGCATGGCCGACAGCCTCTTCGCCACGCCCGGCGAGCGAACGGAACCGTGCCAGCACCTGACGAAGGCGCGGCGCCACGGCACTCGTGCGTTCATCGGACCGGTCTTCCAAGGCCGCAAGCACCAGCTCGATGGCTTCCAACGCCTCTGTCGACGGTCCACGTACCAGCGGATGGAGGGCCATGGTCTGTTCCATCGCCTTCGCGCACTCGGCCTGGAGCGCCACGAGTTGCCCACCCATCCGCCGGCTCACCTGCGCAAGCCGGTCGTTCACAGCGAGCACCTTGCCGAGCACGACGTCCAAATCTCCGACCAGATCGTTGACGCGCTCGAGAAAGTGATTGAGGTCCATCGCCAGTTCGCCGAACTCGTCATCCGACTTGGCGTCGACGCGCTGCGAAAGATCCACGTGGCCCTTGGCGAGCCGCGCCATGGTGGAACGGAGACGCAGCAGCGGCGCCATGCGGATCCGCAACAGGAGGAACAGGACGATCGTGTGAAGGATGACGTTCGCCATCGCCACCAGTGAGACGAGGCGGGCCTCCCGGAGGAACTCGGCGAACTTGTGCGATCGATATCGCCGCACGGTGACCCGCCCCAGCACGTCTCCGATCTTGGCCGTGAGGTGACAGGTGCGGCAGAACTGCTCCGCCGTGAGGTCGACCGCTGCTTCATGATGCGCGCCATCCGACCACGCCGCCGGGATTCCCCGTGCCTCCAAGTCGAATACGCGCCGGATTGATTCGATCGTAATCTGCGAGGGCTCGATGGCGACCTCATACCCAAGGTCCTCGTGGTTGCGCCTCAGAATCGGATAGACGGTCCGCGCCGCCACGGGGCCGCCCTCGTTGAGCATGATGTCCCGTACGTCCGAGGCCAGTTGCGCCGCGACCATGTTCGTGGCCTCGCGTTCCTGCGTCTGGAAGGCGCGCCAGGCGAGGACCCCGCGCCCGCCGATCTCCAGCACGACGATGGCGCTGAGCGCGATGAGGAAGTCCCGGATCATCCGGATCACGAACGAGCGGTCGAACTGACCCGGTGCACCAGCCATGAATGGTCCTTGATCGGTTCGCCTCTAGTAACAGCGGCGGCGGCCCGGAGGTTCACGGGGATCGAGCCACCGAAGCGCCGCCAGGACGCGAAAGGGCGACACGCGGTTATCTTGCGGGCTGTGCTGTTGTCGCGCCGATCGTACCCCTCCATCCCGTACGAGGCCTCGCATGATACCGGGACGCCTGGCAGTCGCATTCGCCACCACCGTGACCCTGACCGCCCTGGCCTGTTCCGCCGACCCCGCCAACCAGATTACAGCCGACGGCATTCTGGCCGATGTCGAGGCGCTCTCCGCCGACAGC
The DNA here is from genome assembly GCA_036397455.1 of Gemmatimonadales bacterium. Classification (GTDB taxonomy): domain Bacteria; phylum Gemmatimonadota; class Gemmatimonadetes; order Gemmatimonadales; family GWC2-71-9; genus JADFNB01. Next base: position 78,080 of record DASWIX010000080.1, on the reverse strand, counting down.
ATGGAAGGTCGCGGTGCCGGCACGCCTGGGGAGGCGCGGGCCGCCGCGTACATCGCGCGGCGCTTCGAGGAGATGGGGCTGGAGCCCGCCGGGGAATCCTACCTGCTCCCGATCGAGTTGGTCGGCCTGCAAAAGGACGTCGCGCGTTCGTCCCTCACCATTCGAGGACCGCGTGGCGCCCTTCCCCTGGTCAGCGACGAGAACTTCACCTACTGGTCGACCGCGGAACAGGAGACGGTCGATCTGCGCAACGTACCGATCGTATTCGTGGGCTACGGGGTCGAAGCGCCCGAGCACGACTGGGACGACTTCAAGGACGTGGACGTCAGCGGCAAGGTCCTGCTCTTCCTCAATAACGACCCGCCCGTCGAAGCAGGCGGCGAAGCGTTGTTCGGCGGCGACGCCCGGACCTACTACGGGCGATGGACCTACAAGTACGAGCAGGCCCACAAGCACGGTGCCGCCGGCGCGATCGTGATTCACACGACCGAGTCGGCCAGCTACCAGTTCAGCGTGATCGGCGGCACGGGCTCACGGCGTATCTGGCAGCGGACCTATCAACTCGACATGCTGGGCTGGATCGACTCGATCTTGGCCGAACAGATCGCGGGCGCGATGGGGACGAACCTCACCGGCCTGTTCGAGATGGCCGCTCAGCGCGAATTCCGACCGCGAGAGACGGGATATCGGTTGACGGCCCACATCGAAACGGCCCTCGACCGCGTCGCGGCGCACAACGTCGCCGGCGTGCGGCGTGGCGGCGATGCCGACCTGGCGGATCAATACGTCGTGTTCACCGCGCACTACGATCATCTGGGTACGAACCCTGATCTCACGGGTGAGGACAAGATCTACAACGGCGCGCCGGACAATGCCTTGGGCACCGCCGCGATGATGGCCGCCGCCAAGGCGATGGCGGCGGCGGAGCACCGCCGGTCGGTCATGGTCGTCGCGGTGACGGCGGAGGAGGGAGGGTTGCTGGGGAGCAGCGCGTTCGTTCAGCATCCGCCGGTGGCCCGGTCACAGATCGTCGCCAACTTCAACATCGACTCGCCGCAGTTGTTCGGCGTAACCCACGACGCGGCGGCGATCGGTCTCGAGATGAACACACTCGGCGAAACCTTCAGGACGGTGGCGGAGGAACGCGGCTTGCGCGCAACCGGCGATCCCAATCCCAACGCCGGGAGCTTCTACCGTTCCGATCAGGCAAGCTTCGCCAAAGCCGGTATTCCCGCGATCTACATCCAGCGGGGCACCGACTACGCCAAGACACTCGACTTCGACCCGGCCGCCGTACAGCAACAGCATTACCATCAGGTCACCGATGAAATCCACCCTGAATGGGACCTCGAGGGAACCGCGCGCGACATGCGGCTCTTCTTCGAGACCGCGCTACGCGCGGCGAACGCCGACGAGCAGCCGCGTTGGGTGGCGGGGCACGAGTTCGAAGAGGAGTGGAAGGCGCTGTACGGACGCTAGGCGGCCGGGAGCGCCGCAGTCACGGCGCTCTGACTCTCCGCGCGCGCTTCGCGAACCCGTTCGCAACGACCCGCGGCGGGCGCATCCCCTACGCCGTCGCGAGCGCGACCGCTAACCGGCACGCCGTCAGGAAGTCCGGCACGTCCACGTATTCATCCCGTGTGTGGACGTTGCGCTGTCCCACCCCGAACGTCACCGTCGGGATCCCGTGCCGGACCATCCAGTTCGCGTCGAGTCCGCCATCGGCGATTGCCAATGTGGGATCGAGACCCGCCATGCGGCTTCGTTCGACCGCGAACGCGACGACCTCGTCGGCCGGATCGAGCCGGAACGGGTCGTAGAGAACGTCGCTCCGAAACTCCAAGGTCGCACCGGTTCCGTCGTCGCTCCGGACGACACGGACGGCGTGGTCGAATGCGCGCCGCCATGCCGCGACGATCCTGGCGGCGAACGCCGCGTCGTGACTACGCGCCTCTCCCTCGACCAGGGCATAATCCGTGACGACGTTGGTGGCACCTCCCACCGCTCCCCCGCCGCGTCCCGCAAGCAGCCCCACGTTGGTGGTCCCGCGACCCGCACCCGGACGCTCGACCCGTCCCCACCATCCTCGATGATGGGCGGTGGCAATGCCGACCGACGCCACCAGCGACGCCGAGATCCCCCGTTCCGGATGGAGCCCGGCGTGCGCCGCCCGGCCCACAATGTCGGCGGTCCAGTGCCTGGCACCGACGGCTCCGATGAAAAGCCGCGCCGGACTGGGGCCGTCGACATTGAATCCGTACGCCGGCGCACCAAGCATCTCCCGGTCGACGCCACGCGCGCCCCACAACCCGCTCTCCTCACGAACGGTGAACACGAGCGTGAGCGGCGGGCGCCGGAGTCCACGCCGCGTCAATTCCGCGACCATGTTGAGCAGACAGGCGACGCCCGCGCGGTCGTCCCCACCGAGCGCCGTGTCTCCCGCCGGCACGATGCGGTCACCGTCACGCTGCGGCCGCGCGCCGGCGCAGAGCGGAACCGTGTCGCGGTGGGCCATGAACAGCCGACGGGGAAGGGTCGCGTCCCCTTCCAGGGTCACCACGAGGTTGCCGTCTTCGGTCGGGAGCGGAATGCGGCGTTCGGCGCCGTCGAACCGCATCGCGCTCTTGGGCACTCCCAGCTCGGTCAGGATGTCGACGATCTCCGCCCCGATGGCCCGCTCCCGGCCGGTGGTGCCCTCGACCGAGAGGAGGCGCTCGAGCAGATCGACCGTCCACGCGTCGACGTTGGGAGCCCGTGCCTGCGTCATGCCGATCACCTCCTCGGTCAGTTGATTCATCCGCTCAGCCGCCGAAATCGATGACGCGTCCCACGCCCGACTCGACCGCGCGCTCATAGACCACCGCCGCGGCCGCCACGTCCTGCAATGCCATGCCCGTGGAATCGAAGACGGTGACCTCGTCGTCACGCGTCCGGCCCGTGGCGCGCCCGGCGACGACGCTTCCCAGTTCAGCGTGTACGGCCGCGCGGGTCATGACCCCTGCGTCGAGCGCGTGATGCAGGTCGCCAATGGTCGCGCACTGGTCGAGCACATCGACCACCACCGTCCCGGCGGCGAGCAGCGCGGGCTCGAGTTCCTTCTTGTGGGGATTGTCGACACCCACACCCGCCACGAAGGTGCCCGGCCGCACGTCGGCGCGCCGCAGAACGAACTCCTCCGAGGGCGTGCAGGTGATGCAGACGTCGGCCTCCCGCGCCGCGGCGGCAAAGTCGTCGACCACGGCGATCTCGCAACGCAACTCGGGTGCGAGATCGGACGCCATGCGTTCCGCGCGAGACCGATCGAGGTCCCACACAAACGCGCGCTCGAGCGGAAGCACCCGAGACAGCGCGCGAAGCTGCACGTGCCCCTGCGCGCCGCATCCCGCGACGGCGACCCGCGCGGAGTCCGGACGGGCCAGGAACCTGGCGGCGACCGCCGTCGCGGCACCGGTTCGCAGGATCGAGATCTCGATCGAGTCCATGACGGCGAGCACGCGTCCGTTCTCGGCATCGTGCAGCACGATGGTGCCCTGGATGGTGGGCAGCCCGAATCGTGTGCGGTTGTGCATGAAGTTGGCGTTGGTCTTCGCCGCGAAATACGACCGCCCAAGATCCAGCAAGCCCCCTTTGGTGTGGAAGCCGCCATCCGGCACCTGAACCCCCATGATGGCCGGGTCGGGGGTCCGCCCCTCGCCATGCATCCTGAACGCCGCTTCGACCGCACCAATGCATGTATCGAGGTCGAGCAATTCCGCGACCTCCCCGCGGGTCAACAGCACCGTATCCGTCGCGATTCCAGTCACTTACCACCCCTTGCAATTCAACCAGAGAAATGATACAGTTGTGATAATGTATGATCTAGTTGATACTTTGCAAGTCGGAGAGGTGCGCGCTGGCCGGCTCCTCTTCATTCATCGAGTACCACCGAAGCCGGCGCAAACCAACATCGAGAACGTGGAAGTCGGGGCTGCCCTGTTTGACGGACTTTCCGCCGCATTCCGGCGACAGGACGCTTGAACGAACCGCCCCGGTCGGGCGTTTCTCGCCGCGAGGCGTTCCGCGTCTGGGTGAAGGTCGCGATCCACAGTTTTGGGGGGCCGGCCGGCCAAATCGCGGTGGTGCATCGGCTCGTGGTCGACGAGAAGCGGTGGCTGAGCGAAACCCGGTTCCTGCATGCGTTGAGCTACTGTATGCTGCTGCCCGGACCGGAGGCGCAGCAACTGACCACGTACGTGGGATGGTTGCTGCACGGAGTTCGCGGCGGGCTCATTGCCGGCAGCCTGTTCATCCTGCCGGGATTCATCTCGATCCTGTTCCTGAGCATCCTGTACGCCGGCTACCGCGACGTCGGGCTGGTGGCGGGCGTGTTCTTCGGGCTCAAGCCCGCCGTCCTGGCGGTGGTATTCGAGGCGGTACTGCGGCTACGGCGCCGCGCGCTGACCGAACGATTGGCGATCGTGCTGGCCGGGTCGGCGTTCGTGGCCATCTTCCTGTTTCGGGTGCCGTTTCCGCTGATCGTGCTTGGCGCGGCCCTGGCGGGGTTGGTCGATCAACGCGTTCGTCGGTCTCGCAACCCGTCAGCGCCGCAACCGGCCGCCGCTCCGATTCCCCTGCCGTCGCTGCTCGCCGCCGGGCGCACGGCACTCGTGTGGCTTACCATTTGGCTGGTGCCGCCGGTCCTGCTGTTCGCGGCGCTCGGACCGCGGCACGTCTTCGTCCAGGAGAGCGTGTTCTTCTCCAAGGCCGCGGTCGTGACGTTCGGGGGCGCGTACGCGGTCCTGTCCTACGTGGCGCAGCGGGCCGTGGAGGCATACCACTGGCTCGCACCGGGCCAAATGCTCGACGGATTGGGCATGGCGGAAACCACACCCGGGCCGCTGATCCAGGTCGTGCAGTTCGTCGGGTTCATGGGCGCCTACCGGCACGCGGGCGCGCTCCATCCGATGCTGGCCGGCGTGTTCGGGTCCGTCATCACGACGTGGGTGACCTTCGCGCCATGCTTCCTGTTCATCTTCGTCGGCGCGCCGTTCGTCGAGTATCTGCGTGAGAACCGCGCCCTCAACGCCGCGCTCCGCGGTATCACGGCGGCGGTGGTCGGCGTGGTGCTGAACCTGGCGGTCTGGTTCGCGTTGCACACGCTGTTCGGTCAGGTGGATACGCTGAGCGTGGGGAGCGCGCACTTCCTCATCCCCCGACTCGACTCGATCGATTGGCGCGCCCTGGTGATCGCGGTCGGCGCCATGGTCGCCATGTTCCGCTTCCGAGTCGGGATGCTGCCGGCGCTGGGCGCGTCGGCGATCGTGGGCGTCGTGTTGCACAACTTGTTCTGACGGGCGGTCCAGGGGACGGCGATCCCCAAGCGGGCGACGTGCCATACGCTCCGGCATTCCTTGGCGACGCATTTACTCGAGGACGGCTACGACAGCCGGACGGAACAGGAGTTGTTGGCGCACACGGATGTCGGCACGACGATGATCTACACGCACTTTCTGAACCGCGGCGGGGCGGCGCGCGCAGCCCAGCCGACATGCTGGACCGCGGGTAGGGCGATAGGTGGGCGTAGGTTGCGGGAAGATGGGGGAGGGGTAGAATCGCGGCGACCGCAACGACGGACAATCTTACAGGTGAGATGCACGTAGAGAGAACCGGTGAAGACTCAAGATCTGATCACACGGAGCTTCGTGCGGCTGGAAGTGGCCAACGAGTTTCGTCGCGACCTATGATTCGACGGCCGGGACGTACCGGTTCGCGTTCTCGGGGTTCTCGACGGAATAGCGGATGGCAAGCGGGGGATGGTCGCCGGCGGGTGGTGACGGGCGGGGATGGTCTACTCGATGTGACCGAGCTGGGCGACCAACTCCGCCGCCGACTGGACCCGGTTCTCCGGGTCCTTGGCCAACAGCTTCATGATCACGGCCGACAGCGCCGGCGGCACCTCGGGATTCAGTTCGCTCGGCGCAACGGCTTCCTCTTTCATCACTTTCGTGATGAGCGACACCGGCGTCGCTCCGTCGAACGGGAGCCGTTTCACGACGCACTCGTAGAGCACGACCCCGACCGCGTAGAGATCGCTCCGTCCGTCGACCGTCTCGGACAACAACTGTTCCGGCGACATGTAGGCGGGTGTCCCGATGAGCAAGCCGGCTTCGGTGAGCGTGCTCGACCGTTCCGCCAGCCGCGCGATACCGAAATCCATCACCTTGAGCACGCCGGCGTCGTCGAGCAGGAGATTTTGCGGTTTGATGTCACGATGGATGATGCCCTGCTCGTGTGCCACCACGAGCGATTCCGCGAGTTGCGTCCCGATCGCGAGCGCGGACGACGGCGTGAGCGGTCCCCGGAGATCGATCAGTTCCCGCACGGTGATCCCCTCGACGATCTCCATCGTAAGGTAATACACCCCGCGCCACTCCCCGAAATCGTGGGTCCGGACGACGTTTCGGTGCGAGATGCGCCGCGCGAGCCGGATCTCGCGCTTGAACCGTTCGATGAGCTGTTCCCCGACCGCCACCAACTCCGGCCGCAGCGTCTTGATGGCCACCTCTTCATCCAGATCGAGATCTCGTGCGCGGTACACCGTTCCCATCCCACCGCTGCCCATTACCGAGATGATCTGGTACCGCCCGCCGAAGCACTCCCCCTCCTTGAGGCTGCCGCCGTCGAGCAGCGACGCGCGCTCTTGTGACGTGCGCGCAATGCCGATATCGGAGCGGAGTTCCTCCAGCCGGTGGCGCAGCCGGTCCTCACGCGCGCGCACCTCCGCCGCCATGCCGTCGAACACGCGCGCGAGGTGGCCGAGTTCGTCTCCCCGTTTGGCCACTTCGGCCAACGCCCCGGACTTGTACGTGCCCGCTTCGACGGCGGATGCGGCATCGACGATGCGGCGCAGTTGGCTCAGGTATTCCAGTTCCTTGTCCCGCAGGCGTTTCTTTTCGAGCGACGCGCTGATCCGCGCCCGCAGCAGCACGGCGTCGAACGGTTTGGGGAGATAGTCCTCCGCGCCCGCCTGAATACAGCGAACGATGCTCGACATGTCATCCAGCGCGGAGATCATGATGACCGGAATGTCGCGCGTCTCAGGTGCCGCCTTGAGCCGCTCCAACACCTCGTAGCCGTCGATCTCGGGCATCATGACGTCGAGCAGGATCAAGTCGTACCGGCGGGTGCCGATCTGGCCCAGCGCGCTCTTGCCATCGTCCGCGCACTCGACGTTGTATCCCTCGCGCCGGAGACGGCGGCGCAGCACCTCCCGATTGTCCTCGAGATCGTCCACGACGAGAATCCACGGCTCGCCGTCATCGGCCGTGTCCGGGGCCGGGCGTTTCGTATCCAATGCCGGCGCGGCGTCCGGCCGCAACGCCGGCACCAGCTTCTCGGCCGCTCCGAGAATGCGCTGCAGATCGTCGGTGAACGCCGGGTCCGGCGGCGGATCGGTCAGCGCGAGCAGACGCCGTCCAGCCTCGACGATGCGTCGCTGTGGCTCACGCAGCAGTCCGTAGAGGTTCACCACCTCCGTGGATGTGATCGACAAGTCGCCTCGCGAGGCCAGCGTCCGCTCGATGATCGCGAGCACGTCCCGTGCGGCGGCGAGTGTCTCTTCCAGATCGGGACGCCGCGCTGCGAGGTCCGGGTCCACGGCGTCCTCGAGGAGCATGTCGGCGTATCCGACGATGTGGTTGACCGGCGTGCGAAGGTCGTGGCGCAACTCCGCTGTCGCCTCGGCGGTAAGCGGGGCCGCGGGGTCGGGTGGTGACGAGGTGGGAGTACTCATCCGCCTTGCGTCAAGAGCGCCTCGATCTTCGAGAGCAGTCTCGGCAGTTCGATCGGTTTCGTGTCGTAGTCGTTGCAGCCGGCCTCGAGCGCCTTTTCGCGGTCGCCCGACATCGCGTGGGCCGTCAAGGCAATGATCGGCACGCCGGCGGTTTCCGGGAAGGCGCGCAGTTGGCGCGTCGCCTCCCAGCCATCGATCTCCGGGAGGCTCATGTCCATCAAGATCACGTCGTACCCACCTTCGCGCGCCTTGTCGATTCCCTCCCGCCCATCGACGGCCATCGCCACCTCATACCCCTTCCGGGCGAGGCGGCGCGAAAGCATGTCACGGTTCATCTCGTTGTCCTCGACCAGCAGAATACGCGGCATTTACGTCGTCTCCCCGCTTCGCATGTCTGTCATCGGAAGATCCGCCGGCAGACGGATCGTAAACGTCGAGCCGCGGCCGGGTTCGCTTTCTACGAGCACATCGCCGCCCATCATATGGCAAAAACGGCGCGTGATGGCTAGGCCCAATCCCGTCCCGCCGTAGCGGCTGGTCGTCGACGCCTCGGCTTGCGAAAACGCCTCGAACAGCCGTTCCATGTGTTCAGGCGCCATGCCGATGCCGGTGTCCGCCACGGTGAAGATAGCCACCTCGCCTCCGTCCACGGCCTCGCGGGCCACGCTCAAGGTCACGGCGCCCTGTTCGGTGAACTTGCAGGCGTTCGAGAGCAAGTTGAGCAACATCTGACGCACCTTGGTCAGGTCCGTATGCATGGTCCCCAGATCTTCGGGGACGAGTACGTCGAACCGGTTCGCGTTCTTCTTCACCAGAGGCGCCGCCGTGGACACCACCTCCCGCACCATCGCGCCGATCTCGAACGTCTCGGCGAACAGCTCCATCTTGCCCGCCTCGATCTTCGAGAGATCGAGTACATCGTTGATGAGCGACAGCAGGTGCCGGCCGGCGGTGTGGATCTTCGCCAGATCGGCCGAGAGGGTTTCCTGGCCAAGCTCCTCCACTTCTTCCTGCAACATCTCGCCGTAGCCGATGATGGCGTTGAGCGGCGTCCGCAATTCGTGGCTCATGCTGGCGAGAAACTGGCTCTTGGCGGTGTTCGCCGCTTCCGCGTCGCGCCGGGCGCGCAGCAACTCGGTAATGTCATGGTACAGGCCCATCAGGCCCACGCGTTCCCCATCGACGATCACGGGGACGCCAAGGATCTCGACGTCGACCATGGTGCCGTCCTTGCGGCGCCGTCGCCCAATGCCCTGGACGGCGTGATCGAGCGCCTCGCGCGTGTAGGTGACCGCCTCGTTGCGTGTGGCCTCGGTGGTAATCAGGTCATCGAGATTGCGACCCACCGCCTCCGGCTGGGCGTAGCCGAAGAGCTTCTCGAACGCCGGGTTACACTCGACCACGGTGTATTCGCGGTTCAGCGTGACGATAGCGACGGGGCTATTGCGCACCAACTCGCCGAAATACTGTTGCTGGCGCTGCGCGGCCGTGTAGAGCCGCGCGTTTTCAATGGCCACGGCGGCCTGCGGGGCGAACAGATTGAGCAGCCGCAGGTCTTCTTCCCTGAAGACGTGATCGGGATCGCCGTGGACCGTGGCGATGGCGCCAACGAGGCGGCGACCGATGAGCAAGGGCGCCGCCATCACCGAGTGGACCAACACGTCCGCGTACTGGGCCGACTGGCCCAACCACTCGTGATACGAAGGAATGATGAGCGGCTCGAGGCTCTGCGCGACCGCGCCCATGGCGCCTTCGCCAAGCCTGATGCGGGTGCCGGTGGAATCCTTCCCGATCCCGTCGCTCGCCACCACGACCAGCTCCTGTGGCTCCTCTTCGAAGATGGCGACTTCACCTCCCGTCACACCGAGCAGCGCCACCGCGCGGGCGATCACGGCCTGCAACACCTTCGAGAGTTCCAGCTCCGACGAGAGGTCGGCCATCGTGTCCAGCAGGGCCTTGTGTTCGTCCGCCCGCCGCCGTTCCGCCGCGAGCAGGCGGGCCCGCTCGATCGCGATCCCGGCATGGTTCGCCGCCGCGGCGAGGATCTCGAAGTCATCGTCCCCAAAGGCATTCGGCTCGGCGCTCTCGACCACGAGCACGCCGATCGGCTTGCCGTCCACCCGCAGCGGCACGTCGACTTCGGATCCGCTGGCCAGGCTCGGCAGGTATTTCGACTCCCGTGTCACGTCGGCGGTGTAGTGCAACCGGCCGTCTTGCAGCGACTGCTCGCTCAGTCCTTCTCCGCGGTGTACCCGCCAGTTGACCGGGACATCGGGCCACCCCACACTCGCCTGGAGCACGCGGTCACCCGTTGCCGGATCGAGCAGGAACACGCCGAGGAAGTCATAGCCGAGCGCGGCGTCGTGGAGCTCGTTCACGACGCTCCGGTAGACCTCATCCTCGTCATGCGTCGCCGCAATCGCGGCACTCATCCGGAACATGGCCGCCTGGCGGCGGGCGACGTCGTTCGCCATCAGGCGTCGCCTCCCGCTATGGTCACGGTGTCCGGCAACCGGACCGTGAACGTCGAACCCGCGCCGACCACGCTCTCGACCGTGATGTCGCCGCCCATCAGGCGGCAAAAACGACGCGAGATGGCCAACCCCAACCCCGTCCCCCCGTACTTGCTGGAAGTCGAGGTCTCGGCCTGGGCGAACGCCTCGAATATCCGCCCCAGCTGTTCCGCGGTCATCCCGATGCCCGTATCGCTGACCCGAAAGACGACCCAGCCCTCTTCCGCGCGCGTGGCCTCCAGCTCGATCACACCGCCTTCCGTGAACTTGCTGGCATTGGAGAGGAGATTGAGCAACACCTGACGGGTGCGCGTCCGGTCCGCGGTCATCACGCCGAGCGCCCCGTCAGAGTGCACGTCGAGCCGGTTGCCGTTCCGCTCCACCAAAGGCCGGACCGTCGTCGCGACGTCCGCGACCGCCGCGGCGACGTCGAACGCTTCGAGATGGAAATCCATCTTGCCGGCCTCGATCTTCGAGAGATCGAGCACGTCGTTGATCAGGGTCAGCAGGTGTTTTCCCGCCGTGCGGATCTTCGCGAGGTCTGCCACGAAGTCGGGCAGGTCGCGCTCGTCGGCCACTTCCTGGAGCATCTCGCTGTATCCCAGTATGGCGTTGAGCGGCGTGCGCAGTTCATGGCTCATGCTCGCCAGGAAGTGGCTCTTGGCCTGATTGGCTGATTCCGCGTCGCGGCGGGCCGCGAGCATGTCGGTGATGTTGTGATACAGTGCCATCAGCCCCACGCGCTTGCCGTCAACGATGACCGGGACCCCGAGCACTTCGACGTCCACCAGCGTGCCATCCTTGCGACGGCGCTGGCTGATCACCTTCACCGCGCGTTGATCGAGTGCCTGCTGGGTGTATCCGACGGCTTCCGCGCGCGTGGCTTCCGTCGTGATCAGGTCGTCCAGGTTCTTGCCGAAGACTTCGTCCTCGGAGTAGCCGTACAGCTCGACGAACGCCGGGTTGCACGCGACGACGTTGTGGGCGGCGTCCAGCGTCACGATGGCCACGGGGCTGTTGAGCACCAGCTCCTCGAAGTACTGCTTCTGTTGCTGGGCCGCCGTGAACAACCGGGCCTTTTCGATGGCAATGGCGGCCTGCGACGCGAACAACTCCAGGAGACGCAGGTCGGCGTCACCAAAGCGGCGGGTGGGGTCCTTATCCATGAACGCGATGGCGCCCACGAGTTGATCGCCGCTGAGGAGCGGCGCCACGAGCACCCCGTGGAACTCGACCTGCTCGTACTGCGCCGACCGGCCGGACCACTCTCGATACGCCGGAATCACGAGCGGCTGCCGAGTCACTGCGACGTGGCCCATGGCGCCTTCCCCGAGCTTCATTCGCGTGCCGGTCGTGTCCCGTTTCCCGACGTTATGGCTGGCCACGATCTCGAGTACTTCGGCGCCCTGATCGTAGATCGCCAGCTCCCCGTGACTGACCTTGAGCAATCCCACCGCTCGCTCCAGCACCGCCTGCAGCAGACTGGCGAGGTCGAGCTGTTTCGACAGGTCGGCCATCGTGGCGCGCAGTGCTTCTTCCTCGTCGGCGCGTTGTTCGGCCGCCGCGAGCAGCCGCACCCGCCCGATAGCCATCCCGGCCTGATTGGCGGCGGCGGTGAGGATCTCGAAATCATCCGGGCCGAACGCGTCGGCGCGATTACTCTCGACCACGAGGACGCCGACGAGGTTGCGGTTGACCTGCAGCGGGACGTCGACCTCCGAGCCCTCGTTACGCGTCGGCAGATAACGCGTGTCCTGCGTGACACCCGGGGTGTAGTGCAGGCGCCCGTCGAGCAAGGGCCGTTCGCTGAGGCCCTGACCCGGTTTGATCCGGAGGCCGTCCGGCACGTCGGTGCCGCCGGCCTTGGCCACGAGGACCCGGTCACCGGTCGTCTCGTCGACCAGTAACAGCGCGACGAAGTCATAGCCCAGCGCCTCGTCGTACAGGCCCTCGCCGACCGCGCGACAGACCTCGATTTCGGTTTCCGCGCCCGTCACAGCGGTCGACAGCCGCAGCAGGGCTGCCTGCCGCCGGGCCAGGACCGATTTGCCCGGCGTCGATCCGTGTGTCATGGCCCGGCACCCGCCGGAAGCCTGGTCGCGTGCTCGGCAACCAGATGGCGCACATGCTGGAGAAGCTCGTCGACCTCATACGCGCCCTTGCGCAGCACCTGATGCACGCCTCCGTTCAGACGGCCATGATCCTCGATGGTGAGGTCCTTCGCGGTAATGACGACCACCGGGGTGGACCAACCCGCACGTCGGCGTACCGTTTCGAGAAACGCGAACCCGTCCATCTCGGGCATCATCAGATCGAGCAGCACGAGATCCGGCACGCCGGCCGCAACCCGATCGAGTGCGATCCGCCCGTTGGCCGCCTCGACCACCGACCAGCCATCCCGTTCGAGTACGCGCCGCAAGATCTCCCGAACCGCGGGATCATCCTCCACGACAAGCACCGTGCCCGCTCCGGCAGCGGGACGGTACCGCGCGACCACCGCCGAGAGCCGATCACGATCGATGGGTTTGGTCAGGTACTCCGACGCGCCGAGCGCGACGCCGAGCCGCACGTCATCGAGGATCGAGACCATCACCACGGGGATATCGGCCAAGCCGGGATCGCCTTTGAGCGCGGTGAGAACGGACCAGCCGTCCATCTCCGGCATCATCACGTCGAGCGTAATGACGTCGGGACGATCGGTGCGCGCGCGCTCGAGTCCCTCTCGACCGTTGGTCGCCTCTTCCACGCGGTATCCGTTCTTGCGGAGATGGCGCGCGATCAAATCGCGCGCGGCGGGATCGTCGTCCACGACCAGCACGGTACCGAGTCCCTCGCCCGCTTCCCCGGTCGCCGCAATCGATTCGTCCGCGTCCGGACTCCCCGGCGCCCGGGCGGGGAGCCTGGCGGTGAACGTCGATCCCTTGCCGGCGATGCTTGCGACCTCGATCGTCCCGCCCAGCATGCGACACAGTAAACGACTGATCGCGAGCCCGAGTCCCGTCCCCCCGTACCGGCTGGCCGTCGCGGCTTCCGCCTGCGCAAAGGCCTCAAACAGCTTCGCCACCTGGTCCGGCGTCATCCCGATTCCGGTATCGGAAACCTCGAAGGTCAGCCAGTCAACGCCGTCCGGAGCCGTCGCGCGATGCGCGGCCAGGGTGATCGTTCCCGCTTCGGTGAACTTCGCCGCGTTCGAGAGGAGATTGAGCAGGATCTGTCGCAGCCGGGTGGCGTCGGAATGCATGGTGCCGAGCGCCGCCATCCCGTCGAGACGGAAGGCGTTGCCGTTCGTCTCGACGAGGGGCTTCACGGTGGTCGTGACCGAATCGATGGCCCCGGCCACCTCGAACGTCTCGAGATACAACTCCATCTTCCCGGCCTCGATCTTGGAGAGATCGAGCACGTCGTTGATGAGCGTCAGGAGGTGTCGGCCGGCCGCGTGGATGCGGTCGAGGTCAGGCAGCAGCCCCGCGTGCCCGCTCTCCTCGGCATCCTCGGCGAGCATCTCGCTGTAGCCGATGATGGCGTTGAGCGGCGTCCGCAGTTCATGGCTCATGTTCGCCAGAAACGTGCTCTTCGCCGCGTTCGCCCGCTCGGCGTCCTGCCGTGCGCGGAGCAGTTCCGTCACGTCGTGATAGAGCGCGATCATACCGACGCGCGCCCCACCGACCGTCACGGGAATCGCGAAGATCTCGACGTCGACAACCGTCCCGTCTTTGTGACGCCGCTGCCCGACCCCCCAGGCGGTCCGGCCGGTGACCGCCTGCTCGGTGTAGCCCTTGGCCTCGCTGCGCGTCCCCTCGCTGGTCACCAGGTTGTCGAGGTTGAGGCCGACGACCTCGGACTCCTGATATCCGAACAATTGCTCGAACGCCGGATTACACGAGCGAATGTTGAATTCGAGATCGAGCATCACGATGGCGACGGGGTTGTTGACCATCAGGCTCTCGAAATAGCGCTGCTGTCCCTCATAGAGCCGCGCGTTTTCAATCGCGATGGCCGCCTGCGGGGCGAAGAGTTCGAGCAACCGAAGATCCTCGGCCCCGAAGACGCGGCCGGGATCCGAGTGCACGCTGGCGATGGCTCCGACGAGCCGCGTCCCGATCAGCAGCGGCGCCACCATGACCGTCTGGACCGTGCTCTGCTCGTAGCTGGACGAACGCCGCTCCCATTCCTGATACCGCGGGATGATGAGCGATTCGTGCGTCTGCGCCACGCGCCCCATCGCCCCCTCACCGAGCGCCATGCGGGCGCCGACGGCGTTGGTGCCCATGTTGTGACTCGCGACGATCACGAGGTCCTGGCGTTCCTCATCGAAGGTCGCGAGCTCCCCCCCGGTCACGTCGAGCAAGCTGACCGCGCGCTTGACCACCCCCTCGAGCACCTTCGAGAGTTCCAACTCGCCCGAGAGATCCTTCATCGTATCGAGCAGCGCCCGCTGCTCCTCGGCGCGCTGCCGCTCCGCGGTGAACAGCCGTGCATTCTCGATGGCGATCGCCGCCTGCGGCGCGAACATCATCAGGCGACGCAGGTCAGACTCGCCGAAGACCCGGTCGGGATCCGAGTGGACACTCGCGATGGCGCCCACCAGGCGGTTCCCGATCAGCAGCGGCGCCGCCATCGCCGACTGGACCGTGCTCTGCGTGTATTGATCCGAGCGGTGCTCCCAATCCTGATAGCGCGGAATGATCAGCGGCTCGAGTGTCTGCGCGACGATCCCCATGGCCCCTTCGCCCAGGCGCATGCGCGCCCCCGCGGCGTCCGTCCCCATGCGGTAGCTGGCCACGATCACCAGTTCCTCGCTGCCGCTGTCGTACGTGGCCAGTTCGCCGCCCGTCACGTCCAGCAGGCTCACCGCGCGCTCGAGCACCGCGTGCAGCACCTTGGTCAGTTCCAGTTCGCCGGAGAGATCCGTCAGCGAATCGAGCAAGGCCTGCTGTTCCGAGGCACGCTCCCGCTCTCCCGCGTAGAGTCGGGCGTTCTCGATGGCGACGGCCGCCTGCGCGGCGAACAGGTTGAGCAGCCGCAGGTCAGGCTCGCCGAACGTGCGCGCGGGATCCTCGTGGACGCTGGCGATGGCCCCGACCAGCCGGTCCCCGACCACGAGCGGCGCGGCCATCACCGCCTGCACGCTGCTCTGGGTGTACTTGGACGATCGGCCCTCCCAGTCCTGGTAGCGCGGGATGATCATCGGCTCGTGCGTCTTGGCGACGTGTCCCATCGCCCCTTCGCCGATACTCATGCGCGTCCCAACCGCGTTCGTCTCCATGCGGTGGCTGGCGGCAATGACCAGTTCCTGCGTGCGCTCCTCGTAGATGGCCAACTCGCCGCCCGTCACGTTGAGCAACGCCATGGCGCGTTCCAGCACCGACTGGAGCAGTTCGTCCAGTTCGAGTTGCCCCGAGAGGTTCGTGAGTGTATCGAGCAAGGCGCGCTGCTCATCGAGACGCAGGCGCTCGGACGTGAGGAGACGCGCGCGCCCGATGGCCATGCTCGCCTGATTCGCGGCGGCGGCCACGATCTCCACGTCGCCTTTGCTGAACGCGCGATCGCGCCGGCGCTGCACGACCAACTCCCCGATGGCGCTGTGTTCCGCCCGCAGCGGAAGTCGCAACTCGGATTCCCCGCCGCCGGGAGAAAACGTACCGGCCTGTGCCGCGAGACTCGATTCGACGGACGTGGCGCCGGCAAGGTACAGGCCCGCCCCATCGAAGCCGAACGCCTCGTGCAGCAACGCGCGCACTACGAAGCGGCCGACGTCCTCTTCGCTCTGCGCCTCCGCGATCCCGGTGCTGAGCCCGAGGAGCGCCGACCGGAGGTCGGCGGCGGTGTCGCGTCCATGTTCGCGAGGTTGGGTCACCCCGGAACCCGCTGTGCCACAAGGGCGCGCACCCGGCGCAGCAACTCGTCCCGGTCGTATTCTCCCTTCTGCAACACCTCGCGCACCCCGCCGTTCAGCCGCTGGCGGTCCTCCGGTGTAAGGTCCTTGGCGGTGATCACCACCACCGGCACCGCGTGCGCGGCGTGATGTCGTAACGCTTCCAGAAACTGGAATCCGTCCATTTCCGGCATCATGAGGTCGAGCAGGACGAGTTGCGGATCGGCATCGAGTCGTTGCAGCCCGACGCGCCCGTTCTCGGCTTCGACCACGTTCCATCCCGCGCGCTCGAGTGCGTGCCGCAACGTATCCCGCGACGCGGCGTCATCTTCGATGACAAGCACGGTGCCGCCTTCCCCACCGGGCCGGAACCGGGCGAGCACGGCGGTGAGCTGATCCCGATCGATCGGTTTGGTCAGGTACTCCGACGCGCCGAGTGTGACGCCCAGGCGCTCGTCATCGAGTATCGAGAGCATGACGACCGGGATCTCGGCCAGCGCGGGATCGGCCTTCAGCGCGCTGAGGGTCGCCCAGCCGTCCATCTCGGGCATCATGACGTCGAGCGTCATGACGTCGGGTCGCACGGTGCGCGCCCGTTCGAGCCCTTCGCGACCGTTGGTCGCCTCTTCGACCCGGTAACCCTCCTTCCGGAGGTGGCGCGCGATGAGGTCGCGTGCGGTCGGATCGTCATCGACCACCAGCACGGTCCCACGACCGGCGGTCTCCTGCGACTCCGACTCCGGTTCCGCGCCCGCCGGTGCCGATACCCGCGCTCCGCGCGGCGCCGCCACCGGTAGCCGGACGATAAAGCTCGACCCCGCCCCCGCTTCACTCTCCACGCGCACGGAGCCGCCGAGCATGCGGCACAACAGCCGGCTGATGGCCAATCCGAGTCCGCTGCCGCCGTACTTGCTCGCGGTCGCCGCCTCCGCTTGTGCGAACGCTTCGAACAACTTGCCGAGCTGCTCGGGAGTCATCCCGATCCCGGTATCGGTGACCCGGATGGTGAGCCATTCGTCTCCCGACGGCTCGGCGCCGCGCGCGACGGCCAGTGTCACCGTCCCGGCGTCGGTGAACTTGGCGGCATTGGACAGGAGGTTGAGCATGATCTGGCGGAGCCGGGTCGCATCCGAATGCATGCTGCCCAGGTCTCCCGCGATCGCGACCTTGAAGGCGTTCCCGTTTCGCTCTACCAGCGGCCGTATGGTCGACACGACTCCGTCGATCGTCTCCCCGACGTCAAACGTCTCGACGTGCAGTTCCATCTTGCCCGCCTCGATCTTCGACAGATCGAGCACGTCGTTGATCAAGGCGAGCAAATGCCGGCCCGCCGAATGGATCCGGTCGAGATCCGGCAGCAGCGCCTCGTGGCCGCCATCCTGGGCGTCTTCCACGAGCATCTCGCTATAGCCGATGATCGCATTCAGTGGCGTGCGTAATTCGTGGCTCATGTTGGCCAGAAACGAACTCTTGGCGGAGCTGGCCCGCTCGGCGTCCTTCCGAGCCTCGAGCAACTCCGTCACATCGTGGTAGAGTCCCATGATGCCGACACGCCGGCCATCGATGATGACCGGCACGGCGAGGATCTCGACGTCGACCAGTGACCCGTCCTTGCGGCGCCGCCGTCCGAAGCCCTGAACCGGTCCGGTGACGGCTTCGTGAGTGTAGCGCTGCGCTTCGGACCGCGTATCCCCGGTGGTGATCAAGCCGTCGAGATTCTTCCCGACGACCTCCGCCTCACGGTAGCCATAGAGCTTCTCGAAGCCCGGGTTGCACCCCACCACGTTGTGATCACCGTCGAGCGTGACGATCGCGACCGGGCTGTTGCGTACCAGTTCCTCGAAGTACCGCTTTTGCCTCTCCCCTTCCGTGAACAGGCGCGCGTTCTCGATCGCGATGGCGGCCTGGGGCGTGAACATGTTGGCGAGTCGCACGTCATCGGCACCGAAGCGGCGGTCGGTGTCGGTCGTCCAGGCGCTGAACGCGCCAACCAGCCGTCCGCCGGCGAGGAGCGGCGCCACGATCACGGCATGTGCCGAGACGCCCGCGTATTGCGCCGACCGGCCGGCCCATTGCGCGTAGTCATCGATGAGCAGCGGCTCGCGTGTCTGGGCGACCTGGCCCATCGCTCCTTCGCCCAGCCGCATGCGTGTCCCAATCCCGATGGCATCGGCGGCAAAGGCGGAGACGATCTCGAGTTCCTCGGTCTTCTCATCATAGATCGCCAGCTCCCCCGCGGTCGCTCCGAGGAGGGAAACGGCACGTTCCAACACCGCGCGCAGCAGCTTCGGTAGTTCCAATTCCCGTGAGAGCGCCGCCGTGGTCTCGAGCACGGCCTGCTGCTCGTCGGCGCGCCGCCGTTCGGCGGCCAGAACGCGCTGTTGGTTGGCGAGGAGGCGCGCCCGGCTGATGGCGATGCTCACCTGGTGGGCGGCCGCGGTGAGGATGTCGAGATCTTCCGGCCCGAAGGCCTCGGGCCGCCCGCTCTCGACCACCAGCACCCCCACGGGTCGCCCGTCGATGACGAGCGGGACGTCGACTTCCGACCCGGTCTCCAGGCCGGGGATGTACTCCGGATCGCTGGCCACGTCGGGCGTGTAGTAGAGTTTGCCGTCGCGCAGCGGACGGTCGCTCAGCCCTTTCCCCTTTTCGAGACGCAGGCCGTCGGGAATATCCGTCCAGCCGGTACCGGCCTGCATGATACGATCGCCGGTTGCCTCATCCTTGAGGAAGATCCCGACGAAGAGGTAGCCGAGCGACTCGTCGCGAAGGCCGCGGACGACCCGCGCGCAGATCTCCTGCTCGTCGGTCGCGGCGGCGAGATCGGCACTCAGCCGCAGTAGTGCCGCTTGCCGGTGCGCGGCTTCGCCGTCGGCGCGTCGGCGGTCCTGCGGTTCCTGCCCCATCGATCTGTTTGCCCCCCGTTGAATGCAGGAGGGAGAATAGCCACGAAGCCCCTACGAGACCAGTCGCTCACGGGCGGGCACAGACGGACAAAGAACGGGCCTAGACGGGTATGGGACGGGCGCAGGCGGGCTGACTCGTGCACGTCATGATCCGACCGAAGAACGGCACGAGGCGCCGGCGTGCAGCCGTTCCTGGCGTCCGCAGGCACGCTCGCTGCCGGTACCTTGTTACCCGTTGCGATTGGCACCCTCGTGGGCCTCCAGAATCCAAGTTGGGTCACGCTGGTGACGCTCTTTGGCACCTCCTACGCTGCCGCGTTCATGACCGCGCGCGCGAGGTTTCGCGCTTTCGTGAAACGGCGCGTACGCATCCTGACGAAGCTGATGGACCTGCTGTCGGACCACGTCGTCAAAACCGCGGCGCCAGCACTTCCGGCCGCCGTCACCGAACCGGATGCGGACCGGACCACGTAGCTGACCACCCAAGGATCGACCATATCCGATTCCGGTTCCGCCCGTGATTCGCTGCACTGCTAGATTTTCACTCGGCGACGGCTAGTTTCGGTGTTATGAGCCTCGACCTGGATCGGGTTGCCGCAGCGGTAGGGACGCGCTACACCGTCCAGCGCGCTCTGGCTTCCGGCGGGATGGCGCACGTCTTCCTTGCGGTCGACGTCAAGCATGATCGGGCCGTTGCCATCAAGGTCTTAAAGGAGGAACTCGCGGACAGTCTGGGTCCTGAGCGGTTCTTACGCGAGATCCGGATCGCCGCGCGCCTCCAACACCCACACATCCTCACGCTCATCGACTCCGGAGAGACTGACGGCCTCCTCTTCTACGTCATGCCCTTCGTCGAGGGGGAGTCGTTGCGGGAACGGATGAACCGCGAGGGGCAATTACGTCTCGCCGATGCCGTCCGCATTACAAGCGAAGTCGCGCGAGCGTTGCGGTACGCCCACGACAACGACGTCGTCCACCGCGACATCAAGCCGGAAAACATCCTGCTGTCGGGTAATGTGGCGGTCGTGGCGGACTTCGGAATCGCGCGCGCGCTGGACGCGGCGGGCAGCGACCGACTGACCGCATCGGGCATGGTGGCGGGGACCCCGGCCTATATGAGTCCCGAACAGGCGGATGGCGAGGGGCGCCTCGACGCGCGATCCGATCAGTACAGCCTTGCGTGTGTGGCGTACGAGATGCTGATCGGGGAGCCGCCGTTCACCGGCCCGAACGTCATGTCGGTACTTGCGCGCCATTCCGTGGACCGGGCGCCTAGCCTGCGCACCGTCCGGACCACGATCCCCCCTCGCGTGGAAGAGGCCGTTCACCGTGCCCTGGCCAAGCTCCCGGCGGATCGTTTCGAAACCGTCGATGCCTTCGCCACCGCGTTAGCGCTCGGTGCATCGAGCGACGAGGCCCCGCTTCGCTCCGACGCGGATCTGCCACTCGAGCGGCCGTCCGCACGTACTTCGTCAGCGCGCCGCTTCATGTACGTGGGCGCGGTGCTCGCGGTGGTCGCCGCTGGACTACTCAGCGTGCTGTTCTGGCCCGACGCCCGGCCGCCGACCGGCCCGCCCCGCCTTGTCGTCCTCCCATTTGAGAACCTCGGCCCATCGGAGGACGCCTATTTCGCGGATGGGATCACCGACGAGATCACGAGCCGCATCGCGGGCCTCAGCGGATTGGAGACGATCTCCCGGGCGACCGCCGTGCAGCTCGATCGTGGCAATCGAGCCGCGCGCGCGATCGGCCGGGAGCTGGGGGTGGACTACGTCCTCAGCGGCGCGATACGTACCGACCGATCACCGGGTGGCGGCGGGAGCATGCAGGTGATTCCGCATCTCGTTCGGGTTCAGGATGACGTCGAGCTGTATTCCGGCAGGCTCACAATGCCGATCGAGCCCGGCCGGCTGTTCGAGGCCCAGTCGGCCATTGCCGAATCGGTGGCGGTGGCGCTCAACGTGTCGTTGCTGTTGCCCGAGCGATTGGCATTTCAGAGCCGCCCCACCGAAAGCCTCGCGGCATACGAGCACTACCTGCGGGGCAACGTCTACAGCGCGCATCGCCTGTTGGAGGAGCCCTCCCGGCGGTCGATCGAGTCGTATACCCGAGCGACCGAACTGGACACGTCGTTCGCGCTCGCGTTCGCCAAATTAGCTCAGGCGCAGAGCATCCACTACTTCAATCATGACCGTACGCTCACACGAAGAGCGCAGGCCGAGTCCGCGCTCGCGCGGGCGCAAGCGCTCGATTCGCTTGCCATCGAGACCCGGCTCGCCAGCGGGTACGTGCAACACTACGTAGTGTTCGACTTCGATTGGGCACTGGAAGAGCTCTCGTCGCTGCGACGCCAGCTGTCGAACAACCCGGAGCTGTTCTGGCTCTTGGGATCGCTCGAGTCGCGACGGGGCGAATGGGACGCGGGGTTGCGCGACCTCATGCGCGCGGCGACACTGGATCCTCGGTCGCCCAGCTATGCGTACAGCGTCGCCGGCACACTGCTCACGCTCCGGCGATTCGCCGAGAGCGCTACGTACTTCGACCGCGTCATCGCGCTCTCACCCGACTGGATACCGGCCTATCTGTCGCTCGGCTTTCTGCATCTCGTGTGGACCGGTGATACCGCCCGCATGCGTCAGGCGGTCGAGCGGTCGCTGCAGTACGCGGATACGACAACGCTGCTCGTGGCGCTGATACCGCGCTTTCGATCGTTCATCGCCATGTTGGGCCAGGGATATGACGACGCGCTCGCGCGCCTGCCGCTGGCGTCCGTGTCGGCGGGGGCGGGGTATTACTACCTCGCCAAGGCCGAGCTGTTCGAGCGCCGCGAGGATCCGCGCGCCGCGCGAGCATACTACGATTCGGCGATCGTCGCGCTCCAGCAACGCCTCGGCCGGCCGCCGGAGCGCGCGTCGCTCCACACCGAGCTTGCTCTCGCGTTCTCGGCAATCGGCCGGCCTGACGACGCGCGGCAGGAAATTGCGCTTGCGCTGGAGCTCGTGCACCCCGACCGTGACGCCATCTTCTATCCGTCCATCGCCGCCGCCTCTGCCCGCGTGCTGATGAACCTCGGCGATCTCGATAGCGCGATCACCGTACTGACCAGCCTCATCGAGACGCCCTCGTTCGTCACGCCGGCCTACCTGCGCGTCCATGTGGAGTTCGTCCCCCTGCGAGCACATCCGGGGTTCCAGGCGCTGCTCGAGCGCCGCTGACCATTCGCGTGCTGTTCCGGCCCAGTTTCGGCAAGCACGTGCGTGCGGCTCACATGGGCGGCACCGGTATCCTGATGCGCTCGGAGCGCGGGCTGGTGCAGGTGGAGGGGTCACTCTACGTGCGCGTCGCGTCGCTCATCGACGGTCGCCGCACCACGGAGGAAATCGTTGGCTTGCTCCAGCACGAATCGTCGCGCGCCGAGGTCTACTACGCGCTTGAGCAGTTGGGGGAACGCGGGCTGGTGGTGGAGGCACCGAAGACGGGTGTGTCGGACGCCGCGGCAGCGTTCTGGCATGCGTCGGGACGCGATCCCGATGCCGCGTTCCGTCTGTTGCGGGACGCAACCGTGCATGTGCGGTCGCCACTAGCCACGTTTGCCGAGACGTTTGCGGGCGCGCTCGCGGCCACGGGAGTGAGAGTGGGCGGCGACGGCCAGGTAGCCGTCGTGCCGACCGACGATTACCTGCGGGCCGAACTCGCCGGCGTCAATCGCGACATGCTGACGCGCCATCTTCCGTGGCTGCTTGTGAAACCGGTCGGCACGGTGCTGTGGATCGGTCCGCTGCTCGTGCCGGGCCGCACCGGCTGCTGGGAGTGCCTCGCCCATCGGATGCGCCTGCACCGTCTAGACGCTTTCGATGCGCCCGACACGACAGTTCCGGTTGAGTTGCCTCAAGCTGAAGTCCCCGGCGGGCTGCACATCGCCGCCGGCGTCGCAGCCCTGCGCCTCGCCGAGTTCATCGCCGAGCGTGACGACCATTCGCCCCACGCGGACCTCTTCACCCTCGACCTGCTGACCATGCTGCTCGAGCGTCACCCTGTCGAACGCCGCCCGCAGTGTGTCGAGTGTGGCGACCCGCAACTCTACGCGCAACGCGCTGGTCGCGCGATGGCGCTGGAGACCCGACCCATCGCATTCGTGAACGGCGGGGGCCACCGGTCTGAGGCCCCGGCGTCGTTTCTCGCTCGGGCCGATCGCCTCATCAGTCCGGTAACCGGCATCGTAGCGGAGCTCCGACCAATACCCCTGACCGGGATCTCGGGCGTGCACGTGGTCGCGGCGGGTCGGATTCCTCGACTCCGCGGGCGCTCGTGGGCCGGCGGGCGGCACCCGCTACGGGAATTCTGCGGCGGCAAGGGACTGGATGCCGCCCAAGCCTCCGCCAGCGCCTTGGGCGAAGCGGTCGAGCGGTATGCGGCGTTGTTCCAAGGCGATGAGCCGCGGAGCCGGACGACCGCGCGCGAATTGGGAGACGAAGCGATCGATCCGAACCGGTGCATGCTGTTCAGCGATATGCAGTACGCCGATCCCGAGGCGCGTGACCCGTTCCCCATTCCGCGCCCGTTCGACTCGGCGATGCCGCTCGACTGGACGCCGATCTGGTCACTCACGGCGGAGACGCGGCGGTACCTGCCCACGGCATTGGTCTACATGAATCATTCGGAACCGGCGGACCGCGCCGTCTGCTGTGCGGACTCGAACGGCAACGCCGCCGGCGCCACCTTGGAGGATGCCGTCCTTCAGGGATTGTTCGAATTGATCGAGCGCGACGCGGCCGCGATCTGGTGGTACAACCGACTGCAGCGTCCGGCGGTCGCCGTGGACGCACACGTTCCGCAGATGGACATCATTCGCGCAGGCTATCGGGCGCGCGGCCGGGACCTTTGGGTCCTCGACCTGACCGGCGATCTCGGCGTACCCACCTTCGCGGCGGTGAGCCGGCGGCTCGATCCGCCCGATGCGATCCTATTGGGGTTCGGCGCGCACCTCGACCCGCTGGTAGCGGCGTCCCGTGCGTTGTCCGAGGTCAGCCAGCTCCTGCTCACCGAGGAGGTGTGGCGGGATCAGCCGGCATCCGTCGCCGCACCGTTGCGCGCCTGGTTGGACGAAGCGACCGTTGCGGCACATCCCTACGTCGCACCAGCTCCGGGCGAGCCGGTGCCGCTGTCTCACCATGCCACCATTGCGGGCGACGACCTCGCGGCGGATATTCGCACCTGCCAGCGGCTGCTGGAAGCCCGTGGGTTGGAAGTGCTGGTGCTCGATCTGACGCGACCTGACATCGACGTGGCGGTCGCCAAAGTCATCGCGCCGGGTCTGCGCCACTTCCGCTCTCGGTTTGCCCCAGGCCGTTTGTACGACGTCCCAGTAGCCATGGGATGGATTGACCGGTGTCTCACGGAACCGGAACTGAATCCGATTCCGTTCTTTCTCTGATATCGTCGCGTTGGGCGGCGATCACGGCCTCATCGGAGGGTACCAATGGCGAACGAACAAGCCCGCAAAGAGCGGATCGCGAAGGTGGTCGTCAAAGCGTGGAAGGACGACACCTTCAAGCAGCAGCTCCTCAGTGACCCAGCAAGAGTGCTGGCGGATCACGACGTCGCCATGCCGGCCGGCGTGACGGTTCACGTGCACGAGGACACGGCGACTGACAAACACGTCGTGCTGCCCAAGAAACCCGACGAGCCGATTCTGGACAACGTGCACCACGGACGCGTCATTATGATGGAGACCATCTTTGGCGATTGCGACGACGCGCGCGCCTAGCGCGCGGGTGTCGGAAACGAGTCGGGCTCCTGCGCTTGCGCTCGCGTTGCGTGCGGCACAGCCCCGGCTCGATCCATCGCAGGTCGATTTCGCGGTCGCCACTCCCGGTGGCACCGTCATCTTTCCCGGTCTTCACGCGAGCGTACGCCAGGCGGTGGCGCTGCTGGATGACACAACCGCCACCCCGGACGAGTTAACCGCGTACGTACTCGACCGCGGCGGGTCGATGCAGCTGCCCTACTTGTACCACTGTCTCGATACCCTGCACCGCTTGGCCGCGTTGACCCACGTGCTGCGGGAGGGTGATCGGGAAATCGCCCGCGTGGTCGTGATGGTACCGCACAAAGGGCCAGACCTCCCGCCCGCGCCGCCCGTGGGCCCAGTCGTCCTGTCCCGGTTTGCGCTCATCCGCCGGGACGAAGGGGGACTCGTCGTCGAATCACCGCTCTCGTACGCGCGGATCACGCTGCACGACCCCGACGCGCTTACGGTGGTGGGGCGGCTGAGTCACGGCGGGACGATCAGCGAAATCGCCGCTGACGTCACGGGGCTTGCGGACGAAACGATCGGCGCCCTCGTCGCCTTGTTCCACGCGACCGGGATGAGCACGGCGCTCGACGGTGCCGGAGGCTCGGTCGAGGATGATGACATCGATCTTCGACAGTGGTCGCTCCCGGACCTGTTGTTCCACGCGCGCAGCCGCGCGGGGCGCCACGACGATGCATCGGGGGCGACCTATCCGCTGCGCGAGGTGGTCGCAGCACTACCGGCGGTGAAGCCCGCCATGTCCGCCACCGCGATTCCGCTCTACCAGCCCGACGTCGCAACCCTGGTGAAGCAGGACACGTCGTTCACCGATGTCATCGAACGGCGGAAATCGATTCGCCGCTACGGCCCGCGCCTCGTGACGGCACGCGAGGTTGGAGAGTTCCTGTATCGCGCCGCGCGCGTCCGCCGCCTGCGAGAGCCGAGTGGCGGGCTGTTGTACCCAGGCAGTTCGCGGCCATACCCCGGCGGCGGCGCCTGCTACGAGTTGGAGATCTATCCCGCCGTTCTGGCGTGTGACGGGCTCGACCCCGGACTCTACCACTACGATCCCCTGCACCATCAACTCGAAGTGATCGCGGGCGGCGCCGAGCATGTGGCCACGTTCTTCTCTGACCAATACCGCGAGGACGGCCCTCGCCAACTCCTGTTCGTGATTACGGCGCGGTTCAGGCGAATACGCTGGAAGTACGAGGCGATGGCGTATGCGGCGACACTGAAGAATGCCGGCGTGCTCCTGCACAACTTCTATCTGGTCGCCACCGCGATGGGGCTCGCGCCGTGCGCGGTGGGAGCCGGAAACGCCGATCACTTCGCGGACATCATCGGGACGGCGTACCATGCCGAGTCGTCGGTCGCCGAGTTCATGTTGGGCACCGTGCCCGAGCCCGCCTAACGCGGATCAGGGCGTGGCGTTGATCGCCTCGGCTGCACGCAGCCCGGAGTGAATCGCGCCCTGCATCCAACCCGGCTGCAAAGAGGTGTGATCCCCCGCGAAATGCAGACGGCCGTCGGCTTCCGCCCGCTGGCAAACGGTCACGCCGTCGATCACTTCACCGGGCCGATACCACGGGTACCCGCCACCGGCCCACGGGTCGTCGTGCCAGACCTTGCCGGTGCCCGCAAGGAAATGCTTCGAGGCGCCGGGATAGACCGACTCGAGCACATGCAGCACCGCGCCAACACGGTCCTCATCAGTCATCGCACCCAGGGTGCGGGCTCTGGGACCCGTGATGTAGCTATCCAAAATGCCTGCCTCGCCATCCTGGAACACTGTCGGCGATTCGACGAACATCGGCAGCCGGTCCGTCGCGATGACCGGCGGCGTTTGCTGTTGTTCCCAGAGCCTGGTGCGGAACTGCGTGAAGACGCGCGTCACGGCGGTGTATTCCATCCAGTTGATGAAATGCTGCTTTTCCGGCGAGAGGGGGACATTGAGCGTCATCCGCCGGAGGACCCCGAACGGAATCGTACACACCACATGGTCAGCCGTGAGCGATCCCGGGCCGGCAGGCGCCATGAATGAAACCCGCAATCGCCCACCGTCGAGGTCGATGCGTTCGACCGCCGTCAGATACCGAACGTGTCCCGCGAGTTCCTGCGAACGCGCGAAGGCAGCGGGCAAGCGGTCGTTCCCATCTTTGATCTTGAGCTGTCGGATCTTGGGAGAAGGCGGCGGTACCTTCTGACCGGTCCCGGCCGGCTGGTGCAGTAGGCGGTGGTGCCGGTGTGGCACCTTCCCGATCATCAACGCGAGGTCCCGCAGGATGAGCATGGCGGAAATCGAGTTGACCCCGTCTCCCCACGAATCGGGATAGCCCGCGCGCAGGATATCGATGGCGCAGGACGACGCCCCGCGGCGCCGCAGGAATTGCGCAAAGGTGAGGTCGTCGTACGCGCGCGCGGCCTTATTGGGCCATGAGGGATCGTACGGATTCGCGATCTCGGTCACCGCGGGCGTCACGTACTGGTGCCACAGGTCGCGAAAGCCGTGACCCGGTTCGTTGTCGGACAATCCGCACGGCCAGTCCGGCTCGGCGGCGTTGGGGTCGGTAATGGTCTTCCCACTCAACACGAACATCATACCCTGGACATCGAGGTCGACCGGCTGAAGCGGTAACTCGAATCGCCGCGCATAGTCGAGCGGGAGGTTGTGCTCCGTGGGGATTGCGAGCCCGCCGGCTTCGACGTACTGCCCGTCGGCAAACGGGTGCCGCAATGTCTCGATCCGCCCGCCGGGCCGCGCTCGCGCTTCGAGCACGGTGACCTTGTGGCCTGACCGGGTCAATTCATACGCCGCACTCAAACCCGCCAACCCAGCTCCCAACACCAGTACACGTTTCGGAACGCCGTTGCGCGGCATCGGCGCGTCCGGGATGTGCGGACCCGGCGACACGGTGGCGACCTTCGTGCGCTTGTTCCCGGACTGCGGTTTACGGGCCACGATCCTCGACGGGGCTGGGGGCCGGGACGCGAGTGTGCGCTCCCGTGTCGGAAGTGTGCGCCTCCGCGATAAACGTGTCCAGGCCTCCATCGAACCGCCATTGCCGGACCGCGCCGGACGCCAGAGCCTTTTTGACCACCCATGCCGCACCGACATCAGCCCTCCGTACGCGCCCGCCTCCTCGCGCGGAACCCCGTCGACGCCGTCGAGCACGAAGCCGGCAGCTCGACGTTACGCCGCGTCCCGGGCCGCTGGGACGTGACGGCCCTCGACGTGCGCCATCATTGGGGCGGGCATCCTCGTCGACGGGGTCGGCGATTGCCGGCGGGGCGAGCCACCTCGGCGCCGGCCCCGCCATCGTCATCTCGTTCCTGCTCACCGGCGTTGCATGCGGGTTCGCGGCCCTGTGTTACGGAGAGTTCGCCGCCATGGTACCTGTGGCCGGATCGGCATACACCTACGCGTATGCCGCGCTAGGCGAGCTGGTGGCGTGGATCATCGGGTCGGACCTCATCATCGAGTATGCGGTCGGTAACGTGGCGGTGGCCGTGTCGTGGTCGGGCCATTTCCACGAACTCCTGCGCACGTTCAGCCTCGAGCTGCCGGCGTGGCTCGTGACGGACTATCGCACCGCCGCCCAGGCGGGCGGCGCGCTGGCGGACGGCGCGTCTGACGCGAGTTGTTCGAATATGTGCTTGGTGAGGAGCCGTGCATCGCGAAGCACTGCTCGGGCTGGCCAACCTGGAGTACCGCCGCGGGCTATACGAGTCGGAACTGGCACAGGTAACCCGCGTGCTGCAACTCGACGCCTGCGACGCGGAGGCCAACTTCGTTGCCGGCAACCGCTTCCGCCAGGGAGTCGGCGGAGGCCTAGTCCTTGTCGATGGGACGCTGCTGGAAGAACCGCGCGATCCGCTCCACCTCACCACCAGGCGCCCAGATGACGAGCGCCTTCACCGGGTGGTCGGACGCCACTCGGTGGATGACCTCATCACCCGGACGGACAATGCCTACCATGCCGGGATCGAGGAGATGTGACTCGCCGTTGACGATGTGGTCGAGCTGGCCACTCAGGATATAGAAGATCTCGATCGCCGCGTGCACATGACCGCTGGTGGGAGCCGAACCGGCCGGGAACGTGATCTCGCCGATGTCCACCTCGGCCCCCCCCAGATTGGCCGCCTCCACCAGGACCTTGATCCGAAGGCCGGTGCCATGCTCCAGGATGCGGGTACCACGCGTCACCATCGCGTACGGGTCCTGCGCCGCGGCATGCCCTGGGCATGCCACGCACAGCGCCATGCCAACGGTGAGCGATGCAAAGCTCCGTGAGATGCGAGAGTGCCAATCCATGTCGTTGATCCCCGATGCGTTCGTTGACGGTCGTAACCGGTGAGGGGCGGGCCCCGATGTGGCAACGGGAACCGCAGGGTAGATTCTCTCCCGAACCCGGTTCGGCCGCAAGAACCTCGACCGCAATCCGCCATATGGCATTTCGCGCTACGCTCGTCCCGATCACGCCCGCCTTCACTTTCGCATCTTGTCGGTGACCCATGACGACCGATCGACGCACGCCGCCGCTCTGCATGGCCGCGCTCGCCCTGTTGGCTTCCTGCGCACCGGGAACCGGCGAACTACTCCGCGCGCCCGAGATTCCCAATGTCATCGACGGCGTCGTATTCGAGGCCGGCAACTGGGAGCCCCATCTTGCGGCGGGCGCTCAGGGCCGATCGTGGGGGAACCATCGCGCGGTCGTCGTGGTCGACCGTGTGGGCGACGACGCGGTGCTGGTCACGATCCCGTGGCGGCGCCACGATCGTAATCCAGCGTCCACGTCGCTCGTCGTCGTCGACGCCGCGTCCAATGAGCCGGTGACCAACGTGCTGCCGTTACGCGTGGAGCACCTGTCGGGCGACATCGCCTTCCGGCCGAACCCGGGATCGACGACGTACCACATCTACTACCTGCCGTGGGAATCCACCGGCGGCTACTACCCCCGCGTCACCTACCCGGCGTTCGTGTCCCGGGCGGACGCCGTCTGGGAACGGCGGGTGCGCGCCGCGGACCCGATGAGCCTGCCGCGCGCGCGTACCACCCACATCCAATCGCTGAACACCTTTCACCGTTTCTTCCCGATGGAGGTGATCGCGAGCGATTCCGAGTCCGCCTCCTTCATGCCGGCCGCTGAGGGTGGCTGGGCCGTCGTGCCCGAGCACCGCGACTATCCGGTGCGGATGCGGAACTTCCTGCCGCGGCATTGGACCGCCCGGGAACGGACGGCCGAGTTCGCCGGCAAAGCGCTCCGCGGGGAGTCCTTCACCTTCCAGCTCGCGTTGATCGCCGGCGTGGACTCGCTGAGACAGGTGCGCGTGGCGTTCGACGGTTTCCCGGCCGCGTTTGACGAGACGCTGACCTGCTTCAACTGCGGCGGCATCGACGAACAGGGCCGCCGGTTCGACACCGACGTCGCGGTGCCGGCCGGGACGGTGCAACCGCTCTGGATCGGGCTGGCCATACCCGAGGATCAGGCGCCGGGGTCGTACGATGGCAACGTCACGGTGTCGACGGCAAACCGAGGCAGCAAGTCGGTCCATGTCACCATCGACGTGCAGCCCGCCCGCGCGGTCGATCACGGATTCGCCACGCCCGAACTGATGACTCGGCTCGCCTGGCTGAACTCGACGGCGGGTACCGATCCCGATTTCATCATCGAGCCATTCGAGCCGGTGCGCGTCGACGGACATGCACTGTCCATCCTGGGGCGCACGGTGGCGCTGGGCCCATCCGGCCTGCCCGACCAGTTGCTCAGCTATTTCAGCCCGGAGATGACGCACCTCGTCGCAACGCCCCAGCCGGTGCTCGCCCGACCGCTCGATCTGGAGATCGTCGTCGCCGGCCACCGGGAGCGGTTGTCGCCTGGCGAACTCACGCTACGACAGGAAGCACGCGGTCGCGTCACGTGGTCCGGCGAAAGTCGATCCGACCAGGTAACTCTGCGGGTAGACGGGGCGCTGGAATACGACGGGATGCTGGACTATCACCTCACCATCCGGGCGTTGCGCGATCTCCAGGTCGACGACATCGCGCTCCCGGTCGTGCTCCAGCCGGCGGCGGCCGAGTACATGCTGGGACTTGGCTTGCGTGGCGGGAAGCGGCCGCCACGCATCGACTGGACGTGGACGGTCGAAAACCACCAGGAAGGGGTGTGGCTCGGCGGCGTCAACGCCGGTTTGCAGTACGTGTTGCGGGACGATGGCTACGCGCGACCGCTCAACACTAACTTCTATCAAAACCAACCGCTGCGCATGCCGGCATCGTGGTTCAACGACGGGCGCGGTGGCATTCGCATCGAGACGAGTCGCACCGCGGTCACCGCCCGCAACTACTCCGGCCCGCGGCACCTGGCCGCGGGGGACACGTTGCGGTTCAACATCCGGCTCCTGCTCACCCCCTTCAAACCGATCGACCCTCCAACACACTTCCGAACGCGCTTCGTGCACCGCTACGTGCCCGTCGATTCGGTCATCGCGTGGGGCGGCACGGTGGTCAACATCCACCATGCGAATGAGATCAACCCGTATATCAACTACCCGTTTTTCAATCTGGATCTGCAGACCGCCTATATCGAGGAAGCGCATGCAAAGGGGATCAAGGTCAAGCTCTACTATACGATCCGCGAGCTGACCTACCGTGCACACGAGTTGTTCGCGCTGCGCAGCCTCGGCGATGAGATCCTGAACGACGGCGACGCCGGCGGCCACTCATGGATGCAGGAACACCTCGAGTCCAACTATCACTCGGCGTGGCATGCCTGGGGCGTCGACGACGCCGCGATGCTCGACAAGGGCACGTCACGCTGGACCAACTACTATGTCGCGGGACTCGCCTGGCTGGCCGAGAATCAGTACATCGACGGACTGTACCTCGATGACATCGCCTTCAGCCGCGAGACGGTGAAACGGATGGTCTCCGTACTCCACGCCCATCGCGACACCGTCATCATCGATTTACACTCGGCCAATCAATTCAATCCGCGCGATGGCCACATCAATAGCGCCTTGTTGTACATGGAGCACTTTCCGTACATCTCGCGGCTCTGGTTCGGCGAGTATTTCGAGTATGACCGGGATGAGGACTACTGGTTCACCGAGGTATCCGGACTCCCGTTCGGCCTGATGGGGGAGATGTTGCAGGATGGCGGGCATCCCTACCGCGGCCTGCTGTACGGCATGACGACGCGCTTCTGGGGCGACATCGATCCCCGTCCCGTCTGGCGCATGATCAACGACTTCGGGATTGAACAGAGCCGCATGCTGGGGTACTGGCTGGACGACGCGCCGGTTACCACCGAACACCCGCGGGTGTTCGCGACCGCCTACATTCGCCCTGACGGTGTACTCATCGCTCTAGCATCGTGGTCGGCCCAAAACGAGACCGTCAACCTCACGGTCGATTGGCCCACGTTGGGATTGGCGCCGGGCGCGCGGGCCGTCACGCCGGCGGTCGAGGGACTCCAGCGAGCCGGTGAGATCGACCTGTCGCGCGTGCGGGTGCCGGCCAATCAGGGATTGTTCGTGATCGTGTCGCGGGGGGGATCGTAGATTGCAGATTGCAGATTGGGGATTGCAGATTGGGGGACAAACTCTCCAATCCCAAATTTGCAATCTGCAATCTGCAATCTGCAATCTGCAATCTGCAATCAGAAATGCATCCCCGCTTGCACTTTGAGCGACCACTCCGTGTCGCCGGAGGCCGGGGACCAGATATCCACGTTCGCCGCGATCTTGTTGCGGCCGACGATGTGCGCCACGAATCCCGGGGTCAACAACCACCCGGCATCCCCGGGCGTCGCACGGTCCGGATCGCCCCAACTCACGCGGAAGAGCGGCTCGATGCCGGAGAGATACCCGCCGGCCGTCAGCGGGAGCTTGTAGGTCACGATACCCTGCGTCGTGACGAACCGTGTCGGATCGGTTGCCACCAGGTTGAGCCAGTTGTCGCCCGTGGTCAGTCCGGCCTGCACGTGGAGCCCCTCGTTGAAGTTCCCGTACTCCACGTCTCCGCCGAACGCCACGGCGTACTCGTCACCGGTCGCCGGGTTGGTAAAGTCGTGTGCCCCGGCGTTCGCGGCGACACGCAACCCGCGCAGCGGCACCACCGCCACGCGCCCCGAGAACGAACGGGAACCATTCTCGTCCTCGCGATTCGCTCCGGTACCGTTCGTGACCGACACGGCATACTCCAGCTGTCCCCCGTTGAATCGGCCGTCGGCCATCACCCCGATGTCGCGGTCGGAGAAGCCGAGTTTTTCCGTGAACCGGCTGTAGGCACACAACCCACCCGGACCGGCACACGTGTCCACGCCGTTGACACCGCCCGCGCGCTCCACGACCAGGATCTGCGTCGAGCTGGTCAGCTCGAACACGTCGAACGGACGCTTGAACTGACCGAACGTCGTCCGCAATGCCGGGGAGAATCTCAACTGCATATAGGCGTCTTTCAACGCCAGGCGCCCTTCGCCGAAGTCCGGCTGGACCTTTCCGTGCACCAGATCGCTGACCACAATCTCCGCGGTCAGGCGGGCGCGACGAATCAGGAACTCGGATGCCCGCTCGCCGGACACCGAGGTCGAGTTGAATTGCGTTTGCAGGCGCCCGGTCAGCGTGATTTCCAGGGCACGCGACTTGAGTTCCACCTGGGCGGCCGCTACCCGCGCGACGCCCGCCGAGGCGAGCACGACGACGCCGGCCACGAGGCTGAGCCGGTGCTTGATGGGACGGGTCACGTACGTGTACTCCGCGATGAACGATGGGTTGAGTTCGATCAGGAACGGTCCTCGGGACGGCCTTCCGCACCATGTTTGATCGTCTTCCCCTCCACCAGGAAGACGACATCTTCCGCGACGTTCGTGGCAAGATCCGCAACACGCTCGAGGTTGCGGCTCACGAGAAACAGCTCCATTGCCGCGCCGATCACATGCGGATCTTCCGCCATGTGCGTGATCAGGATGCGGAACATCGAGCGGTGCAACGCGTCGACCTTGTCATCACGTCGGCACACATCGCGCCCTGCCGTCGCGTCTCCACGCACGAACGCGTCGATGGCGTCCGCGAGCATCTGCCGGGCCAGCCGGCTCATCTCCACGAGTTCCGGCTCGGGCGCGATCACACGGGCTTGCGGCAAGCGCCTGGCACACTCGGCGATGTTCACCGCATGATCGCCCACGCGCTCCAGATCGTTGGAGATTTTAAGCATCGCCAGAATCAACCGCAGGTCACGCGCCATCGGCTGCTGGAGCGCGATCAGGTTCGTGACCGTCTCTTCGACTTCCACCTCCATATCATCGATGCCGTGGTCTTCTGCGATCACGCGCTCGGCGGCGGCGGCGTCGCGATCCAACAGGCTGTTCACCGCCCGATCGAGCGCGTTCTGGACCCGGCTGCACATCTGGAGGACCCGGTCCTTGAGTTGCGCGAGTTCTTCGTGGAAATGCCGCGGGGCGGGATTGGTCAACCGAATCTCCCTGTGACGTAGGCCTCGGTCCGCTTTTCACGTGGCCGGCTGAACAGCTCCTCGGAGTCAGCGACCTCCACGAGTTCACCGAGATAGAAGAACGCCGTGCGATCCGCGATGCGGGCGGCCTGGTGGAGGTTGTGTGTCACAATAACGATGGGGACGTCGCTTTTCAATTCGAGCAGCAGCTCTTCGATGCGTTGGGTGGCGACGGGATCCAGCGCCGAACACGGCTCGTCGAGCAGGAGCATCTCGGGTTCGTTCGCCAATGCGCGGGCGATGCACAGGCGCTGTTGCTGCCCGCCGGACAGTCCCGTGCCGGCCTCGTGGAGCCGATCCGCGACCTCATTCCAGAGCGCCGCCCGCTTGAGCGCCGTCTCGACTCGATCCGCCAACTCGCGGCCCGAGCCGGCACCGTTCAAGCGCGGCCCAAAGGCCACGTTGTCGAACACGGACTTTGGAAAGGGATTCGGTGTCTGAAAGACCATACCAACGCGGCGCCGCAGTTCTACCACGTCGGTGTCGGAGTCGTAGACGGATTGACCGCGCAACAGGATGTCCCCTGTATGCCGCACGCCTGGAAGCAACTCGTTCATCCGATTGATCGAACGAAGCAAGGTGCTCTTGCCGCACCCGGACGGTCCGATGAACGCGGTGATCTGACCGGCGGCCGCGGTGACGGCAACGTTCGTGAGCGCCGGCACGTCGCCATACCAGAAATGGAAGCCCTGGATCGACAGTTCCGACATCATCCAAACCGTCCCGTAATATACGCCTCGGTACGCTCCTCGCTGGGCGCCGTGAACATTCTCGCGGTGACATCCGTTTCTATCAGATCACCCAGGTAGAAGAACGCGGTGCGATCGGACACGCGCGCCGCCTGCTGCATGTTGTGTGTCACGATCACAACCGTGTACTGCCGTTTGAGTTCCTGCAGCAACTCCTCCACCGCCTGCGTCGCAAGGGGATCCAATGCGGACGTGGGTTCGTCGAGCAACACCACGTCTGGCTGCGGTGCGATGGCTCGCGCCAGGCACAGTCGCTGCTGCTGCCCACCCGACAGGGAAAGCGGGCTCTCGTGCAGCCGATCCTTGACCTCGTCCCACAACGCCGCACCGCGGAGCGCGCGTTCCAACACGGCCGCGGTGTCGCTCCGGGACCGGCGTCCGTTCACCCGCAATCCGGCCGTGACGTTCCCCGCGATACTCATGGTCGGAAAGGGATTGGGCCGCTGAAACACCATGCCGACGCGCTTCCGGACGGCGACCGCATCCACGTGGGACGCGTAGATATCCTCGCCGTCCAGCAGCACGCCGCCCCGCACGGTTCCGCCCACGAGCTCGTGCAGGCGATTGAGACAGCGGAGGAATGTGCTTTTGCCGCACCCGGACGGGCCAATGATCGCCGTCACCGTGTTCGGTGGAAACGACAGCGACACGTCTTTGACGGCAGGCGTCGAGCCGAAATAGGCCCACAAGCCGTCGGTCCGGAGGCGAGGCGTTTCAGCGGGCACGGAAGCGGGATCGGGTGGCGAGACGCGCGCTGATGCTGAACAGGAGAACGATGGCCATGAGGACGAGGGCCGCGCCCCAGGCGAGGCGATGCCATTCCTCGAACGGACCGGTGGCATACACATAGATCTGCAACGAGAGCGTCTGCATCGGCTGCATGATGTTGGTTCGGAAATTGAGGTTCCCCAGCGCGGTGAACAGCAATGGGGCGGTCTCGCCGGCGATGCGTGCGACCGCCACCAGGGCTCCGGTCACGATCCCGGGCCAGGCGGAGCGCACCATCACCGTCAGCGCGGCGCGCCAGCGCGGATAGCCGAGCGCCAGCGCCGCCTCCCGCAGGGAACCGGGCACCAGTCGGACCATCTCCTCGGTCGTCCGCGTCACCATCGGGATCGTCAGCACCGACAGGGCGATGCCGCCCGACAGCGCGGAAAAATGCCCCATCGGTCGCACGATCCACGTCCACACGAATATCCCCACGATCACCGAAGGCGTTCCCGTGAGCACATCGGCCAGAAACCGGACCGTCATCGCCAGCTTCCCCTTGCCGTATTCCGCGAGGTAGATGCCGGCACCAATCCCGATCGGCAACCCGATGAGGCTCCCAAGCCCGACGACGATCAGCGTGCCCACGATCGCGTTGGCCACCCCCCCTCCCGTCGATCCGGCGGGCACGGGGTTCTTGACGAAGAAGTCCCAGTTGATGCTCGACGCGCCTTTGGCGACGAGGTCGCCGAAGATCGCGAACAACGGCAAGAGCGCGAAGGCCGCGGCGGCGACCGTGGCCGCGGTCATGACGCGAGAGGTCAGGCGCCGGCGAGGCACCGGCATCAGACCGCCCGGCTCCCGATGGCGCTCTCGCGCGCCACGCGCCAAACGAGCAGGCGCGCGGCCGCGTTCACGGCCAGCGTGACCGCAAACAGCACGAGCCCGACTTCAAACAAAGCCGCGCGCTGCATGCCGGCGGCCTCATTGAATTCGTTGGCGATCAACGCCGCCATGGTATAGCCGGGGTCAAGGAGCGAAAGGCTCATATCGTGGCGGTTGCCGATCACCATCACCACCGCCATCGTCTCGCCCAGGGCCCGGCCGAGCCCCAACGCGACCGCCCCGGTGATGCCGGGCCGCGCAAATGGCAACACCGCGCCCCACACCGCTTCCCACCGCGTCGCGCCGAGCGCGAGCGCCGCGTCACGTTGCGCGGTGGGAACCGCGAGCAACACCTCGCGACTCACCGAAGCGATGTACGGCAGGACCATGATGGCCAGGATGAGCGCGCCGGCGAGCATCGAATTGCCGAAGAACGTCCCGGAAAAGAACGGGGTCCAACCAAGCACCGCCTGCAGCGGCGGCACGGCGTACGCCTTGAGCAGTGGAATGAGCACGAAGACGCCCCAAAGACCGTAGACCACGCTCGGGATCGCGGCGAGCAGCTCGACCAACGTCGCCACCGGACGGCGTATCTTGCCGGGCGCGAATTCGGTCAGGAAGATGGCGGTCCCAACGGCCAGGGGGACCGCCAACAGCAACGCCAGCAACGAACAGAACAGCGTCCCGAAGATCATCGGGGCGGCACCGTATACCCCGGCGACCGGATCCCACGTCGAACGATAGAGAAACGCGAACCCAAACTCGCGGATGGCGGGCCACGCCGTGTAGGTGAGCTGCGCCACGATCGCAAGCAAGAGGAACGGCACGGCCAACGCACACGATGTCAGCACGGTCCGAAAGACAACGTCGCCCCGACCTGCGGCGGATCGGGGCGATTGCGGTTGTGGCGCTGCGCCGCTCACCGTGACCCGTCAGCCACCGGCGGGGCCGGTCCAGACCGGCGCGCCACCGACGGTGACCGTCCGAAGTCGCGCTTCGATCCAAGGACGAAGCTGCTCCGGCAACGGAGCGTATCCGAGTGCCGCCGCGGCGCCCTGCCCGTCGTTGAGTGCCCACCTGACGAAATGCACGAGGTCACCCGCCTTCGTCGAGTCGTCGTACTCCCGACGCAGCAGCAGCCATGTGAAGGACGCGATGGGGAAGCTACGATCACCACCCGCGTTGGTGAGGGACACGCGGAAATCCGTGTCCGGCCCCATCGACTCCATCGCTCCGGCAGCGGCGGCCGTCACCGTGGACAGGTCCGGGGTCACGAAGTTCCCGGCGCGGTTGCGCACGGCGCCCAAGGGCATGTTGTTGATGAGGGCGTAGCCCAACTCGACGTAGCCGATGGCGCCGTTCGTCTGCCGCACCGTCGCCGCAACGCCCTCGTTCCCCCTGCCGCCAAGCCCGACCGGCCAGTTCACCGCTTTGCCGGTCCCGGCCCGCTCCGCCCAAGTCGGGCTGATCTTGGTGAGGTACTCCGTAAGGATGTAGGTCGTACCCGACCCGTCCGAGCGATGCACCACCACAATGTCCTGGGCCGGAAGCGCTACCCCCGGATTGGCCGACCGCAGCCGCACGTCATCCCAACGGGTGATCTCACCCAGATAGATCCCGGCAAGTGCCTCAGGCGTGAATTGTAGCGTGACCGTCACGCCGGGCAGGTTGAACGTCGGGACGACAGCACCAAGCACGGTGGGGATGTGCAACACGTTCCCGTTCACCGCGCCGATTTCCCCGTCGTTCATCGGTGCGTCGCTGGCACCGAAGTCCACCGTCCCGTCGGTGAACTGGGCAATCCCGCCGCCCGAACCGATCGACTGGTAGTTCAACTCCACACCCGGGGTCACGCCGTTGTAGTCGCTGACCCACTTCTGGTAGATGATGTTGGGAAATGTGGCGCCGGCCCCGTTCAGGAGGGTGACGCTGTCCCCGCCACATGCCGCGAGCGCGAAGCCAGCCAGGGCGGAAAACACTCGAACGCGTCGCATGCTCTTGCTTCCTATTTGCGAGTGGAAAACTCACGGACGATAGTCCCCATAGTTGACGATCTCGTCACGGATCTGTAACAACGACGTAACTGCGGCCGCCCACCGGTCGGCTAACCTGTTGATTCGCTGGCAATTGCGTTGGATGGGCGGGCAGGGGCGGTGTCAGGACACCTTGTTAGCGAGACTCACGAACTTGAACCGGCCGCCCCGCTCAAGCACCGGACCGAACAGCCGCTCCGCCAGCGTATCGGCCGGTCCCTGGACTCGCTGCACCACACACAGCGGCCAGAGCCGATTGGCCCCCAGCATGCGAGGCGCTTCGGGACAGGCGTACCCCACATATCCCAGCGGCCGGGAGCCGCGTTCCACCAGGGCCGCGGCGAGTCCACGCCAGCTCGCGCCGTCGATCAGGAACCACATGAGACCCGGACCGAGTTCATATGGTGGCCGCGACTCCGGGACGGTTGGGTAATACAGGAAGGCGAACTCTTCCTTGGTGATCGTCAGAGCGTGAAGTCCAGCCGTGTCTCCCAGCTCGAGCAACGTCACAAACCGCCCGATCAGTCCGTCGAGCGTCTTCGCACCGCCGGTGAGCTCGGCGGGCGCTTCGAGGTCTTTCCGGAAACGCGCGAGCGCCGTGTCGACGGGAACCGCGCTGTCGACCACCTGGGCCGTCCGCTGCCCGTGGGTCGGGCGACTGCCCGCACCACATCCCGCCGCGCTCAGTCCCGCGAGCAGGAGACCGCCGACGCAGGCGGTTTTGCCTTTGAGGCGCTGCACCGCGTTCACGCTCGATGCTCCTCGTGCCGGACGGCCGGCGCCTTGGGGGCGCCAGCCGCCACGGTCCAATTGGTGAGCACGACTAGTTGATGAGGTACGTGGACCAGCCGGCCCACCAGGGCGTCGCCGCGGACGGATCGGCAGCGCCGGCGTAGGTCGTGGTCGCCATCGTGCCGCCGAAGAAGTTGGCGGCCCGCGCCGCGGGCAGCGCGATCGCACCCGCGCCGAGCGCCACGGCACCCGGCGACGCAGGCGTGAAGTCCAGGCTCGCGGCGTTCAGGCTGGTGAAGATCTCCGCCGCCGCCATGGCGGACTCGATGTGGTTCGACCCGGCCCAGCTTGCCGCCTTGCAGAAGTCGTTGCTGCCGTTGGCGGCGGGGTCAGCGTAGTTTCCGCCCGTATTGTCGGCGAAGATGATGTTGTTCAGGTTGAGCGAGTCACGCAGCCTGAGGGAATCGGTCCACGCGTCGCGCATCTGGCAGGCGACACCCTTGAAGCGCGCCACGACGCCGTTGCTGAGGAGACCGGCGGTGCCACGCCGCAGGACCATCCCGCGGCCGTCGTCCGGAAAGCCGCTCAGGTCCCCCGTACCGACGAGCGTGAAGTTGGCGATCGTCGGGTTGGAGTACGGCGTGCTGGCCGAATTGTCCGTGAGCGTGCAACCGGCAAGACCCGGTTCGCACCCATCGCCCTCGAAGCCGCGCGGGTCCGACGAGAAGGACCCGGCTCCCGGCGCCGGCACCAGACGCTGGCTTTGGAAGCCGATGATGAACTGCAGCTTGCCCCTGAACCCTTCGGACCAGTCGAAATGATCATCACC
This sequence comes from Gemmatimonadales bacterium, assembly GCA_036397455.1. Taxonomy (GTDB): domain Bacteria; phylum Gemmatimonadota; class Gemmatimonadetes; order Gemmatimonadales; family GWC2-71-9; genus JADFNB01. Next base: position 37,771 of record DASWIX010000080.1, on the reverse strand, counting down.
CGACTCGAACGAAATCAGGTACCGTCCCTGCGCGGCCCCACCCCAGAACTCGAAGGAGTCATCGAGGCCGCTCATCGACTGGACGTACTCGAATCGCGTCCCGCTGCCGGTGGCGTACGCCGAGATGGAGTTCAATTCCTGTCCACCGCCGGCGGAGACGTCGAAACCGGCGAACTCGACCCGCACGTACCGCAGCGTTCCGCTGCCGTCCGCGTCGTCGTTCCCGCCGGAGTAGTCCTCCGGCGTGGGGCCTTCGGTATTGATCGGTCCACCCGTCCGGTTGATGCGGCCTCGGCCGATGAGGATGAGCCCGCCCCAGTCTCCGGGTGCCCGCGAACCAACCGGCTTGGCCGACGTGAAGACGATCGGTTCCGCGGCGGTGCCGACAGCCTCGATCTTCGCCCCGCGCAGGATCCACAGGGAGCTGCCCGGTGTACTCGGGTCCCCGACGATCCTGGTTCCCGGCTCGATCGTCAGCGTCGCACCGTTCTGCACCTTCACGAACCCGCTCAGCGTGTACAGGGAATCCGCCATCAACGTGCGGTCCGCCGTGATATTTCCGGTGAGTGTGGCGGCGGCCACGCCGGTCGCGATCGTCGCCGCCGCGGTGTAGTCGCTCGTGAGGCCCCCGGCAACGGCCGCGACGCGGTAGCTGTAGGACACGCCCGCGGTCAGGCCGGTGTCATCGTAGGTGGTGTCGGTGAGATCCCCGGCCCCGATCTGGTCGAACACACCGGGATCGTCGGCCGCGGCGCGCTCGAGCCGATAGCCCTCGACGCCCGTGACGCTGTTCCACGTGATCCGAACGGATGTCAGCGTCAATTGTGCCACCTGGAGTCCGGCGGGCGTATCGGGCGTTTCCGGTTCCGTAACCGAGTCGCCGCAGGCGGCGCCGGAGACGACGATGGCGATTGCCAGCATTGCCCGACGCCCAACTGGGTTGAACATGTTTCCTCCGAATAGGTGTCGCGGGTGATGGGACATCACAGGCTCCAGGTGATGCCGGCGGAGAACACCCGACCGGTGGTATACCGATGCCGGATGACACTCCCCTGCATGATTTCGTGTGGGGCGTTCAGGAGATTCTTGGCGTCGAGCTTGAATCCCACCGGCTGCGTGGCTTGCCAGCGGAGGGAGTAGTCGATGAGGTGTCGCTCGCGCTCGATCGCGTCGGGCCGCGGCTCGACACCAGCCTCCGTAATCCGGGGGCCGACGACGTTGTAAAGCAGGGTCGAGGTCAGGCTGCCACCCCAACTCGCGTATTCCAGTCCCGCGTTGATCACGTATTCCGACTGGCCCACCATGGGACGGTTCGCGTTGGTGAGCGCCGTTCCCTCACCCGGCTCGATGTCGCTCTGCATCACCATGACGTTGCCGAACGTGGTGAACGGCGTCAGCGAAGTCGCGAGCATGCCGAGGGAGCGGCGGACCTCGAATTCCACGCCATAGTTGCGCGCCGATTTGGCGTTGATGTACGTGAGTCCTTCCTTGCCCGTCAGCGCCAGCAGGACCCGCTCGATCGGGTCGTCGAAATGCTTGGCAAACAGCGAGACGCTCAGCACCTCGCCCGGTGTCGGGAAGAACTCCCAGCGGAGGTCTGCGTTCTGAATCAGCGAGCGCCGCAGGCTCGGGTTTCCAAAGACGAACAGGCCGCCGAGGACGTCGAACGAGCTCGTATTGGCAAGTTCCCGATATTCAGGGCGGGCCACGGTTTGGGTCGCCGAGAGCCGGAGATTCGACCGGGACGACAGGGCGAGCGTTACGCCGAGCGACGGCAGGATATCCGTGTTGTCCAGCCGCGCCGTATCCGGCGTCCCCTGGGGCGTAAGGCTGTTGACCAGCATGTCGGCCTGCTCGACGCGCACCCCGGCAATGACCCGCAGGCGGGCAACGAGCGGGAGCTCCAACTGCACGAATCCGGCGAGGTTGCGATCGGTCGCGTCATACTGACCGCCGAGCACGTTCGGTTGCAGCAGCAGCTGGCCGCCCGACGCGAAGGGGCCGTCGAAGATTCCCTCGGGCGCCAAACCGCGTTGCTCGCGATCGAGACCGAGGTTCACGATGTCGTAGGCGCGGCTGTCCGCGTCGCGCGACACGGCGCGATATGCCCCACCCACCTTGAGGGCGAAGTCCCCGCCGGCGTCGCCGAGCGCGAACCGAATGCTGGTGCCGGTCTCATGGCTGGTTTCAGCGAGGTTGCTGAAGGTTCGTGTCGCCGAACGAGGGCCCCCCCACCAGCGAACCCCCACCAGCGAATCGCCGTTCTCCATCCGCTCCGCTTCATAGACGAGATCGGACCGGTCGGGCTCGTCACGCGCCACGCGAGACACGCTGCCGCTCCACTCCCAGCGGTGCCGCGACGCCAGCAGATGCTCCCCCCGCAGCTGGTGCGAACGCACGGAGCGCTCGACGTACGTCAGCCGCGTGATGTCGAACTCGGTGCCGAATTCCTCGTTGGTCCCGCCGAGCCGCGTTGCCTCATTGTCGGCGCGGCGATTGTACGTGTTATAGAGCGAAATCTTGGTGGCGGGGCCGAGGCGGGTGCTGAGGTTGAGCAGGCCGCCCCAGAGCACTTCGGTCGTTCCGGTTGACCCGAAGTACTCGTTGAGGGGCTCGTCTCCGGACGTCACCGCGGTGGCCTTCCGCTCGTTTTCGCGTACGCCTTGCGAATACGAGTATGTCAGGCTGCCGATATAGCCGATCGGCTGGCCGACCACGGGATCCTGGCCGCCAAAGGAGAGCGAGAACGACGCGGGCAGCGCGCCGGTGCCAATCTCCGCCGACCAGACGTTGCGAAACGAGCCGATGAGTTGGCCGACATCCTGCCGCGGGACGCCCTGGAGGTTCCCGGCCTCGCGTATGTTCCCGGGCAACGCGCGTTCCGCGGCGCCGAACGCGAGCCAGTCGTTCGCGGCCGCGGGTGCCGTCGCGAGATGGCGGCCGGTCACCGCGTCGTTGAATCCGGTCGACAGCGAAAAGCGGAACACGTGGTGCGACGGGAACTCGCGGGTGCGCAGATTCACCTGGGCGCCCGCGAAATCACCCGCCTGGTCCGCGCTGAACGTTTTCGAGGTGGTCACCGCTTCGAGCAGGCCGGCAGGAATGAGGTCGAGTGACACCACACGCCGATCAGGATCGGCGCTCGGGATGCGGGACCCGTTGAGCGCGGTGGTCGAATAGCGTTCGCCGAGTCCGCGGATCAACACGTACTTCCCGCCCTCGACCGTGACGCCGCTGACCCGCTGCATCGCCTGGCCGGCGTCGGAATCGGGACTCCGCTCAATCTGCTCGGCGCTCAGGGCATTCACGATCCCCGACGCGTTGCGTTGCTCGTCGAGGGCGCGCGATACCGTCCCCCGCTCGACCGTGGCGGTCACGATGATCGCCTCGACGTTGAACGTCGCGGGCACGAGCGCGACGTCGAGTACGGTCGTCTCACCCGGCGCGATGCCGACCTGGGTCACCGTCTTGAAGCTGTACCCGATGCGCCGGACCTCGATCACGACCGGGCCTACCGGAACATCGGACAGGACGAACCGACCATCGAGATCGGTCTGGACCGTGACGTTGGTGGCCACCAGACGCACTTCCACCTCGCCGATCGGCCGGCCGGTCCGCTCATCGACCACCTGCCCGGTGATACGGCCCGTGGCGGTCATCTGGGCGTGCGCTCCCATCGGGACCACGCCGAGTGCGACCAGCCACGCCATCGTACGGAGAACCGTTCGCGACATCCCTCGTCCTTGCGTTCGTCGTGTCCCAACGTGAGCCGCGCAGCCTGGGCGACTGCGGCTCGGCGAGCATGGATAGTCGGGGAGGAACGTCACGGTCCCGTGACGATCGGCGCGGCTATCGCGTAACGAGTTGGTCTGCGGTCGGTGTGCTCGGTCGAGCAACCGGCGAGCGTGCCGTAGAGTGTGCGGGGTTGTGCGGGCGACTAGGGGGCCCGGAGCGTGAACCGCACCTTTGTCCCCACGCCGAGCGTACTGTCCAACTCGACGCGCCCGCCGTGGGCCTCGACGAGGTGACGCACGATCGAGAGACCCAGCCCCGTCCCCCCCTGGTCACGAGACCGTGCCGGATCGACCCGATAGAACCGTTCGAACACGCGTCCGATCTGGTCACCGGGAATACCTCCCCCGGTGTCCTCGACAGCGATCGCAACGTTGTCACCAAGCACCGTACCGGTGACGTCGATCCGGCCGCCGGCCGGCGTATGGCGCAGCGCGTTGTCGAACAGGTTCGTGAAGATCTGCTGGAGGCCATCGGGGTCAGCGCGAACGCGGGCGGCCGGCGCGTCGACCGCGAACGCGACGCCCGCCGCCGCGGCGCGCTCCGCGAACGGAGCCCAGGCCGCCGCGGCGACCTGGGGCACGTCAAGCGGCTCCGGTTGCGGCCGCCAGACACCGGATTCCAGCTTGCTCAGATCGAGCAGATCGTCCACCAACCCGCGCATCCGGCTCGCGTTCGCCAGAATCACCTCGGCGAATTGGCGCGCCGTCTTCGCATCCGGAGGTTCCCCCGCGAGGGTCTCGGCGTAACCGGCGATGCTGGTGAGCGGCGTTTTCAGTTCGTGCGACACGTTGGCCACGAAGTCACGGCGCACCGCTTCGAGCCGACGGACATCGGTGATGTCGTGCAGGCACACGACGGCGCCGCCGGTCGGGAGGGGGCGAGCGGTCACCAGCACATTGCGCCCATCGAGCACGATCTCGCGGCCCATCACCGGCTGACCGCGCATGACGTCATCCACGATCGTGCGGGCTTCGACGTCGCGGAACAACGCGCGCAGGTTGGGCAGCACCTCGCCGTCCTCATACTGAAATAGCCGCCGGGTGGCCGTATTGCACACGACGACGTGCCCGCCCGCATCGGCCGCGATCACCCCTTCCACCATCGATTCGATCAGGGTGGCCATCTCCTGTCGCCCGCGCTCGAGATCGGCCAGCTGGCGCGCCAGATGGTCCTGCATGCTGCGCAACGCGCGCACCAACTGCCGGATCTCCGGAGCGGTCGACACCGGATAGGTGGGCGCAACGCCCACCTCGATCGCCTGGGCGGCACCGGCGAGCCGCCCCAACGGGCGGGCGATCGCGCGCCCGCCCAGCATCGCCAGCGCCGCACCAAAGGCGAGCGCGAGGAACGCCCCGAGCAGCATCGTCCACTGCACCTCCTCGACCGCGGCCGCGATCTGCGCCGTCGGCGCTGAAATACGGACGACCCCGGGCCAATGCCGCACGGCGACTTTGAGTTCTTCTCGGTTGGTCGACTGGGAAACGCGCCTCGCATGTCCGACGCCGGCTCCCATGGCGGCCACTACCTCCGGACGCGTCGCGTGGCTGTCAAGCAGCGCCACGCTGGCGGAGTCGAAGTCCGAATCGCCCAGGACCCGACCCGTCGAGTCGATGATCGTCACCCGGCGCCCAATCATCGTCCCGAAGCGGTGCGCGGCTTCCTGCAGGGCCGCCGGATCATCGGGCATGGCGGCGCCCAATAACTCGCTGTCGCGCCGAATCTCGTCCACCAGGTTCGCTTCGAGCCCTGCCCGAACCCAACGCTCGGCGGCGATCGCCGATCCGATGACCGCAACCGCCAGGATGGCGATGATCGACAGCAGGATCCGCAGACCGAAGTTCATCGCGTGCGGGTCCGGGACTCCTCCGGGGCACGGAGGCGGTATCCGAAGCCGCGCACCGTCTCCAGCACGCCGGCCGCCGCACCGATCTTGGCACGCAGTCGCTGGACGTGCATGTCCACCGTCCGCGTCTGGATGTCGGGATGCGCGTCCCAAACCGCCTGGAGCAGCTGCGTGCGCGACTGTACCCGCCCCCGCCGCTCGGCCAGCGTCACGAGCAGCTTGTACTCGGTGGCGGTCAGGTCGACCGGGTCACCGCCGACCGTCACGGCGTGCGCTGACTGATCGATCACAAGAGACCCGATCATGATTCGCGCGCCTTTTGACACCGATGGTTTGGTCAGACGCCGCAGAATAGCGGCCACACGGAGCACCAGCTCCTGCGGCGAAAAGGGCTTCACGAGATAGTCGTCCGCGCCAAGCGCCAGGCCCTCGATCCGATCCGGCTCGTCCTTGCGGGCGGTCAGGAGGATCACGCCCACGTCGCAGGTCTCGCCGTGACCCCGCAACGCCTTCAAGACGTCGAACCCCGAGAGCCCCGGCAACATGAGATCGAGCACGACGAGATCCGGCGGTTCCCGCTGCGCCGCCTTGAGCGCCTCGGGACCATCGGCGGCCGTCGTGACCCGGTATCCGGCTTTCGCGAGATGGTACGCGACCAACGCCCTGATATCCGGCTCGTCATCGACGACAAGCACATGGTAGTTCATGGTGGCGAACTTATCACGGCGGGCATGCAAATGCATCGGCCGGGACGCCGCTGTCGGGCAAAACCGGGCAAAGCGTTACGCGTTCGTGACGACAGGTCAAAGGCCCGCGCCGCTTGTTCACGCTTCCCGCTCCGGCTAGGATTGACCCGAGCCGGAGCGCGCCCGTGTTCGACGCCTTCCCCATCTGGTTGATTGCCTGCCTGATCTTCTCGCTCAGGGTGGTGGACGTTTCCCTCGGGACGATCCGCACCCTATCGGTGGTGGGCGGTCACATCCGGATCTCCGTCCTGCTCGGCATCATCGAGGTGTCGGTCTGGGTCCTCGCGATCTCGCAGGTCGTGCAGAGCGTCTCGACCCACCCGTGGCTCGTGCTCGCCTATTCGGGAGGGTTCGGGACGGGAAGCGCGGTGGGCATCCTGCTCGAGCGACGACTCGCGATCGGGACGTGCGTCGTGCGGATCATTTCCCGACAGGACCCCGCCGGATTGGAGACCGCGCTGCGGCCGCTCGCCACCGGGCTGACCACGTTCATCGGCTCGGCCGAGGACGGCCACCGCACGCTGCTGTACCTGAGTTGCCGGCGACGGGACCTGCCGCAACTCCTGAGACGCGCGCGGGCGGTGGACCCGGCGCTGTTCTACGTGGTGGAGCGCTTCAGTCAGATCGGTGGGTCGCTCGGCGTCCTCCCCCATGAAACGGGGTGGCGCACGCTCGTCAAGATGAAATGAACGCTATGTTACGCGACATGCCGAATCATCTCGCTATCGCCATGCCGCCCCAGCCGACCGACAGCGCCTGCGGTCCGAGCTGCCTGCACGCCGTCTATCATTATTATGGGGACCCGATCACGCTCGACGAGGTCATGGAGGAAGTCGAACCCCTGTCGGGTGGCGGCACGCTCGCGGTGCTGCTCGGCTGTCACGCGTTACGCCGCGGCTACCACGCCACGATCTACACCTACAACCTCCACCTCTTCGATCCGACCTGGTTCAACCGACCCGACGTCGACCTCGCCGAGCGACTGCGCCTGCAGGCCGCCGCGCGACCGGATCCGAAAGTCCAGGCCGCGACCAAGGCCTATCTCGAATTCATGGCGCTTGGCGGTCGGATCAAGTTCGAGGAACTGACACCCGAACTCATCCGAGGATATCTGCAGCGACGGCGTCCGGTGCTCACGGGCCTGAGCGCGACCTATCTCTACGGGTCGGCCCGTGAAACCGGCGCGACCCGGTTGGTGGAGGACGATATCGCCGGCACGCCGACCGGCCATTTCGTGGTGATCTACGGGTACGACCCCGACAAGGGTGAGATCCAGGTGGCGGATCCGCTTGGTGACAATCCACGCTACGGCGCGCACCACTACGCGGTAAACGTGCATCGGCTGCTCAGTGCCATCCTGCTCGGCATCGTGAGCTTCGACGCCAACCTGCTGGTGCTGGAACCGACGGGCTCCGCGCCGACGCCCGCCGGCTGATGCGGTCGCTCGTCGTCGTCGAAAACGAAGCGCGCTGGCCGTTCGACCTCCCGGGGGTCACGGTCGTGGCAGCACGCGACTACCTGGTCGATCCGCAATATGCCGCGCTCAGACGCGGCACGGTCTATAACGTGTGCCGCTATTATGGCTACCAGCGCGTGGGGTACTACGTGTCGTTGTTGGCCACCGCGCGCGGCCATCGTCCGCTCCCGTCGGTCGAGACCATCCAGGCGATGCGGTCCGCCGCGGTCATCCGGACGGTGTCGGCGGAACTGGATCAGCTGATCCAACGCACGCTTGCGCCGCTCAAACTGCCCGCGCTCGAACTCTCGGTCTACTTCGGCCGCAATCCCGCCAAGCGGTACGACCGGCTCAGCCAGTCCCTGTTCAACCAGTTCCCGGCCCCGTTTCTCCGCGCGACGTTCGTGCGAGACGAGCGCTGGAAGCTCCAGGGTGTGCGGCTGATCGCGACTGCGGAGATCCCGGAGGTGCACCGGGAGTTCGTACTGTCCCGCGCGGAAGGATACTTCGCGCGACCGGCCCGCGCTCCCCGGAGCACCCGCCGATTTCGCTACGATCTCGCGATCCTGTGGGACGCCGCCGAGGATGACGCGCCGTCGAACGAACGAGCCATCACGCGGTTCGTCCGTGCGGCGCGCACCGAGGGACTCGACGCCCAGGTGATCGATGCCGACGACTACAGCCAGCTGGCCGAGTACGACGCCCTGTTCATTCGCCAGACCACCCACGTCCGGCACCACACCTACCGATTCGCGCAACGCGCCACGGCGGACGGGATGGTGGTGATCGACGACCCGGAATCGATCGTGCGGTGCGGCAACAAGGTGTATCTGGCGGAGCTGTTCGCCCGGCACCGTATCCCGGCCCCGCGAACGGTCGTGGTGGATGAAGAGAGCGCGCATCTGGTCCGGGAACGCATCGGGTTTCCCTGCGTACTCAAGAAACCCGACAGTTCGTTCTCCCAGGGTGTCGTCAAAGCCATCAACGACGAGGAACTCGAGCAGCACCTCGAGAATTTCTTCGGTCAGTCGGAACTCATCGTCGCACAGTCGTTCACCCCCTCGGCGTTCGATTGGCGGATCGGCGTGCTCGACGGACACGCCCTGTTTGCCTGCCGCTACCACATGGCGACGGGCCATTGGCAGGTGGTCGCGGGAGGCAAACAACGCCGCTGGGGCGAGGTCGAAACGGTCGCCGTCGCCGATGCCCCCCGCGCCGTCGTGCAACTGGGCGAGCGGGCCGCGCGGCTGTTCGGGGACGGGTTCTATGGGGTCGACTTGAAGGTCGTCGAGGGCAAGGCCCTGGTCATGGAAGTCAACGACAACCCGAACGTCGATGCGGGCTACGAGGACAAGGTGCTCGGGCGCGAGTTGTACGCGGCGGTGATGCGCTGGTTCCGGACCCGGCTCGACGCGCGCGGCACCAATAACGTGTCCCCGTGAGCCACCGCCTCCCGCTGTTCGCCGGCTACGGCGTGGAGCTGGAGTACATGATCGTGGACGCCACGACGCTCGACGTGCGCCCCCGCGCCGATATCCTGCTGCGCAACCCGGATGGCGACGTCGCGTCCGAGATCGACGCGGGCGCGCTCGCGTGGTCCAACGAATTGGCTGCGCACGTCATCGAACTCAAAACCAACGGTCCTGCCGCCCGGCTCGACGGCCTCGCCGCAACGTTCCAGCATCACGTCCGACGCTGCAACCACCTGCTCCACCCGCACGGTCTTCGGCTCATGCCCACGGCGATGCATCCGTGGATGGATCCGCATGCCGAACTCGTGCTGTGGCCCCACGAGTACGGCTCGGTGTACGAGGCGCTACACCGCATCTTCGACTGCACCGGCCACGGCTGGGCCAACCTCCAGAGCGCCCACCTGAACCTGCCGTTCGATTCCGACGATGCATTCCGCCGTCTGCACGCGGCCGTTCGCCTCGTGCTGCCCATCGTGCCGGCCCTGGCGGCGAGTTCGCCGATCATTGACGGCGCACGCCGACCGTCGCTCGACACGCGGCTGGAGGTCTATCGCACGAACGCACGCCGCATCCCGTCGCTCACCGGCCAGGTCATCCCCGAGCGGGTCGATTCGGAAGCGGCGTACGAACGAACGGTCCTGGAACCGATCTACGCCGACATGAGACCGCACGATCCCGCCGGCGTGTTGCGCTACGAGTGGATCAACGCGCGTGGCGCCATCGCGCGGTTCGGCCGCGGCACGATCGAGATCCGCGTCACCGACGTCCAGGAACACCCGGGTGCGGATCTGGCCATCGCGGCGGCGATCGTCGCGGTGCTGCAGGCGCTGGTGCGCGAAGAACCGTCGGCGTTCGACGCGCAGCACGACATCCGGATGGAATCGCTCGTCGAGGTCTTGCATACCACGACCGTCGACGCCGACCACACGGTCCTGCGTGACCGCGCCTACCTCGACCGGCTCGGCTTTCCCGGTGGCGGACCGTGTCAGGCGCACGAACTGTGGCGTCATCTCATCGGCACCCACCTCGCGCGCGACCCGTTCCATGCCGAATGGTCGCCGGCGCTCGACGTCATCCTCGATCGGGGATGCCTCGCGCGGCGCATCGTCGCCCGGTTGGATGGCGGCGTGACGCGGGAATCGATCGCCTCGGTCTACGGTGAGTTGTGCAACGCGCTCGAAGCCGGGGTCCCGTTCCATGGGGCGTGACCGCATGCTGGTCACCTGTGAGCACGCCGGTCATCGCGTGCCGCGAGCGTACGCGCCGCTGTTCCGGACGGCGGAGGCCAAACGCGCACTGGAAAGCCACCGCGGGTACGACATCGGGGCGCGGTCCCTGGCGCGACGTCTGGCCCGGGCATTGGATGCCGATCTGGTCGACACCACCGTCAGCCGCCTTGTGATCGACCTGAACCGGTCGCGACATCACCGGCACCTCTTCTCCGAGTTCACGCGAACACTCGACCGCGACGCACGGGAACGGATCGTCGAACTGTACTACCGGCCGCCTCGGCGACGGATCGAGGCGGCGATCGGCGCGCTCGTCGCGCAGTCGCAGCGGGTGGTTCACATCGGCGTCCACACGTTCACGCCGGTCCTGCACGGCGCACGGCGCCGCGCCGATGCCGCGTTGCTCTACGACCCCGCGCGCCGTGCCGAGCGGTCGTGCAGTCGTGACTTGCGCGCCGCGTTACGTCGGCTCATGCCGGCCCTGCTGATCCGGTTCAACTACCCGTATCGCGGCGCGGCGGACGGGCTCACCACGGCGCTACGCCGCCAATTCCCGCCATCGGCGTACCTCGGCATCGAGTTGGAAGTCAACCAGCGGCATCTGACGCCGAACGCGGCCACGCGTGCGACGGTGATGCGAGCGGTGGTGGAGGGGTTCCGGCGGTGGCACGACGACCGCCGATGACGGTCGCGTGCCCCACCCCCTGTCCCCCTCTCCACGCTGAAACGCGTGGAGAGGGGGGACGTAGTGGAAGTTCCACGACCCTCGGTGACCGTCTGTGTCCCTCTATGTCGGTCCGGGTTCTCACTCCGCCCGCAACGACCCCAGCGGATCGATGCGCGTCGCCCGCCAGGCGGGGATGACGCTGGCGACCATCGCGAGCACGAACACGCCAAGGGCTACCACGCCGTAGGTGATCGGGTCGTTGGGGCTGATGCCGTACAGCAAGCTTCGCAGAATCCGCGTCGCCAGCAGCGCCCCAGCGAGTCCGAGTGCCAGCCCGATCGCCGCGAGCTGCACGCCTTGCAGCAGCACGAGACCAACGACGCTGCGTTGCGTGGCACCGAGCGCCATGCGGATTCCCATCTCGGGGACACGACGCGCCACGAGGTAGCTCAGCACGGCGTGCACACCCAACGCCGCGAGAACAACCGCCAGCGCGGCGAACGTGCCGAGGAGGAACATCGTAAACCGCTCCCGACCCAACCCGCGACCGACGGTCGCCGTGAGCGGCTCGACGCCGTAGACGGCGAGCCCGTCATCGAGGTCGCGTATCGCACGCGGCACGGCCGCGATCAGGGCGGCCGGATCGCCCGCGGTGCGAACGAGCAGTGTCTCCGCGCCGTTCGCGGCCGGAGCCTGCGCCATCGGAACGTAAATCGCGAGCGGCGCCGGCTGCGCGAGTCCCTGAAACTTCTCGTTCGCCACGATGCCGACGATCGTGCGGGCCGAGCCCCAGAACGCGATCTGCTGTCCGATGGCGACGCCGTCCGGAAAAAACCGCGCCGCGGCCGCTTCGTTGATCACCGCCGTGGTCGGATCGAACGTCCCGTCCCGCGCCTGGAGCGGTCGCCCATCGTGTACCGCGAGCGAGACGGTCTCGAAGTAGCCCGGCGAAACCCGCCGTACGGAAATCTCCGGCCAGTCTCGCGCTTCGGCTTCGCGGCCCACGACGACGAACGAATTGGTGAATCCTGCGTCGAGCGGGTGATTACCCGCCAAGGCGGCGGATCGCACGCCCGGTACGCCTTCGAGCCGTCGCAGCACATTGTCGTTGAACCGGTGGATCTCGGCGAAGTTCGGCCACTGCCGGAAATCGACCGGATATCGCGTGCGTGGCAGCACGAATTCGGCCTTGAGCACGCCTTCCGTGTGGAATCCCGCGTCCTGCGACTGCAACCGCCAAAAACTGCGCAGCAGCAGCCCAGCTCCCACGACGAGCACGACCGCGAGCGCGAGCTGCGATATCACCAGCGCGCCGCGCACCCGGCCACGGAACCGGCCCGGCGAAACCGCCCCGCGGGACTCGCCCTTCAGCGCGGACTGAAGATCGAGGCGCGTCGCCTGCACCGTGGGCACGAGTCCAAACCCGATTCCGACGACGAGCGACACCACCAGCGTGACACCCAGGACCCGCAGATCCACGCCCACATCGGTGAGTCGTGGAACGTCCGCCGGCGCCAGGACCAGCAACGCGTGGGTACCCCAGACCGCAAACGCGATCCCGACCGCGGCACCCAACACGGCGAGTACCATCCCTTCGACGAGATACTGCCGCGCGAGCCGGGCGAGATCCGCGCCGAGCGCCGTGCGAACCGCCAGGTCGCGCACCCGCGCCGTCCCGCGCGCGAGCAACAGATTGGCGACGTTGGCGCAGGCCACGAGCAGCACGAGCGCCACCGCGGCGAGAAGCACGTACAGGGCGGGCCGGATGGGGCCGAACACGACATTCGAGAGCGACTCGACGTGCGCGCCGCGCGCGTCGTTCTCGGAATACTGCTGCTCGAGATCGGTTGTGATCCTCGTCATCTCGTCCTGGACCGCCGGCACTTCGAGCCCGGGCGCCATCTTTCCGAGCACAAAGATCGGATGGGTAGATCGGGGCGACGTGACCGAATCGGGCGCCAATGGGATCCAGACGTCGACACGCACCGCTTCACCGCGATCCGCGAACGCGCGTGCGTAGGCGGCGGCATCGAGTACCTGCAGCGTCCCGAAATCGGCATCGGACCGGAGCACGCCGATCACGGTAGCCGGGACGTCGTTCAGGATGATCGTCCGTCCCACGATCGAGGGATCCCGCTCGAACCGGCGCTCCCACAGCTCCTCGCCGATCAGCGCGACCGGCTGGGCTCCCGGCACGTCGTCCTCCCTCGCGAAGGCCCGTCCGATGATCGGTGCGATCCCGACCATCGGCAGGTATTCGTGACTCACCGCGAGCGACGCGAGACGCACCGGCTCCCCTCCGTCCGGCGTGAGAACGGTCTCCGTACCGCTGAAGGCGGCGAGGGCCGCCAACGTGGTGGCCCGGTCGCGGAAGTCGAGGTAGTCCGGCACCGATGCGGGTTCCCGCGTGGTACCGGTGTTGCGGTCGGTCTCCCACACCATGACCAGCCGGTCCATCTCGTCGAACGGGGCCGGTCGGAGCAGCACCCCGTCGATCACCGAGAAGATGGCCGTGTTGGCCCCAATGCCGAGGGCCAGCGTGAGAATGACGACAAGGCCGAAGCCCGGATGCCGTACGAGTTGGCGCCGGGCATAGCGAAGATCGGACACGGGACCTCCAAGGGATTCCGAAGAGCAAAGGTATTCGAAGTGCTACTACAGTAGCACACCTGAGGTTCCCCCGGCAACCCCGAAGAAAGAGCGGTCTCGGACGCGCCTAGCCCATGTGCCAGTTCATTCTTCGCGCAGCGCCGCGACAGGATCGATTCGAGCGGCCCGGCGGGCGGGGCTCAGGTCCTGTCGCCCGTTCCCGACGTCATCGCGTGGCGCCGGCGCCCGGGGCGAGCTTGCGGTCGAAGAAATCCGCCGCGGCTCGGTATGCGGCCATCCAGCTGCGGTGCAGCAGAAACCCGTGGATTTCATCCGGGAAGATGAGCTGCTCCAACGCCACACCGCGTTGCCGGAGCGCGGCGGCGAGGTCGACCGACTCGCTGAACGGTACGTTGCGGTCATCATCCCCGTGAATCAGCAGGACCGGTGAGCGCCACCCGTCGATCGAGGCCATCGGTGACGACTCATACGCACGTCGCGCGATCTCCGCGTTCTGCCGCGGGTCGTACGACGGGACGAAGTTGCGGATCACGACGTTCCAGTCGTGCACGCCGTGGAAGTCCACCCCCGCCGCGAAGAGATCGGACGACCGCGCGAGGCCAAGCGCGGTGAGATATCCGCCGTACGATCCGCCCCAGAGCCCGATGCGCTCGGGATCGACGTCCGGTCGGGACCGCAGGTACAACCCGGCGCCCATCACATCGCGGTACTCGCTCGCGCCACGCGCGCCGTAGTTCAGCGCCTCGCGGAACTCCATCCCGTAGCCGATACCGCTGCGATAGTTGACCGACAGGACGACGTATCCCTTGCTCGCGAGGTACTGGTTCATCGCGTACGCATTGTGGTAATACCCGCGATAGTGAAAGCCGAGCAACATCTGACGCCGCGAGCCGCCGTGAAAGAACAGCAGCGCCGGGCGGCGCTCGCCGCGTCGCGCCCCTCGCGGGAGGAACAGTTGGCCGTGAATACGCATCCCGTCGGCCGAGGAGAAGATCACCTGTTCCGGCTCGACCAGTTGGTCAGACGGGAAGTCGGCCGGGATCGCGCCGGGCGCCAGCGGGTGTCTCGCGCCACCCGCGAGACGCTCCGCGTGGGCCGGCACGCGTCCGGTCGACGCGAGCAACGCCACCGTCCCCGCGCCGTCGACGACCGGCGACCACTCGAGTCCGTTCCCCGGCGTGAGTGCCCGAGGCGTGCCTCCCTGCACCGGAACGCGCCAGAGGTGGCGGCGATCGACGTCGTCCTGATTCGACGAATAGATGATCTCGCGCGCGTCGCGCGTGAGCGCCACGTGTTCGACCTCGAATGCGCCGGGGGTGAGCAATACCGCGGTGCCGCCGCGCGCGGGGACGGCATACAAGTGGATCCAACCGTCCCGTTCCCACGGGAAGACGAGCCGGTCGCCGGCCCAATACAGCGCCGGGCCCGATTCCAGCGACTGGAACGCGCTCCCCATCCCCGGCTCCGCATGCCACACCTCGCGCGCCAGTCCCGTCGCGACATCGACCACGCGGATGGACCACGGCTGCGCCTCCCGCCGTGGGCTGAACGGCAGCGCGCCGGGTTGGTTCGGTATCCGCAGGAACGCGAGCGAGTGCCCGTCAGGTGACCAGGCCGGATCGCGGTCGCGGTCGACCGAGGGATCGAGGTACGCAAGGGACGAGTCGCCGGGCCGGTAGACGCCAATGAACGAGTGGTCGCCGCGGCTGCTCGTGAACGCGAGCATCGATCCGTCGGGCGCCCAGCTCAGCGACGAGACGCCGCCGCGCGGCGACACCACGTGATGCCCGTTCCCCGTCGTGTCGATCCGCACCGTCCAGATGCCGCCGCGGTTCACGTACGCGATCAGCGTCCCGTCGGGCGAGATCGCCGTGCCGTTGCCAACCGCGAGCTTGCGCGGGGCACCGTCGGCCAGCGCAACCAACCATATCGCCCGCTCGGCACCGAGTGGCTCACTGGTCGGATTCGGAATCTCCCCTTGCCGGTTGGGCCCGCCACCCCGGACGTACGCGAGGGCCTTCCCGTCGGGTGTCCATTGCAGGTCGCTGATCTCCTGCCCGTCGTCTCCGGCGTTCGTCGTCAGCGCATGTCCCACGTACTGGGGGCCGACGGCGACCCAGATGTTCCGCACCCCGCGGTCGTCCTGCACCCACGCGAATCCGGTCGGGCCGGCGGTCAGCCCGGACGGGAATGGCGCCGACATGATCCGGTCGAGTGAAAACGCCCGCTGGGCGTTGGCGGGCCCGGCCAGAGCCACGACGGCGAGAAGCGGGCACAGGACGCGAGCGCGAATCGTCATGGAAGCCTCCGGAAGACGGACTGATCGGGCCAAGCTACGACGTGGGACCGGCGCCGGCGAGTCGGCGCAAGGAGCCCTCATGTTGTCCTCATTTCCCCTTAACAGCGACGGCGGACATTGCACTCTTAATGGAATCGCATCGAGGAACAGAGCGCGCCTGGGCGGCCGAAGCGCCTGGTTCGAACCCCACCCTGAGTACACAGGAGCGAGATATCATGAACCGCACTTCTCCCTTCTCCAGCGCTGCGCTCCTGTTCGCGGCATTGGCGGCGGTCACACCGGCACCCGCCGCCGCGCAGACCGGTTTCGTCAAGGAATTCGGCACGATGTGGACCTTTGACGCACCGCCGCTCGATTACTGGGCAGCCACCTACGGGTTCCGTCCCGATGCCGCCTGGCTCGACCACGTGCGTCTCGCCTCCGTGCGACTGCCCGGTTGTTCGTCATCGTTCGTCTCGGCGGACGGGCTCTTGATGACCAACCATCATTGCGCCCGTTCCTGCATCTCGGCCGCGTCGCCCGCCGACACGAACTATCAGGAGACCGGATTCGTCGCTCGGAGCCGCGCCGACGAGAAACCGTGTCCCGGGTTGTATGTCGACCAGCTCCAATCCATGGAAGACGTGACCACACGCGTGCGTGCCGCGTCCACCGCGCGTACGGACGTCCGCCGCGTGGCACAACGCGACTCCGTCATCGAGGTCATCCAGACCGAGTGCCGCGACGCGACCGGCCTCACGTGTCAGATCGTGAGCCTCTACGCGGGTGGCATGCACTCGCTCTACCGCTACCGCCGGTTCAGTGACCTCCGGCTCGTGATGGCGCCGGAGGAACAGGCCGCCTTCTTCGGCGGCGACCCCGACAACTTCACGTACCCGCGTTACGACCTGGACCTCAGTATCCTCAGGGCCTACGAGAACGGGCAGCCGTACCACCCCGAACACTTCTTCACGTGGAGCGACCACGGCGCCGGCGAGGGCGAGGTGGTGTTCGTGACGGGGAACCCGGGTTCCACCGGCCGACTGCTGACGCTCGCGCAGATGGAGTATTTGCGCGATGTGAGCTATCCCGCACGGCTCGCGCAAATCCGCCGCGATCTCGCATCCGCGCGGACGATTGCGGAGCGGTCCGAGGCCGACCAGCGCGCGCAACAGAACCGTATTTTCGGACTCGAGAACACCTTCAAGGCCATCTCCGGATATCTCGCGGGTCTCCGGGACGAGTCGATCATGGCACGGAAGGCGGCCTTCGAGCGCGACTTCCGGAGTCGTATCGCGGCGGACCCGGACCTGCGGACGCGGTTTGGCGGCGCCTGGGACGCCATCGCGCGCGCCCAAGCCGATCTCGCGTCGCGGGCCACGCAGTCGCGCTGGTATGGATTCGGTGGATCGCAACTCATGACCTACGCAGGCGCGCTCATCCGACTGCCGGAACAAGCGGCGCTACCCGACTCGCTGCGGCTGTCGGACTACGCCGGGAACGGCATCGAGCGCTACCGCGCCTTCGTGACGCGCGACGTGCCGGTCGATCGCGACCTGGAGCGCCTGTCGCTCACGTCGCAGCTCGCGACGGCCCAGACCGAACTACCGGCGGACGATCCCTACCTTCGCGCGGTGCTGCGGGACCGCTCACCCGAGGACGCCGCGCGCGCGCTGATCGACGGGACACGCCTGGATGACGGCGCCTATCGGCGCCAACTGCTCGACGGCGGCCCGGGCGCGCTGGCCGACTGCGGCGATCCGCTGGTCGAGGCCGCCCTGGCCATCGCCCCGCTGAGCCGGCGTATCGCCGAGCGCGAGGCGCCGCTTCAGGCCACCATCGATGCCAACGCCGCGCTGGTGGGTCAGGCGATTTTCCACGCGTACGGCACGAGCCTGCCGCCCGACGCGACGTTCACGCTCCGCATCTCGGACGGTGTCGTCAAGGGATTCCCGATGAACGGCAC
Source organism: Gemmatimonadales bacterium (assembly GCA_036397455.1). Classification (GTDB taxonomy): domain Bacteria; phylum Gemmatimonadota; class Gemmatimonadetes; order Gemmatimonadales; family GWC2-71-9; genus JADFNB01. Next base: position 19,709 of record DASWIX010000080.1, on the reverse strand, counting down.
GATCGCGCCGTACAAGACCACGATGTACGGACTGTTCGCGCGGTCGGCCGATTTCGACAACCAGCCCCCGTTCAACTTGGCGCCGCGCTGGGCGGCCCGGCGCGACCGGCTGGATCTCACGACCCCCATCGACTTTGTCGCCACCAACGACATCATCGGCGGCAACTCCGGGAGTCCCGTGATCAACCGGGACGCGCAGATCGTGGGCCTCATCTTCGATGGTAACATCGAGATGCTGCCCAATCGGTTCATCTTCAGCGACGACGTGTCGCGCTCCGTCAGCGTGCACTCGGCCGGGATCATCGAGGCGTTGCGCAAGGTGTACGACGCGGGCTGGATCGCCGACGAGCTGCAGGGAGCAAACCGGCCGTAGCCCTACCGCGCCACTTCCTCACCCCCTGTCCCTCTCTCCACCCTGCACGGGTGGAGGGGGGGGGACGTAGGCCGCCGCTGACCGTCTCCGACCGTCCTTGCCCGTCCTTGCCCTGGTTGACATACCCCGCCCCCCGCACCGTACGTAGGTCGATCGCACTCCGTCTTCACCACAGGGTCAAGGCTCATGAAGTTCTTCGACACGCTCATTCTCGACAACACACTCCAGCAATGGACCAGTGCCGTCGCCGTGGCGATCGCGGCGCTCATCGTGCTGCGATTCGTCGTCCGGATTGCGGCGCAGCGTGTCCGCGCGGTATCGGAACGCACCAATACCATCCTCGACGACCTCGTCGCGGAACTGCTCGAGCATACCAGACTGGCCCTGCTGACGCCGATCGCCCTGCTCGCCGGAGCCCAGGCTCTCACGTTGTCAGGCGGGATTGACCGGATCGTCACCCGGCTCGCGGTGGTCGCACTGGTCATCCAAGGCGGCTTGTGGGCGGTCGCGGGCCTGACCGGCTGGCTGCGCCGTTACCGCGCCGCGCGCCTGCAAGACGATCCTGCTGCCGTCACGACGGTCGGCGCGATGGGATTCGTGGGCAAGCTGCTGATCTGGTCGGTCGTCCTGCTGCTGACCCTCGACAACCTCGGCGTGGACGTCACGGCCCTCGTCACCGGAATGGGGATCGGTGGGATCGCCGTGGCGTTGGCCGTGCAAAATGTCCTCGGCGACCTCTTCGCCTCGCTCTCGATCGTGCTCGACAAGCCGTTCGTGATCGGCGATTTCCTGTCGATCGGCGAGCACATGGGCAGCGTGGAACACATCGGCCTCAAAACGACGCGGCTGCGGAGTCTCTCCGGCGAACAGCTCATCTTCTCCAATAGCGACCTCCTGGGATCGCGCATTCGTAACTTCGGCCGGATGTTCGAGCGACGCGTCATGTTCACGATCGGCGTGACGTATCGGACCCCACGGGCGCAGCTCACCCAGATTCAGGCGATGCTGCGCCATGCGGTCGAGGCCCAGGAGCACACGCGGTTCGACCGGTCGCATTTCAAGACCTTCGGCCCGTCGTCGTTGGATTTCGAGACGGTGTACTACGTCACGTCGCCGGAGTACCTCCTGCATATGGACGTGCAGCAGGCCATCAACCTGGAGATTCACGAACGGTTCGAGGCCGAAGGAATCGAGTTTGCCTACCCCACCCAGACGATCTACGTGGAGAAGGTGAGCACGGGGTCGTAGCCCCGCGCGGGAGGCCCAGGCGGTCACGGCTCGCACCACGTTCCCCCTCTCCGCGCGTTCAGCGCGGAGAGGGGGACAGGGGGTGAGGCACGCGCGCTGACGCAGCGGGGGTGACTACATGCGCACTGACGCGGCGGGGGTGGACTACCTGCGCACTGACACGGCGGGGTGACACCTGCGCACTGACGCGGCGGGGTGACACGCGCGCGCCGACGCGGCCGGGGGTGACACATGCGCACTGACGCGGCATCTGTGACACCTGCGCGCTGACGCGGCGGGGTGACATAGCCTCGCTCTCGATCGTGCTCGACAAGCCGTTCGTGATCGGCGATTTTCTGTCGCCACGTTCCCCCTCTCCGCGCGTTCAGCGCGGAGAGGGGGACAGGGGGTGAGGCACGCGCAGCGGCGGGGGTGACACCTGCGCACTATCGCGGCGGGTGACACACGCGCGCTGACGCGGCGGGGTGACACCTGCCAGACCCGCGATCCTCAAGCCTTGTGCACCGCCACGTGCACAATCCCGTCCCCCCGATGCACCAACGGAAACCGCGTCACCCCCAGCACGAATCCGCTTGCCGGCGCCTTCACCGCCACCGCCTCGCCGAACGGATCGCCGATCGTCCCGAGCTGCTGACCGCGCCGCACCTGATCGCCCGGTTCCACTTCCAGGCGCAGGATGCCACTCCGCGTTGCGCGCACCCAGCGCGTCTTCTCGATCAGGACGGGCGCGGTCGCCGGCGGCAGGACCGGCTGCCGTAACATCTTCAGCATCACCAGAACCCGCAGGATGCCATCGACCCCTGTGGCGATCGCGTCCTTGTCGAAGCGAGCGGCCTCGCCGGCCTCGTACACCAGACACGGAATGTCCGCCGCCGCCGCCGCCTGGCGCAACGATCCGTCGATCAGCTTGCTATTGACCAACAGGGGAGCGCCAAACGCCTCGGCCATCCGCCGCACACCGAGGTCACCCAAATTGCCACGCACATGCGGCCAGTTGGTGCGGTGGTCGCTGCCGGTGTGGAGATCGATACCGTGCGTGCAATGGGAAACGATCTCGGTCATGAACAGGTGCGCGAGCCGCGACGCGAGCGATCCGGTCGCTGAACCCGGGAAGCTGCGATTGAGGTCCCGCCGATCCGGCAGGTAGCGCGACTCCGCCACGAACCCGAAGACGTTGACGACCGGCGTGGCGAGCACGGTACCGCGTAACGCGTGCGGCTCCACCTGAGCCAGCACGTCGCGGATGATCTCGACGCCGTTGATCTCGTCGCCGTGCAGCGCGGCACTCAGCCAGACGATCGGCCCCGGTTTGGTTCCGCGCACCGCCAGTACCGGCAGCGACAGGTGCGTCCCGGTATGCAGCCGCGCGACCGGAATCTCCGCCCGCGTGACCTGCCCTCGGCGGATCGCGGTCCCACCGATGCGCGGTACGAGCTTCGCCATCAGCCCTTCACACGGTTTTTCGTCCTGCCCGGCTTGGCGTTCTTCTCAATGAACTCGATGATGGCGCCCGCGACGTCCACTTTGGACGCCCGTTCGATGCCCTCGAGCCCGGGAGAAGAATTCACCTCCATCACCACCGGACCGTGGTTGGAACGCAGCATGTCCACACCCGCCACGTTGAGCCCCATCGCCTTGGCCGACCGCACCGCCGTGCTGCGTTCCTCCGGGGTGAGTTTGATCGGTTCGGCCGAACCACCTCGATGCAGGTTGGACCGGAATTCGCCTTCCGCCGCCTGACGGCGCATCGCCGCGACCACCCTGCTCCCCACCACGAACGCCCGGATGTCCGCACCCTTGGCCTCACGGATGAACTCTTGCACCAGAATGTTGGCGTCGAGCCCGCGGAACGCCTCGATCACCGACTCGGCCGCCTTGCGGGTCTCGGCCAGCACCACGCCGATCCCCTGTGTCCCCTCGAGCAGCTTGATCACCAGCGGCGCACCGTTGGCGATGTCGATGACACCCTGCACGTCCTTGGTGGAATGGGCAAACCCGGTCACCGGCAACCCGATACCTTCCCGGGCCAGCAGTTGTAACGAGCGCAGCTTGTCCCGCGAGCGCGAGATGCCCTGCGACTCGTTGACCGAGAACACGCCTTGCATCTCGAACTGCCGCACGACCGCCGTGCCGTAGAACGTGTAGGACGCCGCGATACGCGGAATGATCGCGTTGAAACCGCTGAGGGGTTGTCCCCGGAAGATCACTTCGGGACGATGAGAGGTGATGTTCATGTAGCAGCGCAGGTAACTCACGACGTGCATCTCGTGGCCGCGCTGCTTGCCGGCCTCCACCAACCGACTGGTCGAATACAACGACGCCTTGCCCGACAACACCCCGATTTTCATTCTTCCTCGGCTTTCTCTTCGTCGTAGTCGATCGGCGCACGGCGAGCGGGATGGTCGCCCAGATACGACCTGGTGGGATCGACGAGCGCGCGGCCGCTGAGCGCCTCCCGCCCGATCAACATGCGAAACCGCATGCGGTCGCGCCGCGCCAACGTCAGGTCGATCGGCCAGGCGCGGCCGTTGATTTCCAGGTTGGTGCGAACCACGATACGCAGGTCCTCTTCCCCCAGCGACGACCGTACCAGACGTTGCTCGATCACCGGCAACTCGACCTCCACCACGTAGTCCGGCTTCTTCGGATTGGGATCGACCGCGAATCGGACCTGTTCGCGCTTACCGCGCGTGAACGTCTCGTAGCTGACCACGTGCAGCGCCGACGACCGGGCGCCGGTATCGAGTTTCGCCTTGATGGAGGGTATCCGAAGGCCGGGCAGACGGACCCATTCCCGCCACCCCAAGACCAGCAAGTCTCCGTGACGCTCGTTCACGGGCGGTCACACCGCCCGCCGTGCGCGCCAGTGGGCGGGGGCTGGTTGGCATACATCGCGATCTCCTCGGGCTTGTCTCGCGCGCGGCTGGACGCCCGTCGCAGCCGTCAGACCCGGTGGAATCCTTCGTGCCCGGACGCCTAAGGTACATGACGAACCCGACCACGTCACGGCTCGGCGTCGCGCCCACGGTCAGCGCCTCAGGAAAACGACCTGGAACCCGCGACCCGCCGGCGCTCACCGCCAGCGTGCGCGACGCCGTGGAGGCGGTTGACCCTGACCTGCCGTTGTTCGAGATCGCCGACCTGCACGATGCGATCTATGCGGACAAGCGGGTACTGGACGCCTTTGGCACCTTGTTCCTGCTCTTCGGCGTCGGCGCCCTGTTCCTCACCATGGTGGTTTGTACGGCGTCGTCTCGTTTGCCGTGAACCAGCGGTCACGCGAGATCGGCGTACGTGTGGCACTCGGTGCCGCACCGCGCGACATTGTCGCGCTCGTGCTGCGGCAGGGGGTGCCGTTGGTGGCGATCGGGACGGCAGCCGGACTGTTTCATCGCGTTCGGCCTCTCGCACGCGCTGGCGGCCGCGATCGAGTTCCTCGAACCCGCGGGCGCCCTCACCTAACGTGGCGATCGCCGCGGCGCTCGGCGCGACCGCGCTGGTGGGCCTGCTGCGACCGGTGCGAACGGCGCTGGGTCTCCAACCAGTGCGGGTGATGCGGTTGGAGTAGCGCGGGCATCGGCCGCGGACGGGCCGGGTGCCGAGGCTCGTCGGGGGGAGGCCGCACACCAACCGGTACAATCGGGTAGACTTCGTGCATCTCGTTCAGACAGGACCAGACTGCAGAACTCGGTCTCGTACAAAGGTTTCACCATTACACCCCGTACCTTCCAGATTCGGGGCTCGGGGCGGTGGACGCTGGACCTGCTGATCGGCCGGCGAAAGAGCCTGCGTTCCTATTCGGCACCCAGGACGTTTCGCACCGAAGCCGACGCGATATCGGGATGCCATGAATTCGGCCGGCAGATCATCGACGGCGAAGTACAGGACTGCTCCGTCCGGGAAATGCTGTAGCGCGGGTTCCGATGCCGGAAGAAAAAGGGCCGCACCGATCCTCGATGCGACCCCGCCCCACGCGCGGCGTTGCGACGCGGTCCGTCTAGCCGATCTTGGTAACGTTCTCCGCGGCCGGGCCCTTCTGGCCCTGCACCATGTCGAACTCCACGGCCTCACCGTCGGCGAGCGACTTGAAACCCTGCGCCTGGATCGCCGAGTGGTGGACGAAACAGTCCTTCTCGCCGCTGTCGGGCGTGATGAACCCAAAGCCCTTCTGATCGTTGAACCACTTCACCTTGCCCTTGATGCGTGACATACCTGACTCCTCTGTGTCGATGCGCGTCGGAGTCCGGAGTGCCCGCACTGACCGATCGTCCATCGTGTGACCCGCGGATGTGTCCCCGCGGTGGGATGCCGCAATCCGCGGCGTGCTTCCAAACAAAAAGGGAACCGCGTCCGTTGCTGGTTCCCCTGCAATGTCCGTTGTATGTCTGCGGCGCTTCGATGAGCGCCTCGTGCGTGCCCTGCAAGATAACCGAGTCGGCGCGAAAAAGGAAACGGTGCGTTTGACTTGGCGGTGCCGACGGGCTAAGCTTCACATGCGGGCGACGCAGCCCGTCGCCCGGTGGAAACCAATCTTGGAAGCGGGAAAGCGCCGCAGCGCTGTTCCCGTTTCTTGTTTTTCGGACACGAGCACGACGCACGATCAGGAGCACCACCGCCATGCACGCCACAGATCGCTTCTCCGATCGCGGACGGGACATCACCCCGCGGGCCGTCCGATGAGCCGTCCGGTCGTCGAGCAACGGCGGGTACGGCACCGTGGCCGGGAATTTCACTTCGTGTCGTACGACGGCGTTCCGGCCAACGTGAAACGTGAGCAGGCGGCGACCGAGCCGGCGTGGTGGCTGATGAGTGCCGGCACGCGCTGGGAGGTCATGCCGTTCCACCCCGGCCGAGAGGGTGGGGAACTCGACCGCGCGTTCGCCCAGTGGCTCGATGCTCACGTGTTCCGGACGCTCGACGCAAGCTGACTGGACGCACGCGAGCGACGTCGCCACATACCTGTTCAACCCGGGAGGAATATGAGCGACCAGATCGAGTACAACGGGTTCACCATCAAGTCCACGACCCGGCAGATGGACCCATCGAGCGACTGGACCGTCCAGGTGCGCATCACCCCCGCGGACAGTGACGCCGACGTGCGGCGTTGCCGCTCGCCAAACACGTACCCCAGCAAGGCGGAAGCGGTGACGCGTAGCCTGGCGTTCGGCCGTCGGGTCATTGACGGGACGGCGCGTCCGAAGGTCGACCCCGCGAAGTAGCCGCGCCATTCACGAAGGAGTCGCTCCCCGCCCGGCACCTGGGATAGCCGGCGGGCCGGCGTGTATCATTAGGGAGCACTCACCGAGCGAGTCCTCCCATGCGACCGACTCCACTGTTCGTCGCCGTGATGGCGCTGGCGTTCATCCCTCAAGACCGCGTACTCGATTCCGGCGTGCTGCGCTTCTATCAGGGCGGCACCGAGGTCGGACGAGAGACGTTCCGCCGCACCACGAGACGGCTCACCACGGAGACCGTGGTACCGAAACTCGATACTCGACTCAGATACCAGATCGATTTCACCTCCGACGGCGGGTTCGCGGCCATGGAAGCGATCGCCTACTCGCTGTCCGGCGACTCGCTCATCCGTCGATACACCGCGAGGGCGGACGCTGATTCGCTCCGCCTGATGCAGGCCGAGGCAGCCGGATCGGAACGGACCTGGAGCGCGGCGGGCCGGCCCGACGCGGCCATCGGCACCCAGTCCATGGCGGGGGTCGCCGACCTCATCGCACGCGCCAATCGGCGGGATACGACCTTTTCGGTCTGGTCGCCGGAGCAAAACGCCACAACGGACATGTCGGTCACCTTCTCGGCGGATACCGCGCGCGTGCGGGCCGGACCGATGCTTGTCCTGGCCCCCGTCGACGCCGCGGGACGCGCCATCTCGCTCTCGATTCCGGCGGGCGGTGTGTCCGCGGTGCGCGCGGGCGCGGAGACCTTGGAACCACTGGCCGGCATCACGCGCCCCGCACCGGATTACTCCGCGGCGCCGGACGACCCCTACATCGCCGAAGAGGTGCGCGTTCCGGTCACCCCGGCGACCAGTGATCCGTTCGAGTTGGCGGGAACGCTCTCGTTGCCTATCCAGGGGGAACCGCCCTATCCGGCGGTGGTGATGATCACCGGGTCAGGCAGCCAGGATCGCGATGAATCGTTGTGGCCGCTCGTGCCGGCATACCGGCCGTTCCGTCAGATCGCGGCGCGGCTCGCCGCCGCGGGTATCGCGGTGCTGCGCCTGGATGACCGCGCCACCGGAGCATCCGGCGGGAATGCCGCGAGCGCGACGACGCCCATGCTGGCGGATGACGTGCGGGCCGAACTCGCGTGGTTGCGAACCCGGCCTGAGATCGACGGCGATCGTCTGGCGCTCGTCGGTCACAGCGAGGGAGGCGTGATCGCGCCGATGGTGGCGGCGGACGATCCCCGGCTGGCGGCGATCGTCATCATGGCCGGCACGTCCAAGCCCGGCAGCGACGTACTCCGCGATCAGGTGCTGTGGCCGCTGTCGAAGGCCGAGGGTCTAACCGAAGGCGAGCGCGAGCAGGTGCGGACGGCGAGCCTGGAAGCGATGGCAGCGAGCATGCCGGATCTCAATCCCTGGATGCGCTGGTTCTGGGACTACGACCCCCTGCCCACCGCCCGCCGGGTCACGCAACCAGCGCTCATCCTCCAAGGTGCGTGGGACCGCCAGGTTTCGGCCGGCCAGGCCGACACGCTGGCCGCCGCGATGCGGGACGCGGGGAACCACGACGTGGAGCTGCACGTTTTCCCGCGGCTCAACCACCTCTTTCTCGTGTCACTGCAGGATGGATCCGCTTCCGAATACGCGGCCATCGAACGCGTCGTGATCCCGGACGAGGTGATGGACATCCTGGCGAACTGGCTCACGCGGCGGCTGCGGCCTGAGGGCGAGATGTGACGCGAACCGACGGTCACGGCTCGCGAAACAGCCGCTCGAGATAACGGATTCGGGCGCTCGTAAGCTCGAGCCAACAATGCAGAAACAGAATCGGCTGGAGTGATCCGCCTTCGAACTGGGACGCATCCGCCCGACATTGCGCCGTGCGAAACGCAAGCCACGTAGTCTGCGCGGTGTCGAGTTGCGCCGGGTCTTTCGCCCGGCTCCGCGCCCCCGCGAGGGCCGCGGCCAGCTCCACTCCTTTCCGTTCGCGCGCCACGTTGAGGCAACGTCGGGCGCCCGCCGCGGTTTCCTCGTGCGCGCATGCCGGCGCAACGGCCGCCGTGTCTTGCGCCCGTGCCGCGGGGGCCCAGAGCGCAATCGCGATGAGCGAGACCGGGTGTCTCATGTCCAACACCGTGGAGGAGGAACGCCCGAATATGGCCGCGGCACGCCGCGCGCGCTATCGTCCGAACGTTTCGCGCCTCGACCGCGTCGTGACGCTCTCTAGCCAGCATCGCGGCCCGATCGTACTCTTGTGGCGACCGTCCGCACGATCCGATCACGATCACTCGGTTGCACTTCGATTCTGGAGGATCCATGAGGCTGTCGTTCGCGCTCGCCGTGTTCCCGTTGTTGGCCGCTCCAGTGGTGCTGTCATCCCAGGAGGCCGCCGCCCCCCCCTCCCCCTCCCCCACCCCCACGCGCAGCGCCGAGCCAACGCCGGCGCGGTGGGAGAGCAAGCACTCCATTACCGTGGGACGGCAGACCGTCGCGTACGACGCGGTGGTGGGCAGCATCATCCTGCGCGACACGGACGAAACGGCCGCCGGCGAGCTCTACTACACCGCGTATTTCCGCACGAACGGCGGCGCACCCGCGGACCGTCCCATCCTCTTCGCCTACAACGGCGGCCCGGGTTCGGCGTCGTTCTGGCTGCACATGGGCATCATGGGTCCGCGGCGGGTCGTGACACCGAACGTCGGGCAACAGGCGCCCCCTCCCTATCCCATGGCCGACAACGCCTACACGTTACTCGACAAAGCCGACGTCGTCATGATCGATCCGATCGGGACAGGATTCAGCCGGCCGCTCGGGGAGGCGGAAGGCAAGGACTTCTGGGGACTCGACGAAGACGCGGCGTCCCTCACGCAGTTCATGCGCCGGTTCCTCAGCCAGTACCATCGCTGGAATTCGCCACGCCTCATTCTCGGTGAGAGCTACGGGACCACGCGGTCGGCGGTATTGGCCCGACATCTCCAGCGTGCAAACATCGATCTCAACGGCATCGTGCTGGTGTCGTCCGTGCTCGACTTCAACACGATCCTCTTTCCCGAGGGCGCGATCCTGCCCTACATCGTGAACCTCCCGTCGTTCGCCGTGACCTCGGCCTACCTCGACGCCCTGCCCGGCGGCGAGCCGGCCGATCTCGAAGCGTTCAAACATGAGGTCGAGCATTGGGCGACCACGGACTACGCGGCGGCGTTGCTGGCCGGCAGTCGGTTGGATCCCGACACGCGTGTGCGCGTCATCGAGCAGATGCATCGCTACACCGGACTGAGCACGGAGTACCTCGACCGGACCAACATGCGTGTCTCGGCACCCGAGTACGAGAAGGAGTTGCTGCGCGACCGTGGACTCGTGGTCGGGCGGCTCGACGCCCGCTTTACGGGCCCGACCGGGGATTTGCTCGATACCCGCCCCTCGCACGATCCGCAATCCACCGCGATCAGCTCGGCGTACACCTCGGCGTTCAACACCTACCTGCGCGAGGAACTCGGGTACGACGGCGGTCGTGAGTACGTGCCCAGCGGTCGCGCGGGTCCGTGGAACTGGACGCGCCGCGGCAACAACATCGGCTTCGGCCTGCCGGGCATCCCGAACGTCGCGCCCGATCTCGCCGCCGCGCTGACGCGCAATCCACGGTTGGAAGTGCTGCTGATCAACGGGATCTACGACCTCGCGACGCCCTATTTCGCCGCGGTGTGGACGATGGACAACATGGGGCTCCCAGCGGATCTGCGAGACAATATTCAGCGGGCCGATTTCGCCGCCGGGCACATGATGTACGTCGAGGAATCGCTGCTGGCGCAGTGGAAAGCGACGTTGGATGCCTTCATCGATCGGACCACGCGAAACGCGGCACTCGTCCCGTAACACGATGCGTCGGTACGCGTTGCTCTCGCCCCACGGGGGATCGCGTCGCTACGGCTCGACCCGCATGGGGATGGTCACGCGCCACAGAACCCGCGCCCGCGCCCGCACCCGAACTTCGTTCCGGTCAGGCCGAGGGTGTAGTGTGCCAACACCCGGACTGCCGAGGAAAGGAGCGGACCTGTGCCTGCGCGATCTGCAACAGCGCCCGCCCCGCGCTCGAGCAGTCGTTCGGGCTCGCCTGACCGCCGATCGGGACTACCGTACGGCGTTGAGCACCAGCAGCACGAGCCCGACCGTGGTCACGACGCTGCCACCCCAATAGACGAACATCCAACGAAGCAGATCGGCGCGCTGCTCGGCGAACCCCCGCCCGAGCGCGGCCTCGAGTTGGGCAAAACGCCGCTCCCACTTCGCGTCGAGTTGGGCAAAACGCCGCTCCCACTTCGCGTCGAGCTGGGCGAAGCGCTGTTCCCACTTCGCGCCGGCTTCGGCAAAACGTTGTTCCAACCTCGCATCGGCTTCAGCAAAGCGCTGATCTACCTTCGCATCGAACCGTGCGAAGTTGAGCTCGTTCAGCTGCCGCAGGTCGGCGCGGTAGGTTGCGTCCACGTCGTTGAACCAGGTCACGAGTTCATTGGCGATCTCATCGCCGAACACTTCGTAGAACTTGCGGGACAGTTTGGCCGTGACCGGCACTTGGGACTCCTGGAGAATGCCGGTCTCACGTTAAGGTACGCTCGGCAGCGTCAGGTAGGCAATTCGTCGCGCGACCGAGCGTTTCGTTTTCGTCTCCGCACTACCGGCGTTCCTGCCGCCACAGCCGGCGCACCGCCAGTTGCCGCTCGGACGGTGAGGCCCCTTCATCCAACCGATAGACCGGCACCGGCCGCGTTCCCAGCGTGACCGGAATCGTCTGTGGCCGCCCGAATCGCGTGATGACGAAATCGATCGTCTGTCCCGGCTGCGTCTGGCGCAGCGCCGCACTGAACGCGCCGTAGTTGGTGATGGCGACGTTGCCGATGGAATCGATTCGATCGCCGTAGTCGAGGCCCGCGCGCCATGCCGGGCCACCTTTCCCGACGCCGTTGAGGAACACCCCGTCCTGCGTAGGGCCCGGGAATACGCCGAGGTAACCGGTGCGGTTCCGCTCGCGGGTCGCTGGTTCGTCGACGACCAAATCGTAGCCGGCGAGTCGGAAGAAATCCGCGAAGGGAATCGAATCCGCTCCGAAGACATGCTTGTCGAAGAACTCGCGGAAGGAAGTTCCGGTGATCTCGTCGGCAACCGCCCGGATGGCATCGGCGTCGAATGCCGCACCGTCGTCCCGCGTGCGCGCCCAGATGGTGCGCATGAGGTCGTCAAGGCCTTTTGCGCCGGCGGTCCGGTTCGCGATCTCCAGCTCGAGCAGATTCGCAATGACCTGTCCCCCGAAGTAGTAGTCCGCGCGATAGTTGTTCGTGCTCTCGTCACCGCGGTACAGATGAATCCAGGCATTGAAGCTGGCGTCCGCGGCGCTCTGGTTGTAGTTCCCCGGCGTCGACCGGTACTGCTCCACCAGACCGGCCGGATCGCCCAACTCGTCGCGCAGTCCCGCGCGGTGGAGGATGCGGTCGCTGTAGTACGACGTGAATCCCTCATAGAACCAGAGCGCGTCGGTGTAGTTCTCTTCTTCGTAGTTGTACGGCCTGAACGCCGGCGGCTGAATGCGCTTCACGTTCCAGGCGTGGAAAAACTCGTGCGACGTCACGCCCCGAACACCCTCCCGCGACTGCCCGGTCCGGAAATCGATGGGTCCGAGTCCGATCGTGGTGCCGTTCGCGTGCTCGATCCCACCGCCGCCCGTGAGCGTCATATAGATCAGCGCGTACCGCTGGTACGGCAGGCCACCGAACAGCGCCGAGCAGGCCTCGACGATCCTGGTGAAGTCTTCGCTCAACTGATGCAGGTCGGCGTTGTGCGGGCCGAGGATCCCGATGACGTGCGGCACACCTTCGACGGTGAACGTCGTGTCGCTGAATTCGCCGATCAGCATCGGGGTATCGACCAGCTCGTGATAGGAACGAGCCAAGATCAGAAACGGATCATCGGACGCGGCGACGATGCCGCCGCTGAGCCGCCAACCGTCGGGCAGGTGGAAGCGGGCGGATGAGGCCAGATCGGTGTGCCCGACCACGAACATGAACAGGTTCGGCCCGATGATATGGCCGCCGAGGTCGTTCACGAAGGACCAGCGGATGCCGGGCTCGCGGGCGTACACGTCGTATTCCACGACCAGGCTGCCGGCACCACCCGACGCGATCCGCCAGGTGTTCTTGTCCACCTTGTGCCACGCCAGCGGAGCACCGGACGCGCCGCGGGCGGCAAACCGGGTGACGTGACGTTCGTACTCCCGAATCAGGTAGGATCCCGGCGTCCAGACCGGCATGGATACGTCGAGCGCGGCCCCGCCAGCGTGGGCGATCTCCATGCGCACGTTGAAGATGTGCTCATGTGGCGTATTGACCGTCACTTCGTATCGCACCGTGAGTTGGGCGCCCGCGGGATTCGACAACAGCACGGCGCCGGTCGCGGCCAGGGCAAGGGATCTTCCGAACGTCATCGCGTGTCTCCTCGCATGCACGGGTCGTCTCAGGTCGCGCTCGTGACATATGTACTATAGACCGTTGGGCAAACAAGAGGGTTGCCGCGCGCAGGGGACCGGACCGCGCTGGTCGGCTCATGTCAGGCGGGGTTATGCTTGCTGCTGAGCGTGGAACATCTCTCTGCGAGGACGTCGTCATGTTAGCGTCTCTTCTCGTCGTTGCCGCCCTGCAGGCCACCACACAACAGGTGCAGGATACTTCGCTGTTCCGGGCGCTCGACCTGCCGGCACCCAACGCCTACCGCGCCGCGGACGGCCGCCCGGGACCGGACTACTGGCAGCAGCGCGTCGACTACCGGATCGGCGCAACGCTGGATCCCGCCACCCAGACCATCAGCGGGAGCGAGACGATCCACTACACGAACCGCTCGCCGATGGCACTGCCGTACCTGTGGATCTTCCTCGATCAGAACATCTGCGAGCCGGGGAGCATCACGAATCAGTTGAATCAGCCGCCGCTCGTGTTCGAGGACGTCAGCTTCGATTTTTCCTGTCAGGGATTCGCCGGCGGCGTGACCTTGCAACACCTGCGCAGCGGCGGTGACGATCTCCGGCATACGATCTACGGCACGACGATGCGGGTGGACCTCCCCACCCCGCTCCAGCCGGGTGGCGACGTCTCGCTGGACCTGGGCTGGACGTTTCGCATACCCGAGATGGGCGCGGGACGCATGGGCCGCGACGGGACGCTGTACGAGATCGCCTGGTGGTATCCGCGGATGGTGGTGTACGACGACGTCCGCGGCTGGAACCACGACCCGTTCATCGGCGGGGGCGAGTTCTACCTGGAGTACGGCCGATTCGACGTCACGATCGAGCTGCCAGCGGAATACGTCGTGGCCGCAACAGGGGTGTTGCAAAACCCCGCGGACGTCCTGACCGCGGCCCAACGCGAACGGCTCGCCCGGGCGGTGCGGTCCAGCACGCCGGTCGCCATCATCACGGCGGACGAAGCAGGAACGCCGCAAACCCGCCCCACGCGGGGCGGGACGCGCTCGTGGCACTTCGTGGCCGACAGCGTGCGCGACTTCGCGTTTGCCGCCGCGCCCAACTTCCGCTGGGATGCCGTGGGATGGGATGGCATTCTCATCGAGTCGCTCTACAGGCCGGGAGCAGCGGGTTGGGAGGAGAGCATCCGCATGGCGGAACAATCCATCCGTTACTTCAGTGAGCGGCTGTATCGCTATCCGTACCCGCACGCCACCACCATCGAGGGACCCATCGCCGGAATGGAATACCCGATGCTGACCTTCGTGGCGGGTACCGATCGGGAGAACCTCCACTTCACGCTGATGCACGAGTTCGGCCATGAGTGGTATCCGATGGTGGTCGGCTCCAACGAGCGGCTGTACCCCTGGATGGACGAAGGCTTCAACATGTTCATCGACATCGGTGCCACCGAGGACTACTTCCGCGGGACGCCGCACGGGGATACGTACGCGCAGACCTTGGTCGAGGCGTACCCGCAACACGCCATTCCCGGCCTGGAACAGCCATTGAGTACCCGCCCCGTGGAGTCACGTGACCTCTGGTGGACCGCGTACACCAAGCCCGGGTTGATGCTCCATCTGCTACGTACGGAAGTACTCGGCAAGGAGCGGTTCGATCGGGCGTTCAGCGCGTACACGCGTAGCTGGGCGTTCAAACACCCTACGCCCGCCGATTTCTTCCGCGTCATGCGGAGCGAGACCGGCATGGATCTCGATTGGTTCTGGCGCGGCTGGATCTACACGACCGCGCGGCTGGATCAGGCCGTCGATTCCGTAACCGCCGGCGCGGACGGCCCCGAGATTCACCTCACCAATCGCGGCACCATGGTGATGGCGGCCGAAATCGCCATCACCTTCGGCGACGGCGCGCGTGAGACCGTGCGGCTGCCGGTGGAGATGTGGAACCTCGGCTCGACGTTCGTCTACCGGGTGAAAGACGGGCGCGGCATGCCGGCGGCCGTCGAGCTGGATCCACGGTCGGTCTACCCCGACGTGGAGCGAGCGAACAATCGCTGGCCCCGCGGTTCCTAGCGCGTGCTGTTACATGTAGTATATACATGTATATGATGCTATCTTAGCATTCATGCCGAAACGTGTGCGCGAACCCGTCCAGGTCTACCTCGACCGCCCCGACCGCGACGTTCTGGAAGCGCTCGCGCGGAAGACCGGCCTTTCCCGCGCCGAGTTGCTCCGACGGGGGCTGCGGCAGCTCGCCGACCGCCTGCTCGAAACCAACGCGCCGGGCTGGTCCCTCGACACACTGACCGGCGCGCTCGGCGACGATCCCGACCTCCCGGCAGATCTCTCGGTCCGCCACGACGAATACCTCTACGGCACGGCGGGCCACCGCCGGAAGCGCGCGAAATGAGCGGGCTCGCGTTCGTCGATACGAGCGCGCTGCTCGCCCTCGCGAATCCTCGGGACCAATACCATCGCGTCGCCGGAGAGGCGGCGCGGCAACATCTCGCAGCGGGTGGACGATTCGTCGGATCGACCCTCATCCTCGCGGAGCTCCACGGTCATCTCCTTCACCGCCGGGGCGCCCCGACCGCTCGGCGAGTGCTCGCGGCGCTGTTGAACGATGCGGCTTACGCGTGGGAGGACGTGTCGGCAGAGCTGGTGACGGCCGCGGCGGACGGCTGGCTGGCCCGGTTCGCCGACCAGCGCTTCTCGCTCACCGACTCGGTGAGCTTCGAGCTGATGCGCTCGCGCCGGATCGTGGTGGCGTTCGCCTTCGACGACGACTTCCTGACCGCCGGATTCGCTCGCCTCGTGTGAACCGCCGGATGGCACTCGGGGTTCGAGTGTCTCCCGACGAGGGCTCCGAGCGTTGCCAGAAAAACATATTCATGGTAATATGGCAAACATGAAGACGACGCTCGACCTGCCGGACGAGTTGATGCGTGCCGTGAAGCTCCGCGCTGTCAACGAAAACCGCAAGCTCAAGGACATGATCGCGGCCCTGCTGCGGCACGGACTCGCCCAGGATGTGGGCGCTTCGGCCACTATCCGCGCGCGGGTGCGGCTTCCCTTGGTTCACTGCGCCCACCGGGCGCGTCCGGCCGAGGAGATAACGCCGGACCGCGTGGCTGAGATTCTCGCCGCGGAGGAGGCCCGGGGACCCGCCGCGGAGTGATCGTGCACCTGTGCGACACCAACGTTTGGTTGGCTTTGGCGCTCTCCGCGCACAGACATCACTCGGTCGCGCGCGATTGGTTTCAGAGCGTCGAACGGCCGGGGACAATTCTGTTTTGCCGGGCGACCCAGCAGGCGTTCCTCCGACTGCTCACGAACGCCGCGGTCCTCGCGCCGTACGGCAACCAGCCGCTCAGCAACAGCGAGGCGTGGGCGGCCTATGACGCCTTGCTTGCCGACGATCGCGTCGTGTTCCGCACGGAAGAGCCGACCGGTCTCGAGCCGCGGTGGAAGGAGTTCGCGCTGCTGGACACGGCGTCGCCGAAGCTCTGGATGGACGCATACCTGGCGGCTTTCGCTCGCACCGCCCGTTGCCGGTTGGTGACGAACGACGCGGCGTTCCGGCAGTTCTCCGGACTGGATCTCCTCGTTCTGTCGTAACCCCGACCGGCGGCGTGACGAAGACGGCCCCGCAATCGCTGCGTAAGGCCTCCCACTCTGCATGTGGCCGGCTGGAAGCTCGCGTCCTTCAGGACACGTCTCTCGGCCGAGCCCGGGCTCTCAGCCCGGGACTGCCACCGAACTCGCCAACACCCGGCCGGAGCGGTCGGGTGACTCATTGAGGGACCGGCGCACGCGCCAATGCGTGTTGCTGCTTCCTGAGGACAGAGTGTGCGCAATGCAGCAAGGCAGCAAGGCAGCAAGGCAGCAATATTTCATCGAATGGGGTGAGCGGTGAGGAGTGAGCGGCCCCCTCACTCCGAGTCTGGCCGCGCGAACCGAACGTTCCGGAGCACCGGCGTGCTGAAGTCGAGCGCCGTGACCTGCCCGGTATCATCACGGAGGAAGCGCACGGTGAGCGGACCTCGCTGGAAGGTGTCGGGATCGACGGGCGCGAAAGGAATCGTCTGCGCGCCGTTGAGGCGGATCACCACCGCGTTGTCGCCGGGCGAGGTTTCGAAGACCGCCCCCAGATCGTCGCTCTCGTAGCGGCCGGCGAATTCCTGGAGCTCGGCCGCGCCGGGCGCGTAGGGCCGCGCGCGGCGATACCGCGCCTTCTCCCCCTCCATGGACGTCAGCACCAGCTCGTCCGGCGACAGGAAGTGCAGCTCGAACTCGTCCTCCGACATGAACGACAGCCTACCGCTCGGATTGCGGAAACGATCTTCCGCCACCGTGACGAGAACGGGCCCGCCGGCGACCCGCAGCCTACCGTTCTGCACGATCAGACGCAGTGGCTCGCCGTCCCGCTCGCTGAAAAACAGTCCCGCCTTTCCGGTCAGGTCGACCGCGACCGCACGCGCGGCGGCGGGCGACTCAGCCGCCTCGACCTCCCGGACGACGCCCTCGGGCAGGAACAGGTCGGCGATACGGCGCCCTTCCATGTTCCGATCCACGGCGTCACCGGCGTTGCAGAGCATGGCGATGGAAAGGCCATGGTCCGGCAGGCGGCTCAGCAGGGCCCCGAACGCGCGCGCGCTGCCGGTGTGCCACACCGCTCGCCCGAAAGGCGTGTCTTCCGCGAACAGGCCGCGGGCATAGGTGAGATCCCTGCCGTTGTTCAGCCGGGCCGGCTCCTGGAGCCTGCCGGTCACGAACGCACCGAGACGGCCGCTCGTCAGCGCCTCGTTCCAGAGGAGCAGGTCGCTGACCGTGCTGAGCACGGCGCCGCCGCCACGCTCGACGCCCAACAGCATCGCGGGCTGCCAGACGTCGCCCTCCCGTTCGTAAGCGCGAGCGCCGTGCTCCGCCGCGGTGATATCGGCCGCATACATCGCGTTCTCCATGCCCAGCGGCTCGAACAGGCGCGTTCGCGCAAACTCGGAGAACGACATCCCGCTCACGCGGGCGACGATCTCCTTCACCAGTTCGAAGTTGCTGTTCGAGTACGCCCAGCGCTCGCCCGGCGCGAAATTGAGCCCGTGCTGGCGCAGGATCAGGGTGAGCGCGTCCTCATCACCGCTGTTGAAGTTCATGAGCGCCAGCCAGTCGCGCACCCCGCTGGTGTGCGTCATGAGGTGGTCCAGCGTGACGCGGTGGCCGTTGTCGGGCAACTCCGGGAGGTACTCGCGGATGTCGGCGGAGAGCGAGAGGCGCCCCTCCTCCACGAGTAGCAAGGCCGCCGCGGCGCTGAACTGCTTCTGCACCGAGCCGATGTCGAACACCGTGCGCGGGCCGATCGGCGCGCCGGTCTCCAGGTTGGCCAATCCGTAGGCGCGGTTCACCAACACTTCCCCGTTCTGCGCGACGGCGACCGCGCAGCCCGGCATTCCGGGCGTGACCCAGCTGAAGAGCGTGTCGACCTTGGCAACTGCATCCTGTGCGTGGGCGGGCGCGCCGAGAAGCAGAGCGAGGCCCAGGGATGAAACTGGTCTCAACATTCAGGTCCTCCTTCGCGATACTGTCGGGATTGTTGTAAAGTACTTTGTGTGACAAAGGTAACGGGCAGCCGGTGTGCAGCATGTGATGGCGTCATTGCTATCAGATGTACCGGAACACGGGCGGGAAGACGATGACGACGATGGCCGCCCACGCGGCGTACACCGGCAGGTAGTTCGTCTGCCACCGCTCGAGATCCGCGAATGTGCCGCGCCCGCGCAGAAAGCGGATGGTGAGCACGGCGGACCACGCGAGGTTGGCCAACAGGACCACGTTCATACCCAGGGCGGCCACGCGATTGGGGGTGAAGCCGAACTCGGTGATGCGCGCGGCAATGGCCGAGAGCGCCACCGCGTCGGCCACGAGTGCCGCGAGCACCAGGACGAGCTGCAGCACGTCGAACGGACCGGCCGGCGCGCGCGGGTCGCGGGCCGAGATGGAATAGAGCAGGAGGCCCAGGACGACTACGAGCAGCAGGTCGAACACGATGAGTACCTCGCGCTCGACATCGATGCCGCGGCCGGTCCCCAGCACGATGCTCAGGTACACGAGCAGCACGATCGAGAACAGCGGCGTAAAGAGGCGGGCGAGCACGGGCGCCATGTTCTCGATCACGCTCTGCTTCGCCTCCACCAGCCAGGTGGCGATCAGGACGCCGCCCGTCGCGCCGCACGGCAGGATCCACGACGCGAAGAACGGCTCGACGTCGATCCCGATGGCCTCGAAGATCCCGAACGTGAACCCCATGAGGACGCCGCCGCCCAGAGCGATCAGCACGTAGTAGATGAACAGCTCGCCCGAGAAGCGGATGAAGTCCATGCGGCCGGCCACCTCGCGCCACCGGCCCCCCGCGTACGCCACCCCCACCGCGATCCAGAGCGCGATCGG
>DASWIX010000079.1:0-260185 GCA_036397455.1 Gemmatimonadales bacterium | reverse complement strand
TGGGGTGGTCCCGTTTGAACGTGTGTCTCGGCCCCCGGTGCTCTGACTTCATTGCGGGATCGGTGCGCTGTTCTGCACCAAACACCTATCGAGACTCGGCGTTGGGATGTCCTCAAGCGGCGACCTCATCCGTGGAGGGACAGATCAGTCAGGTCCAGGCGCGGGTGAGGGGCAGAACATCGTCGGAGCCGTTCAGTTGTCTGAGAGCGGAGGAAGCCGGGTCCACCGTGTTACGTTGGCGCGCTCGTTCCGCGAGCGGTTCGGCCTGACACCTGGCGGATTCGTCCGGCGAGTGCGGCTGGCGGAAGCGGTGCGCGCACTGAGCGTAGGGGGCAGGTCGCCCAGCGAGGCGGCGCGGTCACATCGGTTTGTCGACCAGAGTCACTCACCAATTGGCTGCGGCGCGAGGCCGAGACGACTCCGGGCCGCATTCGCCGCGCGCTCACGTTTGCTAAGGAAGCGTTGATCTGTGCGCTGGCCGGTTGAGGGGTAGGTTCGGCATCGCGGTACCCGCGACCAAGTCGCCCGCAGGTGAGCCGCACGCCGTTGGGCCGACAAGAGGAGTTGCACATGAGGAGAGTTCGTTTCTCCGTGGCCATAAGCCTGGACGGATACATCGCCGGGCCGAACGGCGAGAACGACTGGATCGTCGTGGATCCGGACATCGACTTCGGCGCGCTCATGGGCGCGTTCGATACGGTCTTGCTCGGTCGAAAGACCTATGAGGCTACGCGCGAGCACGGCGGAGGCGGAATGCCCGGCATGCAAGCCACGGTTTTTTCTCGCACGCTCCGGGAGGACGACTGCCCCGGAGTACGTCTCTCTTCCAGTCCCGAGGAGACGGTAACAGCCCTGCGGAGAGCGCCCGGAAAGGACATCTGGCTCTTCGGAGGCGGGGAACTCCTTCGCAGCATGCTCGCATTGCGGCTCGTCGATTCTGTCGAAGTGGCTGTCATTCCCGTGTTGCTCGGGGGCGGGATCCCGCTTCTGGCCCATCCCGCCAAGCAGGTCAAGCTCAAGCTCGCCCATCATCGGTTATACCCGAAGACCGGGACCGTGTCACTTGAGTACGAACCGGCATGACCGGCTGCCCAACAACGCGTTGCACCCGACGGCCGGCTGCGCCGGCCGCGGGTGAACGTGAGCGGTGAGGATGTAGGAGAAGTCGGGAGCTGGACTCAAGAGGGAGGATGTGGGAAGTTCGGCCTCCGCCGCGCCACTTTTACCACGCCGCTGAGCGCAGGCGTTGA
Organism: Gemmatimonadales bacterium; assembly: GCA_036397455.1. Classification (GTDB taxonomy): domain Bacteria; phylum Gemmatimonadota; class Gemmatimonadetes; order Gemmatimonadales; family GWC2-71-9; genus JADFNB01. The sequence continues at coordinate 258,935 of DASWIX010000079.1, read as the reverse complement.
GCGCACACGAGGAGCGGATGCCGGCTTTGCCCGCCGATACAGACTCTTTTCCGCCGCGAGTAGCCTTGCTGCTTCCCGTCGTGCTCCTTCTCCACCAGATGGAGGAGTGGTTTGGCGGGTTTCCAGAGTGGACCCGTTTCGTTGTGGGCAACGGAGTGAGCGCTGAGCGGTTCCTCCTCATCAACGCGGTCGGCCTGTTGCTGATCACATTCTGGACGTTAGCTGCGTTCCGGGAGCCGCAGATGGCCTGGATCGTCGCCTCTGTAGCGACGCTCCTGGGCCTCAATGGAGTCTTGCACGCGCTCGCGAGCGCGCTGCTCGGTCGGTATTCCCCCGGAACCACGACCGGCTTACTCCTGTCGCTCCCGCTGAGCGTCGTTGTTCTCCGAGCGTCGGTAGCGCGGCTGCCTCGAGCGCAGGTGTTCGGCGCCGTGCTGGCCGGCGTGCTCCTGCACGGCGTGGTGACCTATCTTGCGCTCGCGTGAGGCGATGGCGGTTTCCACCTACCCACCGGTCTGGACTGCGCGTCGGCGCCGGCCAGAGGTTGCGTCGCCACGCGCGGCGCACCAAGATCACCGAGGATTTTTCCTGCAGCGTCGTTCACTGAACTATGACCTGGCCCAGTAGCTGCATTACGCGGGGCTGCATAACACCTGTAAGGCCTCCGCTGTCAAGTCGACGTATCGAGGGGGGCAACCGCTCCCAGTTCGGCCGGTACGGGTTCCAGCCCGACGACCGATTCGCCACCGTTGACCGCGATCGGCAGCAGGAACTGACGAGTCAGGCCATCCTGGCCGCGCTGCAGTCAGCGGCACGCGGTGATGCGCGCCCGCGAGCGCGCCACCGCCGACCGGCTCCGAGGGCGGCTGAGTGCGGGACACGAGGCACCGACCCGGTCTTCAACACGCTCCGAGGTGAAGGCGAGCCGACCTGACGCGGTCGCCTCGGCACACCGTGTTATGATTGTGTGGCCGACCATGCCTTCACTTCCCACCAGACGACAGACCCATCGGGGTGGCTTTGGCGCCCGGTCGGGCCTCCGGGCGCGGACCACGGAGTGAACACCCGCAGCGCGGCAGTCACGGCCCTCGCTGACGTCGAGCAGCCGATCCGTGCCGAAGTATTCGGCATCGAGCGCCTCGCGCAGCACGCCGAGAGCCTCGCCGCGGCTCAGCCCACCGCCGACAGGCACGCCCGGGAACGCCGCCTCCTCCCCCGTGTCCACGAGAACGGGAAGGTGCTGCTCGCGGGGTACCGGAACATCATCGAGGCGGTGCGCCAGAAGGAACACATCACGCCGGCCGAGGAGTGGATCCTCGACAACTTTCACGTCGTGGACGGGCAGCTCCGGGAGGTGCGGGACCACCTCCCCCTCAGCTTTTACCGCCTCCTGCCGAAGATCGCCGAGGGCCATCACCTCGGCGGGTATCCGCGCGTCTATGGGTTGGCATGGGCCTACGTGGCCCACACCGACAGTCGCTTCGATCTCGAGACGCTGAAGGCATTCGTCCGGGCGTACCAGCACGTCCAGCCGCTCGGCATCGGCGAACTCTGGGCGGTCGCGATCCACCTGCGCGTCGCCCTCCTGGAGAACCTGCGCCGGCTGTCGGACCTGGTCATCCGCGCCCGCCAGGGGCGCGCACGCGCCGACGAGGTGGCGGATCGCCTGCTGGGCCTCAGTGGCCGGCCGCCGGAGCGCGTCGACGAGGTGTTGGGCGGTCTTGCGACGGCTCCCCTGTCCAGCTCGTTCGCCGTCCAGCTGCTGCAGCGCCTCCGCGACCAGCCGCAGTCCGTCACCCCGGCTCTCGACTGGCTGAACGAGACCCTGGCCGCCGGGGGGACCTCCCCCGGCGAAATGGTGGCGCACGTCCATCAGGCGCAGGCCGCGGCGAACATCTCGGTCCGGAACATCATCACCAGCATGCGGTGGATGTCCTCCATCAGCTGGCCCGAGTTCTTCGAGGCCGTGAGCCTGGTGGACGAGATCTTCCGCGCGGTTCCGGGGTTCGGCGCCATGGATTTCGGCACGCGCGACAAGTACCGGACCGCGGTCGAAGAGCTGTCCCGGGGGTCCACGTGGTCGGAGCTGGACGTGGCACGCGAAGCCGTGGCGCAGGCCGGCACGGCTCGGCTCGAACGCGAGCGCGCCGTGCCGCCCACGAGTGCCACCACGGCGCGCGCTCCCTCGGACGCACTGACCGCCGCCCCCGCCGCCCCCGCCGCCCCCGCCGTTCCGGAGCGCCGCGAGGAGGACCCGGGATACTACCTGGTGTCGGCCGGCCGGCGGGCGTTCGAAGCTCGGCTGACCTATCGGCCCTCGCTGCGCGTCCGCACGCGACGCGCGTGGCGCGCCCATGCCACCGCCGGCTATTTCGGGCTGATCGCCGGTCTCACGGCGCTCCTGCTCGCTGCCCCGCTGTTCGTGACCTGGAGCGCGGGCGTCGGCGCACCGATCCTCGTGCTGCTGGGCATTCTCGCCCTGGTCCCCGCCTCCGATACCGCCGTGGCCCTGGTCCATCGTCTGGTCACGGTGGTCGTTCCCCCCCGGCTGCTCTGCAAGCTCGATCTCGCGCGCGGCGTGCCGGCCGACATGCGTACCATGGTCGTCGTTCCATGGCTGCTCACCAGCCACGAGGGCATCGAAGAGTCCATCGAGCGGCTCCACGTGCACTACCTGGCGAATCCCGGGGGCCATCTCCATTTCGCCCTGCTCACCGACTGGAAGGACGCCGCCCACGAACACATGCCGGGCGACGAGGAGCTGCTCGCGGAGCTGGCCGAGGGCATCGCGGGGCTCAACGCCCGATACGGACGTCTGCAGGACGGCGGGGACCGGTTCGTCCTGCTGCATCGGCGGCGCCTCTGGAACGGATCCGAGGGCCGGTGGATGGGATGGGAACGCAAGCGCGGGAAACTGCACGAGCTGAATCGGCTGCTGCGCGGAGCGACCGATACCACGTTCATTCCGGTCGGGGGCCAACCGCCGACGGTGCCCGACGGGGTGCGGTACGTGATCACCCTGGATGCCGACACCCGACTTCCCGGGCGAGCCGCCTCCCGCCTCGTCGGGGCCATGGCCCACCCGCTGAATCGCCCGCGCTTCGACGCCGCGGTGGGCCGGGTGGTCGCGGGATACGGGATCCTCCAGCCACGGATCACCCCGTCCCTGCCGACGGGACCCGGAAGCACGATCTACCAGCGGATCGTATCGGGGCCGGGAGGCGTGGACCCGTACGCGGCCGCGGTCTCCGACGTCTATCAGGACCTGTTCGGCGAGGGGTCCTACACGGGCAAGGGGATCTACGACGTCACCGCCTTCGAGGCCGCGCTGGCGGGACGGGTGCCGGACAACGCGCTGCTGAGTCACGACCTCTTCGAGGGCCTGTTCGCCCGCGCCGGACTCGTCACCGATATCGACCTGTTCGAGGAGTTCCCCAGCAATTACGAAGTGGGTGTCCGGCAGAGCCACCGATGGGTGCGGGGCGACTGGCAGCTCCTCCCCTGGATCCTGGGCCACGCCCCCAGGGAGCCTCGGACGGGGCGCCGGGCGCCGATCCCCGTGCACGGCAAATGGAAGATGCTGGACAACCTCCGGCGCAGCCTCTCCGCGCCGTCGTCGTTCCTGCTGATGGCCGCCGCGTGGACGCTGCCCGCCGTGCTGCCGGCGATCTGGACGGGGCTGGTCCTTGTCACCATCGCCTTCCCTGCGTTTCTGCCGGCGCTCCAGGGCGTGATCCCGCGGCGGCACGGATTCTCCAAGCGGAATCACCTGGGGGCCACGGGGCGGGATCTCCAGTTCGCGTGGCTGCAGGTGCTGCTGGCCGTCGCGACGCTGGCGCAGCGGGCCCAGCTCATGGCGGATGCCGTCGTGCGTACACTCGGACGACTGTACGTCACCAGGCGACATCTGCTCGAGTGGGTCCCCGCCGCGCAGGCCGGATACGGCGTGGATCTGACGCTGCGTGCCTTCTACTGGCACTTTCGGTGGAGCCTCGTGCTCACCGCGGGCATCGGCGCCGGGGTCGTCGCGATCAGGCCGGGGGCGTGGCCGGTGGCGGCACCGCTGATCGCCCTCTGGGGCCTGGCGCCCCTCCTGGCGTGGCGGCTGAGTGTCCCGCGGCCGTTCGACGAACGACGACGCCTGTCGCCCGCGGAGACGCGCGCGTTGCGGCGCATCGCCCGGCACACCTGGCGGTTCTTCGAGACCTTCGTGACCGAGGAGGAGCACGACCTCCCACCCGACAACTTCCAGGAGGATCCCGAGCCGACGGTCGCCCACCGCACCTCACCCACCAACATGGGGCTGTACCTCCTGAGTACCATGGTCGCCCGCGACTTCGGGTGGATCGGGACCGCGGACATGCTGCAGCGGCTCGAAGCCACGCTGAAGACGATGACCGCCCTGCGTCGGTTCCATGGTCACTTCTTCAACTGGTACGACACCCGGGACCTCCGGCCGCTGGAGCCGCTCTACATCTCCACCGTGGACGGCGGGAATCTCGCGGGTCATCTCATCGCCCTGGCGCAGGGATGCCGCCAGCTCGCCCGGGAGCCGCTGTGGGGATCCCGGGTCCTGGATGGGATCCGCGATGCGCTCGATCCGGTGCGCGATGCGGTCGAGCGATCGCAGGTCGGCACGCGCAGCGAGATGGTCACGGAGGCGCAGGTGCGGGAGGCCCTGGACGCGATGGCGGCTGGGCTGGAGGCCCCCCCTTCCTCGACGCCCGAATGGGGATCCCGCCTCGCGCAGATGGAAGGTCGTGCGGAGAACCTGCTGGACATCGTCCGCACGCTGTCACACCCCGCGGAGCACGAATCCGGCCCGGAAGTCCTGGCCTGGGCAACCGCCGTCCGGGACACTGTCCGGAGTCACGCGCGAGACCAGGCGATGCTCCAGGCCGAGGACGGGGCGGCGGTTGGGACGACGACGCTCGAGCATCGCCTCGCGGCCGTCGCCCTCCGGGCCGAGCAGATGGCCCAGGCCATGGATTTCCGATTCCTCTTCGATTCCTCGCGCAAGCTGTTTGCGATCGGCTTCCGGATGGCCGACAACACCCTCGACCCCAGTTGCTATGACCTGCTGGCCTCGGAGGCGCGGCTGGCGAGTTTCTTTGCCATCGCCAAGGGCGATGTCTCGCCACGCCACTGGTTCCTGCTCGGCCGGTCCCTCACGCCGGTGGGGCGCGGGGCGGCGCTGGTGTCCTGGTCGGGATCGATGTTCGAATACCTGATGCCGCTGCTGGTGATGCGGCAGCCCACGGGCGGCCTGCTGGATCTCACCTGCCGGCTCGTGGTGGGTCGCCAGGTACGCTATGGAGCCGAGCGCGGAGTTCCCTGGGGCGTGTCGGAGTCCGCCTACAACGTCCGCGATGTCCACCTCACGTATCAGTACTCGGATTTCGGCGTGCCCGGCCTGGGCCTCAAGCGCGGGCTCTTCGAGGACGTGGTGGTGGCTCCCTACGCCACCGCGCTCGCGGCCATGCTGGACCCCAAAGCCGCCGTCATCAACCTCGCCCGCCTCCGCGCCGCCGGGGCACGCGGCGCCTACGGGCTCTACGAGGCGCTGGACTTCACGCCGACGCGACTGCCCGAAGATGAACGGGTCGCGGTGATCCGGGCCTACATGGCGCACCACCAGGGGATGACGATCGTCTCCCTCGGCAACGTCGTGCACGGCGGCCGCACCCAGCGACGCTTTCACGCGCACCCGATGATCCAGGCGGCGGAACTGTTGCTGCAGGAGCGTACACCTCGCGCGGTCGCCGTGACGCGACCACGCGGCGAGGAAGTCCAGGCGGCCCACGTTCGTGACCTCGTGCCCCCGACCCTGCGACGGTTCGAGTCGCCGCACGACATCCCGCCGCGCACCCATCTCCTCTCGAACGGCCGGTACCACGTCATGGTGACGGCGGCGGGGGCCGGCTTCAGCCGGTGGCGCAACCTCGCCGTCACCCGGTGGCGTGAGGACACGACCCGGGACTGCTGGGGCACCTTCGTGTTCCTGCGGGACGCGAAGACCGGCGACGTCTGGTCGGCCGGGTTCCAGCCCAGCGGCACCGAGACGGACCGGTACAACGTGGTGTATGCCGAGGACCGGGCCAAGATCATGCAGCGCGACCGGTCCCTGGCCGTCACGCTCGAGATCGTGGTCTCCCCCGAAGACGACGCCGAGCTGCGCCAATTGACCGTGACCAACCTCGAAGCCCGTGATCGGACGATCGATTTCACGAGCTATGCGGAAGTCGCCCTGGCGCCGCAGGCCGCGGACGAGGCGCATCCTGCCTTTTCGAACCTCTTCGTGGAAACCGAATTCGTTCCCGAGCTGGAGACCCTGCTGGCGACCCGACGCCCGCGCTCCGCCGAGGAACAACAGCCGTGGCTGGCGCACGTCGCCGCGATCGAAGGCGAGCGTGTCGGCACCTGTCAGTACGAGAGCGACCGCGCCCGCTTTCTGGGCCGGGGCCGGGGCGTGCGGACACCGGTCTCGGTGATCGAGGACCGGCCCCTTACGAACACCGTGGGGACGGTGCTGGACCCCATCGTGAGTCTCCGGTACCGCGTGGCGATCCCGGCCGGCGGGACGATTCGTCTCGTCTTCACGACGCTGGTGGCGCCGTCGCGCGAGGCAGCCCTCGAGATCGCGGAGAAGTACCGCCAGTCGGACACGTTCGAGCGGGAGAGCGCCCTGGCCTGGATGTACGCCCAGGTCCAGCTGCATCACCTCCAGATCACGCAGGACGAGGCGCATCTCTTCCAGCGCCTGGCCAATCGTCTGCTCTACAGCGATCGCACGTTGCGCACCCATCCCGCGGAGCTGGCCGCCAATCGTCGGGGGGCGTCCGGCCTCTGGGCCCACGGCATCTCCGGTGATCTCCCGATCGCCGTCGTGCGGGTGGAGCGTGACGAGGAACGGACCGTCGCGAGACAGCTCCTCCGGGCGCACGAGTACTGGCACCTCAAGGGCATTCCCTGCGACCTGGTGATCCTGAATGCGAAGGGCGCCTCCTACGCTCAGGATCTCCAGAACGCCTTTGAAGGCATGGTGCGGGCGACGCAGTCCGTGCTCAGTACCGGCGGGGACGGGGTACGCGGGAGCGCCTTCGTGCTGCGGGAGGACCTGCTGCCTCCCGAGGACCTGGTCCTGCTGCGTTCGGCGGCGCGCGTGGTGATTGTGGCGGGCAAGGGCACCCTATCCGAGCAGGTGATTCGTGTGGACCGCTCGCGGCCGGGCCCGGTGCCGCGCCCGGTCCGCGCGCCGCGCGAGGACGCGGACCCGGGGTCCCCCCCGACCCTCGATCTCGACTACTTCAACGGCTTGGGAGGATTCTCGCGGGACGGACGCGAGTATGTCACCGTGCTGGGCCGGGGACAGTGGACCCCGGCACCCTGGATCAACGTCGTGGCGAATCCGGATTTCGGATTCCAGGTGTCGGAATCGGGCTCCGGCTACACCTGGTCCGTCAACAGCCGGGAGAACCGGCTGACACCGTGGTCGAACGACCCGGTCAGCGACACGCCGGGCGAGACGTTTTACGTACGCGATCTGGACAGCGGCCTGATCTGGGGGCCCACCTGTCTGCCGATCCGCGAGGAAGGCCCGCCCTATGTCGTCCGGCACGGTCAGGGATACAGTCGCTTCGAGCACTCGTCGCACGGCATCGCCCTGGACCTGGTGCAGTTCGTGGCGCCGGACGCTCCGGTCAAGGTGTCGCGCCTCACGCTCGTGAATCGGTCCGGTCGCAGCCGTCGCCTGTCGGTCACGGCCTATGTGGAGTGGGTGCTGGGCGTCACGCGCAGCGACGCCGCGCCGTACGTGGTCACCGAGATCGATGACGACACGGGCGCGACGTTCGCGCGCAACGCCTGGAACGGCGTGTTCGCGAGTCGAGTCGCCTTCGCTGACCTGGGGAGGCGCCCCACGTCCTGGACCTGTGACCGCCTGGAGTTTCTGGGCCGGAATGCGAGCCTCGACCACCCCGCCTCGCTCGAGCGGGGCGCTCAGCTCTCGGGAAAGACCGGCGCCACCCTGGACCCCTGTGCCGCGCTGCAGACGGAAGTGGAGCTGCGGCCCGGGCAGCGCGCCGACGTGCTGTTCCTGCTCGGACAGGAAGAGAGTCCCGCCCAGGCGCGCGCGCTGATCGAGCGCTTTCGCCGGGAGGATTGCGACGCGCTGCTTCGGCAGGTCCAGGAGGGCTGGGACGCCGTGCTCGGCACGGTGCAGGTCCGGACGCCGGACGCGGCGATGGATCTGCTGCTCAATCGCTGGCTGCTCTATCAGACGCTCTCCTGTCGCCTGTGGTCCCGCTCCGCCTTCTACCAGTCCGGCGGGGCCTATGGCTTCCGCGACCAGCTCCAGGATGTCATCGCGCTGACGGTGGCGCGACCCGACATTGCGCGCGCGCACATCCTGCGGGCGGCCGCCCGGCAGTTCCCGGAGGGAGACGTCCAGCATTGGTGGCATCCCCCCACCGGCCGGGGGGTACGGACGCGGATCTCCGACGACCTCCTGTGGCTGCCGTACGCGGTGGGGCAGTACATGTCGGTGACGGGGGACCGGAGCGTGCTCGACGAAACGCTCCCCTGGCTGCGCGGTCCGACCCTCGCGGCGCACGAGCAGGAATCCTACTTCGAGCCCCGGGTCTCCGAGGACCGCGCGACCCTGTTCGAGCATTGCGCGCGGGCACTCGACCGAAGTCTCGACGTGGGCACTCATGGACTCCCCTTGATCGGCGCGGGCGACTGGAACGACGGGATGAACCGCGTCGGCCGGGAGGGTCGCGGCGAAAGCGTGTGGCTGGGCTGGTTTCTCCACGCGAATCTGACCGCGTTTGCCGGACTCGCGGATGGCCGCGCGGAAGCAGCACGCGCGGCGCGTTGGCGGCAGGCGGCCACGGCCCTGCGGACGGCGCTGGAGCAGGAAGGCTGGGACGGGGCATGGTACAAGCGGGCCTTCTGCGACGACGGCACGCCGCTCGGATCGGCGCAGAACGACGAGTGCCAGATCGACTCGATCGCCCAGTCCTGGGCGGTGCTGTCCGGCGTGGGTGACCCGGACCGCGCGCGCCAGGCCATGGAATCGGTGAACCGGCGGCTCGTCCGGCAGGACGACCGGCTGGTGCTGCTGCTCTCCCCACCGTTCGACGACACGGCGCAGGATCCCGGCTACATCAAGGGATACCTGCCCGGTATCCGGGAGAACGGCGGGCAGTACACCCACGCCGCCGTCTGGTCGGTCATCGCCTGGGCGCAGTTGGGCGAGGGCGACACGAGCTTCAATCTCTTCGGCCTGCTCAATCCCATTCATCATGCAAGCCGTCGCGCAAGCGCCCACCGATACAAGGTGGAGCCCTACGTGGTCGCCGCAGACATCTACTCCGCGCCCGAGCACGTCGGGCGGGGCGGCTGGACCTGGTACACCGGTGCGGCGGGGTGGCTCTACCGGGCGGGGCTCGAATCCATCCTCGGCTTCCGCAAGCGCGGCTCAACGCTCGCCATCGATCCGTGCATCCCGCGCGCGTGGCGGAGCTTCGAGATCGTCTACCGTCATGGCCGCACGGTCCATCGGATTGCGGTCGAGAATCCGCATGGCGTCTGTCGCGGGGTGTCCAGCATCAGTCTCGACGGGATCCCCCTGTCGGTGGGCACACTCGTGCCGCTGTCCGACGACGGTCTCGAACACCGGATCCACGTCGTACTCGGGTAGCTCCCCCCTGCTCAGCTCACCGCTCCCCCACCGAACGCTCCGCCCGCACCTCCGCCCCAGCCGAGTAATCGGCACCGGGGACGAGGCGGCCATGGGGGGTCTTCGGGATTTCGAGCGGGTGAATCGGAGCTTCAAACGTCGTCGGCGTCACCATACGACATCAGCAACCGAATGGTTGTGCTCCTCCGCCAGGTACTGCGTATGGTCGGGAGTGCGGGACGGTTTGCTCACGCGGAGCCACGAAGACCGCGGAGGAGGAGCGACCGGCGGCGGGACGGTCACGACGGTGGCTATGCCTTGCGGCCGATGACCAGGTTGCTGGAGGTGAAGCGGGCCGGGAGTCCCAGGCCAAGGTAGAGCCTGTTGACTTGGATCATCGTATTCCGCAGGAACCCGCCACCGAAGCGGTGGGGATCGATGAACTCGGTGGGGAGGCGGCGTTCGGCGCGTACGCCGTTGTCGCGCATCAGCTCGACGATGCGGCTCTGGCGAGTCACGCGCACGACGAACGGTTCGTCGTTGTGGGTGGACCAGAACTCCACGCCGCCCGGTGTTTCCCGCATTTCCGATTTCCGGTGCTGTACGGTGCGCACCAACTTCACCAGGGCCAGCTCGAGGCCTTGGGTATTGGTTTCCACGATGACCAGGGCGCCGCCCGGTTTCACCGCGCGGCAGAGCGACGCGAGGGCGCGTTCCCAGTCGGGGATGTGCATCAGCACGCCGCGGCAGTGCACCGCGTCGAACACCGCGTCGAACCCGAGATCTTCCAGGCCCTGGCAGGAGAACGACACGCGATCGTCGAGGTGCAGCTCATCGACGCGGCGCCGGGCGTCGGCGAGGATCGTGGAGGAGATGTCGACGCCCATGCAGCGGTAGCCGCGTTTGGCGATGCGGATGGCCTGGTCGCCCACGCCGCACCCCGCGTCAAGGAACAGGCCATCGGGCGGTGCGCCCACCTCGGCGACAATGCGGTCCATGAGGGCGTCGTTGAGCCGATCTTGCCGGGGGTTACCGCGGTAGACCGATTCCCATCCGTCGTGGATGCTCGATTGCTCGTAGGTCTTCCTGAGATTGGCCGGCAAGTGCAATCACTCGGTGAAGTTGAACGCCCGAAGATAACGGAAACCGCGGACGTGAAGTAGGCCGATCGGCGGGGGCAGGCATACAATCCGAGCCCTCAAGGCACTCAACGTATGGTCGACGTGTTGCGGGGTGCCGGGCTCGCGATGGCCCTCGTCGTGCCGGGAGGTGACGCCGACTAGACCGCCAGCGCGTCCAGCTGTCCATCGACGTAGAGGTTGCGGAAGTGCCGGTGGCGTCGTTTGCCGCTCGACGTCTTGGTCAGGGTGCCCTTGGGTACCAGCACGACATCCCCGACCGGCACCGCGAGGTCCAGCGTGACCATCGCGCGCACGCGGCGGCGCACGTCGTCGGCGTTCACGGCGGTTGCGTCCCTGAGCTCGCTCACCACCACGATGTGCTGCGTCCCTTGCTCTGTATTGTCCACTCCGAACGCGGCGAAGCAGCCCGGTCGGAGCTCGGGGATCTTGAACAGCGTCGGCTCGAGATCGCTCGGGTCTATCTTCTTGCCCCGAACCGTGATCCGTTCGCGCACGCGCCCCACCCAGTACAGCTCGCCGTCCCGGCGGTAGCCCATGTCGCCGGTGCGGAGATACGGCCCGTAGACAGCCCGGCGCGTCGCGGCGGCGTCCTTGAGATATCCCACCATACGCGACGGGGTCTTCAATGCGACCTCGCCGACATGTCCGTCGCCCAGCTCTTTGCCGGTGCGGGATAGGATGGCGATCGATAATCCGGGCGCCGCCTGACCGGCACCGACCAACGTAACCGCGTCCGTGGTGTCCGTTCCGGCCGCCAGGGGGATCGCCATCCGACGCCGCTGCATCGCCTCCCGGTCGACCACCTCATAACGGATCTCGCCGTCTAGCTCGGTGAACGTTGCGCCACCGACATTCTCGGCGCAGCCGAAGTTCGTCTTCAACGCGCCCGGACGGAGCCCGTGCGCGATGAAGCGGTCGCGGAACGCCAGCACGGTCTCCAGGTGAATCCGCTCGGCGGCGTTCCAGAACGTGCGCACGCCGTCCAATCGCACACCCTCCAGTTCCTCATCCTTGACCACTTTGGCGGCGAGCGCGTATCCGAAGTTCGGTGACCAGGTGGTGGTGGCGCCGGATGCGTGGAGTCCCTGAAGCCAGAGCGCCGGCCGCTTGACGAAGTCTTGCGGCATCAGCATCACCATCGGGACGCCGGTCACCATGCACAAGAGGAAGTTGTTCACCAATCCCATGTCGTGATACAGCGGCGTCCAGTTGAAGCACACGTCGTCATCCCTGAGCCCCATCGCCTCCGCCATGCCGTCGAGCGCAGCCAGCACGCCCCGCTGCTTCCAAACACAGACGCGTGGGAATCCGGTCGTGCCGGACGTGAGTTGCAGTGCCGCGAGCGAGTCCGACGCGGGGAGCACGGGCGCAATGTCCGCCGGTTTCGCCTGAAGGATCGTTCGTCCCGGCACGATCCGCGCCGACGCGCCCGGCAGGCCGTCGTGCATTGCCGGAATGGACTCGTCCAGCACCGCCATGCGCGCGCGGGTCCGTCGCGCGGTGCGCACCAGGATATCCGTGAGACTCGTGCGTGTCCCCTGGAGCGTCGGCGGCGCGATCAGGAGCGGAAGAGCGCCGGCCAGCAGTGTCGCCGCGAGCGCGGTGGCGCAAGTTTCATCGCTGTGGAGCACGAGTAGGCATGCGTCACCCGGGCGCAGCCCTTGTTCCTGAAGCACCCGTGCCGATCCGGACGCCTGCGCGAAGAACTCCTCGCGGGTGCGCCAGGACAACTCGCCTCTTCCTGACATGAACGCGACCGCCGGGCCGGGCCGGTCGGCCAGTTGTTTCATGAACCGGGTTTGGAGCGAATCGCCGCGTTGCGGGGTCACGGTGGCTCCCGTCGGTTGGCGGCTCATGGCCGCTTGGATTCGACCAGCGCCACGATAGTCGCCAGGGTGTCGAGGTTGTCGATGGTCACCTCGTGCGCCGGAATCTCGATCCCGTATTCGTTCTCGAGGAACCCCACCAGGTTCAGCGAGGCGAGCGAATCGAGGATGCCGCCGGTGACGAGTGGCGTATCCGCTGCCAGGCCAGCGCGGTCTTCGGGCCGGAGGAACTCCTGCGCGACGTAGTTCCGCACGGTCTGCATGATCTGGTCGGTGGTCATCGAGTGGGTGTCTCCGGGACCGCGCCTACCGGCAGGTCCAGGTTGTCGCGCGCGGTGAGCTCGGCGAACAATCGCTCGGCGATCACCTGGTGGCCCCGCGCGTTCGGGTGGTGGTCGAAGGGTGACGCCCAGAACGCGGAGAGGTCTCCGTCGCCGTAGACGTCGCGCAGGTTGAGCGTGGTGAATCCCGCCGCGCGGGCCATCGTCTCGAGCCGCGCCGCGTCGGCCGCGTCGTCCCGGCTTTCGGGCAGGTACAGGTAGACCCACACGGCCTTCACGTCTCGCGCGGCGCATGCGGCGGCCAGCGCGGACAGCCCCCAGCGGACGATGTCGTCCTGGTATGGCGCGAGGCGTTGCAGCGCTTCGGTCTCCGCCATGTGGGGCGTCACTCCGGAACCGGTGAGCAGGCTGTCGAGGTAGGGGAACGGCGGGCGAACGTCCCGCCTGATCTGCTTCACGAGGTGGAGCGCCGCCTGGTCGCCGTCGCCGGGCGTCGCGACGAAGTACAGGGCATCGGGGTCGAACGAGAACACGCGGTCGAGTGTCAAGAGTTGCTGCGGGATGCTGTACGCCCCGACACCGAAGTTGAGGATCTCAAACAGGCGTCCGACGCGGGGGCCGTACTCCTGGTTCAGCCGGTTCTCGACGAGTGTCTCGAAGGTCTGACCGTCACTCACGCCGTCGCCGGCCACATGGGACGCGCCCAGCAACGCGATTCGGTAGGCATTGGCCGGTCGCGCCGGCTCGTAGTCCTTGTCCCGCATGCCCCATCGGTTGGTACTGAAGACGATGCCGGGCTGGAACTCCGTATGCAGCGGACGCAGCTCCGTGCCGAGGAAGTCGTCGCGCTGGCGCACGAGGTCGGTGGTCCAGATGGTCGCGCCCCGGGCCGCCCGCTGCGCGTACAACTCCCAGAGTTCGCTGTTCCGCACGACGACGCCGTTGAGGTTTTCGTAATAGCCGCGCTCCATGAGGGCGACGTCCCGCGTGCTGAGCTCCGGTGCACGCAGCATGCTCAAGAACCGTTCCGCCTCCGGACCAGCGAAGGGGCCGATGCCGGGGATCCCCGCGAGGCACAGCGCGGCGAGCCCGCCGACCGACGGCCAGGCACGCATCGCCGGTGCGTTCCCCGCCGCCCAGGCGCGCTCGGTGGCTCCGGGCGCGCGCCCGCGGCGCGCGGCGTGTACCGCCGCTCCGCCGATCAGCACCACGACCGCCGCGAGGAGCGCGAAATCACCCGGGCCTCCGATGCGGACGGTCAGCAAGTTGAACCAGTCGCCAAGCGTCGCGCTGTTCCACAACGACCAGAGGAGCGCGATAGTGAGGAACGTCAAGGTCGTTCGGAGCCCCAGCGCGATCACCTCACGCGGCGTGCCGGACCACGTCCCGATGATCCTCGTGCGTCCCCGTTTGGACTCCCGTAGCGCGTTGATGGCGAGGAAGGCCCCCAACACCACCCAGAACATGATGTCCGTGGACGCGATGAGCCAGCTGCCCAGCAGCCAATACCATTGGTACGCGTGGAGGAACCACGTGACGGCGAACACCGCCGTCGTCGCCCCGACCAATGCCACGCGATCGCCCCTGCCCTTCAAGCGCAGATACGTGGGGTAGAACACCACCTTCGTCATGAAGTCTTTCCAATAGATGTTGATCCGGCGCCACGCATCCGAGAAGCTCGAGGCCAGGTAGTACAGGTGGTTGGTTTCGGGTAATCGGAATCCGAACAGGTGCAGCAGACCCACGATGACGTGAAACTGTCCGGAGACCTTCAAATACAGCAGAAACGTCGTGACCATGTAGTGGACGAGCTGTCCGAGCGTTTCGACGTCCTCCGGCGCGATCGTGAAATACTGGTAGATCACGCGGTAGAGCAGCAGGTGCGTACAACCACGCAGAATCCAGTCGAACCCACGCTGGTAGATCAGATACGGGTCGTGGTCGTAGTAGGTGCGGCGGAACGTGCTGAAATCGACGACCGGAAAGAGCGGGAAGACCACGTTGGGTAGGAGGAAGAAATACGACAGCGTCCAGGCGAGCGCCGGCTTTTCCGCGGTGTGCCGGATGTGGTACACGTAGAGCACGAGGCGGAACATCATGAGCGACGCCAGGATGGGCCATACGGCCGTCGACCACGGCGTCAGGATCACGCCGGAACGCATAAGGCCCAGCGTTACGCCGATCACCACCAGTCCCGCAAGGCGGAGCGAGAACGGGATGGGGAGATGGCAGATGGCGATGAGCACGATCGCGAGGCCGAGTATCCAGAGGGTGTTGGCCGTCCCGGCGACGATGAGCACCCCGCCCATCGACAGGGCGGCGAAGAACGGCAGCCGGTGGCGCTGCGGCAGCAGATGGTGAACGATGAAACCGAAGGCGGCGAGCGGGATGATCTGCTGATAGAATGCCGGACTCTCGATTTGGAAGACTCGGACCGCCACGACCAGCAGCACGAGTTGCGTGAAGATGACGGCGAAGCGGCGCATCCGGCCGGCATCGATTCGCAGCAGGAGCGATTGCCAGTGCCCGACCACCTCTTCCGGCGCCGAGGGGAAGGCGAGCCCCTGCCACACCACCGCAAGCCCCAGCAGCCCGAGCATCACCTGGAATGTGCCGATGCCCGGACTGCCGCCGAGGCCGATTACGTCGCCGGCGGCGGCAACGAGGATTGCCGCGCTGCCCCCGAGCACCAGGCAGATTGCGAGCGCGCGTTGCCATGGGAGAAGGCGGACCGAACGGGCTGTGACTCCCTCGAGTCCGGGTGCGGTTTCTGGTGTGTCAGGGGCTGGCATAGTCTCCGGTCGGGATTTGCCGTGCGAGGATGTGGACCACGCGCATCGGGCTCGCTACCTTCCGAGGCGGATCCGGCTGCTGCTGTGACGGCCGCACAATCCCCTCAAGACCCATGCCCGCAAGAGGACGACACTCGTCCGGTTGTCCCCTATGCGATTGCGGCCACCCAAGCCACCCCGATGTTGCGGACGCGCGACGATGCCGAGCGGGGCGGCGGGCTACGCGGCCGCCAGACTGGATCTCGTGGAATTCCTCGATCCTGCGCGGGCCGGTCAGAAGGCCGGATTGAACGCGTTCGCCGTCATGTCGCCCAGAAGCTGATGCCACGGGTGACTGGGTGTGTTCTCGACCGTGGTCACGATTTCCCGCATCCGCGCGAGCACTTCCGGTTCCTGCTCCTCGTAGACGTCGCCCTGTAACAGTTTGAGCACGTCCAGCCGATAACGCGGGTCGGTGATGAACGCCGTGAACAGCACGTTCAGGCGGTAGTAGACCGAAATGAAGTTGTACCAGTTCCTGGTGCCACGCCGTAGCGTTCCCTCGTACTCGCGGAACGAGGTCCGGCTGGTGTCGCCCGTCTCGAGTGCGCGCAGGATATCCTTATGCGCGAAGCGGGAGCTGTTGAGCGCGATGCTGACGCCAGTGGAGAAGATGGGGTCGACGAAGCGCCCGGAGTCGCCGACCATCAACCAGGCGTCGCCCGTGATCTGCTGCATGGCGTAGCTGTAGTCGCCCTCTTCGGTGAAGGGCCGAACCTGTTCGGCCTTGCGGAGGGCATCGTGCAGCTCGGGTCGGCTGGCGATGCTCTCCCAGAAGAACCCTTCGCGCGCCTCGCGCCGCTTGGCGAAGTGCTTCCGCTGGGTGACGACGCCGATGCTCGTCACCGAATCGGTGATCGGGATCTGCCAGATCCAGCTGTTCGTGATCGGCAGGAAGTGCACGTAGATATAGTCGCCCTTCCCGGACCCTTTCTTCATGGCGGCCGTGCGGTCGTACCCTTCGAACCACGCGTGGATCGCGTACTGATCGAAGACCGGATCCTTGATTCGGAGTTTCAGTCGATTGCCCAGGAAGGTGCGGCGCCCGCTGCAGTCGACGACCACCCGGACCTTGCAGTGGACCTGGCGCTGGCCCAACGCGAAACAGATTTGCGGCAGCTCGCCCGCCTCCAGTCGCACGTCGCGTACGGCGACGCCTTGGAAGACCTCGGCTCCGAATCCGTTGGCGTGTTGCAGCAGCAGGTTGTCGAACTTGCCGCGATCGACGTGGTACGTGTAGTTCTGATCCACGCCCGGCTGGTCGCGTTCCTCGAACCGGATATCGGCGCGCACGTCGGGCGCCATACCCAGCCAATCGTGGTCGAATTCACGGCGCCCACCCGCGGCCGTCCACACCGCGCCGAACTTGTGCGGGAACCTCTCCCGCTCCATGACCGCGAGAAAATCCAGATCCTTGAAGACCCGCGTCGAGGAGGGAACCAGGGACTCGCCTACATGGGGCCGCGGGAAGAGGTCACGCTCGAAGACGACGCATTTGGCACCCGCCTTGGCCAAGTAGGCCGCCATGCTCGCGCCTGCGGGTCCGCCTCCGATGATCCCGACGTCGAAATCGGCTTCTTCGCTGTGCATGTCGTGACTCCAACAAGTCCACTCGATCCGACCCCGCAGCCGGGGCGCCACGCCAATGGCAGCAATTTCCATGCCGATCGCGATTCCGCAATAGGCGTCGGGCGGCCCCGGTCTGGGGCCGCCCTCGGGTGGCGCCGGCGTGATCGACCAGGCATCGTGATCGTGCGGCGGCACCGCGTTCAACCAGCGCGGCGAGATGAAGGCGGTTCACGGTCCGGCGGTGCGTTAGATTGAGTGAATCCCACGGGAGAATGGTCCGTGCGAGCCACAGGTCAGCGGGGTGTCGGTGCACGCATCGCGGCAGTCGGTAGGCGAGGAAATCGCGAACAGCGTCAGCCACGGCGTGGGCGTCGTGGCGGCGGTGGTGGCGGCGCCGTTTCTGATTCTCGCCGCGATCCCGCACGGAGCAGCGAACATCGTGGGCGTCAGCATCTTTGCCGCATCGATGGCGGTATTGTACCTCGCTTCCACGCTCTACCACGCCTTTCCGGAATCCCGCACCAAGCACGTACTCCGTGTCATCGATCACGGGGCGATCTTCCTGCTCATCGCCGGCACCTACACGCCGTTCACGCTCGGGGTGTTACGCGGCGCGTGGGGGTGGTCGCTGTTCGGGACGGTATGGGGCCTCGCTGCGGTCGGGATCATCTTCAAGGTGCTGCGCGGCGTGCGCTACCCGGTCGTCTCCACCGTTGTCTACGTGGCGATGGGGTGGCTCGTGGTCGTGGCTGTGCAGCCGCTTTGGCAGCGCATGGCGCCGGCGGGCCTGACGTGGCTGGCGGCCGGTGGCCTCGCCTACACGGGCGGCGTGGGGTTCTACGGCATGAAGCGTGTGCGGTACGCGCATTTCCTTTGGCATCTGTGCGTGCTGACCGGCTCGGTATGCCACTTCTTCGCCGTCATCGGGTACGCGGCGTAGCACGGCTCACAAGATCGTGCTGCGGCCGCCGAGGCGCGGCGGTACGCCGTCGCCCGTGGCCGACGATCGATGGGAACGGCGCCCGGCTAACTCAGGCGCTTTCCCCGGGCACATAGGGGCCGCACCAGTCAGCCAGTGACGCGGCGACTCCAGCCCAGAAGATGTTCCCGCTTGGTCCCGGCCACCCACTCCCGCCCGGTCCGTTGCAGCCGATCTTCATGTTGCTGGACTGTGCGACCGAGAAGCGCAGCGCCGGGACCGTACTGAGGAGTTCGTTCGCGCCAAGCTGGTTTCGGAAATCGTCGTTGTCGAACAGCAGGACGCCGGCCGCGTCATAGACGCGCAGGTCGATGTTGCAGTGCTCCTCGCCCCCGACATCCGCGATCCGGACGACGTGGTGTTCCAAGCGGTACGTCGTGTTCTTGGTGAGCAACGTCTGGCAGGCGAAGTTTGCCACGACGTTGGGCGATACCGTTTTGTCCTGGATGTTGAAGATCAGTTCGAACATCCCATCATTACGGTTGTCGAATTTCCAGTTCCACGTCGTCTCGCCGTTCCACGGGTGGTTGGCACCAAACCCCGCGACATAATTCGGAAGTTCGTTGCGGAGATACGCGCGGTGATAGAGGTGGCCGCCCACCGCCAAGTCGGGCCAGAACGGACTGTCATGGAGAATGCCGTCGGCCGCGATCGAAAACGCCTTGACGCTGGTATTGGTTGCGTCCGCCTCGTACGCCGAGCGGAGACAGTTGGCGGTCGGGAAATCCCGTCCGGTCGCATCGATAATCTCGGCGTCGCCGTTGCCGCCCGCCGCGGCCCACGGTGTCGCGCTGTCCGTATCGAGACGGGCCGCGTTCGATGTACCCAGCGCGGTTGCCCAGGCCGAGGCAAAGATGAGGCCCGGCTGGACAACGACCTGCACCGCGAACGACGCGCGTACCGTACCGCCCGCGGTCACGACGATATCCTGAAACGCCGCGCCGCCGTGAATGTGGCCCGGCGGTGGTATGACCGTGACGCGAACCGTCCCGGCGGGGTGACTCACGGACGCGAGACTCTCGCCTGCGGCCGGCGCGGGCAGCGGCACGGCTACTCCGGTGGGGATTCCGTCGGTGTCGGTCAGCTCCACCGTGCCGGCGGTCGTCGCGCTCGCATCGATTCCCGTGACCTCCACCTCAAGCGTGCCCGACGCCGACACGGTGAATTCGGCGCTCGCGGCCTGATTGGCGACGACGGTCACGTCCTGGAAGTCGCCGCCGCTCGTGATCACGTGCCCCGCCGGCGGATCGTAGGTGATCCGGTACGTTCCGACGGGGACACCCGTCGCGGTTCCGACGCTGACGCCGGAGCTGTTGGCATCCTGCAGTGTGACCGTGATACCCGGATCGGTGGAATCGGGTAGCGTGACGGTCACCGATCCCGCGGTTGCACCGGCGAGACCGGAGATGATCACGGAGAGCGTGCCCGTATCGCCGTTGGGTCCGTTTGGCGTGTCGTCGCCACAGGCGGTCCCGAACGCGATGGTTGCAACGACACCACCAGCCGTCTTGACGAACGCGCGCCGATCGACCGCGCCAGCGCGTTCCGGTGGTTCGTGATCCGTGACCTGCTCGACTCGCTTCGACATCGTCATTGCCTCACAGCTGAATGCCCGGACGTTGGAATACCGACGTCCGACGAAATATGCCGGTGCGGCGGGGAAGCCGCAAACGGTGGTGGCCGATGGGACGGCTCACGCCGTCAGCGGGAGGGGTCGGGCGGCGTGTCGGACGGTGTCGCGAAGGCCGCGGCCTGGGCCCGACCGATGATATCGCTGGCCGGCGGCAGG
The DNA here is from genome assembly GCA_036397455.1 of Gemmatimonadales bacterium. Lineage (GTDB taxonomy): Bacteria > Gemmatimonadota > Gemmatimonadetes > Gemmatimonadales > GWC2-71-9 > JADFNB01. The sequence goes on along the minus strand of DASWIX010000079.1, from coordinate 238,836 downwards.
TAATGATAATCAAAGTCGTTGAACAACCGTTCGGTTCCCGCGTAGGCCCGGAGCGGCGCCAGATTGTCGGCGAACCGCCAGCCGGTTTGGGCGGCCAGGACGCGGAGCGCTTCATACAACTCGCCTTCCTCCCGGACGCCCGATTCGTAGGTGATCGGGAGCCGTTCGATGGTACGGAGCAGGATGTCGTCGACGGGTTGTTCCCGCACGAGTTGGTATGATGGCAGCGGACTCAGTACCAAGACCATCTCGGGATGTTCGCGCCGCACGAGTTCGAACAACGCCCTGACGCGCCGCAGGCTCTCGGCCTTGCTGTCCGGAAACCGATGAAAGAAGAGTTGCTGGTTGAGCATCTGCGCCGTGAGTGCCGCGGCATACCCCACCTCCGGCGACGCCGACTTCCTCAGGTCGTTCATGTACGCCAGCACCGAGCGCAGCCCTTTCCCCTGCGCCGCGGCCGTGGCGCGATGATACCGCACGCGCACCAACACCGTGTGCAGCCCCGTGCGCTTCAGGACCGTCCGGAGGGCATAGAGTACGCGGCTGCGACGCCGCACCGTCGGGTCGTCAAGTTGAAACCAGACGGGCGCGGCGATCGTGTAGCCGTCGCCCGCGGGCGCGAAGTGCGGTCGATCGTCGACCCGGAGCATGTCGAGGAAATCGTTGCCGGTATAGAAGTTCAACACGAGCGCGTCCGTCGCGTAACCGCGCGACGCACGCATGACCGCCAGGTACGCCTGCAGTGGCGCGTACTTGCCGGCGCCGTAGGCGTACGCCGCGCTCGGCATACCCGAGGCCGTCAGTTCACGTTCCAGAACGCCGAAGTGGGTCAGCGGATTGGGAGCGCACAGTTCCGTCTGCGAGTCGCCCGTGACGGCGACCTTGAACAGGTCGTCGTCCTGGCGCAGCCGTTCGGCCGAGCGGGAGGTGCGCAGTGCGTCCTCGTTCCGCGAAATCCGGAAGATCTCGCGCGTGGAGAACTCCATGCACCGGTCTTCACGCATCTCGCCCGACGGCCGCGCTGCCACCCACCCCACCTCGGGATCGCCATAATCGTGGGTCGGCGGGAACAAACCGAATACGATCAGCGTCAGATCGAGCAGCACCAGCGTGCCCAGGACGATTCCCACGTACACGACCGCACTGCCCGCCACCCGCTTCAGTCGACCCGCCACGCCACCCCCAGAGAAACGTCGGAACAAACGGCCGTCCGCACCACGCAGGCGGAGCGCACAATGTATGCCCATTGACCGCTCACCGGGCATCCGGTACACTGTTGCATCGATGCAACAACCCGCGACACGGGGAGGCGCGCCGCCTGCTGGTATGATGGTTGCGCTCCACCGAAGCGCCGCGCGCACCGCATGACGCAGGAGGAGGGGTACATCCGAGCCGCCCGCACCAATCCCGCCGGCGCCGGGGGAGAGATCTCCTTCGCCGTCATGTACCTGTACGTCGTGTGGGTCGTCGTGCTGTTCGACGTGCATTTCTTCCTGGGGACGGTGGTGTTCGGGCCGCTGGGGCGTCTCGCGTCGCTGGTCTTCGTCCCACTGCTCGTCATGATCGCCGTGAACGCACCCGGTATCCTGGGCTGGGCCAAAGGTTGGGTGTGGTACCCTCCGTTTCTGCTGCTGCTGCTCAGTGCTTTCGTGACCTTCCCTTCGGCGGCGAATCAACTGTACGCGCGAGCGGCGACGCAATTCTTCGTGATCTACTACGTGCTGGGGGTGGCGACCGCGGTGTTCGTCCGCACCGCGCGCCAGGCGGTGCCGATCGTGGCGATGTTGTTCGTGCAGTTCATCTGGTGGGCGCTTCACGCGCGAAACATGGGTCTGGTGCCGTGGCACCCCGGCCTGCGCAACTACGACGGCTTCGGCGGGTTGATGGTGCAGGGGGTGGCCGTGTCCGTCTGGTGCGGTATGGCGACGCGCTCGCCATGGCTCCGGCGCCTGTTGCTGGGGCTCGCCGCCTACTGCGTCATCGGCGTGATGATCTCGTTTGCACGCGGCGCGTTCCTCTCGCTCGTGGTGGTTGCCGGTTACCTCTGGTACCGCTCACCGCGGAAGGTCCTCACGGCCATGTGGGGGATCGTGGGGGTGGTCCTGGTCATCGGAGCGGCCGGCGTGCTGTTTCCCGGTGGGGCGTTTTGGTCGGAAATGGCCAGCGCCTTCTCCGAAGGGACCGAGGAGGGAACGGGCGGCCTGCGGTGGGCGCTGTGGATGGCGGCGATCGACGTCTTCAAGGAGCACCCGATCTTTGGGGTGGGGGCGGGCAACTTCGGCGCGTTCGCGTCCACCTTCTTCCACGTCGGCCAAATCGAGGAGTACCCCTTTCCGGGGGCGCTGTACGGTCAGAACCTCCACAACTCCTATTTTCAGATTCTGAGCGAACTCGGCGCGGTGGGTGTCATCGGATTCACGTTGCTGATGATCGACTTCGTGCGGCGTAACAAAGCGATTCAAACACCCGAAGCGGCCGAGCGCTGGAAGGCCCGCACGGGCGGCGCATACAACCTGCGCTACCTGGCTTACGCGCTCGAAGGGGCCAACCTCGCGAACGTCCTGTCGGGCATCTTCTACGCGTCGCTGTTGGTCCCGTGGTTCTACACCACTTGGATCATGAATACGATGCTGTGGGCGGTGACGCGCCCCGATGGGAAGGACGCGTCAATGGTGGGCACCGCGCCTGCGGTGGTGCCCGAACCGCAACGCTGGCCCACGCGCGGGGGACTGCGTGGTCCGGTGGCCGATCCGGTGGGCATCACTCGGCCGCCGCCATAGTCCCGCGCGCGCCGTTGTCCGCACGACGCCTCGGCACCTTCGTGCTCGTTGCTTCCGTGGTGGCCGTCGTGACCGCGACGGCGATGCCGTTTCGCGTCCCCAATCCCGATATCGCGCAGGATTGTGTCACGTGCGGCCGTGGCGTCGCGGACGTGTTCAACAATTTGCTGCTCTTCGCGCCCATCGGCATCGGCCTCGCGCTGTTGGACTGGAGGACGCCAAGGGCGGTATTGGCGCTGCTCGCGTTCTCGATCGTCCTCGAGAGCGCGCAACTGGTGATCCCCGGCCGTCATGCCAGCGTCGCGGACGTGATGCTCAACGGGCTCGGAGGCGCCAGCGCATTCTTCGTGACGCCGCGCCTGCATGTGCTGCTGGTCTTGCGCGCGCGCCTCGCGAGCCGCTTGGCGGTCGCGGCGGCGTTGCTGGCGGCCGTCCTGAGCGCCGCCCCGGCCTGGCTCTTTGCGCCTGACTATCTCCCGGGTGGGTACTTCGGGATGTGGACCGCCAAACGCAAGACGCTCGAGACGTACCAGGGTCGCGTGATCGACGTCCACGTCGGTGACCGCGCCATTGGGTCCCGGCGCATCGAGGCGACCGACACCGTGCGAGCCTTGTTGGCCGCCGGTGCGCCGGTGCGCGTTCGTGTGATCCTCGGCCCCGCACCCCCGGGGCTGGCGCCGGTGTTCGGTATCGTGAACGACGCCAACGATGAACAGTTGCTTATCGCAATCGACGAAACCGACCTCGTGTTCCGACCGCGTACGCGCGCGGTGGCGTTGGGACTGGGCACACCCGACTTTCGTTCCAGGGGCGTCCTCGCTGATGCGGAGCCGGGGGATACGGCGTCCGTGACCGTCTGGCGCGAGGCCGGTGGCATCTGTCTCGACGTGGACACGCGCCGGGTATGCGGGATGCGGGTGTCGCTTGCGTCCGGCTGGAGCGCGTTGATCGGCGGGCACACGTGGCCGTGGGCTGCCAACGGAGTCGCGACGTTGTTGTGGGCGGTCTGCCTGACGCTGCCCGTCGGCTACCTGTTGAGGCGGCGCCGGGAATCACTGGTTGCGGTCGCGCTCCTGGTTGGCGGCATCGCGTTGGCAATCGGCGTTGCGGGCGTGGTTGCCGGGGGGTGGGACCTGACCGGGCTCGCGTTGGGCTTGATGGTGGGCAGGGGATTGCATCGGCTGGTGCGACACCGCGCGCCGGATCGGCCGTGAACGGCGCTGTCGCCTCGCGGTGACTGACCGGCCGGCCTTGCGCATCCAGCCGTCACGCCGCATGCTGGCCACGTTCCGCACGCGAGGCGATTCGGTGTCCGTCACGCTGCGGCGGTTCGCGTCCCGGGGCCGGGTTTCCGTGGATGAGGATGCTGCGGGCGACCTCGTAGAGCGACCGCGGCTGCATCTCGTTCGGATGCGCTTGCGGCTTCACGGTATGTCCAGGAGGTCTGTATGGCAGGGTGGTTTCTGATCGGCATCGGTGCGTTCGCGATTGCGGGTGCGGTCATGCGGTGGCCGTTCTTCATGGAGCACCGCAAGGCGCAGTTCTTCATCAAGATCATGGGCCAAACCGGGACGAGGGTATTCTATGTAGTGCTCGGCCTGGGCTTTCTCCTGGTGGGCGGGTTGGCGGTTGCCGGAGTCCTCGACCTCGCCTCGCGGTAAAGGCCGTTCGCTGCTCGCATCCGGGTGCTCGTGGGCGTGGCCAGGCCACGTAGACGCTGGATCGCAACGAATGTAACCTTCGACACGATCTTCCATCGGCGGCCACCGCGCATGTGTCGCTTCCTGTACTATCAAGGTCCACCGATTACCCTCGCCTCGCTCGTCACGGAGCCGGAACATTCCCTGGTGCACCAGAGCTTTCATGCCCACGAGCGCGAGGAGCCGCTGAACGGGGACGGATTCGGCGTCGCCTGGTACGGCGATCCGGGCGAGCCGCCGGCATTGTTTCGCTCAGTATCACCCGCGTGGAGCAACATGAACTTGGTCGAAATCGCCCGGGTCACGCGGTCGCCGAGAATCCTCGCCCACGTGCGGGCGGCCACTCAGGGGATCGGTGTCGCGGAAGCCAACTGCCATCCGTTCCGCTGGGGTAGCGTCTGCTTCATGCATAACGGCGACGTGGGAGGGTTCCACGAGATCCGGCGTCCACTGCTGCGCTCGCTGTCGGACGTGGCATTCGACACCATTCGCGGTACGACGGATTCCGAGCACGTGTTCGCGCTGGTGGTGGACGAGCTGCAGGCCGAGCCCGCCGGCGGCGGTCCGGGCCGGTTGGCGGCGGCGCTCACACGGGCACTGCGCCGGGTGTTGGCGTTGCGCGGGGCGGCGGAAGCCGTCGACCACGTCTATTTCAACGCGGTGCTGACCGATGGGCGAGACACGGTCGCGTGCCGATTCACCACGGACGCCGCCCGCAACGCGGACACGCTGTACGTCCATCGTGGTCGTCGGTATGAGGTGCTGGCGCGGCGGTCGCAGATGGTGGCGTGCGAGCCGGAGCTGTCGTCGTTGATCGTCAGCTCGGAGCCGTTGTCCGACGACGCGGGGTGGGACCCGCTCGCGATCGGGAATCTCCTCCTGATCGACGACCACCAGGCGACCGACAGTGCGCCGGTCGACCTTTCCTGATCAGCGGCCCAACATCGGGCACTTCTATCGAGGACGAGGAACATGTTCGCAGGTCATTTCGCGCCAGGGCGTCGACGTCGGCCATTGGCTGCTCGATTTCACGACGCCTCGACCCGATCCTCCGTTGTGGTCCGGTGGTACCACGGTTGGGCTCGGACTGTGGAATGCGCGCGTGGGTACTATGGCCGTCGCAGGCAGGCGGTTGGAGACGGCATGAAGCGGATCATGCTTACCATCGGGATGGCCGGCCTGGCCTTGTCGGCGCCGCTACGTGCCCAGACCGACTCGACTCCCGTCGCGCGGGCCGAGGACGTCGGAACGTTAGATGGAATGCTCAAGGCGTACTACGACGTCGTGTCGGGTCCGGCGGGCGGGCGAGCTGACCGGGTCCGTGACGCATCGCTCCACGTGCCGGATGCCCGGGTTGGTATCCCGGTGCGTGGGGCGGGCGGTCGGCCAACGATCCGCATGATGTCGCTGGGGGAATACCACGACCGGTTTGGCGGGCCCCGTCAACGGCCGTTCTACGAATGGGAGATCCACCGTGTGACCCAGCGGTTCGGCAACGTGGCGAACGTTTGGAGTACCTACGCGTCCAGCGACGCGCCGAACGGGTCGGTCCGCGGGCGCGGCATCAACAGTATCCAGCTCTACTTCGACGGAACCCGCTGGTGGATCGTCGGGTGGATCTTCGATAGCGAACGGGAGGACAACCCGATCCCGCCTGAGTTCTTGCCACCGCACGAGCCCTGACCTCGGACCGGGTCGCGTGACGCCGATCCCCGGAGAGCGCTGCGCCCGATCTGAAACCCTTTTTGTGCCACATGCGTCTACATTGGTGTCGGGGTGGACGATGCGTCTCGCCCCCCCTGAACCACGCGGGGGGAGGCGGGGTATCTTCAACCGCTCAACCCGGCCCAACCGGTTCACAGTCAACGACACGAGCGAGGTGTTTGGATGCGCGGACTTCCCTATGCCATTGCCTTCACGATCCTGACCGCCGCGTCGCTGCAGGCGCAGCAGTTCGGGGCCTACGCGGCTATTCGCGACGGCCAGATTCTCATCAGTGAGCCGGTGAAGCAGTCCGAGCCCGCGACGATCTACATCTATCGTCGAGCGGGAGGCGGGTGGGAGCGGAGCGGTACCCTCACGGCCCCGGAACACGAAGGCGGCGACTACTTCGGGCGATTCATCGCGATGGACGACCGGTCGATGATCATCGGCAGTACGCTGCTGGACCAGAGCACCGGTGCCGCGTTCGTGTATCGGCGCGACGGCGATGATTGGGCCTACGCCGAGATGTTGCGACCGGCCGATGTCGGGGAGGGCGACGCGTTTGGACGGTTCGGCCTGCTGCAAGGGGACCTGCTGTTCGTCAGCGCGCTGGGCCACAACGAAAGCCGTGGCGCGGTCTACGTGTATCACCGTGACGCGTCGGGCGGATGGAGTCAGGAGGCAAAGCTGGTGCCGGGCGATTCCGCCCCACCGCAGGAGTTCCTCGGGTGGTCGCTCGCGTTCGATGGCGAACGGCTGCTGACCGGCGCGTTACAGGCGAGCCAGGCGCTGCAGCAGCGCGGCGGCGCCTACGTGTTTCGCCGTAACGCCACGGGTGACTGGGCCCTCGAACAGCGGTTCGCGCTCGACGAAGCAGACCGGCGGCCTGGTGACACATTCGGATCGTCGGTCGCCTGGATGGATGGGCAGGCCCTGATCGGCGTTCCGGGCAGAGACCAGGGGACCGGAGAGATCCGTACCTACCGCCGCGGGAGCGCCGGGTGGGAGGCCGGACCGACGCTGAATGCCGATCCGCGCGAATCCGGGTCGCGTTTTGGGTCGACGCTGCTGGCGGCGAACGGCGAGTTGTGGGTCGGCGCACCGGGCGCGGGGGCCTCCGGTCGCGTCTACCGCTTGCGGTTCGACGGGGCCCCAGGGGAATTCACCCCCATAGCGGCACTCGCCGGTCCAGAGGCTGACGTCGGCGACAACTTCGGCGACGTGATTGCCGTGGGCGGCAACCTCGCGGTCATTGGCGCGACCGGCGACGATTTCGGACTCGGCTCCGCGATCATCATGGAGCGGGACGGCGACACGTGGCGGGCATCGGATAAGCTGCTCGGGCCGGAGCCCGACGCCCTATCGCCGATCGTGGGCGGTGAGGTTGCGTGTTCCGAGGGCAAAGCCGACCAATTCGACTGCAAGCAGGTGGACATCGTGTCGTTCCTGCCGGTCCGCGGCATCGGCGGCGGTCGCGGCGCCAAGACGAATGACGTCTGGGGGTGGACCGACCCGGCGTCCGGCCGCGAGTACGCGATCGTTGGGCGGACGGACGGGACGGCGTTCATCGATGTCACCGATGCGGCCCGTCCGACGTACCTGGGGAACCTCCCGAAGACGGCGGGCTCGCGCGGCAACGCCTGGCGCGACATCAAGGTGTACGCCAATCACGCGTTCGTCGTCGCCGACGGGGCGGGGCCGCACGGCGTGCAGGTGTTCGATCTCACCCATCTGCGCGACGTGCGCGTGCCGCCGGTGACGTTCGAGGAAGATGCACACTACGACGGGATCGCGTCGGCGCACAACATCGTGATCAACGAACAGACGGGGTTCGCCTACGCGGTCGGGGTGAATAGCGGCGGGGAGACGTGTGGCGGCGGGTTGCACATGATCGATGTTCGGGCGCCGACGCGACCGGCCTTTGCGGGCTGCTTCGCCGATACGACCACGGGGAATGCCAGAACCGGGTACTCCCACGACGGGATGTGCATCGTGTATAGCGGGCCCGACGCCGAACACGTCGGCAAGGAAATCTGCTTCGGGTCCAACGAGACCGCGCTGTCGATCGCGGACGTGACCGACAAGGCTCATCCCGTTCGCCTGTCGGCCGCCGACTACCCCAACGTTGGGTACGCCCATCAGGGGTGGATCACCGAGGATCAGCGGTACTTCTTCATGGACGATGAGGGCGACGAGTCGAACTCGGTGCAGGCGGGCGAGCCCATGCCGGGGACGCGCACGCTCATTTGGGACATCCAGGACCTGGATGATCCGATCATGGTCAAGGAACACTTTGGCGAGACGTTCACGATCGACCACAACTTGTACATCAAGGGCACCCTGATGTATCAGTCCAACTATGTGAGCGGACTGCGGGTGTTGGACATCAGCGATCCGGAGAATCCCACTGAGGTCGGCTACTTCGACACCGTGCCGTGGAGCGAGGAAGTCGAGTTCGACGGGTCGTGGAGCAACTACCCGTTCTTCGAGAGTGGAACGATCGTGGTTTCGAGCGGTCAGGAAGGTGTGTTCTTCCTCAAGTATCGGCCGCTGAACCTCGTGCCGTAGCCCGTTGGAGGAGGATGGCGGGCGGCGGTCCGACCGGGAGGAGGTCGCGTTGCTCGTCATCCGCACCCATCGCTGGCTCAAAGCAGGAGGGCGGGCCGTGACGAAGGTCGTCACCGGCGCCATTCGCTTCGTGGAGGCGGTTCATGGCGGCGTGTGGCTCGGGCTGTTGTCACGCCAGCAGCTCGACCGCGTGAACCACGCCTTCTACTCCGGACCAACCCCCTACGCCGACGACGCGTTCAATCGGCGCGGTCTGACGCCACGCGAAGAGGTCCCGGTCGTCCGCCACCTCGCGGACGCGCGGTCCGTCCTCGTGCTCGGGGCCGGAGGCGGGCGCGAGGTCTTAGCGCTCTCGGGAATGGGACATCGGGTGGATGGGTTTGAGTGCAACGACGTGCTCGTCGACTACGGCAACGCGTTTCTCACGCGCGAAGGCAGCGCGGCGCGGATTCGGCGCGTCCCGCCGGATGAATGCCCGCGACCGGACACGCCCTGGGACGGCGCGCTCGTCGGATGGGGCGTGTATATCCACATGATCCCCCGCGCGCGTCGCATCGAGTTCCTCGAGGCGCTGCGACGTGCCGTTGTTCCCGGCGGCCCGGTCGTCCTCGGGTTCTGCGCACGGCGGGAGGGCGCGTTCTACTTCCGGGCGGTGGCCGCCATCGCCAACCCGCTCCGGCGACTGCGACGGCGCCCGCCGGTCGAGCTGGGTGACAAGCTCGAGCCGACCTACGAGCACCACTTCACCGAGGCGGAGATTATCGCCGAACTCGAGTCGGCCGGCTTCGGGTCCGTCGAGTATGTGGACGTGGTTGAGCCCGGACAGGCGCTGATCGTGGCGACGGGACGCCGTGACCCTACACGGGTTGCCGCGGACGACCCCCGTTGAGGGTCTTGTGCAGGCGCTCGAAGGTCCAGGGAACAGCCTCTCTAGGCGCCAAGCCGGTAGTTGACCTTCACCAGGAAGATGTTCTCGGCGGGACCCTCGAACAGCGCCTCGGCGTCGCGGCCGATGCGCAGGTCTCCCGCACCAATCGACGACGCGCTCTGGCGGGTCCAGACGAGGAAGAGCGTCGAGCCGGGCATGTACTCCCACCGCAGGACGGCGTTGCCGCGAAGCGACCGGAACGTGAAGCTCGGGTCGTCGAGTTCGAACGCGTCGGCGGGTCCGTCGGCATCGGGATCGATGGTATACGTCGTCACGCCGTTCGCGCGCCTGCTGCTCACCGTGCCCACGTCCAGGCCGTACACCAGCTTCTCGAGTTGCCGCGGCGCCGCGAACTCGCGGAAACCATCGTAGTCGGCGCTCGCCATGAACGGTTGCGCGAACAACTCGAGCGTCAGGTTCGGCGTAAACGTGATGTTGAGTCGCGTATTCATCGACAGCGTGCGCTGCGTGATCCCCGCGAAGACGTAGCGCCGGCCGAAGAACGCGACGGCCGTGGTGTCGGCGATGCTCGTGACATATTGCGCGGCGGATTCCCCGTAGTTGTAGCTCGGTCCCAGCGAGATCGAGATGTTCGATGCCGGCCGCCACGTCACGCCGAGGTCGGCCGACCAACTCCGCGCCCCATCGGCGTTCCCGGAGACGGTCGGGTTGGCGGACAGTACCAGTGCCTTGCGCGAGTCGGTCGAGACGCTCGCCTGCCAAAAGTCGAGCGCCGCGCGCTCGACGACCGGCCCGCCCCGTGTGAGCCGGTCGTCGTCCAGTTCCCAGCGATGGATGTAGAAGGTCTGTATGTTCCAGTAGTTGAGGAGTTGCCAGTATCCGAAAACCTGCGCCTGCCGGTCGGTGAGGTCACCGTCGAAGTTGTACTGCTGCTGTCCCCCTCCGATGAAGAACAAGGTCCGGTACCAGGATGTCGGTCGGGTGAATTGCGGGAAGACGTTGGCGTGCATCCACCAGTAGTCGGCGCGGGACAGGAACGCGATGTCGTTGTTCTCGAATCCCGGCGTGCGAACGTTGGTCGCCACTTCCCACAGCAGACTGCCGGATTCCCGGGCAAAACGGGCGTAGGCCCCAAGCCCGCGCATGACGGTGAGCGACGGATCGAACGCGTCGGTGAGGAAGCCGTTGCGTCCGTGTTCACGATCGGGCCGCTGAAAGTAGCGGGCACTCGATCGCTGCAGGCGCAGCATCGCGGCCGCGTCGCCCGTCACCTGCGTTCCGGCGAACTGCGCCATCAACCGGTAATCACGGTTTCCAAACCACCAGTCCGTTCCGAGCCCGACCGACTCGGCGTGACGGCTCATGTGCTCGCCCAGCGCCGGATCGTCGAAGTTCCGAACCACGGACGTGACGATACCGCGTAACACGGTGGCGCCGTCGCGGAGATCCCGCGCGACGCGTCCGACGAAATAGTTCGTGAACGGTTCGACGGTGACCTGCGTGCGGGAATCATCGGCCCGTTGGACCGTCGCGCGTTCGCGGCGCGTGACGGCATCGAGCACGCCGACGGACCATCCGCTTGCCGTTCGGCCGGTGAGCTTCGCGGCACCGAGGATATTCGTATTCTCCGGCACGTCGGCGTACGAGCCGGCGTCGAACGCGTTGCCGGCTGCCTGGGGATAGCGTCCGATGCGCCGGCTGTAGAACATCGACAGGCTCGACACGTTGGAGCAGAAGTAGCAGTTCAAGCCGCCGAAGCCGAAATACCCGGCGCCCTCCACGAAAAACGGTCGTCGTTCCGAGAAGAAGGTCTCGAACGCCGAGAGGTTCACCACCGCCGGATCGACTTCGACCTGCCCGAAGTCCGGATTGACGCTGAGGTTGAGCGTCAAGTTCGAGGTGAGCAGCACCCGCGCGTCGGCGCCGAAACGGCCGTCGGCCGTATGGGCCTTGGCGAAGGGGTCATCGGGGTCGATCACCGGCTCGTTGGTCGATCGGCCGACCACATACGGCAGGATCTCAGCCCGCTGCGGCGACGCCTGAATCTCCAAGCCGCTGAGATGGCCGAATCGCGACGGCCCGCCGGTCTCCTGCAGCCCCCAGAACGACCACATCTGGATTTCGTTCAGCCGATTGACCGCGCGCCAGATCTGCAGGCCCCACGTTTGGGCGTCACGCGTCTCGGGATAGCGGAGTTGCGAGAACGGGATTCGGATCTCCGCGGTCCAGCCGTCGTCGTCGATGGCGGTCTTCACTTCCCATACAGGGTCCCATGAGTCGTCCTCGCCACCCCCCAACCCGTCGGCGTCCGCGCGGACGCCGGAGGGGTTTACGGTGAAGAACAAACGGCCGATATGATCGTGATAGGGGTCGAAGATGACGGTGAGATAGTCCGAACTCAGGTCCCCGTCCCGGCGGACGAGGCGAGTCTGAACCCCCGCCGCGCCGAGGCTGTCGTCCATGCGCGCCCCGATGTAAACCGCCTCGCCGTCATACGCGAACCGGACTTCGGTGCGCTGGGTGGCTGGTTGCCCTTCGCGGGGTTGATTCTGACGAAACCCGTCGGCGGGTGGCGCGGTTCGCCAGACCGACTCGGCGAGTCGGCCGTCCAGCGTGATCCGCTCGGTCAAACGGACGGCGCGGACCTCGGGCGACGGAATCGTATGGCCGTTTTGCGCCGCGAGCGGGGTGCCGCAAGAGAGGAGTATCAACGCCAGTGCTTGTCGCCCCATGCTTCTCACTCCGCGCTGTGATGTCTGTCGATTACTGACTTAGACGCTCCTCAGGGGAATAAGGTTGCAGATTCTGATATCGAATCTCATCGTTACGATGACCGATCGAGGGCACGGCCGCCGCGATTGGCCGCGCTTCATAATGGAACGCATCGACGCCTGCGAGCGCTGCTCGATCGAGGGGAGATGGGGGCGGTTTCACGATCGAGGTGATCGACACGATGTACCTGCCGGGTCGGTGTTTCGTATGGGTTGTCACAGGTCCGATACCCAACCCGCGGAGGGGTAGGGGCCGCTCACGGAGACCGTTGCGAGCGCAGCGGGGCCCCCACCCCCGCCCGTGCCTACCGCAGAGGACGCGGAGGACGCAGAGGGTTTCCGCGTGATTCCCCGCCGCTCCGTCGTGCCCATTGAGTCAGGAGTTGTTGGGGGTGGAAGGGACCATCGAGGACTGATGCTCGGGTCGCGCGATCTGGAACCTGTCGCGGGTGCCGCAAGCCCTCTGCGTCCTCTGCGCTCTCTGCGGTCCAACGCGGGGGGAGGGGCGGTGCCGAGTGTGCCCCTCCTTAACCTCGTCCAGGAAACCCGACCAGGAACCCACACGATTCCCTGAAGCCCCCAATTATTGGGGAACCGCGCTGCCCGCATGACGGGGCGTCGTGTCGCCCGCGCCAACGGATGTCTCAGGGACCATTCAACCGAACCAGGACGGGTACCCACATGCCGGGATATATCATCGTCGACATCGAGGTCACCAACCCAGCCCGTTACGAGGAGTACAAGCGGCTGGCCGCGGCCCACCGTCGGCATACGCCGCGGCGAAAGCGATGCGGCACAGTCGCATCCCGGTCCAGGATGATCGTGATTGAAGGCCCCTTGATGGTCGAGGGCTTCGCCGTAGATCCCGACGCCGCCGAACATCGCCCAGGCCGTGACCGGGATGACCCGGCCCAGTTGCTCGAGCGCATATTCACGGTAACTATCGCTGACGGCCATCGCCTTCTCGTGGATTGAACCAGGGCAGGGGATGGAAATGTAAGGAGCCCGACATGGCAAGCCACCGGAGCGATTCACCAGACGGCGTCACGCGATTGCTGTCAGAGCTGGTGCAGATCAATTCGATCAATCCCGCGTTCTCCGGCGGCAAAACCGACGAACGGGCGATCGCGTCCTTCGTGGCGGAATGGCTCGATCGGATCGGTCTCGCTGTCACCAGTTACGAGCCGGAGCCGGGGCGGATGAGCGTCGTTGGACGCCGCGCCGGGACCGGAGCCGGCAAGAGCCTCATGCTGTACGCCCACCTGGACACTGTCGGCGTTGGGGAGATGGCGGAGCCGTTTTCGGGCGCGGTGCGGGATGGGCGCGTCTACGGACGCGGCGCGTACGACATGAAGAGCGGGCTCGCGGCGTGCATGCAGGCTGCCCACGATCTGGCCGACCGCGACCTGGCGGGTGACGTGCTCGTCGTCGCCGTCGCCGACGAGGAGACGGAGAGCGTCGGGATGCAGGAGGTGCTGCGCTACGTGCACACCGATGCGGCCATCGTCACCGAGCCCACGGATCTCGGGATCTGTCTGGCGCACAAGGGGTTCTGCTGGGTCGAGGTCGAGACGACCGGGCGCGCCGCCCATGGCAGCCGGTTCGATCTCGGGGTCGATGCCAACATGCGGATGGGGCTCTTTCTCGCCGCGCTCGATGGGCTGGAACGCGAGCTGCGCGCCCGCGACCCCCATCCGCTCGTCGGGCCGCCGTCGCTGCACGTGGGGTTACTCGCGGGCGGGACCGGCCCTTCGATCTATGCCGCCCGCTCGCGCGCGGAGATCGAACGACGCACGATTCCCGGCGAAACCGAACAACAGGTCGTGCGGGAGATCGAGCACGTGGTGCACCAACTTGCCGCGGTCGATCCGGATTTCAGGGCGGCGGTGCGCGCGCTGTTGTGGCGGGATCCTTTTGGCGTGGATCAGGATGCCGCCATCGTGCGCGCGGTCGCCGATGCGGCCACGGCGGTGCTTGGATCGCCGCCCGCGTACGGCGGTCAGACGCCGTGGATGGATGCGGCCTTTCTCCAGGCTGCGGGGATCGAAACGGTCGTGCTGGGCGCGAGCGGCGCGGGCGCACACGCCGCCGAGGAATGGGTCGACCTCGAATCCGTGCGGAACCTGAGCGCGATCCTCGTGGCGGCGGCGACCGCCTATTGCGGGCGTGACTAGACGGATGCGGCTCGCGTTTCGGCAACGTGTGTTTCTCGGATTGGTCGGTCTCGGAACCCTGCCGCTCGCCGCGGCGCTGTTCGTGCTGGCGGTGCAGGTCCGTTCGACCGCCTCCGCGACCGGCCCGCGCGCGGCGCTCGATGAGGTCGCCGAGAGCGGCAGGGCTCTGATGACGGCGGTCGATACGCTTGCGCTCGATGCCGCCGGCCGGAACGCGATCCGGGCGCATACCGATACGATCGCGCGTCGAACCTCGATGGCGCGCCGCGCGGAAACGCTCAGCCGCTATGCCGCCGGCGCACTGGGCCTCGTGATTCTGGTCGTGGCGGTCGTGTTGATCGCGGCCTCCCTCGGATTGGCGCGGCGTTGGTCACGCTACGTCTCGGCGCCCATCGAAGAGCTGGTACGCTGGGTCCGTCTGGTCGAACGCCGCCAGCCCCTCCCGGCCGACGCGGAGAGCGGTCACGCGCCGGAATTCGCTGCGCTCCGCAACGCCCTCAGGGAGATGGATGCGGCGCTCGACCGGGTCCGGCACCAGGAATTGGAACAGGTGCGGCTGCACGCGTTCCGGGAAACGGCGCGGCGGGTGGCGCACGAGATGCGTGGTCCGCTCACCGCTACGCAGCTCGCGATCCGCCAGCTCGCCGCCGTCGCGCCGCCATCGCACGCGATCGAGGTCGTTGCCGATGAAACGCAGCGGCTCGAGCGGATGGCAAAGGAGTTTGCGGAGTTCGGGCGGCTTCCTGAAGGACCCGCGGCGCCGATCGACGTGGCGGAGCTGCTGGCGAGCGTCATTGGCGCCACGGTGCCCGAGGGCTGCCCCGTGACCGAGCGCATCACGCCGGGTCTTTCGATCCATGGTCGCTACGAACCGATCCGGCGCGCGGTACAAAACGTCGTACAGAACGCCGTCGACGCCACCGATCAGCGCGGCATCGAGGTCGAGTCGGGACTGGCGCCGGCCGACGACGGAACGGCGGTTCGCATCGTCGTGCGCGATCACGGCCCCGGGATTCCGGAACAGGATCGCCACCGGGTGTTCGAGCCGTACGTCACGTCGAAGCACCTCGGGACGGGGCTCGGTCTGGCCATGGTGCGCCAGACGGTGTCGGCCCACGGCGGAACCATCGTCGTCGGCGAAACCGCCGCCGGCGGCGCCGAATTCACGATCCAGTTTCCGGTTGGCGCATGACGGCACGCGTGCTGATCGTCGACGACGAGCGCAACATCCGCAAGATGCTGGCGGCGATCCTCGCGCAGGAAGGGTATGCGGTCCAGGAGGCGGAGGACGGCCACGCCGTCGCGGGCGCCGTCCAACGCTTTGAACCCGAAATCGTGTTGTTGGATCTCGTGATGGAGCCGGGCCCCAGCGGGCTCGCGGTGCTGGAGCACCTGCGCACCGACCGGCCCGAGTTGATCGTGATCATGATGAGCGGCAAGGCGACGCTGCACGACGCGGTCCGCGCCACCAAGCTTGGCGCGTTTCAGTTCCTGGAGAAACCGCTCACGCCCGAATCGGTGCTCGTGGCTTTGCGCGCGGCGACCGAACTGGCGCATGTGCGCGCGGAGAACCGCGCGCTGCGCGCCCAGACGGCCGCCGAGGACGCCATCGTCGGTTCAGCGCCGCCAATGGCCGACGTGCGTTCGCTCATCGCAGGGGTGGCCCCCACGCCGTCGCGGGTGCTCATCAGTGGTGAATCGGGAACCGGCAAGGAGCTGGTGGCGCGCGCCATTCACCGCCAGAGCCCACGCGCCGCCAAACCGTTCGTGGCGGTGAATTGCGCCGCGGTGCCACGCGACCTCATCGAAAGCGAGATGTTCGGGCACCAGCGGGGCGCGTTCACCGGCGCCCACGCCGACCGGATCGGGAAGTTCGAGATGGCGCACCACGGCACGCTGTTTCTGGATGAGATCGGGGACCTCGAACAGGGGGCGCAGGCCAAACTGCTGCGCGTGCTCGAGACGGGAACGTTCGCGCGGGTTGGAGCCGAACACGAACGGACGGTCGACGTCCGCGTCGTCGCGGCGACGAACCGGGACCTGGAGCGCGCATCCGCCGCCGGACGATTTCGTGCCGACCTGTTCTACCGCTTGAACGTCTTTCCGATACGCGTGCCGGCCCTGCGCGAACGGCTCAGTGACGTGCCGGCCCTGGCCGCGCACTTCGCGGCGGTCGCGGCGGCGACGTGTGCCAGGCCGCCGCGGGCGCTCACTGGCCCGGCTCTCACCAGGCTTCAGGAGCATGGATGGCCGGGGAACGTCCGCGAACTGGCCAACCTCATCGAACGGCTCACGATCATCGGTGGGCGCGATCCCATCTCCGCAGCCGAGGTCGATACCGTGCTCGGTCGCTCGCCCGGGCCGGCGGAATCGGGTTCGCCGTCCGAGGCGGATGGGGCGCCGGGGTTGGCTTCCGCGCTCGACGCCTTCGAGGCGAATCTCATTCGATCCGCCCTCGCCAAGGCCGGCGGCAACGTGGCGGACGCGGCCCGCCGCCTCGAGACCGATCGAGCGAACCTGTATCGCCGCATGCGACGGCTCGGAATCGACCGAAACGACACGTAACGTGTCGAAATGACGCGCGTCCGTGTGCGAATCGATAGGGCGGGTTTGGTTCGTAACTTATTGCGATGTAATAGGTTGGACATTGCGGCGCGCCAGGCATGCGTCCTGCCTTATCACCGGGCAACGTTTGCGGAGGCTGCTTCGGTGAAGCTGGGACCCATGTTGGTGGTGGCGGTTGGGGTGGTCGCGCTGATGCCCGTGTTGATGCGCGATCGACCCGCGGCACGGCCGGCGTCGCAAGGAGATCAGGGGCATCACATGACCTATGCAATCAACGTGCTGAGTCACGACGTCGTGTTCGATGTGGCGCTCCGGCGCCGCTCCACGGTATTGCCGGATCCGCGGTGTTCGGCGACGGATACCGTGTTCGTCGTCGTGCCCGCGCGGAGCTACACGCCATGACCGCCCGGATCGTGCTGCTGTCCGGCTTGTTGGTCGCCGCGACCGCCGTGGTGGGACGAGCGCAGGACACCGTCGTCGTTCGCCGCGGCAGCGAACCGGTGCGCGCCGCGCGCCGCGCGATATGGGTTTTCAACGGAAGGATGACCACCCGGTTTTTCGGACCGAACACCATCGGTCCCAACCGTTTCGTGCGTGATGACGTCGGCGTGCTGGATGGTCCGCTGCGGGTCGAAGGCGTGATCGCGGGTGATCTGGTTGCCGTGAACGCGGACGTCGAGCTGGCGCGCGGCGCGGAGGTCCGCGGGGACATCCTGGTGGTGGGCGGCCGGTTGGTCCGGAGTGTCGATGCGCGCGTCGGCGGATCGGTTGAGGCGCACCGTGCGGGCGTGGCGATCCGGCGAGTGGGTGACCGGCTCGAGGTCATCGAAGCGGAGCCGGAACGGGTGCGACGCTGGCCGCCGACGCGGTTTCGCCGCTACGGGTCGTCGGCCGGCGCGTCGATCGTCTTGTCGACCGGAGGGACGTACAACCGCATCGAAGGACTGCCCCTCGTCGTCGGACCGCGGATCACGCGGGGCGGGCGGGACGTGAACGGCCGGTTCCAGGCCGTTGCCATCTTCCGGACCGCCGATGGATTCGGTGACGACCGCGCGGGCCTCGGGTACGAGGCGAACGGCCGCATCCGGTTTGGCAATGACATCCTGACACTGGGTGCTCGCGCGTACGACGTCGTCGCGCCCATCGAAGATTGGCAACTCGACGACGATGAGGTCGGGTTCGGCGCGTTCCTGTTCCACCGTGACTACCGCGACTACTTCCTGCGGCGCGGTGTGGCGGGCTACCTCGCGCTCGAGCCGGTGGACGGATTCACGATCGCCGGTGAAGTGGCGCGCAACGAGGACGTGTCGATCCCGGCCCGGGATCCGTGGACGCTGTTTCGCAACGACGAACGGTGGCGAACCAACCCGGCCGTGGACGAAGGCGACGTGACGCTGCTCTCGGCGTCGATCGAGTATGACTCGCGCCAATCCTACCGCTACAACGGATCGGGGCTGCACGTGCGCGCCACGTGGGAGCGGGGCATCGGGGATGGCGTGCGGCCGCGGGTCCTGCCGGTGGCCGTGCGCGATCCGCTGCCCGCCGACCACGTTTACGACCGTGCGGTCATCGACCTGCGGTGGTACGAACGGATCGGGTGGTCGGGACAGCTGCGCCTGCGCGCGCTTGGGGCGGGGACGATCGGGGACGATCCGCTTCCGGTGCAACGTCGCCTGTCGCTGGGAGGACCCGGCGCGATGCCGGGATTCCCGTTCCGAGCCATCACGTGTGAGAACGGCGTTGCCGACCTGTCCTCCCCGGCATTGTGTGATCGCATGGTGCTGTTCCAGGCCGAATACCGCGGTGACCTCACCTTCGGCTTGTCGGCGTTCGACCACCGCCGTCATCGCCATGAGCGCCGGCGCGAGACGCGCGCGGACTGGTTCGATGGGGACTGGGGTGACTGGTTCTGGTTTGACGGTCCAGACCTCGTGTTACTCGCGGACGCCGGCACCGCGTGGCTGCGAGACGATGGTCCCGGCGATCTCGAATTCGATATCGGTGGGGGAATCGTGTTCGGGAGCTTCGGGGTGTACGCGGCCAAGGCGCTGTCCGTCGACGGCCCGGTGCGCTTCAGCCTTCGCCTGCATCAGCGGTTCTGATCGCGTTGCGCATTCGCGCCGCCGTCCTGTTCACGTGCTGCGCCGCGGTTGCGGTCGCGCGGGCGCAGGATCGGCCCCATGTGACCGTCGAACTCAATGCGGCGGCGGTGCCCGAAGCGTTGGTGAGCCTGCAGTCGCTGCTGGCGGGCGGCCGGGTCACGCGGGCGATGGAATCGGGGTTCCCGCTGTACGTCGAGTACCGCGTGGCGCTGCGCGAGTCCCGCTCCTGGAAGGACCGGACCGTACGGACCTTCGCGTGGGACTACGTGGTGCTGTACGATCCGGTGCGCGAGGTGTTTGTGGTGGAGCAACCGGATTCGACGATCGAGCTCCCGACTCCACGCGCGTTGAGCGCACACCTTGCCAGTGTCTACGTCGTGGGTCTCGAACCGGACGAGCCCGGCTCGTACTACTATGAGGCGGTGGTATCGGCGCGGACGCTGTCAGATGAGGACGTCGACGAGGTATTCGCCTGGCTCAAGGGTGCCGGCGGCGATTCCGCCAGGGTGCATCGACCCGGCTTCATCACGCGCGCCGCCCGCCGCATGCTCGTGCGTGTGGTCCCGCTGCCGCAGATGCAGTTGAAGGGTCGCAGTCCCGACTTTCGGTTTCGCTGATCCCGCCGGCTCAGCCGAGGGTGGCGAGGAGCGCCGGCAGGGGAAGGGTATTGAGGACGTGGGCCGGTTCCAGCCACGCACGCCGCGCCTGCTCAACGCCGTACCGCATCAGGTCCAGTTCCTCGACGCGATGCGCATCGGTACTGATGACCACGCGCACACCCATCTCCCGCGCCAGCACCACCTGCGTGTCCTTGAGGTCAAGTCGGTTGGGGTGGGCGTTCAACTCGACCGCGACGTTGTGGGCCTTGGCGCATTGGAGCACCGCGTCCAGATCGAACGCGATCGGTTCCCGCCGATTGATGAGACGTCCGGTGGGATGCGCCAGGACGTGTACGCCCGCATGTTCGAGCGCCTTCACGATGCGCGCCGTCTGGGTCCCACTCGGCAGATCGAACAGCGAATGGATCGACACGACCGCGATGTCGAGTTGGGCGATCATCTCGTCCGCGAGATCGAGCGAGCCGTCACGCAGAATGTCGATCTCCATGCTTCGCAGCAGGCGGATCTCGGGATGCCGCGCGGTCACGTCGTCGATCTCCCGCCACTGCTCCCGCAGAGCCACCTCATCGAGCCCACCGGTCATCGCCAGGCTCTTGCTGTGATCGGTGAGCGCGAAGTACTCGTATCCCCGTGCCGCGCAGCCGACCAGCATCTCTTCGATCGAGTGCTTGCCGTCCGACCAGGTCGAGTGCATCTGCAGGTCGCCGCGCATCGCGCCGACGGTGACCAGGCTCGGGAGCGTACCGCGCTCGGCGGCGGCGATCTCACCCCGATCCTCGCGCAGCTCGGCCGGAATCCACGGCAGACCGACCGCGGCATAGACACTCGCTTCCGTATCGCCGGCGACGCGCCGGCCCGAGCGCGGGTCGGCGGTCTCCGGGTCCTGATCGGGATCGACTTCGAACACCCCGTACTCGGATACGCGCAGGCCCCTGGCGACCGCCTTCGTGCGGAACTTCACGTTGTGGGCCTTCGATCCCGTGAAGTACTGCAGGGCGGCGCCGTAGCTCTCCGCCGGCACGATGCGCAAGTCGACCTGCAGATCGGACGAAAGGATCACCGTCCCGCGGGTACCGCCCGACTTCTCGACGCGCTTGACGCGAGGGAACGTGGTGAAGTGATCCATGACCGACTCGGCGTCGTCCGCGATCGCCAACAGATCGATGTCGCCGACCGTCTCCACGCGGCGCCGGTAGCTGCCCGCCACCTCCACGCGTTGCACGCCGGGGTGTGCCCGCAGATGCGCGAGCAGCGGTCCGATCAGCGCGTCGGCGTCGGACAGTTTGAACCGTCCCTGCCGTTGCTTGAGGTTGGCGATACCCTGCAGAATGCGCTGCTCGGTCTTCAGGCCGAATCCCTCGAGTTCCTGCACCGCCCCCGCCTGCGCCACCGCTTCGAGCTGCTCGATCGTTTGCACGCCGAGCGATTGCCAGAGTTTCTTGGCGCGTTTCGGGCCGACGCCGGGCAGGCGGATCATGTCGATCAACGTGCGCGGGATCTCCTTCGATAACTCGTCGAGTACCGAGAGGTGGCCGGTGGTCACCATCTCGTGGATGTGGCGTGCCATGTCCTTGCCGACGGCCGGGAGATCAGTGAGATCCGCGCCCGCCTCGACCAGCGCATGCATCGGCGTGGCGTGGGTCTCGACCGTGCGCGCCGCGTTTTCGTAGGCGCGCACCCGGAACGGGTTGGCGCCCTGGATCTGCAGCAGCAGTCCCACGTCCATGAGCCGCCGCGCGATCTCGTCGTTCTCCACGTACGAAGGCCCCTGTGTCATGGGTGAGCTCCATATTCGGCCAGCAGCGCCAGGAAAGCCGTTTCGTCGAGGATCGGAACGCCGAGTTGTTCGGCCTTGGCGAGCTTTGAACCCGGATCGCTGCCCGCCACCACGTAATCCGTCTTCTTGGAGACCGTCGATACGGCCCGTCCGCCGAGGGCTATGATGATCGCTTCGGCCTCGGGTCGCGTCATGCGGTCGAGACCGCCGGTGAGCACGAATTTCTTTCCGTCGAGCGGACCGCCCTCCGTCGGGCTCGCCCCTTCCTGCAATGTCACCTTGGTCAACAATCGGTCGAGCGCATGGACATTCGCGTCGTCACGGAAGAACGCCGCAATCTGATCGGCCATGACCGGTCCGATCCCATCGACCTGCCGCAACGCGTCCGCGTCGGCGTGGCGCAACGCCTCGAACGTACCGAAATGCGAGGACAGC
Source organism: Gemmatimonadales bacterium (assembly GCA_036397455.1). Classification (GTDB taxonomy): domain Bacteria; phylum Gemmatimonadota; class Gemmatimonadetes; order Gemmatimonadales; family GWC2-71-9; genus JADFNB01. Next base: position 216,751 of record DASWIX010000079.1, on the reverse strand, counting down.
GCGCGCGCGACCGTCACGCCGACTTCGGGAATCCCCAACCCATAGAGGAAGCGGGGCAACGCCACGCGTGACGCCGTGGCGATCGCGGCCACCAGCTTTGCCGCCGACTTCTCGGCGAATCCCTCGAGCGGCGTGAGATGCGCGGGTTCGAGGTCGAACAGATCGTCTAAATGCACCACCAGGCCCTCCGCCACGAACACGCGCGCGGATTCCTCTCCCATCCCCTCGATATCGAGCGCGTGGCGTGACGCGAAGTGCACGATCCGCCCCGCGAGTTGCGCCGGGCATGCGAATCCATTGGGACAAAACGTAAACGGCCCGCGTGCGATCAGCGTCGTGCCGCAGGACGGACAAGCGGCGGGCATGCTGAAGGCCGTGCCCCGTTGGCGACCGGGTTCCTCGACCCGTTCGATGACCTGCGGGATGACGTCACCGGCGCGTTGCACGCGCACGGTGTCGCCCTCCCGCACGTCCTTGCGCGCCACTTCCTCGCGGTTGTGCAGTGTCGCGCGGCTGACGGTGACCCCGCCCAGCTCGACCGGCCGCAGCATCGCCACGGGCGTGACGACGCCCGTCCGGCCCACGCTCGGCACGATGCGGAGGATCCGGGTCACCTCGCGGCGCGGCGGAAACTTGTACGCGTACGCCCAGCGCGGGTGGTGCGAGGTCGATCCCAGCCGCGTCCGGCCGGCGAGGTCGTCCAGCTTGATCACGATGCCATCGATCTCGTATTCCAGATCGTCCCGGCGATCGTGCAGATCCCGATGGTACTGCAGGATCGCTTCGACCGAGTCGGCCGATGCGACCAGGTCGGGCACGGGAAAACCCCAGGTCCTGATCGCGTCGAGCGCCTCGCTGTGTGACGTGAAGGTCACGCCACGGATGGCCAGTACGTCGTAGACGTACAGGTCGAGCGGTCGGGACTGGGTGATCGTCGGGTCAAGTTGCCGCAGCGCTCCGGCCGCGGCGTTCCGCGGATTGGCGAACGGCTCCTCGCCCCGCTCCATCAGCGCCTCATTCAGCGTCTCGAACGCTCCTAGGCGCATGAACACCTCCCCGCGGAGCGCCACGAACGCCGGTTGGGAGCGCCCGGCGAGCCGCCACGGAACGGCGTCGATGGTTCTGACGTTGTCGGTAATCCCCTCGCCCGTGGTCCCGTCGCCGCGCGTTGCCGCCCGAACGAGCGTTCCGCCCTCGTATACCAGTTCCAGCGAGGCGCCATCGAGCTTGGGCTCGAGGACGTAGCTGACCGCCCCGTCCCCCAGTGCTTTGCGCACCCGCTCATCGAACCGAATCAGCGCCGCCTTGTCCCGGTCGGAATCGAGGCTGAGCATCGGCGCGGCGTGCGTCACCGCGGGAAACCGGTCGAAGACCGAGCCGCCTACGCGCTGGGTTGGTGAATCGGGCGTGATCAGGGCGGGGAAGCGCTCCTCGAGGCCCTTCAACTCCCGAAACAGCGCGTCATACGCCGAGTCGGCGATCTCCGGGGCGTCTTTGACGTGATAGAGGTACTCGTGGTGCCGAATCTGCGCGCGCAGATCGCGTAGGCGCCGCTCGGCATCGCGTTGGCTCATGGGGCTACTGTCCCAGTATGTGTCTCCACAGGAACTCCGCGACCGCCATGCGTCGCTCGATCAGGGCCACGCGCTGCAGGTACTCGTCGGACACCAGTCCGGGGTTCCACAGGGAAGGCCGCGACAATGCCGCCGCCAGCATGGCCCCCTGCCGCTCGGTGAGCATGAGCGCGTCCCTATCAAAATACGCACGCGCCGCCGCCTGGGCGCCAAACACACCGGGCCCGAACATGACCACATTGAGGTATAGCTCCAGGATGCGCCGCTTCGTGAGGTCTTCCTCGAGCTGGACCGTGAGGGCCGCCTCCTTCACCTTGCGGACCACGCTGCGGTCGCTGGAGAGCCACAAGTTCTTCGCGAGTTGCTGGGGGATGGTGGAGGCGCCACGGGTCCTGGTGCCTTCCCGCAGCGCCTGCGCGGCCGCGACGCGGATCTCGCCCCAGGCAAACCCGTGATGGGAGAAGAAGTCGATATCTTCGCCCACGAGCACCGCCCGGATCAAATGCGGCGAGATCTCCTCGAGCGGTACCCAAAGCCAGGCGACCTTTGCGCCCCCTCCACGCACCTCCGTTTCACGCTGGATGAAGGCGGTGGTTGTCGGGTTTGCGTCTACCAAGCGCCTGACGTCCGGCCACGCGAGCCATCCCCGGGCGCCGATCACGACGCCCGCGAAGAGCAGCGCAGTGGCGGCCGGCCGCCACCGGCGTGGCGCCCGTCCCGCTACGGTCTGAGGCGGTCGCACCGGTGCGCAGACGGCTCGAACACGATGTGGATACTGAAGTCCAACATATCAACATACCTTAGATCAACATTGCTAATTCATTGAATTATCTTGCAGTTACATGACGATCGCGATCTGTTTTCAACAGGTCATCCACTACGCAAGGTGATCGGCGATGTGGAAAACATCTAGCGAGGGCTCGCAAGTTTCGGACGCGCAGATGCGACGTTTCGACCCTTCCATTGGACGCGACCGGAGAGATGGCAGAAGGCGGAGTGAAGCTGGAGGAACCAAGTCAGCAGGAAGGTGAGGGGGGCGAACGCGGACAGGTGGAGCGGGAGGCCTGCCACCCGGTCGGCGGCCAACTTGGTCAGGTACATCGGCACCAGGAAGGGCCAGGCGAGCCACGGGGCGGCCACCCAACAAAACGCGAACCAGAGGTTGAATCCAAGAAACGGGATCGGCCGGCCGCCCATCAGCGGGTACGTATTCTTGAGGAACCCCCTCCACGCCGCGCTGAAGTCACGATACATCCAGACCTCGAGGTCGCGGTTGAGCGGGGCAAAGTGCGTGGCGATCCCGTGGGCCGCGAAGTACTGACCGATCCGGATGTCCTCCAGCACCTCATCCGGATGGGTTCGGTGTGGTTCCCATTCGCGGTACAGCGCAGCGGTCGTCATCCAGCACTGGCCATTGAGCGCACCCAGGAATCGGGTCCGGATCCGGCCGATCAAGGGGAGTGGGAGGCTCAGCAGCAGCGCGTGGGGAATGGCGCTGACCAGGATGCGACCGCCACCCCGGAAATCCAGCAGCCCGGTGAGTACCGCCCGCGGGGGGAGGGCGGCGAACCGCCCGAGCATTTCGGCGAGCGCGGCCGGGTGCTTGAACGCGGTGTCCGCGTCCAGAAAGAGAAGCGTCTGCCCGCGAGCGATGCGGCTGGCCTGGTACAGCGCATGGACCTTCCCCACCCATCCCGCCGGCGGTCCGGAACCGCGAATCAGCCGCACACGCGCATCGTCGTAGTCCGCGACGACCCGAGCGGTCCCGTCATTCGAGTCGTCGTCGTACACGATGACCTCGAAGTGGACCCCAACCTGATCGAGAATCGTGGGAAGCAGGCGTGTGAGGTTCCGCTCTTCATTGCGCGCGGGGATCAGAATCGAAACGAGGCGATCGGCCGGAAAGGTGCCTCGGAGGCCGCGGCGCCGGTTGAGGTAGCGCACGTTGGCGGCGAGGATCCCGCCCATGATGCCGTACGCGGTCCACAACACCACCTCGAGCATGCCCTTTATCACATCCCGTGAGAGGAACGGCGATGAAATCTGAGCGACGGGCGGGAGTGGTGGTACCCCGCTTCCCGACTCGCGTCGGACGCGTTACCCTCGAAGCCCGTGTGGAAGGGGCTATGGCGAAACGCGTAGCGGATGCGATACAACTGGTTGAGCGGTTTGTGCCCGATCTCGACCGACGAGGGCGGCGGAGCCGTAACCTCGTGCTCACGTTGTTGCGGACGCATCCCATGCCGCTCGACCGCGGGAGTTATGCGCCGGGACACGTGACCGCGAGCGGCCTGGTGCTGGCCCCCGACCTGGCACGGGCGCTGCTCGTGCTGCACCCCACGCTCGATCGCTGGCTCCAACCGGGAGGGCACATCGAGCCCGGAGATGCCGACATCCTCGCGGCCGCGCAGCGGGAAGTGCGTGAGGAAACCGGCGTGGTGCCGAACGGTTCGGGGATGCTGGTTGGGGTGGACGTGCACGAGATTCCCGTGTCGGACCGCGAGCCGGCGCACCTGCACCACGACCTCATGTTCGCGTTCGTGGCCGGGCGGGCGGGGCCGCTTGCCGGGTCGGAGCACCCGTGGCGATGGTGCCCGCTCGACGAACTCGAAGGGTCCGGCGCCGACTCCGCGTTGTGGCAGGCGGCCCGCCGGGCGCGGCTGTGGCTGTCGGGTGACCGGCGCTAGGCGTCGGCCAGGGCGGCCTGCGCCGCCGCCAGCCGGGCGACCGGGACGCGAAACGGCGAGCACGATACGTAGTTCAGTCCCAGCCCGTGGCAGAACTCCACCGACTTGGGATCGCCCCCGTGTTCGCCGCAGATTCCGATTTTCAGCTTCGGATTCGCGTCACGTCCGAGCGAAACGGCCATCTCCATCAGGCGGCCCACGCCCGGCTGATCAAGCGTCTGGAATGGATCGGCCGGGAGGATCCCCGACTCCACATAGTACGGCAAGAACCGGCCGGCGTCATCGCGTGACAGGCCGAACGTGGTTTGGGTGAGGTCGTTGGTGCCGAACGAGAAGAACTCCGCAACGGTTGCGATCTTGTCGGCGGTGACCGCGGCGCGTGGCAGTTCGATCATCGTTCCCAGGAGAAACTCGACCCGCCGCTTGCGTTCCGTGAACACGCGCTCCGCGGTGCTGCGGACGAGGTCCGTCTGCCGGCGGAGCTCCTCGACGTCGCCCACCAGCGGCACCATCACCTCGGGCACGACGCCGATCCCTTCCGCGGCGACTTCGCAGGCGGCCTCGAAAATCGCTTGGGCCTGCATTTCGGTGATCTCGGGGAACGTGAGGCCCAGCCGGCAGCCGCGGTGGCCGAGCATCGGGTTGGTTTCGGTGAGCACGTCGACCGTATGGCGGAGCCGCTCGCGCGTCACACCGAGCGCGTCGGCCATCTCATCGATTTCCGCGTGTTCGTGCGGCACGAACTCGTGCAGCGGCGGGTCCAACAGGCGGATCGTGACCGGGAGACCGTCCATGGCGCGGAAGATGCCGGCGAAATCGTCGCGCTGAAACGGCAACAGCTTGAGCAGCGCGCGCCGCCGACCTTCGAGGTCGGTCGCGACGATCATTTCGCGCATCGCGGTGAGCCGGTCGCCTTCGAAAAACATGTGTTCGGTGCGGCACAGGCCGATACCCTCGGCCCCGAACTCTCTGGCGCGTGCCGCGTCGTGCGGCGTATCCGCGTTGGTCCGGACCCGCAGCATGCGCACCTCGTCCGCCCAACCCAGCAGTTCGGTAAACTCGACGCCCGGTGTCGGATGGACCAACCGCACCTTGCCGAGGATGACGTGGCCGGTCGAACCATCGAGCGTGATCCAGTCACCTTCGGCGACGCGATGACCATCGACCGTGAACGCGCGGCCGGCCTCGTCGACGTCCAGTTCCTTCGCGCCCGCGACACAGCATTTCCCCATCCCGCGCGCCACGACGGCAGCGTGGCTCGTCATCCCACCGCGCGCCGTCAGGATGGCGCGCGCGACCGCCATGCCGTGGAAGTCGTCCGGACTGGTCTCACGTCGTACGAGAATCACCGGCTCGCCGCGGCCGCCGCGCTCGGCGGCCGTATCGGCATCGAACACCGCGTGGCCGGTGGCGGCGCCGGGTGACGCCGGCAGTCCGGTCACCAGCACCGTCAGCTGCTGGTTGGGATCCACGGTGGGATGCAGCAGCTGGTTGAGTTGGTCGGGGTCGACGCGGCGGATCGCTTCCGCTTTCGAGATCATCCCCTCGCGCACCATCTCGACCGCGACGCGGACCGCCGCCATGCCGGTGCGTTTGGCCCGCCGGGTCTGCAGCAGGTACAACGTGCCGCTTTCCACGGTGAACTCGATGTCCTGCATGTCGCGAAAGTGCCGTTCGAGGCGTTCAGCCGTTTGCTGCAGTTGCGCGAAGGCCTCGGGCATCCGGGCGGCCATGGCGCTCAACGGTTCCGGGTCGCGCGTGCCCGCGACGACATCTTCGCCCTGCGCGTTGGCGAGGAACTCGCCGTACAGCGCGCGCTCACCCGTGGACGGATTGCGGGTGAACGCGACACCGGTGCCCGAGGTCGATCCCAGGTTGCCGTACACCATCGCCACCACGCTCACCGCCGTGCCGAGATCGTCGGGGATGTGGTGCAGCCGGCGATACTCCACCGCGCGGCGATTCCGCCAGCTACGGAACACCGCTTCGATCGCGCCCCACAGTTGCTGCCACGGGTTGTCCGGGAACGGGTCCCCGGTCGCGCGTTCGACGATCGCCTTGAAGCGGTCCGCCAGTTGTCGCAGGTCGTCGGCCGGGAGGTCGACCTCTTGTTGCACGCCCCGTTTCGCCATCAGGGCGTCCGCGGCGGCCACGAACGGATCGGGGGCCCCGTGGTTGGCCCTGAGTCCGAACACCACGTCGGCGTACATCTGGATGAACCGCCGGTACGAGTCGAATGCGAACTGGGGGTTCCCGGAACGGGCGGCGAGTCCTTCGGCCGTTTCGTCGTTCAGACCGAGATTCAGGATCGTGTCCATCATGCCGGGCATCGATGCCGCACCCCCGGAGCGCACCGAGACCAGCAGGGGCGCGTCCCGCCCGCCGAACGTCTTGCCGGCCGAGCGTTCCAGGCGGGCCATCGCCGCGCGCACCGCGTCCTGGACGTCGGTGCTGAGGACGCCGCGTGCCAGATACGTCATGCATTCGGCCGTCGCGATGGTAAACCCGGGCGGGACCGGAATGCCGATGTTGGTCATCTCCGCCAGGTTCGCGCCCTTGCCGCCGAGTTCGTTGCGCATCGTCGCCGCGCCTTCGGCGGCGCCGTCTCCGAAGAAGAAAACGTTGCCCATAGTGGTCAGGTGGCGGCAGCGGGTTGCGGGCTACTGTCGTGATGCGCACCCGCCGGACCGGGACGGCCGGTCGGATACGCCCCGGAAAAACACGCATCGCAGTAGGTGGTGTGGCTGGACACCGAGTCGGTGAGGCCGTCCAGCGAGAGATAGCCGAGCGAATCGACGCCCAGGTGGGCGGCGATTTCCGCGACGGAATGGGACGACGCGATGAGTTCGCTCCGGGTGGGTGTGTCGATTCCGTAGTAGCACGGACCGGTGATGGGAGGCGACGCGAGCCGGAAATGCACCTGCCGTGCGCCGGCCTGTCGCAGCATGCTGACCAGCTCCTTCGACGTCGTGCCACGGACCAACGAATCATCAACCACGACGCAACTCTTCCCGGCGATGACTTCCTGGACCGGGTTGAACTTGATTCGCACCTTGGCAACCCGCGTGGCCTGGCCCGGATGGATGAACGTGCGGCCGACGTAGTGATTCCGAATGAGGCCGTTCTCGAGTTTGAGTCCGCTTTCCTCGGCGAAACCGAGCGCCATCGCGTTGGCCGAATCCGGAACGGAAAACACGCAGTCGGCGCCGGGCGCGGGGTGCTCTCGTGCGAGCCGGCGTCCGAGTTCACGGCGAACGCCGTCCACGGATTGATGGAACACCCGGCTGTCCGGACGGGAAAAGTAGACGAGTTCGAAGATGCAGCGACGTGCCGGTTGGGCCGCGAGCGTGGCGACCTCGCGCAGTTCCCCGTCCTCGATCTTGACCCATGCGCCCGGCTCGAGTTCGCGTACCGGCGTCGCCCCGACGATATCGAGCGCGCACGTCTCGGAGGCGAGAATGTGGCCGGCACCGAGCTTCCCGATCACCAGCGGTCGGAACCCCCGTGGATCGACGATCGCGTGGAGCGTGCGCCCGACGGCGAGGATCAACGTGTATGCGCCCTCCACCCGCTCCAGCGCGTCGCGCACCTGGTCCTCGAACACCCGCGCGTCCGAGCGGGCGATCAGGTGCACCAGGACTTCCGAGTCCGACGACGACTGGAAGATCGAGCCCTGTTTCACCAGATCGTCGCGAATCTCCCGCGCATTGGTCAGGTTGCCGTTATGCGCCAGCGCGAGCGGCCCGCCGTGGTATTCGACCAGACCCGGTTGGGCGTTCGCGAGGACCGAACTGCCGGTCGTCGAGTACCGCGTGTGGGCGACCGCCACGTCGCCCGGCAAGTGGCGCAAACGTTCCGGTTCGAACACCTCATGCACCAACCCCATGCCGCGGTGCGAATGCGCCCGACCGGACTCGTCGATCGCGACGATGCCGGACGATTCCTGCCCGCGGTGCTGAAGGGCGTACAGCCCGAGATAGGCGAGCTGTGCCGCGTCCGGGACGCCCGACACACCGAAAATGCCGCACACGTCGCTATCCTCCCATGGCGGGGGTCTGCATCGCCGCCGGCAGGGCGCCAAAGAACGTGTCGCGCAGTTCCCGGGCGGTGTACCGGCACGTGGTGTCGGGCAACGTCAATGCGATGTCACCACTCGCCGACGTCACGCGGCCCAACTCGACCACACGCACACCGGCCGCCTCGGCGAGCGCGTAGGCGCGGTCGCGCGCAGCCGGCGCCACGCTGATCAGCGCGCGTCCGTGGTCCTCCCCGAACAGGATCGCATCGGCCCGCTCCGGCCCTACCGGGCGCAGGTCCAGCGTCGCGCCGAATCCATCCTCTCCGTAGACCGAGCCGACCGCCGCCTCGACAAGCGCGGTCGCCAACCCTCCCTCGGACAGGTCGTGCGCACTCCGCAGCAGGCGTTCATCGGCCAGGTACACGAGCAGATCGATCAGTCGTCGTTCGGCCGGTAGGTCCACGGGAGGGGGTGCACCGCCGACGTGATCCAGCACCAACGCCCAGTACGCCGAGCCGCCGAGGTGTCCCGCGGAGGTCCCGAGCAACAGCACATGGTCGCCTTCCGCTTGAAACGCCGACGGCACCGCTTTCGACACATCGGGCAGCAGGCCGACCATCCCGATGACCGGCGTTGGGTCGACGGCCCCGGTCGGACTTTCATTATAGAAGGACACGTTGCCGCCGGTCACGGGTGTCTCGAACGCCCGGCACGCATCGCCGATCCCGCGACACGCTTCGCGGAACTGGAAGAAGATTTCCGGCCGCTCCGGATTCCCGAAATTGAGACAGTTGGTGATGCCGATCGGTCGGGCGCCGGTGCATGCGACGTTGCGGGCCGCCTCGGCCACGGCGGCTTTCCCTCCTTCGTACGGATCCAACAACACGAACCGCGCATTGCAGTCGGTAGCGACCGCGATGCCGCGATGGGTACCCGGCACGAGGATCACCGCGGCGTCGCCGCCCGGCCCGAGGGCGGTGCCCGCCTGGACGGTCGAATCGTACTGCTCGTAGATCCACCACTTGGATGCGATGTCGGGCGTACCGATCAGCGCGAGCAGCGCCTCGCACGGTGCCACGGCGGCCCGCGGGGCGGGCAGGCCCCGGCGCACGACCGCCTCGGCCGCTTCGGTCGCTTCCGGGGCGTAGGTCGGGCAGTCGTCGATCAGCGGCCCGCCGGGAATCTCGGCGACCACCCGCGTCCCGTGCCGCACCCGGTACATCCCGTCGCCGGTCACGTGGCCGATCGGAACCGCTTCGAGTTCCCATGTGGCGGCGATGCGGACGACCGCATCGACCCGATCCTGCAGCACCACCACAAGCATCCGCTCCTGTGACTCCGAGAGCAGGATCTCGTACGGCGTCATGCCCGGCTCGCGCGTCGGCACCCGCGCGGTGTCGATCTCGACGCCGACCCCACCACGCACCGCCATCTCCGCCGACGATGACGTCAGTCCCGCCGCGCCCATGTCCTGAATGCCGACGATGTGCCCGGACGCGATCAGCTCGAGACTCGCTTCGAGCAGCAGTTTTTCGGTGAAGGGATCGCCAACCTGCACCTGCGGTCGGCGCGCTTCACTCTGCGCGGTCAGTTCCTCCGAGGCGAACGAGGCGCCATGAATGCCGTCCCGTCCCGTCCGTGCGCCGACGGCGACGAGCACATTCCCTTCGCCGGACGCGGTGGCTCGGATCAACTGCTCCTCCCGCAGCACCCCCACGCACATCGCATTGACCAGCGGGTTGCCGCTGTACGCCGGGGCAAAGGCGATTTCACCACCGACCGTCGGGACGCCCATGCAATTGCCGTAGTCGCCGATGCCGCGCACGACGCCGCCCAAGAGATACCGGTTGCGGCGCTCGTCCAGCCGGCCGAAACGCAGGCTGTTGAGCAGCGCGACGGGTCGCGCGCCCATCGTGAACACGTCGCGGAGAATGCCGCCCACGCCGGTCGCGGCGCCCTGGTACGGCTCGACGGCGGAGGGGTGATTGTGCGACTCGATCTTGAAGGCCACCGCCCACCCGTCGCCGAGGGACAGCACGCCCGCGTTCTCGCCGGGCCCCTGGAGGACGTGCGTGCCTTCGACGGGGAACTGCCGGAGGATCGGTTTCGAGTGTTTGTAGGAGCAGTGCTCGCTCCACAGTGCCGAGAAGATGCCAAGCTCGGTGAACGTGGGATCGCGCCCGAGCATCCGGCGAATCAGGCCGAACTCCACTGGGGTCAGGCCGTGCTCTGAGACCATCGCCGGGGTGACAGCCGGATCGCCGGGAAACGGCTCGACCCGGGACCGGGTCATTCCGCGGTCTTCCCCCGGACGCCCCGCACGATCGATCGGAAGATGCCGCCGACACCATGCGCCTCGTTTGCCTTGATGAGGAGTTCCGCCTCACCGGCGTCGAACCAGAGCCCTTGGCACTCTTCGCAGCGGTCCACGTGGATCGTGTGGTATACCTCCGCATGGAGGTTGGCACCGCACTTAGGGCACTTCATGTGGTGCGCCGCCCGCTCTTTCCGTGCCGCTTCCGCGGCCGCCTCCGCGCGCCGGGCCTTGAGCTGTTCGGCGTGCTGGCGCGCGAAATATTCCTCTTCGTTACGACTGGGCTTGTCGGTCATCGGAGGCCCCGCCGCCACGCGGCTCGGTTGAGGATAGACATCTCCCTGCTCATGCGATGCCCTGCTTCAGGCGTTCGAGACTCGTCATCATCGAGGCGAAGACCCCGTGGCCGGCGGAGGCTCCAACCAGCGGGTCCGCCGCGCGTTCCGGGTGCGGCATCATCCCCACCACATTCCCACCACGGTTCACGATTCCCGCGATGTTCCCGATCGACCCATTGGGGTTCTCCAGGTATCGCAAGATGACGCGCCGGTCGGCTTCGAGTTCGCGTACGACCGCCTCGGTTGCCACATAGCGTCCCTCGCCGTGGGCAATGGGAACACGAATAATAGCACCTTTCTCGTAGGATGCCGTGAAGGGGGTCTCGACGCCTTCAATGCGCACGTCCACCGGGCGTGACACGAACCGTTGGCCCGCGTTGCGCATCAGCGCCCCCGGCAGGAGACCGGCCTCGCACAGAACCTGGAACCCGTTGCAAATCCCGAGCACGGGCCCGCCCGCCTCGGCATGCGCCGCGACCGCATCCATGACCGGGCTGAACCGCGCAATCGCGCCGGCCCGCAAGTAGTCGCCGTACGCAAACCCACCGGGGAGGATCACCGCATCGGCACGATCGAGGTCGTTGTCCCGGTGCCAAACGAAGTACGCGTCGGCGCCGGCGCGTTGCGCGGCGCGTAGCGCGTCGAAATCGCAGTTCGATCCGGGGAACCGCACGACAGCCACGCGGGTCACGCTTCGCCCTCCACCACGACGACGTAGTCCTCCGTCACCGGGTTGGCGAGCAGGCGTTCACACATGACGTTGGCGCGCTCCGCGGCACTGGCGGCATCGGGCGCGTCGACCGCGAGCGACAGCGACTTCCCGATGCGCACCTCCGCGACCTCGTCGAATCCCAGTGCCGCCAGGGCATGATGTACCGCGTTTCCCTGCGGATCGAGCAACCGCTCTCTCGGCATCACGCGGACGTCGATTAGATACCGTCCCATCTACTCTCCTTGCGGGTATGTCGGGACATCCCCGTGCGCCAGGAACCCTACGACCACCTGCCGTCCCAACCCATAGGTCAGGTACGCCAGACCAAGCGGGAAGAAGAATATGTCGCGTTCCCAAACGCCGAAGGCAATCACCGTGAGTATCACCATCAGCCCGATCCATCCGCGGGTCGTTCGGACTCCGATCCCCGGGAGTCGCGCGTACCGAACGCCGGATACCATCGCCAGGCTCAGCGCGACGATCAGGAAGATGATAAGCTGCAACCAGGGAAAGGCCGTCAACTGTCCCTGGTAGAACTCGGTCTGAGTGAACGGGAAGTAGGTCGCCAGGGTCATGCCCGCGGCGGGTGACGGCAGCCCCTGAAACTCCCCGGCCGGATCGTGGCCCACGTCGCCGACGTTGTATCGCGCCAGGCGGAGGGCCACGCAGACGACGAAGGCGTAGGAGAACACCCAGGTGAAGCCGCCTTGCGAGGCGAACATGACGTAGTAGATCAGCAGGGCCGGCGCCACGCCGAAGCTGACGATGTCGACGAGCGAGTCCAACTCGGCGCCGAACCGCGATCCGGTCTGGCTCATGCGCGCGACGCGGCCGTCGAGCGTATCCAGAATCCCCGCGATCACGATGTACCAGCTCGCGCGATAGAACTCGCCGCTTGATGCCAGGATGATCGACCAGATGCCAAAGAAGAGGTTCGCCAGTGTGAAGATGCTGGGAACGACCACCACGGCCTGCCGCACGCCGCGCCCGCGTCGGCGCGTCATTCGGCCCACTCCGCGATCACCGTCATCCCGGCACGCGTCCGCTCGCCCACCGTGACGCGCGCGGTGGCGGTTGGGGGAAAGAACGTGTCCACACGCGAGCCGAACCGAATCAGTCCCACGCGTTCCCCCTGCCTCACCGGATCCCCCTGGCGCGGGTCGGTGACGATGCGTCGCGCGATGAGACCCGCGATCTGGCGCAGCAGCACGCGGCGTCCCCCCGCTTCGATCCCGAGCGACATCTGCTCGTTCCGTTCGCTCGCCTTGTCGAGCGACGCGTTCAGGAACGCTCCCGGCCGGTACTGCCGGTATGCCGCGGTGCCGGAGACCGGTGCCCGATTGACATGCACGTTGAACACATTCATGAACACCGAGACCCGCACGGCGGGTCCCCCGATGAAATCGGACTCGTCAACCGTCGCCACACTCACCACCAGGCCATCAGCCGGCGCGATGATCAACCGGTCGCCCCGCGGTCCGCGGCGTGCCGGGTTGCGAAAGAACAGCGGTACCCAGACTGCTACCGGCGTCCAGGCCGCCGGCGCGGCGTACCACCATCCACCGCCCGCCACCTGCGCCACGGCCACCAGCGCGAACAGCATGGCCAGCCCGATCGCGATAAACGGGATGCCTTCCGGCGCGACCTTCACCCGCCCTCGGGCAGCGGGGCACCGGTGATGCGCAGGAACGCGTCCTGATAGCGAATGCTGGTGGCACGCACGATCTCGTCGGGTAATGCGGGAACGTCCCATCCACCGTCCCACGCGCCGCTCCGCTTCTGCCCGGCGAGGTAGTCGCGCAGGGGCTGTTTGTCGAAGCTCGCTTGGCCGCGGCCCGGCTCGTACCGGTCCGCGGGCCAGAACCGGGAGGAATCCGGCGTCAGCAGCTCATCGATCAGCAGCAGCGCGCCGTCGGCCAGGCGCCCGAACTCGAACTTCGTGTCGGCGATGATGATGCCGTGTCCGGCCGCGCGATCCCGCCCGGCCTCGTAGAGCGCGACACTCGTGTCGCGCAGTCGCGTCGCGGTGTCGGGGCCGACGATCTCGGTCATCTGTGCGAAGGTGATGTTCTCGTCGTGACCTGACTCCGCCTTGGTGGCCGGGGAGAAGATCGGCCGGTCCAGTCGGCTGCTCTCCCTGAGGCCGGTCGGCAGCGGTTCCCCGGCCAGGGTGCCGTGCTCGCGATACTCCCCCCAGGCCGAGCCCGCGAGGTAACCCCGCACCACACATTCGACCGGCAGCGGTTCGGTGCGCCGACACAGCATCGCTCGACCCACCAGCGCGTCACGATGCGCCACCAGCTCGGGCACGCGCGCCACGATCGTGTCGGCGTCGGCCGCGAGACAGTGGTTGGGGACGACGGCCGCGAGTTCGCGGAACCAGTAGGCGCTGATCTGCGTCAGGACCGCGCCCTTTTTCGGAATCGGATTGGGCAGCACGATGTCGAACGCGCTCACCCGGTCCGAGGCGACGAGCAGCAGCGTGTCGTCGTCGACGGCGTACATCTCGCGGACTTTACCACGGCGCACGAGTGGCAGCGGGAGGTCGCTGGCGACCATTGGGCTATCAGTCAGACGGTCACCCCTGTGGTGTCGGTGGTCTGGAAAGGTGTCAGGCGCTCGAGCAGCGGATCGAGGTGGTGTTCGATGTATTCGACCACCTGATTGGGGGCACGGCCGACGTAGCGATCTGGATCCAGCTCGGCGCGTAGCGCGCGGACGTCGACCGCCGCGAAGGCGGGATCGGCCGCGAGGCGATCGAGCAGATCATTGGCCGCGCCGCCGTCCACGGCGTCCTTGGCGGCCCAGCTGTGCCGGCGCATCACCTCGTGCAGCGCCTGGCGGTCTCCGCCCGCGACGACACCCAGCATGAGCCAGCGCTCCGTCGCCATGAACGGCATGGCTTGCGCCACGTGGTGACCGATCAACGTCTCCCGCACTTCCAGGCCGGCGGCAACGTTGGTGGCGAGGATCAGCAGCGCGTCCACCGCCATGGCCGCGTCCGGCAGCACCAGGCGGCGGTTCGCGCTGTCGTCGAGCGTCCGCTCGAGCCATTGCGTGGCCGCGGTATGGGCCGAGTTCTCCCGCAACGTGATGACGTACCGCGCCAGGGCGCAGAGCCGTTCGGCCCGCATGGGATTACGCTTATAGGGCATGGCGCTCGACCCCACCTGCGCGGACTCCGCCGGTTCGAGCACCTCACCCTCGTGCTGCAGCAGCCGGAGGTCATTCCCGAACTTGGCGCAGGACTGGGCGATGCCGCTCCAGCCGTCCATGATCCGCGCGTCGATCTTGCGCGTGTATGTCTGGCCCGAGACCGGGATGGTCGACGCGAAGCCGAACGCCGCCGCCACGCGGGCATCGAGTTCACGCACCGCGTCTTCGTTTCCATCGAGAAGGTCGAGAAAGCTCGCCTGCGTGCCGGTCGTCCCCTTGCAGCCGCGGAACGGCAGCGTCTCGATCACGTTCGCCAGCGACGCCGCATCGATCGCGAAATCCTGCAACCACAGCGCGGCGCGTTTGCCCACCGTCGTGAGCTGCGCAGGCTGGAAATGAGTGTAGGCCACCGTGGGGAGCCGGCGAAACGCGAGCGCGTGGTCACGCAGTGCGCGAAGCAGGGCGATCAACCGCCCCAGCATCAAGCGCAACGCCTCGCGCAGCACGATCAGGTCGGCGTTGTCCGTGACGAAACAACTCGTAGCGCCCAGGTGCAGGTAGGGGCGCGCGGCCGGCGCCTGATCGCCGAAATGATGGATGTGCGCCATCACATCGTGACGGAGGGTGTGTTCGTAGTCGCGCACCGCGGCCAGGTCGGCGTCGTCGAGATGCGCGCGCATGTCGGCGATCGCCTGCTCCGGAATGTCGACGCCGAGCCGGCGTTCCTCTTCCGCGAGCGCGAGCCACAGGCGGCGCCACAGGCCGGCGCGATGCGCGCCGCCCCACAACCGTTGCATGGTCGGCGACGCATAGCGCGTCGCCAGCGGGGATTCGTAGCGATCGCGCGCGTTCATCGAATGTAGAACTCGACGTAGCTGATACGACCTCCGCGTTCGACGAAGACGCGCACCCCGCGCCCACGCGCCGTCTCGAACGCGGGATCGACGTCGTCCGCGGCCTCGATGACGCTCCGGTTGATCTGGCGAATGACGTCCCCGGGTCGAAGCCCCGTGATCCGCTGGGTACGCTCACTCAACTCGTAGACCAACGCACCCTTCTCGCTTTGGATGCCGCGCTCCTGGCGGACCGCCGGCGTGACCGAGATCAGCCGGATCCCCCCCATGACATCGATCTTCTCGGCACGCTCGGTGGGCAGGTTCTCGACCGCCAACCGTACGACGCGGTTGCCGCGCGAACCCTTGACTTCGAGCGCGACCGTATCGCCCGGTGATGCGTCGAGCTTGACCGCTTCCCAATCGAGGAACGTGCGCAGCGGCCGCGTGCCCGCGCGCACGAGCACGTCACCGGCCGACAATCCCGCCGATTCCGCCGGGCTCCCCGGCGTGACGCCGATCACCGCGAGTCCACCCCGCTCCTTCCACTGGCGCATTCCCTCGGCGCCGGTCACGGCCAAGCCGACCCACGCGCGTCGCACCGCGTGCGAATCCGCTAACTGGTGCGCGACGCGCAACGCTCGCTCGATCGGGATGGCGAAGCCGATTCCGACCGATCCACCCGAACTCGAGAAGATGCTGCTGTTGACCCCGATGACCTCGCCATCCGCGTTCACCAGCGGGCCGCCGCTGTTGCCGGGGTTGATCGGCGCATCGGTCTGAATCATGCCAACATAGATCCCGGGCTGATCAGGGGACGGAAGCAGGTTGCGCCCGATGCCGCTCACGACTCCGGCGGTGACGGTCGGCTCGGTATTGCCGAGGAGATAGCCGTACGGGTTGCCGATGGCGACGACCCACTCGCCGATCAGCAAGTCCGTACTGCTCCCTAACGGGGCGGGGTGGAGCCCGTCGGCCTGAATGCGCAGGGCGGCAACGTCGGTCACGGGATCCTCGCCCAGCAGTTCGGCGGGGTAGTCGGAGCCGTCGCTGGTGGTCACGACGATCTGTTCGGCGCCTTCAACGACGTGCTGATTGGTGATGATGAGGCCGTCCGGCGTGACCACGAAGCCGGAGCCGAGCCCTTGGACGGTCCGCTCGTATCCACGCGGCACGAAGAAGAGACTGAACGGGTCGCCGGCGCGCTGACGCTCGCGGCGGACCACATTGACGCTCACGACCGACGGCGCCACGCGTTGGGCGGCGGTCACGATCGCCGACTTGCGCGATGCGGTGACGCTCTGGGTCTGTTGGACCGCCGCGGCGTGCTCGAGCGGCGCGGCGTCGCGGGCTGCGGCGCCACACGCCGCCACCATCATCGTCAGCGCAAGGCCCGCGGTCACACCTCGACCTTGGGCCGATGCGCGATCTTGCTCCAATCGTTCAGGAATTGATCCAACCCCCGGTCCGTGAGGGGATGCAGCAGCAGCTTCTTGAGTACGCTGGTCGGCATGGTCGCCACATCGGCGCCGAGCATCGCGGCTTCGGTGATGTGGCGCGGATGTCGAATCGACGCGGCGAGGATCTCCGTCTCGATATCGTAGTTGTCGAAGATCACCCGCGTCTCGCTGACGACCTCCATGCCCTCCTGGCCCACATCGTCGAGCCGCCCCAGGAACGGCGAGACGTACGCCGCGCCGGCCTTGGCGGCCACCAGACACTGCGCGGCGGAGAAGCACAACGTGACGTTGACCGGGATCCCTTCGGCGCTGAGCCGGCGGATCGCGGTCAACCCGTCTTCGATCATCGGGATCTTTACCACGATGTTGTCCGCGATCCTGGCGAGCGCCTTGCCCTCGGTGTACATCTCGTCCGGCTGGATCGTGATGACCTCGGCGCTGATGGGCCCCTCCACGAGCGAACAGATCTCCTTCAGGACATCTCGCGGATCGAGGTCCCCCGCAACCTTCGACAGCAAACTGGGATTGGTGGTGACGCCGTCGATCAGGCCGGCTTGTGAGGCCCAGCGAATCTCGCTCAGCTCCGCGGTATCCAGGAAGAATTTCATTGCGCGTGGTCCTCCTCCAACTGAGGGTATCGAACGGCGACCAGATACAGGCCCTCCGGCGGTGCCGGCGGGCTCGCGTCGGCGTTCGTGTGGGCCGTCAAGAGCCGGGTAACGTCGTCGTGGCCGCGGCGGCCGAGTGCAACATCGATGCTGAGTCCGACCAGAAAACGAACCATCCGGTGCAGAAACCGATCCGCCTCGATGGTAAAAATAAATCCTTCGCCGTCCGCGCGCGCCTGCCAGTTTGCCTGCACCACGCGGCAGCGATAATGGGGCTTGGTCTGCCCAACCGTCGAGAGGGCCCGGAAATCGTGTTCCCCGGTCAGCAGGCCTGCAACGTGTGCGAGGGCCGAGGGGTCCAGTGGCCTGCCGAGCGCCCATTCGAACGGATGCCGAAACGGTGATCGCGAGCCGTCGTCGCACCCAACCACGTAGCGATACACGCGGGCCATGGCGCTCTTGCGGGCGTGGAATCCCGCCGGTGCCGCGGACACCCGTTCGATCCAAATGTCGTCGGGCAGGAGGGCGTTAAGGGCCCGCCGCAAATCCGGGCCCTCCCAGGCGCGACGGGTCGAGAACGAGATCACCTGGCCGAGTGCGTGCACTCCCGCGTCCGTGCGACCCGCGGCATGGGTCATCACGCGTTGTCCTTCGAGTCGGCTGAGGGTCTGTTCGAGATCGCCCTGCACCGTGCGCGCGGCGGGCTGCGACTGCCAGCCGGCGAAGTCGCGGCCGCAGTACTGCAAAACAGCGTACCAAGGGTGCTCCGCCATGCGCGGTGAAGATACACAACGACCACGTAGTCGCAAGTGAGACAAGGGGTTGCGTCAGTTTGACAACCTCGTCGATGGTCCGTAGGATACGCGACCATGCCCCCGCCGTCCCCTCAAACCGCTCCACTCATCCTGGCGCTCCAACGTCTCGCCGCCGGAGAACGGCTGGGAGAGGCACTCGTGGAGCAGGCCGTCGGGGTCCTGATGACGGGGGAGGCCACCGCGGCACAATCGGCGGGGCTGCTGATGGGTCTCAGGGTGCAGGGCGAGTCCGGCGAGGAACTGGCGGGCGCGGTCCGTGCGCTTCGGCGGGTCATGCGTCGGGTGGAACTGCCGGCAATGGCCGGTCCGGTAATCGATACGTGCGGGACGGGGGGCGGTGTCGTCTCGACCTTTAACGTGTCGACCGCGGCCGCGTTCGTGGCCGTCGGGGCGGGCGCCCGCGTCGCGAAACACGGCAACCGATCGTACACATCACGTTGCGGATCGGCGGACGTGCTCGAGGCGCTTGGTATCGAGGTCGTCGTGGAGGCTGGTGCGGCGGCGGCGATGATTGCACGGGCTGGCATGGCGTTCCTGTTTGCGCCCGCATTTCATCCCGCCATGAAGTTCGTTGGCCCGGTCCGGGGCGAGTTGGGCGTCCCCACGGTCATGAACCTGATCGGTCCGCTGGCCAACCCGGCCGGCGTTCGACGACAGGTGATTGGGGTTGCCGACCCCGACCGTGCGCCGATCGTCGCCACCGCGCTCGCCCGTCTCGGCACCGAACACGCCATGGTCGTCCATGGGACGGCGGGAATGGACGAGGTGTCGCCCGTGGGCCGGACGGACGTGTGGGAAATCCGGGGGCACGAGATCACCACCTGGTCCATTGACCCGGAGGAGTTCGGACATTCAATCGCCGACCTTCGCCTGCTCGCCGGGGGGGAACCGGGAGCGAACGCCTCCCGGCTCTCCGCGCTGCTGCGGGAGCCCGATGCCGATCCGGACGCGAAGGCCGTGGTCGTCCTGAACGCGGGAGCGGCGATCTATGTAGCGGGCTTGGCCGATTCGTACCCGGAGGGGTTGCGGCAGGCCAGCGTTGCCCTCGACGACGGCAGTGCGGCCCGGGCGCTGGATGCGCTGGTTCGAGCAGCGGGCGGGCCGGCTAGTACTTCCGGATGACGCCAACCACGACGCCCTGTACCAGGAGGTCGTCTTCATGGACCCGAATGGGTTGGACTCGGTCATTGGCCGGTTGGAGACGGATCCAGCCGCCCGCTTCTCGGTACAGCCGCTTGACGGTGGCGGATGTTCCTTGAACGAGGGCGATCACCATTTCGCCCTGATCGGCGGTGTTGCGGTTGTGGACCACGACGAAATCGCCGTCTTCGATGTGCTCATCGATCATCGAATCGCCGCGCACGCGCAGGCAATAACTTGACCCGCGACGAGGGAGGAGGTCGTTGGGGACGGCAATCGTCTCCGCCTCGGCCACCGCTTCGATCGGTTCGCCTGCCGCCACCTGCCCCAGCAACGGGATCTCGGTGGCACCTGCCTGGCCGGGGATTGGCACCATCTCGATGGCCCGGCTCTCGTTGTGGGTCCGGTGGATGTAGCCCTTCCGCTCCAGGTTGGTCAGGTGCTCGTGGACGGTGGCAAGGGAACTGAAGGAGAACTGCTCGGCGATTTCCTCGAACGATGGCGCGTAACCGTTGGTCCGGATGTACGTTTCGAGGTGATCGAGTATTTGCTTCTGGCGGCGCGTGAGCGGCATAGCGGTGCCCCCAACTGGGTCGAGAACCGAATATAGGCCGAAGTGACTATACCCGAAAACTCCCCGAACCGCAAGAAGGCCCCGTTCACGTCACTGCACGACATTCTGACGGCCACCAAGGGCCGCGTCACCGAGTTGCGCGCCCGATTGGGTGACATCCGCCGGCAGGCGGAGCAGGCCGAAATCTCGCCACCCTGGACGGCGGCGTTCGGCGGGGAGCATGTCTCCGTGATCGCCGAGGTGAAACGTCGCTCGCCGTCGGCTGGCGCCATTGCGCCGAATATCGATCCGGCGGTGCACGCCGCCAACTACGTGGCGGGCGGCGCCGCGGCGATCTCGGTGCTGACGGACGCCGCGCATTTTGGCGGCTCGGTCGGCGATCTCGTGGCGGTGCGGAGCGCCACCGCGGTGCCGGTGCTCCGCAAAGACTTCATCGTCGATCCGGTGCAGGTGTACGAGTCCCGGGCGATCGGTGCCAGCGCGATCCTGCTCATCGTTCGGGCGCTCGATGCCGATCGCCTCGCCGACCTCGCTTCGCTGGCGCGGGAGCTGGGCATGGGATGCCTGGTGGAAGTGCATGGATTGCGGGAGCTGGAGGTCGCGCTGCGACTGGACGTCGAGTCGATCGGCGTGAACGCGCGGGACCTCGACACCTTCGAGGTGAACCTCGCAAGCAGCGAACCGGTGCTGCGCACGATTCCGTCCGATCGCGTGGCCGTGGCGGAGAGTGGGGTGTCCACCCGGGATGACGTGGTTTGTCTTGCGGCGTGGGGTGCAGATGCTATTCTGGTGGGCACCGTACTCGCCCGCGCGACGAACCCGGTGGCGGCCACTCGCGCGTTGACGGGTGTGCACCGAGACCGTGCACCGCGTGCGGCGTCTGGAGGAACGTCTTGATCGCGCCGAGTCCCGGATTGAACGCCGGACGTTTCGGCCGCTACGGCGGCCGCTACGTTCCCGAGACGCTGGTCGCCGCCCTCGATGAGTTGGCGGAGACCTACGACGCGGCGTGCGCCGATCCGGCGTTCCAGGCCGATCTGGACCACCTGGCGCGCACATTCGTCGGGCGACCGACGCCGCTGAGCGACGCTCCCCGCTTGTCCGACACCGCCGGATGCCGCGTCCTCCTGAAACGCGAAGACTTGTGCCACACGGGCGCCCATAAGATCAACAATACGATCGGTCAGGTGCTGTTGGCGCGCCGGATGGGCAAGGGACGGATCATCGCCGAAACCGGCGCGGGACAGCACGGCGTGGCCACGGCGACCGCGTGCGCGCGCTACGGGCTCGCGTGTGTGGTGTACATGGGCGCGGAGGATATGGAGCGCCAGCGACTCAACGTCTACCGCATGGAGCTACTCGGAGCGGAGGTCATCCCGGTACATTCAGGCACCCGGACATTGAAGGACGCGACCAACGAGGCCCTGCGCGATTGGGTGACCAATGTCGACACGACACACTATGTCATCGGGTCGGTTGTGGGGCCGGACCCGTTTCCGCGCATCGTGCGCGACCTGCAGGCGGTGATCGGGCGCGAGGCGCGCCGACAGGTGCTCGAGGTGGCGGAACGACTGCCTGATATCGTCGTGGCGTGCGTCGGCGGAGGCTCGAATGCCATGGGTGTGTTTGCCGGGTTCCTCGACGACCCGGCGGTTCGCCTTGTCGGGGTCGAGGCGGGGGGTGAGAGTATTGCATCGGGGCGGCACGCGGCGTCCCTCACGGCCGGACGACCGGGAGTACTACACGGGACGATGAGTTACCTGCTACAGGACGACGATGGCCAGGTGGCGCCGGCGCATTCGGTGTCCGCGGGGCTCGATTATCCCGGGGTCGGGCCCGAGCACGCCTATTTGCGGGACGCGGGCCGGGCCCATTACGTGTCGGTCACGGACGACCAGGCGCTGCGGGCGTTCGAGACGCTGAGCCGTCTGGAGGGTATCATGCCGGCCCTCGAGACCGCCCACGCCGTGGCGTGGGTGCTGGACCGCGACGCCGCTGGACCCGACGAGATCGTCCTCATCAATGTGAGCGGTCGCGGCGACAAGGACGTCGCGCATGTGGCCAACCTGGTGAACCAGCCGGCATGACCGACCCGTCCGCCACCGATCCCACCGTCAATACCGCCGCCGTCGAGGCGATGCTGCAGACGCTGCTCAAGGGCCTGCGAGCCACGCAGCTCTATATGCCCAATAACCCGGTGTATCAGTCGGCCATCCAGAACCTCACCACGGCGTTTGGCCCGGTGTGGGAGGAGACGTCAGAACTGGTGCTCCACGTCGTGGAAAACGACCTCAAGTGGGAAGGGCAGGTCGTCCTTTCGCAGCCGCGCGCCGAGAGCCTTGCCTGGCTCCTGTTCAAGGATGGAGTGCGCACGCTCACGCTGTTGCCGGGTTGCGAGGAGTCGGACATCCCGGCCCTTCTCGGCGTGTTGCAGAAGGCGCGCACCTTGCCGCCCGATGCGGACGATGACCTGCTGACGCTGCTCTGGGAGCAGGATCTCCAACTGGTCAAATACCAGTTCGTCGAGTTCTCCGCCGATGATGCGGCCCCGTTGGCAAAGGCCGAGGAGGAAGCGGAGAAACCGGAGCAGCGACCGCCGCGCGAGCAGATCGAGCAGGAACCGGAACCGGAGCAGTCAACGGGGCTGGTCAACGTCGACGATTTTGACTCGACGCTCTACTTCCTCGACGACAAGGACATCGCGTACCTCAAGTCGGAGATCGAACGCGAGTACCAGCAGGACCTCCGCGGCAACATCCTGGCGATTCTGTTCGACCTGTTTGAACTGCAGACGTTCGCGACGGTTCGGAACGAGATCGTGTCGATCATCGAGAACTTCCTGCCGTACCTGCTGGGCGTCGGCGATTTCCGCTCGGTGGCGTTCGTGCTTCGGGAACTCAAGTCGCTGATGGAGCGCGCCCGCGAGCTCGGGCCCGATCAACGGCAGCAGCTGGAGATCCTGCCAGAACGCTTGTCCCAGTCGGACGCGGTGTCGCAGCTGCTGCAGTCGCTCGACGAAGCGGTGGTGCACCCGACCGAAGAGGAGTTGACCGACCTGTTCGGTGAGCTCCGCGGCGAGGCGCTGGAGACCATTCTGACGTGGCTCCCGAAGCTATCGAACGCGCGCGTGAAAGATCTGCTGCATCTCGCGGTCCAACGGATGGCCGGCCAGTATCCCGATGAGTTGGCGAAGGCGATGGGATCGGACGATGAGGACGTCGCGCTGGAGACGGTGCGACTGGCCGCCAAGCTCAAGGCCCCGTCGGTCGTGCCGGCCCTGGGCAGCCTGCTGATCCGCGACGTGTCCGCGGCCCTCAAGGTCGCGACGGTCGAGGCACTTGCGGGGATCGGATCACCCGGCGCGATGCAGCAACTCGAGCGCGGCATCGGGGACGAGCATCGGGACGTCCGCGTCGCCGCGGTCCGCGTGCTGGGGGGGCGTGGGCATCGCGCGGCGTTTCCCAAGATCGAGGCGCTGGTGGTCGGGAAGGACCTCAAAGGTGCCGATCTCACCGAGAAGATGGTGTACTTCGAGGCGTACGGGTTACTCGCGCCCCCGGGAGCCATCCGCCACCTCAAGCCACTGCTTGGCGGCGGTGGGTTCATGAAGAAGAAGGAGGATGCCGAGACCCGGGCCTGTGTTGCCATGGCGCTCGGCAAGCTCGGTACGCCCGAGGCTCGCGAACTGCTGGAGCAGGCCAAGAACGATAAGGACGCCCTGGTGCGCAACGCGATCAACAAGGCGCTGCGAGAGGGGAAATAGGCGGATGCGCGAAACGCCGAGTGACCGGCACTCGATGACCGAAGGGCTGCAGAGCACGGACGGGTTGCTGCGGCAGGGCGGGCGTGATTTCCTGCTCCATCTCTACGCGGCCTTGCGGAGCCTCAAGCTCTATCCGGTGGAGAACGACCAGGTGCAGCGCGCGCTGGACGACCTGCACAGCTCGGCCTCCGCGCTCATGAAGATCGAGGATCAGCTCGAGGTGCGCATCTCCGGCGAGTTCATCTTCGTCAATGAGACCCGCCTCCGCTTGAACCTGGACAACTATGCGTCGTTCGGGCACGTCCTGAGTACGCTGTCGCAGTGCGGCGTCGGCGCGATGAACGTGGACAGCGACGTGCAGCGAAACGAGTGGCAGGTGTTCGTTTCGTTGTTGCTCGCGTCCGGTAGCACCGAGTTGACCCCATCCAAGCTCACCGAATTGCACCAGAAGATGCTTGCGGGCGGCGTCACCCACATCGGGGTGGAGCCGCCATCCGACTCGGAAGAAGACCTCGATGACGATGCGCGTCGCAAAGAGGTGGCGAAACGTACGTACGAGCGGTCGGTGGCGGTCACCAAGGAAGTCATCAATAGCGTGCGCATGGGCCGCAGCGCCAGCGTGAAGAAGGTCAAGCGCGCGGTGCAGGGCATCGTCGATCAGGTGCTCAACAATGAAGTCTCGCTGGTCGGGCTCACGACGATTCGTGATTATGACGAATACACGTTTACCCACTCGGTCAACGTGTGCATTTTCTCCGTGGCCATCGGGAAGCGCCTGGGGCTCACGCGGCTCCAACTCTACGATCTCGGGCTCGCGGCCCTGTTCCACGATGCGGGGAAGAGCCGAGTGCCGATCGAGGTGCTCAGCAAGCAGGGTGCCCTCGATGAAGAGGAGTGGCGCATCATGCAGGCGCATCCGTGGCTGGGCGTGTTGACGCTGTTCGGGCTGCGCGGATACGGGGACATCCCCTATCGCGGCATGATCGTGGCGCACGAGCACCACATGAAAACCGATCTCACCGGCTATCCCAAGTCGATCCGGCCGCGGGTACTCTCGGTGTACTCGAAGATCGTGGCGGTGGCCGACGGATTCGATGCGGCCACGTCGCGTCGGTCGTACCAGACGGTCCCGCTCCAGCCCGACGAGGTTCTGCGGGAGATGTGGGAGAACCCGCGCCGTGGGTACGATCCCGTGCTCGTGAAGGCGCTGATCAATCTCGTCGGCATCTATCCGGTGGGGACGTGCGTCGTGCTCGACACCTATGAGTTGGCGGTAGTGCACGCGGCCAACTCGGATCTGACGCAAATCCACCGCCCGGTCGTGCGGGTGGTGCTCTCGGAAACCGGTCAGCGGCTCGATCCCGGTCCGTTGGCGGATCTGTCGGCCGTCGGTCCCGACGGCAACTTCACGCGATCCATCATCAAGGTGACCGACCCGGAGCGGTGGGGTATCACGCCGGGCGACTACTTTGTCTGAACGTCCGATTGCCGCGCGCTGGAACATCGTGCGGGAGGAACGACGGGCGGCGCTCATCCCCTACATCACGGCTGGGTACCCAAGCACCGAGGGCACGGCGGACCTGCTCCGAATGCTGGAAGCCGAGGGGGCGGATCTCATTGAGGTCGGGATCCCGTTCAGCGATCCGCTCGCCGATGGACCCACGATCCAGCGTTCGACGCACGCCGCGCTCCAGGGTGGCATGACCGTGGCGCGGATGTTGGAGGCAGTGGACCGGGCCAACCTGTCGGTTCCGCTGATCGCCTTTACGTACCTCAACCCGATCCTCCAGTTTGGCCTGCCACGATTTGTGGATGCCGCCGCGTCGGCCGGCGTATCGGGTGTACTGCTGACCGACCTTCCCTGGGGTGCCGATCCCGGGATCGAGCGCGTGCTGCGGCGGAGCGACCTCGATGTCATACAACTCGTCGCGCCCACGACGGCGCCGGCGCGGCGGGCGACCATCGCGGCCGCCGCCCAGGGGTTCCTGTACGTGATAGCCC
This sequence comes from Gemmatimonadales bacterium, assembly GCA_036397455.1. Lineage (GTDB taxonomy): Bacteria > Gemmatimonadota > Gemmatimonadetes > Gemmatimonadales > GWC2-71-9 > JADFNB01. Next base: position 190,758 of record DASWIX010000079.1, on the reverse strand, counting down.
GACTGGGGGTGACCGGGACCAGCACGACGATCGGCGAGGCGTTGCCGCGGGCGGTGCGTGAGCTGCGGTCGGAGACCGATCTGCCCATTGTCGTCGGATTCGGCATCGAGACCGCCGACCAGGCCCGCGCGATCGCCGACTTTGCCGACGGGGTCGTCGTCGGCAGCGCGCTCGTCCGCCGGCTCGCCGAGGGGCTCCCGGCCGCCGCCGAATTGATGCGGAGTCTGCGCGGGGCGCTTCGCCCGGCGCCGGTGTGATGATGCCGGCGCCCGATCTCCCGGCGCTGTCGCTCGACAGCATTTCGCTCAAGGGCATGCGGTTCCACACGCTGGTCGGGCTGCTGCCGCACGAGGAACACGTCCCGCAGCCGCTCGAGCTGGACCTCACGGTGTGGCTCTCGCTGCGTCAGGTGGGCGAATCGGATTCGCCCCACCAGCTCGTCGACTATCGGGACCTGTACGAACTGGTGGCGGACGTCGTCGGGACGAGTCCGCACAAGCTGCTGGAAGCCCTCTGCGAGAAGATCGCCGCGCGCACGCTGGCGCGGGAACCGATCCGGCGCGTGCGCGTGGCGGCGCGCAAGCCGCACGCGCCGATCCCCGGTCCGTTGGATTACGTTGAGGTCGTGATCGAACGCGCGGGATGACGACGATGGAATGGGCGTTCGTCGCGCTCGGATCCAACGTGGGCGATCGCCCGGCCCACTTCGCGCGCGCGCGCGAGGCGCTGGCGGGGCTCGAGCGGACGACGCTGGTTGCCGCGAGCGCCATCGAGGAGACGGAACCGATCGGGCCCGCCGGCCAGGCTCCGTATCTGAATCAGATGGCCCTGCTGCGGACCGGGCTCACCCCGCGGCGGCTGCTCGCGGCGTGCCATGCGATCGAGCGCGCGGCCGGTCGTGTGCGCGGCGAGCGATGGGGCGCGCGGTCCCTCGACCTCGATATCGTCCGCTTCGGCTCGCGGCGAGTCGACGAACCCGACCTCGTTGTCCCGCACCCGGAGTTGCCCAATCGGACGTTCTGGCAACGCGAACTCCAGGAGCTGCTTGCCCATGCCGTCTGACATGAAGCTGGTCACGGTGCACACCCTGGCCCAGATGAAAGTCCGGGGTGACCGGATCGTGGCGCTCACCGCCTACGACGCGCTGTTCGGCGCGCTGGTCGATGGGGCCGGAGTCGATATCGTGCTGGTGGGTGACTCGGTGAACACGGTGCTCTGCGGCCAGCCGTCCACGCTCAACGCCACGCTCGACCAGATGATCTATCATGGTCGCGCGGCGCGGGCCGGCGTGCGACGCGCGATGCTCGTCATCGATATGCCGTTTATGAGCTATCAGGTCTCGGTCGAGGACGCGAAACGCAATGCCGGGCGCGTGATGCAGGAGACGGGCGCGCAGGGGATCAAGCTCGAAGGCGGCGCCGCGATCGCGCCGACGGTTCGGGCGCTGGTCGACATCGGCATCCCGGTGATGGGGCATCTGGGGTTCACACCGCAGTCGGTCCACGCGATGGGCGGCGCCCGGGTGCAGGGACGGGGCGCCGGGCAGGCGGAGCGGGTGATCCAGGATGCGCGGACACTGGCCGAAGCCGGCGTGTTCGCGCTCGTGCTCGAACTCGTGCCGACGCCGCTCGCGGCCCTCGTCACCGAAGCCATTGCGCCGCCGACGATCGGGATCGGATCGGGGCCGCACTGCAACGGCCAGGTGCTGGTGCTGCCCGACATGCTCGGTCTCAACGAGTCGTTCAATCCGAGGTTCCTGAAGCGGTACGGTCAACTCGGCGAGGCGGCGCGCCAGGCGATCGCGACGTTCAGCCAGGAAGTGCGCGACGGCGAGTACCCGGACGCCGATCACAGTTTCGCCGAGTGATTGAACTCGACACGATCTCGGCTGTGCGGGCCTGGCGCGACGCGCGGCGCGACGCCGGGGAGTCGGTCGCGCTGGTCCCGACGATGGGGTTTCTGCATGAGGGGCATCTCCGGCTGATCGATCGCGCGCGCGAACGCGCGGCGTGCGTCGTGATCAGCGTGTTCGTCAATCCAACTCAATTCGGTCCGACGGAAGACCTCGCGACGTATCCGCGGGACCTGGACCGGGACCGCGCGGCCGCGACCACGCGCGGCGCCGACCTGCTGTTCCTGCCGTCCGCCGCCGAGATATACCCCGTGCCCGCCGCCATCACGCTGGACCCGGGAAGTCTGGCGGATCACCTCTGCGGCCCGCGACGGCCCGGCCACTTCGCCGGCGTGCTGCTCGTCGTGCTCAAACTGTTTCATATCGTCGAGCCCGACGTCGCCGTGTTCGGAAGGAAGGACGCCCAGCAGGCCGTGATCCTCCGGCGAATGATTCTCGATCTGCATTGCCGGATCGCGATTGACGTCGCGCCGACCGTGCGCGAGCACGACGGCCTGGCGCTCAGTTCGCGCAACGTGCGGCTGGATCCGCGTGAACGCGCGGCCGCCTCGGCCATCCCCCGGGCATTGCAGGCCGGCCACGAGGCGTTCGCCGCCGGGACGCGCTCAGCGGCCGGCGTGCTCGCGCGGGTGCGCGCCGTGCTCGACGCCGAACCGGGTGTCGAGGTCGAGTACGTCGAAGCGGTGCATCCCGATACACTCGCGCCCACCGGCGAGGCCGAACCCGAGACGTTGCTCGCGGTGGCGGCGCGTGTCGGGGGCACGCGACTCATCGACAACGTACCCCTCGGCGCGGGGCTGTCCGGTGACATCATCGTCGATTCCTGAGTCGTGCGCGGGTCTGCCGGTATGGGCGCACGTGTCGCCGGCGCGACGCGCCCATATCGAACGGGTCGCGGCGCTGCTCGAACGATGGGCATCGGACATGGCTGTCCCGGCCGCCGAACGCCGCCGATGGCTGCGGGCGGCGTATCTGCACGACGCCTTGAAGGATGCCCCCCTGCACGCGTTGCGCGAGTGGGCGGGGTCCGCGTTACCTCACCCCAAGTTGGTGCACGGTCCGGCGGCGGCCGCGCGCGCCGCGCGGGAGGGCGAGACCGACCGGGGCGTGCTCGACGCCGTGCGATATCACTCGGTCGGGTACGCTGGTTGGGATCAGGTCGGACGCATGCTCTACCTGGCGGACTACCTCGAACCGGGGCGCGGTGTCCAGGACCGCGCGAGGCAGGCGCTGTGTGATCGGGTGCCTTTCCAGATGCCCGTCGTGCTGCGTGCGGTTGCGCGCGAGCGGATCGCCTACCTGCTCAACGCCGGCAAACGACTCCAGCCGGAGACGGTCGAGTTTTGGCGCACACTGGCGTAAAGTCGGTCGCGACGCTGATCGTCGTTGCGGTGGTGGCCGCGGTGGTGTGGCGGGTCAACCCGCGCCCGAAGTCGGTGACACCACCACTGGTGCCGGGCGAAGTGATCCCGCTCGCGATCGAGGTTCTCAACGCCTCCGCGATCGACGGGCTGGCGCGACGCGCGACCCACTACCTGCGGAGTCAGGGGCTGGACGTCGTGTCGTACGGGTCCGCCGCCGGGGAGCCGCAAGACTCGACGGTGCTGCGTGTCCGGCGCGGGGACACGACGGCCGCGATTCCGGTGCGCGATGCGTTGGGATTCGGCAGGATCGTGCTCGATCCCGATGCCCGCCTACTGCTCGACGTGACCGTCGTGCTGGGGCGCGACGCGGCCCAGTTCGGCCGCTATCCGTAGCTGCCCACAGGCCGCGTCGATATCGAGGCCACGGCTCCTTCGGACGGTCGCGTTGGTACCGCGGGCGCGCAACCAGCCGGCGAACGTCTCGATCCGTTCGGGTGGCGACGGGCGGAGGTTCCCGTCGCCGCCGGGATGCAACGCGAGCAGGTTGACGTGCGCGTGCAGGTCCGGGGCCAGTGTCGCCAGGGCCGTGGCATCTTCCGAGCGGTCGTTGAACCCGTCGATCATCACGTACTCGAAGGTGACGCGGCGTCGGAACGCGCGGAGCGCATCGAGGACCGTGGGGAGCGGGTATTTTCGCTCGACCGGCATCAGTTGGGCGCGCCGATCGCTGAACGGCGAGTGCAACGACAGGGCGACGCCGAACTGCTCGGGCCGGGCGGCGAGCCGTCGCAGGCCGGGGACCAGCCCGACCGTGCTGACGGTGACGTGCCGGGCGCCGATGCCGAGACCCGATGGCGCGTTCAGGATCGTGAGGGCGGTGTCGACGCTCCGCCAGTTGTGCAACGGCTCTCCCATGCCCATGAACACGACGTTCGTGGGTGCGGTTTCGTCAGGTCGCAGCATCAACTCGCGGACCTGCGCCGCGATCTCCCAGGGCGAGAGGTGCCGGCCGAATCCCATGCGGCCCGTGGCGCAGAAGGTGCACGCAAACGCGCACCCCGCCTGTGAGGATAGGCACAGCGTGCGGCGCCGGCGTTCGGGGATCAGAACCGCCTCGACCGCGGTCGCGTCATCCAGCTGCCACAGATACTTGATCGTTCCGTCGACCGACTGTTGCCGGATGGCGAGGGTTGCGCGGGGTACGGGGTGTTCACGTCGGAGCAGCTCGATGAGCGCGCGTGGCAGGTCGGTCGCCTCGTCCCACGACGCGATGGGGCGGGTCCAGAGGCGTGGGGCGATCTGCGACGCGCGGTACCGCGGCAGACCGTGCGCGGCGACCCAGGTCTCCACCTCACGTTCCGCGTCGAGCGGCGGCCGGTCGAACCAGGTCACTGGGTGATGCCGGCGATCAGCCCCAACCGGAATGCCGCGCCCACATCGTTCAACCCCGCCCCGCGGGCGACGGTGATGATGTAGCGGCCCGCGCGAAACTCCACGCCGAGCACCGGGCGCCAGGACGCGGCGACCGGCCCAAGTTCGCGCACCCAGCCCCAGTCGACCCGGAACCGCCCCTCAAGGCCCAGACCGGCCGACAGTCCATGCTCGACGCCGACGGTCGGTTGGTATGCCACGCCGTATCGTCCGGTGATGAGCGCGCTGGCGCCCCACAACGATGCCGTCTTCAGACGGTATTCGGTGCCGGCGTAGTATTCCCCCACCCGCGCGCCCGGACGATCCGGCGTCACGAAGCGGGTTGACACGCCGAGGCTCAGGCGCTCGACCGGAGTGGCGCGTATGCCCAGGTCCAGCGTGAGCCCGCCTTGGGATCGAGTATCGAACTGGGCGTCGTGGGCGCGAACCAGTGCCCCGAGCGAAAAGGCGCCCACGCGACCGCCGAACGCGGCCCCGGCAAACTGCGAGAAGACGGGGATGTCGCCGGCCTCGCTTGTGGGGGAGGTCGTCGTACGCACGAGGTCGGCAACCGAGACCCGTCCGGCGACGACCCCAAGGGCTAGATGGCCCAGTCGCTGTGTCACGCCGACCACGACCGAGCTCAGCGACACCACGTCAGGCGTTTGCAGCACTTCGATCCCGCCGCCGAGCCCCGTTCCATCGTTGACGGCCGCCGGATTCCAGAATGTGGCGGTCGGGCCGTGTTGGAGGGCGGCGGGGCCGGGGAGGGTGACGCTCACGACCCGCCACAGCTCGGCCCACTCGGGAACCTGACCCGACGCCGGCAACGCTGCGAACAACGTCAGACCGAGGCACATACCTCTAGGGCGCACGGTGAAAGGGTGCCCGGCGTGGTTCGGGGTGTCAACCCGCTCGCCTTGCTGGCCCTCCCGGCGACCATTATGTTGAGGCGATGCCAGCATTTGAGCGGGCAACCCCGCCCGCGCCAGTTCGATGACCCGTGCTTTGGTCCGCGCCCCGGGATCCCGGGGCGACCCAACCTCCCTGTGTACGCGGCAGCTGCCCGGCGACGTGCCGTCCCCCTCCGCAGGAAACTAGTCTCGACCAGATGAGCGCGACGGCGATGCGCACGCACCGCTGCGGTGCGCTACGCGCCGACCATTCCGGTCTCGACGTTTGTCTCGCGGGCTGGGTGCACCGGCGTCGCGACCTCGGGGGGCTCGTGTTCTTCGACCTGCGCGACCGCGAAGGCCTCGTGCAGGTCGCGTTCGGTCCCGATTGGACCTCGGAAGCAGCCCTGGCGCGCGTGCGAGAGGTGACGGCGGAATCGGTGATCGCCATCAGCGGCCGGGTGACGTTGCGGCCCGATGACCAGCGCAATCCGGAGCACGCCACCGGTGACGTCGAGGTCCGCGCGGGCGACGTAACCGTGTTGAGTGCCGCGCCGGCGTCGCTCCCGATTCCGGTCTGGCGTACGAAAGGCGAGGCGTTGCCCAGTGAGGAACTGCGGCTCCTCCACCGCCATCTCGACCTGCGACGGCCCGAGATGCAGCGGAGCCTCGCCCTGCGGCACCGGCTGCTGCAACGCTCGCGCGCCACGCTTGCGGCGCTCGGCTTTCTCGAAATCGAAACACCGATCCTCACGAAGCCGACCCCGGAAGGCGCACGCGACTACCTCGTCCCGTCGAGCGTGCACGTGGGGCAGTTCTATGCGCTGCCCCAATCACCCCAGATCTACAAGCAGTTGCTGATGGTGTCGGGATTTGACCGGTATTTCCAGATCGCGCGGTGCTTTCGCGACGAGGATCTCCGCGCCGACCGGCAACCGGAGTTCACGCAAATCGATATCGAGGCGTCGTTCGTCGCGACCGACGACGTGTACGCGGCCGTCGAGGCTGTCCTGGTGGCGTTGTGGGACGAAGCCGGTCATACGGTGCCGGCGCCGTTTCGGCGCCTGCGGCACGCAGACGTGATGGAGCGCTACGGCACCGACAAGCCCGACCTGCGGTACGGATTCGCGATCGAGGACGTGAGTGGCCTTGTGCGCGGACGGGGATTTCGCGCGTTTGACGACGTGTTGAAAAGCGAGGGGCGGGTTCGGGCGATCCGGGTGCCCGGAGGTGCGATGCTGTCGCGCAAGGATCTGGATCAGCTCACGCATGTCGCTAAACACGGTGGCGCAAGCGGCCTGGCCACCCTCAAGCGCAAGGGCGACGCGCTCAGCGGGCCGCTGGCGCGACTTGACGGAGCGGACGCCGGCCTGTTCGGTCTTGCCGATGGCGACCTGCTGCTGGCGGCCGCGGGCCCCGACGCCGTCACCGGTCCGGCGCTCGGTGAGGTGCGGCTCGCACTGGTCCATCGGCTCGCGCCCGTGGAGTCGACACCACATGCGTTTGCCTGGATCGAGGAGTTCCCGCTGTTCGAGCGCGACCCCGATACCGGTGCGCTGGCGTTCGCGCATCACCCGTTCACCTCCCCGCATCCCGACGACCTCGAACGGTTCCGGCACGGCGAGTGGGAACACGTCCGCGCCTTGCATTACGACGTTGTCTACAACGGGCACGAGTTGGGGAGCGGTTCGATCCGGATCACCGACCCGGCGGTGCAGCGGGCGGTGTTCGCCGCGCTCGGCATGACGGAGGCCGACGCGGCCACGCGATTCGGGTTTCTCCTCCAGGCGCTCGAGATCGGTGCGCCGCCGCACGGTGGGTTCGCGATCGGGTTCGACCGTGTCGCGATGCTGCTCGCCGGGGCCACCAGCCTGCGCGACGTGATCGCGTTTCCGAAGACCACGGCGGCGCGCGCGCTCTTCGAGGACGCGCCGGGTCCGGTGGGGCCCGACGAACTGGCGGCACTCGGGATCAGGACCGTCACATGAGCGACGACGTCACGCACCGTCTCTCGGTGGTCGGCGCCGATCCGCTCGCGTTAGCGGGCGTGAACGACGCCAACCTGGACGAATTGTCGGACGCCACCGGGACGCAGGTGACGCTGCGCGGCGACCAGATGATGCTCGCCGGCGTGCTCGAAGCGGTCGAACGGGCGACGCGGCTGGCGTCGGTGATGATCGAACGCGCGCGCTTCGGTGAATTGCTGACGGTGGACGATGTCCGCCGACTCGTGCAGGATGGGCCCGAACGAAGCGATGCCAGTGGCAACGGCGACCTGAAGATCGCCTTGCCCGGCATGCGCAAGGTCGTGCAACCCAAGACGGCGGGGCAGCGCGACTATATCACGGCCATTTTGGAGAACGAGATCGTGATCGGGATCGGCCCGGCAGGCACCGGGAAGACCTATCTCGCGGTGGCGATGGGGGTGGAGGCGCTCGGGCGCAAGCAGGTGCGCCGGCTCGTGTTGGCGCGCCCCGCGGTGGAAGCCGGCGAACGGCTCGGGTTTCTGCCCGGCGATTTGCAGGCCAAGGTGGATCCCTACCTGCGGCCGCTGTACGACGCGCTCGAGGACCTCATGCCGGCGGAGCGCATGCAGAAGGCGCTGGAGAGCCGCGCGATCGAGATTGCGCCGCTGGCGTACATGCGCGGTCGGACGCTGGCGGATGCCTTTGTGATCCTCGACGAAGCGCAGAACGTCACCACCGGCCAGATGAAGATGTTCCTCACCCGGCTCGGTCTCAACTCGCGCGCCGTCATCATCGGGGACAAGACGCAGATCGACCTGCCGCCCCGCGACGCGTCGGGTCTCATTCAGGTCGAGCGGATACTCCCGGGCATCGAGGGTGTGGCGTTCTGCTACCTCGATGATCGTGACGTCGTGCGCCACCGATTGGTTCGCGAGATCATTCGCGCGTATGCGGAGGAGCAGGAATGACCGCGCCGCGCCGGCTTACCCCGCCGGGCGAACCGCGGGTCGCCACGCTCGGCGGGAGCGTGCGGTACCACGGCATGCGCTGGTTGCCGCTCGTCATCCTCGCCGCCGCAACCTACGCGCTGTACCCGGTCTCGACCGGCGCCGATACCGAGATTCTCGAGGTTGGGGCGGTCGCCCGCGCCGACGTGGTCGCGCCGTTCGCGTTCGAGGTTCGCAAATCGCCGGCGGAATTGACGCGTGAAGGGGACGCGCTCGCGGCGACGGTTCGCCCGATCTACGTGGTCGACGAGTTGGCCCTCGACTCGATTCGCCTGGTGTCCGAGCGTCTGTTCGACGCACTTGACGGGGCGGAGACCGCGACCGCGCTGGTCGACTCGGCCTCCGTGCGCGACGTCCGACTGACGCCCGACGAGGCGGCGTTTCTGATGGAGCCGCGGCGGCGCGCCGCGTACCGCGCGGCGGTTGGGCGCATGGTGCGCGGCCCGCTGACCAGCGGTGTGGCGGCGGAAGCGGTACTCGGTGCCGAGGCCGCGCGGGTGATCGTGGTGCGGCGCGACGGATCCGAACGCGTGCTCCCGCGTGATTCGGCCGTAACGTATGGGGGGTTCCTGGCCGGCCGATCGCTCGCGCATCCGGCGCCGAGTTCGGTGGTCGGCGATCAGGTCTACGTGAAGCTGCTGATCGCGATCTTCCGCCCAACGCTGTTCGCGAGTCTCGCCGAGACGGAGGCGCTGCGGAACGCGCTTCGCGCCGATGTCGATTCGGTCAAGGACGTGGTGCAGCACAACGAGCGCATCATCGCGGAGCACGAGGTCGTCACGACGCGCGTGTACGACCGTCTGGTGGCGCTTCGCAATGCGGTGCTCCGGCGTGGTGGGGCGGAAGGACGCAACGTGCCGGGTGCGGTCGGGCAGATGCTGACCAACGCGCTGATCCTCTCGATTTTCTGGCTGCTGTTGATGCTGTATCGCCGCGAGACCTACGACAATCTTCGCGAGTTGTTGATCCTGCCGTCCCTGTTTGGCATCGTCCTCGGTGCGGCGGCGGCCAACTACCGCTGGGTGTCGTCAGGTCCCGAGCTGATTCCGATTCCGTTCGCCGCCATGCTGATTACGGTGCTCTACAGTGGTCGCGTGGCGATGGTCTCCGCCGCGGTGCTGGCCGTGCTCATCGCGTCGCAGTCGGTATACGACAGCCCGGCGGCGCTCTACATCGCGCTGTTCGGTGGGGTGGCCGCCGCCATCGGGATTCGGGTGGTGCGGCGGCGGAGCCAGATTCTGGTCACGATGGCCATCGTGTCCGGCGTGTTTGCCGTGGCGGCGATCACGGTTGGCCTGCAGTCGGGGTGGCCGATCGCGGACGTGGGGTCGTCCGCGCTCCGTGGCACGCTCAACGCGGTCGTCTCGGCGGCGCTGGTGAGTATCGCGTTGCCCGTGCTGGAGTCGCTTGGCGGGATGACGACGGACTTGACGTTGCTCGAATTGTCCGACCCGTCCCGGCCGCTGCTGCGACGGTTGGCCACGGAAGCGCCGGGCACCTACGCTCACAGCATCGCGGTGGCCAACTTGTGCGAGGCGGCCTGCAACGCGGTCGGGGCCAACGGACTGCTCGCTCGAGTCGGATGCTACTATCACGACGTCGGGAAGGTCAAGAAGCCGCATTTCTTCGTCGAGAATCAGTCCAGAGGCGCCAATCCGCATGACCGACTGAAACCGGATGTGTCGGCATCGATCATTCGCAATCATGTGAAGGAAGGCCTCGCGCTCGCCGATGAAGCCGGCCTGCCGTCCGTGGTCAAGGCGTTCATCCCCGAGCATCACGGGACCGCGGAGATCACCTATTTCCTCGATCGGGCGCGCGCGCAAGGCGCCGAGGTACCGGAAGCGGACCGGTACCGCTATCCCGGCCCGAAGCCGCGATCGGTCGAGACCGGGGTCGCCATGCTGGCCGACGGCGTGGAGGCTGCCCTCCGCGTGCTCGACGATCCTGCCCCGCAGCGCGTCCGCGACGCCATCGAACACATCGTGCGGCAGCGGATCGACGCCGGCCAACTCAGCGATGCGCCGCTGACCCTCGCCCAACTCGATCGGATCAAGGACGAGTTCGCGCGCGTGTTGTCGGGCGTGCACCACAACCGCATCGACTACCCGGTCGCGTCCGGCGGGATTGCGGCGGAGTGGGATCCGGGTGGGCAGACATGAAGTGCGTGTGGCGGCCGTGGGTGTCTCGCGGCCGGTGTCGCCGGCGCTTGCCCGCCGGGCCGTTGGGGTCGTGCTCGACGGTGAGCGCGCTGCCCGGGCCAGCGTCCACATCGTGTTCCTGTCGAGCCAGCGAATGCGCGTGCTGAATCGCCGCACCTTCGGCCGCGACCGCTCGACCGACGTGATCGCCTTTACCCTGCGGCATGACGATCGGCTGGTGGGGGACATCTACGTGTGCCCGGCCGCCGTGCGGCGCGGGGCCGCGCACCACGGCCGTCCGGTGCGGGAGGAATTCGTGCGGGTGATGATCCACGGCACGCTGCACCTGCTCGGGCACGACCATCCCGAGAGCCATCGCACCCGTTCTCGCATGTGGCGTCTCCAGGAACAGTATGTCACCGCCGTCGGTGGCGTCCCATGATCGCCGTCGTCGCGCTGGTGAGCGTCGTGTGGGCCGCGCTGTTCACCGTCGCGGAGGGTGCGCCCGGCATCCATGCGGCTCTCGGCGATCCACCGGTCGATCCCGGCAACGCGGTGCCGTTACAGCGGGCCTATCATGCGGGCCGTCGCGCATTGTTGATTGTGGGCGGGGCCGCGACGGGATTGGCGTATCCCTGGTGGGCGTTCGGGCCGATCCGCGCCGCCCTCTCGATCACGCTGACCGCGGGATTGTTGTACATGATCGCCGACGCGCTGCCGCGCGCGCTCGCGACGCTCATGCCGGAGATGGCGACGCGCGCGGCCCGAATCGCACGGCGGACCCTCGGCCCGTTCCGGCCGCTGCTCGGTATGGTCGCGGCGGCCGACCGCGGTGCGCACCGCATCTTTCCCACCGCCAGGCAGCGGGCCGGCGCGCTCGGCGCCCGCCAGCGCAAGATGCTCGAAGGCGTGAAATCCCTCGCGGAGAGCACGGTCGAGGACATCATGACACCGCGGCTCGACATCGCCGCGATCGACGAACGGGCCACGTGGGCCCAAGTGGTGAAGTTCGTACGGCGGAGCGAACACTCCCGCATCCCCGTGTACCGCGACAGCCTGGACGACATCATCGGTATCCTGCACGCCAAGGACCTCGCGCCGCTCGTGACCCGCGGGACGCTGCCCGGCGGCGGATGGCAGAGCCTCCTCCGGCCGGCCGCGTATGTTCCGAGTACGAAACCCCTCACGGTGCAGTTGCGGGACTTCCAGCGCGGCGCGCTCCACCTGGCCATCATCGTCGACGAATTCGGCGGGACGTCGGGGTTGGTGACCTTGGAAGACATTCTCGAGGAGGTCGTCGGCGAGATTCATGACGAACATGACGTGGACGAAGCGCCGTTGATCGTCCGCGAAGGCGATGGGAAGTTCTGGGTGGACAGCCGTGTGGGCCTCGATGATCTCGCCGAGCTGCTCGAGAACCCCTTCGCCCGTGACGAGGTCTCCACGGTTGGTGGACTCGTGTACGCCGAACTCGGGCACGTGCCCGAGGCGGGCGAGGAGCTGCGCATCGGGGAGTTTCGCGTGGTGGTCGAGGACGTGGTCGGCCGTCGCATCACCCGGGTGTACTTCGAGCGCCTCCCGCGAGACGAGGAAGCCGCGGCCCCGTCGGAGCGCGGGGTGCAGCCGTGATGCCGTTCGTCGTCGTGGCGATTGGTGGCGTGGTGGCGTTTCTCGGCACCGTCATCATCGTGGGGGCCTCCGCGGTGAGCCGACTGGAGTTGGCGCGATGGGTGGCCGACCGGAAGCGCGCTGCCGATTTCGCGGTCGGGCTGCTGGAGGCCCCGGGACGTGTCTTGGGGACGTCGGACGGGTTGATTACCGTGGGAACGCTCGTCGTGGGACTGGCCGCCGCGTCATGGCTGGCGTCGGTGCCGCTCGTCATGGCCGCGGCTCTCCTGTTCGCGGCGATTCCCGTCGCCCTCGCGGCCATGCTGACGGTGCCGCGCGCCATTGGCCGCCGGTGGGCGGAGTGGGTCGTGTATGCGGTCGCGCCATGGCTCGAGCGCCTCAGCGTGCTCGCGCGACCGTTCGTGCCACTCCCACCGCAGCGGGGGGCTGCATCGGCCGTGCCCGCCGATGACGACACCGGGGCGGACACCCTGGCCGGCGTCATAGCGTTCACCGAGCGCCCGGCGCACGATATCATGACCGCGCGAACGGAAATCGTCGCGGTCGAAGAGGGGGCCAGCGCCACGGAGGTGGCGACGGTCTTCTCGGAGTCCGGGTACTCCCGTCTGCCGGTGTATCGGGGAACGCTCGACAACATCCTCGGGATGGTCCACGCCTTCGACTTGTTGAAAGTCGAGCAGGGCGGTCCACTGCCGCTGCGCCCGGTCACGGTGACGCCGGGGTCCCGTCGAGGCGCCGATTTGCTGGTCGAGATGCTGCGCGACCGGCGGCAGTTTGCGGTCGTGATCGACGAGTTCGGCGGCACCGCCGGGATCGCGACCCTGGAGGATCTGCTCGAGGAATTGGTGGGGGAGATTCTCGACGAATTCGACGAGATGCCGGTGCCGGACGCACCCGAGTCGATCGTACTCGAACTCGATGGTGGTGCACGGATCGAGGACATCGCGGCGCGGTTCGACGTCGGCGTCGCGCGGTCGGTCGAAACCGTGGGCGGCCTGTTGGCCAGTGCGCTCGGGCGTATCCCGCGGGCGGGCGAACGCGTCACCGTGGGCGGGATCGAGTTCGACGTCGTGGAAGCGACGCCGACGCGGGTGACGCGGGTGCTCGTGCGGCGTGCGCCCGTGCCGACCACCGTGATCGCGCAGGCGCCGGGGCACGCACGGCGATGACGCGCCTGCGACGCTACTTCTTCGTCGGGCTCATCGTGATTGCGCCGGCGGGTGTGACCGCCCTGGTGCTCGCCTGGCTGTTTCGCCGCATCGACGCCATCCTCGGTGCGCCGCTGCAGGCGGCGATCGGGTTCCACATTCCCGGGCTCGGGTTCGTCATCCTCGGCGCCGTCATCCTGACGGTTGGATGGATCGTGCACCGCGCCATCGGCCGCCGGCTCCTCGGCGCGTGGAACCAGGCGCTCGTCCGATTTCCGATCACCGGGCGGCTGTACAATGCGGCCAGTCAGATCGTGCAGAGTGTGGTGGGCGATCAACGCCGCGTGTTCCTGCGCACGGTCCTGGTGCCGTACCCAACGGACGGGATGTGGGCGGTTGGCTTCGTGACCAACGAAGAGGCGCCGGTCATGTCCGGCATCGTCGGCGAGCCGTGCCTCAATGTCTTCGTGCCGACGACCCCCAATCCCACGTCCGGATTCCTGCTGGTTGTGCCACGGACCCGGGTGCGAGCAACCGAGATCGGCATTGAGGAAGCCATGAAGCTGATCATCTCGGCCGGGTCCCTCTCCCCTGGTGCGTTGGAACGCGGGACGGCGCGGCGCGGGCTCGACATCGACACCTTGTTCAAGGACCAGGCACGCTGAGCGCTCGCGCCGGCACGCTTGCGGGAAGCCCAAGCAGGTCGCGAACTTACGATATGGCCACCGGGGAGTTGCTGGCGGGGATCGAGGCGCGACGGCCGTCGGCGCTTGCGCGGGCCATCTCGGTCGTCGAGGACGAGCGCGACGGATACGAGTCGTTGCTCTCCGCGCTGTATCCCCGACTCGGACACGCGCACCGCATCGGGATCACCGGCCCGCCCGGTGCCGGCAAGTCCACGCTGACGGAACGCATCATCCAGGTCTATCGAGCGCGCGGCTGCACGGTCGCCGTGGTCGCAGTCGACCCGACCAGCCCCTTCAGTGGTGGCGCGTTGCTCGGCGATCGCATTCGCATGGAGTCGGTGGCGCTCGACCCCGGTGTGTTCATCCGCTCGATGGCGACCCGCGGGCAGCTCGGCGGCGTCGCGACGACCACCCGCGAGGTCTGCGACGTGCTCGACGCGTTCGGGTTCGACCGCATCGTGATCGAGACCGTGGGGGTAGGGCAATCCGAACTCACCATCGCCGCGGCGGCCGATACGGCCGTGCTGGTGCTGGTTCCCGAGAGTGGCGACGGGGTGCAGGTCCTCAAGGCGGGCGTGATGGAGATCGCCGATATCTTCGCCATCAACAAGGCCGATCGGCCGGGGGCCGACCGGTTGCGCCACGAGATCGAGGTGATGCTGGGTATCCGGCGCGGGAACGCGTACCGCAACAGCGTGCCTCATCACCACGCCGGGCTCCGGCCCGAGCCCGTGACCACGCCCGAACCCGGTGGCGCATGGGAGCCGCCGGTGCTCGCGACCTGCGCGGTCACCAACGACGGCGTCGTGGGGCTGGTGGACGCGATCGAGCGCCACGCCGAGACGTTGCGCGAGACCGGCCTCCTGGCCGCGCGACGGCGGGAGCGGTTGGCCCGACACACGCGGGACGTCGTGGAACGCAACCTGCGACAGTTGGTCTGGCGGGACGGCGACGGCGAGGCGACGTTGCGGAATCGCCTCGAACAGCTCGACGGCGGCGCGGTGAGCCCCTATGAAATCGCGCAGGACATCGTGGCGGGTCTCCGGGAGGATACGAATGGACGATAGTCCCAACCGTGCCGCATGGCGCCGGCGCTTCGAGGAAGGCGCGAAGCGAGACGTGGAGTTCATGACCCAGAGTTCCGCTCCGGTCGAACCGCTGTATACGGCGGGCGACCTCGCCGGGACGGACCCCGAGACGCACGTCGGGTATCCCGGGGCCTTCCCGTTCACGCGCGGAGTGCATCCGACGATGTATCGGGGCCGCCTGTGGACCAAACGGCAGTTCGCCGGGTTCGGCACTGCGGACGACACCAATCGCCGATTCAAGTTCCTGTTGGCGCGCGGGCAGACCGGGTTGTCGGTCGCGTTCGATTTCCCGACGCTGATGGGCTATGACTCCGACAGCCCGCGGGCTGAAGGGGAGGTCGGCATGTGCGGCGTTGCCATCTCGTCGTTGGCCGACATGGAAACGATGTTCGACGGGATTCCGTTGGATCAGGTGTCGACGTCGATGACGATCAATGGTCCCGCCGCGATGCTGTTCTGTTTCTACGTCGCGGCGGCGGAACGCCAGGGGATCGACATCGCCAAGATCCGCGGCACGGTGCAGAACGACATCCTGAAGGAGTACATGGCGCAGCATGCGTGGGTCTATCCGGTGGAGCCCGCGCTCAAGTTGATCGTCGACATGTTCGAGTGGGCGTCCGAGCACACGCCGGCGTGGAATACGATCTCGATCAGCGGCTATCACATTCGCGAGGCCGGTGCGACCGCCGTGCAGGAATTGGCGTTCACGCTGGCGAACGGGTTCGAGTACGTGGAGCGGGGGATCGCCAGGGGGCTCGAGGTCGACGCGTTCGCCCCGCGCCTGTCGTTTTTCTGGGACGTGCACAACGATTTCTTCGAGGAAATCGCCAAGATGCGTGCCGCGCGCCGGATCTGGGCCCGGCGCATGCGGGACACCTACGGCGCCAAAGACCCGCGGTCGTGGATGCTGCGATTCCACAGCCAAACCGCCGGGGTCTCGCTGGTGGCGCAGCAGCCGATGAATAACGTGGTACGCGTGGCGTACCAGGCGCTCGCCGCGGTCCTCGGGGGCACGCAATCGCTGCATACCAACTCGCTCGATGAGACGTACGCGCTGCCAACCGAACAGTCGGTCGAACTCGCGTTGCGCACGCAACAGATCATCGCCTATGAGACCGGCGTGCCCAACGTGATCGACCCGCTCGGCGGGTCGTACTTCGTCGAAGCGCTCACGGATCGCATGGAGCGCGAGGCCGAGGCGCTGTTCGAGGAAATCGAGCGCCTGGGTGGGGTGGTGCCGGGTATCGAGCAGGGGTGGTTCCAGCGCCAGATCGCGACAAGCGCCCTGCGTTTTCAACATGAGGTCGAACAGAAGCGGCGGGTCGTCGTCGGGGTGAACGAATTCGTCAACGAGGACGAGCCCACCATCGAGACCCTGCGAATCGGGGAGGCGGCCAACGCGGTACAGCAACGTCGCATGGCCGAGTTGCGCGCGCGTCGCGACCACGCGCGGGTCGAGGAGTGTCTCCTGGCATTGCGCCGGGCGGCTGAAAACGATGACAACGTGATTCCGGCGATGCTGGATTGTGCACGCGCCTACGGTACGCTGTACGAGATCCGGCATGCGCTCGAGGAGGTTTACGGTGCCTATCGCGAACCGGTCTTCTTCTAAGCGGGCCAAGCGGGGATCCACACGCGCCGGGCGTGACAGGAAACGGGGTGTACCGGGGGACGAACCCGCCAATCTGACCCAGCTGATCGCGGAACTCGGCGCGGTGCAAGCCGGGGAACATTGGGTGGTCTCGTGCTACCTCAAACTCGAGCCCCGCGACCGCGCCCGTGGGAAGTACTTGATCAAGCTGAAGAACCGCACCAAGCGGTTGCTTGAAGGGGCCGATCCCCTTGGCCTATCCCGCGCGGCACGCCGGGCCGTCGAGGCGGATCTCGATCGCATCCGTGCGTATCTCGAAACGCCTGCGCATCTTCCCACGGGCCGGGGCATCGCCATTTTCAGTTCTGGTCCGCTCGATTTGTTCTCGGCGATTCCCCTGGCACAGGTCTTCCGATCCCGGATGGCGGTCGATCACACCCCCCTGGTGCGCGAACTGGCGGCCCTGGATGACGAGTTCGGCCGCGTCGTGTGCGCCGTGTACGATCGGACGAGCGCCCGATTCTTCGAGGTATCGGCCGGCGCCATCAGCGAACTCCCGGCGCTGCCGGCTGGGCAGACGACGCGGACCGGTCGATTCCATGCCTCATCGGAGTCACGAAACCACCGGAACAAGGGGGACGCCGGGCGCGGTGTCGGTGGGTCGGCGCTGGGCGAGCACAACTTCAACGCGCGCATCCGCGAAGAAAAACAGCGCCACTATGCCGGGGTAGCGGAACGGGTGTTTCAACTCACCCGCGACCGCCGGGTGGCCGGAGTGGTGTTGGGTGGGACCGGCGCGGACGCGGCGGCCGTCGAACCCTTTCTTCATCCGTACGTGCGCGACGCGCTGCTCGGCACGGTGCGTTTGAATCCCAAGTCCGTCTCGCCCGTGGCGGTAATGGAATCGGTGCTCGGCGTGGCGCGACAGCACGAGCGGGAATGGGAAGCGCGTCACGTGCGCGAACTGGCGGAGGGCATCGGCGAGGGATGGGCGGTCAACGGGATCGCCGCCTCGCTGGCCGCCTTGGCGCGCGGGCAGGTCAGGACGCTGCTCGTGGACCCAACCGCCGAGCGGGCGGGGTTTCGGTGTTTCGACGCCGGCCACCTCGTGGTTGAACGGACGGAGTGTGTCGAATCCGAGCGGGCCAGTCCCGTGCCCGACGTGGTGGATGATGCCATTGAGGAGGCCCTGCGGCAGGGCAGCCATGTGGATGTGGTGGAGGATCCGGACGCGCGACGCGCCGTCGATGGGTTGGCGGCGTTACTGCGGTTCAAGCTGGGCTAGATGCGCTTGTCTGGCTCGGAACCGGTGGATAGCTTGCGCGCACGATGACTCCCGGAGAGACGTCGCGCCCGATTCGGGTGCTCGTTGCCAAGCCCGGCCTCGACGGCCACGACCGCGGCGCGAAGGTCGTGGCGGCATCGCTGCGCGACGCGGGCATGGAGGTCGTCTACACCGGGCTGCATCAAACGCCGGAGATGATTGCGTCCGCGGCCATCCAGGAGGACGTCGATGTGGTCGGGTTGTCCATCCTGTCCGGGGCGCACATGACGCTGTTTCCCCGCGTCAAGGCACTGCTGGACGAGGCGGGGCGCGACGATGTCATCATCCTCGGTGGGGGGATCATCCCGGAGAATGATTCGCGGGAACTCGAGGCGGGTGGTATTGCCAAGCTCTTCGGCCCCGGCACCAATACGACCGACATCATCGAGTTCATCCGGAATCGGGTCGGACAGCGGTCAGCGTGAGCGGCGGCGCCGAGAAACCCGGCGCCGGGCGCCGCTTGCGCGAGTTGACGGCCGAATACCGTGAACTCGCGCTGCGACTGCAGCAGGGTGGTGGCGCCGCCAAGATCCAGAAACAACACGAGCAGGGGAAGCTGACCGCCCGCGAACGGGTGGGGCGGTTGCTCGACCCCGACATGCCGTGGCTCGAGGTGGGGTTGCTCGTCGCCCACGACCTGTACGACGGGCAGGCACCGGGTGCCGGCGTCGTGACGGGTGTGGGCGTCGTGTCGGGTCGAGACGTGGTGGTCGTCGCCAACGACGCGACGGTCAAGGCAGGGTCCTGGTGGCCCGAAACGATCAAGAAGATGCTGCGGGCGCAGGAAATTGCCATGCGGCAACGCATCCCGATCATCTACCTGGTGGACTCCGCGGGCGTGAACCTCCCCTATCAGGGCGGCGTGTTTCCGGGGCAGTATGGTGCCGCGCGGCTGTTCTATTACAACTCCATTATGCGGCGGTACCTGCGGGTGCCACAGATCAGCGCGGTCATGGGGCCGTGCGTCGCGGGGGGCGCGTACCTTCCGGCGTTATCGGACGTGATTTACATGGTCGAGGGGACGTCGTTCATGGGGCTCGGCGGCCCGAACCTGGTGAAGGGCGCGACCGGGCAGTCGGTGGATGGCGAGGAGCTCGGTGGGGCGCGCACCCATACGGCGGTCAGCGCCGTCGCGCATTATCGAGCGGACGACGATGCCACGTGCCTGAACATGATTCGCGACTACGTGGCCCGGCTACCGCGGCCGCCCGTGCCGTTCGGTCGGGGTGATCCTGCGCGTCCCGCCGGCCGTGCCCCGGCTGCGTTGTACGATATCCTGCCGCGGGACCATCGCATGGCGTACGACATGCGCGACGTCCTGGCGTGCGTGCTGGACGATGGCGTGCTCGATGAGTTCCAGGCCGATCTCGCCAAGGAGATGCTGTGCGGTCACGGCACGATAGAGGGGTATCCCGTGGCCGTGATTGCCAATCAACGAGGATTGATTGCCGCCAAGGGGGACGCCCGGCCGAAGTTCGGTGGCATCGTCTACACGGATAGCGCGCGCAAGGTCGCGTACTTCATCGAGAACGCGGCGCGTGAACGCTACCCGATTCTGTTCGTGCAGGACGTGAGCGGATTCATGGTAGGGCCCGATGCCGAGCACTCGGGCATCATTCGCGCGGGCGCGGAGTTGGTCGAGGCGATGGCGACCGCCGCGGTCCCGAAGCTCGTCTTGACGGTGAACCACGCGTCGGGAGCCGGCTACTACGCCATGGCGGGCCAAGGGTTCGATCCCGACTTCATCTTCAGCTGGCCGACCGGCCGCATGGGTGTCATGGAAGGGGACTCGGCGGTGCAGGCCGTGTACGGTGCCAAGGCCAACGATCCCGCGGTGGGCGACGCGGTCGAGCGGATGCGCGCTGACTACGACCACCAACTCGATGCCAAGTACGCCGGCGCGCGCGGGTTCGTCGATGCGATCCTGCTCCCCGAGGAAACGCGCGACATGCTCGCGTTCGCGCTGCGGGTGTGTGCCAACTATGGTGGGCCGCATCTCGGCGCCTTCGTGCTCCCTCCGAGCGATCTCCACGCGTGAGGCGGCGCCGCGGCGGAGCGCGCTTGCCGGTGCTCGTCCTGGGGGTCGCGTGTTCGAGCACGGCGGCACCGCCACCAGCGCCGATTCCCGTGGTGCCGGATCCGGTGCAACCCGACGTCGCCGCGGCGTCCGTGCCGCTCAAGCAGCCCCTCCTGCCGCCGCAATTCGCCATGCTCGCCGGGCTCATGCCGCTGCGCTCCACCGGCGCCGAGGCCTTTCGCGCCACGAACCCGACGTACGACGGTCGCGGGATCGTCATTGCGATTCTGGACAGCGGCGTTGACGCCGGCGTGCCCGGTCTGCGGAGGACCTCCACGGGCGAGGTGAAGTTGCTCGATCTGCGTGATTTTTCGGACGAGGGACGGATCGAGCTCTCGCCCCTGCCGACCTCGTCCGGTGACGCGGTGGTGGTGGACGGGACGGCGCTGACCGGCTTCGGCCGGATACGCCGGTTGTCCCGCGGTCCTTTCTATGGCGGCACGTTCGCCGAGCGCCCGCTCGGCGCCATGCCGGGATCGGACGTCAACGGTGACGGCGACCGCGATGACCGATTTCCGCTGGTCGTGGCGCGAGCCAGCGACGGGTGGTTCCTCACGAGCGATACGGACGGCGATGGGTCGCTGGCCGACGAACGGGCGGTGCGGGACTACGCCGTCGCCGGCGAGACGTTCGCCTACGGCCCCTTGACGATCGCGGTCAATCTCACCGAGGCCGCCGGCGGTCACCCGGATCTGGCCCTGTTTTTCGATAACTCCGGACACGGCACCCATGTGGCGGGCATCGCCGCCGGGCACGAGATGTTCGGACTCGACGGGTTCGATGGCGTGGCGCCCGGAGCGCAGCTGCTTGGTCTCAAGATCTCGAACAACGCCCGCGGTGGTATCTCGGTCACCGGGGCCATGGCGCGCGCCATGGAGTATGCGGCCCGGTACGCGGACGACCGCGGCTTGACGCTCGTGCTCAACCTCAGTTTCGGGATCGGCAACGGCGTCGAGGGCCACGCGACGATCGATTCGATCATCGACGCGTTCGCCGTGGATCACCCTGACATCCTGTTCGTGATTTCCGCGGGCAACGACGGGCCGGGGATCTCCACCATCGATTTCCCCGGTTCGTCGGAATTCGCCGTCAGCGTGTGTGCCCTGTTTCCCGGCGTGTTCGCGCAGCCGCCTGAGCCGGGGGTGCGGCCGGCCGCCGACGTGCTCGGCTGGTGGAGCGGGCGGGGAGGAGAGATCCGGAAACCCGACTTGTGCGCTCCGGGCGTCGCGTTTTCCAACGTACCCCCGTGGAACACGGGAGAAGAGGTCTCGGGTGGGACGAGCATGGCGGCACCTCAGGTGAGCGGGGGCGCCGCACTCCTGCTGTCGGGTCTTCTGCAGTCGGGAGGTCAGCGGGCCCGCGCCGTGGAATTGCGTCACGCGATGGTCGCGACCGCCGCGCCGCTCGCGGGAGCGACACTGCTCGATCAGGGAACCGGCGTGCTCGACATTCCGGCGGCATTCCGGTGGCTCAAGGCATCCCATCGTGCGGGGCGCTACCGGGTGCGGGCCTTGCCCGACGGCGGGAACGCGTCCACCGCCAACGCCGCGTACCGTCGCGCGGGGCTCATCTCCGCGGCCGACACGGTGCAACGCTTCGTCGTCGAAACGGTCGGCGGCCAGGCGTTCGCGCTGCTGCAGCTGCGTGCCGACGCGCCGTGGCTGGAGGCTCCGTCGTCGATCGCGTTCGCCGGCGAACCGGTCACGGTCGCCGTGACGTACGACGCGCGGCAACTCCAGGTCCCGGGTCTCCACGTCGGTACGGTGTGGGCCACCCCGGTCAGCGACACCGCCGGCGGAGCGGCGTTTGGACTCACGAGCACCATCGTCGTGCCCCGGGCGCTCGACCGCCCGTTTCGCGAGCGGCGATTCGTGCCGGCCGGAGGCGCCGAACGCTACTATTTCGCGGTCGGTGAGGACGCCGGTGGACTGGATTTTTCCATCGCCGTCGCTGATAGCGAACGGGAGGTGACCCTGTACTTGTTCGAGCCAAGTGGGCAGCCGTATCGCGATTTTGGCGTGGTGAGCGTCGGCGGTGATCTGCCGGCGCGCGGCTCGCTCATGGTGCGGGCGGAAGATCTCACGCCGGGCGTCTGGGAGGCGGTGGTCGTCGCGCCGCCACTCGACGGAGCGACCTACACGCTCGGCGCGGAAACGCCGGTCGTCATGATCGGCGAGTACGCGGGCCATGCGATCGCCGTGACGACGCGCGGATCGCAGGCACTCAAGGCCGAGGTGTCGACTGAGGTGATCGGTGTGGTGGGGCGATTCCCCATGACGGTCCCCTCGAGCGGACCGAACCGCATGCCGCTGGAAGCGCCGCCATGGGCCGCGGAGGTCGTGATCGAGTTGCGCATCGACGACGCGTTGTGGCGCCGGTTTACCGATTTCGGGGTCACCCTGTGGGACGCCGACGGGGCGTTGGTTGGTCAGAACCCCCTCAGTTACGCGGTTGGTCGGCAGATGTTCTCGCTCGACGGCCTCCTTAACCGATCGCTCGAGTTGGAACTCTCCCCCGCGTTCGCGGAGCCCGATCCGGTCGGTGGGTGGTTCGCGGAGGTCCGCATCACCTTCCTCGCCCGGGAAGCGTTGGGCCGCGTGGTGGCGCCGGTGACCATCGAGCCGGGCGCCGGGCGTGCGGTCGCCGGCGGTTTGCCCGAGCTGTTCCCCGAGCTACCCGACGGATTCGGCTACCTGGTGCAGACCAGCGTCATGGTCGACGGCGCGACCGCCGCTCAGCGCCGCCACGTCGTGAAACTGGCGACCGGTTCCGGGCGATGAAGGCGATCCGCATCGGGTCGGGACAGGGGTTCTGGGGCGACTGGGTCGAAGCGCCGGTGCGCTTGGTGCAGGGCGGGCCGCTGGACTACCTGATGATGGATTACCTCGCGGAAGTCACGATGTCCATCATGCAGAAACAGCGGTCGCGCGATCCCGCGCTCGGCTATGCGAAGGACTTCGTTCCCCTGATGGAGCGGTTGCTGCCCGATCTGGTGAAGCGGGGTGTGCGGGTGACGGCGAATGCGGGAGGCGTCAATCCCCAGGCATGCGCCGACGCGGTGCTCGATCGGGCCCGACACCTCGGATTAGGGAAGCGGGTGCACGTCGGCATCGTGACGGGCGACGACATCCTGCCGCGACTCGACGCGCTGGCCGCCCGCGGGCACACGCTCGACAACATGGAGACCGGTGAGCCCCTGTCGACCGTGCGCGATCGCGTTCTGAGCGCGAACGTCTATCTGGGCGCCCAGCCGATCGTGAAGGCGCTTGCGCAGGGGGCCGACATCGTGATCACCGGACGCGTCACGGATACCGGCCTCACGCTGGCCCCGATGATCCACGAATTCGGGTGGCGGGCCACCGATTGGGCCCGGATGGCCGCGGGGACCGTCGCCGGTCACATCATCGAATGCGGCGCGCAATGCTCCGGCGGTAACTGCCTCGTGGACTGGGAACGGATCCCCGGCATGGACAATCCGGGATACCCGATCGTCGACGCGACCGCCGATGGCGCGTTCGTCGTCACCAAGCATGCCGGAACCGGTGGACGCGTGTCGGTCGCGTCCGTGACGGAACAACTGCTGTACGAAATGGGCGATCCGACCAACTACATCACGCCGGATGTCGTCGCGGACTTTACGTCGATCCGGCTCGAGCGGGATGGGGCCAACCGGGTCCGCGTCCGGGGGATCACCGGGAAACCGGCCACCAGGTTCCTGAAGGTGTCGATCTCGTACTTCTATGGCTACAAGGCCGTCGGGACGCTGGTGTATGCCTGGCCGGACGCCTACAAGAAGGCCCGCAAGGCCGATCGGATTCTGCGCGCCCGACTCGACCGGCTCGGGTTGGGATTCGAAGAGATGTTGACGGAGTACGTGGGCGTCGACGCGACGCACGGTCGCCTGGCTGGTCCCCCCGGTCCCGACCTGCCGGAGGTGCAGTTGCGCGTGGGAGTGCGCGCGCGCGATCGTGCTCCGGTCGAGCGGTTCTCTCGTGAAATTGCGCCACTGATCCTCAACGGCCCGCCGAGCGTGACCGGCTTCGCGGGTGGGCGACCCAAGGTGGAAGAGATCGTGGCCTACTGGCCGGCGCTGATTCCCAAAGCGGAAATCCGCCCGCGCGTCACGGTGGTGCGCGCGTGACCCGACCATGAGTGTGTCCCTCTGATGCCGCGACGCGCGAATCGCAAACGGCGCACGAAGGCGACCGGCCGGATGGTAGCGCTCGTGCGCCTCGCGCATGCGCGGAGCGGCGACAAAGGCGATACCGCCAACGTCGGGCTGATCGCGCTTCATCCGCGGTACTATCCGATTCTGGTCAAGGAAGTTACGGTGGCGCGGGTCACGCGGCATTTTCGCGGTGTGATTCACGGCCCCGTGGAGCGGCATGAACTCCCCAACCTGGGCGCGCTCAACTTTCTGTTGCACGGGGCACTGGGTGGTGGCGGCACACTGTCGCTCAAGACCGACGCGCAGGGCAAGGTCCTTTCGACGGCGCTGCTCCGTATGGAAATCCCCGTTCCCGCCACGCTCGATGTCGACTGACCGCGTCCTCGACACGCTGGACGATGGCGTCCTCACCCTGACGCTCAACCGTCCCGAAAAACGCAATGCGCTCGACGGCGCGATGATCCACGCCCTCACGGCACACCTCGAGCGCGCTGATCTCGACGTCGCGGTTCGCGTTGTTGCGGTACGAGGCAGCGGCTCGGACTTCTGCGCCGGCGCCGATCTCACCGAACTCCTGGCATCCGCCGACCGGAGCCTGGCGGAGAATCGCGAAGATGCCGCCCGCCTGGGGGCCGTGTTCACGCGCATGCGGGCACTGCCCAAGCCGGTCGTCGCCATCGTCCATGGGCGGGCGTTGGCCGGTGGCTGCGGACTGGCGACCGCGTGTGACCTCACCGTGGCCCGGGACGATGCCACGTTCGGCTATCCGGAGGTGCGCCGGGGGTTCGTTCCGGCGATGGTGATGACCATGCTGCGACGCGCCACCAGCGAACGGGTGGCGTTCGATTTGGTCGCAACCGGACGGTCGCTCGATGCAACCGAAGCGGTGCGGTGCGGCCTGGTCGCCCGTGTGTTCCCGGCGGCCGGCTTCGAGGACTCCGTGGCGGCGTTCCTCGGGCTATTGCGGGCCGCGAGCCCGTCGGCCCTGGCGCTCATCAAACAGCAACTCTACGCGCTCGACGTGATGGGTTTCGACGCGGGCGTACGGCTTGGCGCCGAGGTCAACGCGGTGGCGCGGCAGACGCCCGACTTTCGCGAGGCGATCGAGCGATTCCTCCGGCAATAGTGGCACTGACTCGCGCGTTCGTTCGGAATCGATATATTGGCGTGACCTTGAACCGGACGGTGGAGCGCGTATGAACGTGCAGCGCATTCTGCGGGAAGGCTTGATTGCCGGCCTCATCGGAGCGGCGGCGGTCGCGTGCTGGTTCTTTCTCGTGGACCTCGTCGCGGGGCGGGTGTTCTTCACCCCCGCGATGTTGGGTTCCGCCACGTTCTGGGGCGTGCATGATCCGGAGGCGGTCGCGGTCACGTTCCAGGCGGTGATCGCGTATACCATGCTGCACGTGGTGGCGTTTGGCGCGGTGGGTCTCGTCGCGGCGATGCTCGCGGCCCTGGTCGACTCGTTTCCGTCGACCCTGTTCATCGTGGTCGTCTTCTTCGCCATCTTCGAAGTGGGTTTCTACATCGTGGTGGCGACGATGGCGCAGCCGCTGTTGGGTGCCCTCGCGTGGTCGAACGTGGCGATCGGCAACCTCATTGCTGCCGGCGGCATGGGGTTCTACCTCTGGCGGGTACATCCGCGCATCCGGGAGGTCCTGGCCCTGCATCCACTCGGCGAGACCGCCGACGGCGAGTAGGGAACTCTATTCGAACGCGTTGCCGCCGGCGCCCTGGTAGGCGTAGCGGAGCGTGATGCAGCCGGGAACGGTACCGGGGCAGTAGTAGCTGAGAAACTCGAGTTTTGCGTATTGGTTGTCCTCCGTGCGGAGCCCGAACGTACGCCCGCCGGGTTCGAGTAGGTGCGACACGAAACTGTAGCGGTACCAGTGATGCAACGCCGGGTTCACCGTGTCATCCGCCATCGTCGTGACGACATACCCGGTGTCCGGGAGCAAACGGACATCGTCGAACCCGGTTGCGCCCAGGTCCAGCGCCGCGCCCGACGTGATCACGTGAAAACGTCGGAACGCAAGATCCCAGCCGGTGGTATCGGGTGGAACGCCGATGATGCCCGTGGCCAGGTCGAGGTACCGCCATGCGGTTTCGTCACGTGCGTCGACCGTGACGGTATCGAGGTACAGTCCCTCGGGGGGGGGCTCCCGCCTCCCGTCCGGCGTTGGAGCATACGCCCTGACGTCGCGGCGGGCCAACGGGCTCACCACGAGGTAGCCCAACACCAGCATGAACGCCAGAAGCAGGATGGCAAGGGGCATGGGCATGCGAGTCCTTGAACCGGTGGCCGACATGGTGTGGACAGTAGCCGGGCGCGGCGCGCACCGTCAATTCGCGGCCGCGGGGCCTGACCATGGCTGACAAGACTGCTCCCGCGGGGGCCACCGCGCGTGCCCGCTGGCCCGAGCCGCGCGCGCGCAAGTTCCGCCAGGCGGCCTTCGTCTACCTGCACCTCGGGATTCTGTATGAGGCCGCTGCCTGGGTGATGTATCGGCACGACATGTTGCCGGCGCGGTTCGGTCCCCCTGTCCTGTTCCTCCTCCTCGGTGCCGGGATCGTCCTGTTTGTGTTCTGGGGGTTGTTCGGCTGGGAAAATGTATGGATCGCTCGGATCATCTGGGGTGTGCAGGCGTTACGGTTCCCGCCGTTGATCAATCGGGCGTTCGTGGATACGGAGTTGTCTCGCCTCCCCCCCGGGTTTTACATCATCGCCATGGTCATCGTGCTCGTCAGCATGTGGGCGCTCGCCCGCGCCGCGTGGGACCTGTGAGCTTCCGCGGCTATTTCGCGCTGTCCGGGACCGACCGGTCGGCGCTCGGCGCCCAGGTCGAGGCCCAGCGTGCACGGGTCCGTGCGCGGCTCGCCGACGTTCGCGCCGTGGTCGCCGTCCTGAGCGGAAAGGGTGGGGTGGGAAAAAGCTACGTCTCGGCGGGGCTGGCGGTCGGAGCGGCGCGGGAAGGCCGCGCCGTCGGCGTGCTGGACGCCGATCTCCGAAGCCCGACGGTTGCGCGGTTGCTCGAAGCCCACGGGCCGTTGCACGTGACCGATGACGGCGTGCATCCCGCGATCGGGACCGCAGGCACCCGGGTGGTGTCGTCCGATCACCTGCTTGCGGAAGGGCAACCGTTGACCTGGCGGGAGCCCGAAGCCGAACGATTCGTCTGGCGCTCGACGTTGGAGACCGGGGCCCTCAGAGAATTCCTGAGTGACGTCGTCTGGGGCCCGTTGGATCTCCTGGTCATCGACCTGCCTCCCGGCGCGGACGGTGTCACGGACGTGGCGGCGTTGGTTCCCGATCTCTACGGTGCCGTGGCCGTGACGATTCCGAGTGACGAGTCGCGACGGTCGGTGGAGCGCACCTTGCGAGCGGCGAGCAACGCCGGAATCCGTGTGCTCGGGATTGTGGAAAACATGGCCGGATATCATTGCCCTGAGTGCCGCATGGTGCGCCCACTATTCGCCGGGGACGCCGGCGCCCAACTCGCTCGCGCATTCGGCGCCCCGCTGCTGGGATCGATCCCGTTTTCCCCTACACCGTCACCTCAGTTTGCCGAGACGATTGCCCGCACCGTGGGTCTGCTGCCATGAAATTCCTCTGTCTCGAATGCGACCGGCAGATGGACTTCGAGGAGCGCCAGCAATCGGGCGACGGCACCTTCGGCGCGGCGTTCCGGTGTCCGCAGTGCGGCCGCGCGGTCGCCATGCTTGCCAACCCGATGGAATCGCAGCTCGTGAGTTCGCTGGGTGTCAAGATCGGGGGCCGAACGCTCGACCCCCAACCGATGGAACTCGTCCGCTCGCGGGTGGAAGGCCGGGACGATGCCTTCGTGGATGCGCTCCCGGCGCGGTCAGCTCGTCCCCGCTGGTCGCCGGAAGCCGAAGAACGCCTCACCCGGGCGCCGACGTTCGTGCGCGGCATGATCAAGAAGATCTATGTGGAATATGCGGTGGAACGGGGTATCGACCTGATCACCCCTGCGGTCATGGACCGGGCGCGTGGCGACCTTGGCCTGGAAGGGATGTAGTGGACGACCCCACGGCGCGGCAGGTTCACGATCTCCGGATCGCGATCGACGTGACCCTGTGTGTGTCGTTTGGTGACTGCGTGGACGCGGCACCGGACGCGTTTCAGCTCGATGGGGACGGGATCTGCGCATTCGTGGAACCCGAGCGAGTGGACCGCCCGCGGCTGATCAGCGCCTGTGAAGCCTGTCCCGTCGATGCGCTCACCGTCTGGGACGCGGACGGCCGTCAGATCGTCCCTTGACATGCCTCGCCGCGTATCTCATACTCGCGGGGTTTTTGGGATCTGTTTGGTAGGAAATCGAACGGCGCTGGGGTCGGCCTGACGGTAGGCCGACGGGGGCGCCGTTGACGTGAGAACTCACCAACCCGCCGGCGCGTCACGTGCGCCAGCGACGGAGATCGTGCATGTACCGTGAGGTGTTCGTCCCGGTTGACAACTCGCCACACTCCGATTGGGCCGTCGAGCGTGCCATCGAACTCTGCGCGCGGACGGGAGGACGCATCACCGGCAATCATGTGTACGCCGCCAGGCTCCACGACGTGCGGTTTCGCCAACTCGAGACGGGGCTGCCCGCGCAATTTCAGACACCGGAGGAGATCAAACGCCAGCGCAAGGTACACGACAAGCTAATCGAAAAGGGGCTTCAACTCATCTCGGATTCGTTCCTCGATCAGGTCGAACGGCGCTGCGCCGGCCAGGACGTGCCCCTGCGGCGTCAGTTGCTCGAGGGCATCAACTACGAAGAAATCGTCAAGGAAGTGAACGGTGGGGCAGGGCAGCTTCCCAGCCTGATCGGATTTGATCCGAATATCGCCGCTCATTACGACGGCGGGGAACATCGCCGCGGCGACGTCCGGCTCGGCGAGGACGGGCGCATCGTCGCGGAAGACGAAGCGCAGCAGGAGAAGGTCGCCGGATCGTCCGGGCGCGCCTACGATCTGATGGTCATTGGCGCGCACGGGATCGGCCGCCAGGAGCTTTCACAACTCGGCGGCGTCGTGACGCGGGTGGCGCGTTCGGTCGTGAAAGACATGCTGGTGGTGCGCGACGAACGTCCCCTGCGCGGCGGCAAGTTCATGGTGTGCGTCGACGGCTCGGCGTACAGCTACCGCGCCATGCGGGTGGCGCTCGAACTGGCGCAGGAATTCAGCGCCACGCTCTACGTCTGCAGCGCATTCGACGTCGAATACCACCACGCGGTGTTCAACAACATCAAGGACGTGCTGTCGGTGAAGGCCTCGAAGGTCTTCAAGTTCGAGGAACAGGAGGAACTGCACAACAACATCATCGACAAGGGTCTGCTCAAGCTGTCGCAGGCCAATGTGAAACGCGCCGAGGTCATGGCCGGAGAGTTTGCCGATGTCGAGGTCGTGACGCAGATCCTGATCGGCAAACCGTTTCAGGTGATCCTGCAGTGGGCGGCGGAAATCGAGCCGAGTCTGCTCGTCGTCGGTCGGCACGGGGGGCACCGGATCGATGGGACGGAGATGGGTTCCCAAACGGAGAATCTGCTGCGCTTGTCCGCCTCGAACATGCTGGTGACCGGGACCGATGGCATCCGACCGGAAGACATTCCCTGGATCGAGGAAGACGGCGAAGCGGGACTCGAGTGGGCGCCGGATGCGGAGATGCGTATCCTGCGCGTCCCGCCGTTTGCCCAGGGCATCGCGCGGCGCGCGGTCGAGGAATATGTACTGGAGGGGGGCGGCGACCTCGTGACGGGCCGGTGGCTCGACGAAGCGATCACGAAACTGTTGCCCACCCATATGCAGTTGATCATGGGGATCGGAGACGCCGAAGAACTCGCGGCTGCCGAATTGAAGGCGGACGAACAGATGGCGCGGACGTTGGTCCTGGGCAGCGACCACGACGCCACGCCGGCGGGCCAGACCGTCGACGTGACGTGTCCGGTGACCTCGCACGTGACGACGCGCGCCCGCACGGTGGCGGATCCGCCCGTCTGGACCCGCGAGGCGTTCGATCGCCTGCGCACCGTGCCACTGATCGCCCGTCCGCTCGCGCGCAACACGGTCGAACGGTTTGCGCGCGCCCACGAGATGTGGCGGATCACCACGCAGGTCATGGACGAGAACAAGCAGGCGATGATCGAGGCCGATGAATTCGACGCCGAGACGATGATGGGCATGTTCCGCGAGCTGCGCGCCAAGCAGATCCGCGCGGAGGCGGAGGGAGGCGACGCGATGACGCCGGAAATGCGGCGGTTTATCGAGGAGGCCAAGGCGTCAGGCGTGACACGGTGCCCGATCCGCGATATCGAGGAAAAAGCGTCGGCGTGTCCGATCGATTTCAAGACGGCCACGCCGGAGGAAGCGAAGGCGGCGCTCGAGCGGTTCATGCGGCAGGACGCGAGCGGGAGCAACTGAGCGGGGTGGCGTCGCTCGCCCTGCTCGGGGATGCTCCGGTCGGTGAGGTCGAGACCGGCGCCCGCGTGTCGTATGTCCCACACGTGGTTGCGTGGAATCTCACCCGCCGGTGTAACCTCGAGTGCGCCCACTGCTATATCTCCGCCGGGCCAGGCCAACAGCTCGCTGGCGAGATATCCACGGCCGACTGCCTCCGGATCATCGACGAGATCCTCGCACTCAACCCCGCGCCCATGTTCATCCTGTCAGGTGGGGAGCCGTTGCTGCGTGAGGATTTGGGCACGATCGCCCGCCACGCGGTCGGCGGCGGCGCGACCGTCGTCGTGGGGACCAACGGGACGCTGCTCACGGACGCGAAGATCGATGCCCTGCGTGAGGCCGGCGTACTGGGTGTGGCGGTGAGCGTCGATTCGCTGCGACCGGCGTATCACGATCGGTTTCGCCATGGACACGGATCGCTCGATGCCACCCGCGCCGCCGTGGAGCGGCTGCGCGCGCACGCACTGGACTTCGTGGTCCAGACGACGCTCACCAAGGGCAATCGGGAGGAGCTGCACGAGCTCGTCGCGTGGGCGGCCGAGGCCGGCGCGGTGTCGTTCAACGCGTATTTCCTGGTCGCGACCGGACGCGGGAGTGGCATGGGCGACCTGTCGCCCGCTGCGTACGAGAGCGCGCTCGAGGAGTTGGTCGATCTGCACGAGGCGTATCTGGGCCGGATGATGGTGCGCGCCAAGTGTGCGCCGCATTTCATGCGTCTGGTGCATCAGCGCGTCCCCGCCTCGCCCATGCTGCACTACGCCACGCGATGCCCTTGCGGCGTGCACTATTGTCGCATTACCCCGGACGGGAAGCTGACCGCGTGTCCGTATATGCCGTTACCGGCCGGTGACCTGATGCAGACACCGTTCGCCGAGGTCTGGCAATCGTCTCCCCTGTTCAGCCAGTTGCGGAGTGGACAGGTGGGCGGCAAATGTGGCGCCTGCGAATACCGGCAGCTCTGTGGCGGGTGTCGCGCACGCGCGTACGCCACCACCGGCGACCCGTTGGCCGCGGATCCGTCGTGCGCGTACGAGCCGGCAGGGGACGTGCCGTTGGTGCAGCACCTGCGAGCCGTGACGTATGGATCGGCGACCGAGCGGAGGCTCCGCTGGACGCCCGAGGCGGAGGCGCGAATCAACCGCATCCCCTCGTTCGTGCGTGGTGTCGTGATCGAACGAGTGGAGACGTTCGCTCGGCGTGAGGGCCGGGGCGAGGTCACCATCGACCTACTCAGCGAGGTACGTCGCGCCATGCCGGTGGATTTTTCCAAGCGACTCCCGTTCTTCCTGCGCGATGATGCTTGATCTCCTCGGGTTGGTCCAGTCCGCCGCCGACACGGCCTCGTCCGCGTACCGGAGCTTCCCGGGGATCGGTGCCCGTGGCGCCGTTTGGATCGCGGCCCAGGTACACCTGATGTTTGCCGCGTTCGTGCTCGGGGTCCCGATGTTCGCGGTGATTACCGAGTTGATCGGGATCGTCGCCAAGGATTCGAAGTACGACAAACTCTCGAAGGAATTCACCCGGCTGTTGGTGTTTGCCTACAGCGCGACCGCACTCTGGGGCGCGGTGCTCGTATTTCTGCTGACGACGCTCTACCCGCAGTTCTGGACGCACATGACGGGTGTGTTCGGTGTGTCGATGTGGATCTACGTCGGCATGTTCTTTCTCGAGTCGTTTACCCTGTACCTCTACTACTACGGCTGGGACCGTTGGAACGCGGGCCGAGCCAAGTGGGGACACTGGGGATTGGGCCTGCTGCTCAACGCGTGGGGCACGGCGGTGATGTTTATCGCCAACGGCTGGCTCACCTACATGATGTCGCCGCCCGAAGGCGTCACCCCGCTGGGCCTGCCGCCGGCACTCACGACCTGGAACGCGATCGCCAACGCCACGTGGATGCCGATCAACATCCATCGGCTGATTGCCAATGCCGTGTTCGGGGGATCGATCGTCGCGGCGTATGCGGGCTATCGGTTCCTGGCGGCGCGGACGGACGAGGAGAGGGCCCACTACGACTGGATGGGGTACGTCGGCAATTTCATCGCCATCTCGACGTTCATTGTGCTCCCCTTCGCCGGCTACTGGTTGGGCCGCGAGATCTACGAGTACAACCAGCAGATGGGCGTGACGATGATGGGCGGCTTCATGAGTTGGTTGTGGATCGTACAGGCGGTGCTCATCGGCGTCCTGTTCCTGGCGGCCAACTACTACCTGTGGATTGGCATGCAGCGGATCCCGGGCGCGGAACGGTTCGCGCCGTATACCAAGTGGATGCTGGTGGTGTTGGTGATCGGGTGGCTGGTGTGGTCCACGCCGCACACGATGATCGCGAGCCGGGAGGAGCTCACGGCGATGGG
This sequence comes from Gemmatimonadales bacterium, assembly GCA_036397455.1. GTDB lineage: Bacteria > Gemmatimonadota > Gemmatimonadetes > Gemmatimonadales > GWC2-71-9 > JADFNB01. The sequence continues at coordinate 157,531 of DASWIX010000079.1, read as the reverse complement.
CGGGTCGCACCACCCGCTGCTCGGCGTGCTCGGCGTGATGAGCGCCAAAAACACGGCCGTGAACATCATGATCCTCACCACGTTTCTCTCCTTCCTCATGTACCGGAGGGCGAACAAGCGCCCGACGGTTCCCTGGGCCGGGATCGGGACGGTGGTGCAGGCCGTCATGTTCGCGCTGTCGGCGGTGGTGGTGCTTGGGTTCGGCGTATACGGGTACTTTGTCGAAGCGATCGTGCGCATCGGATTCAGCGTGTACCAGGTGGGTGCGGTGCTCGCCTGCATCTTCGGCGTGACGATCATCGATATCGCGATGGGGCGCGGAGCCGAATCGCGCGGTGAGATCCGCTGGGGCCAGATGCCGGAGCGGTCGCAGTATGCGCTGTTCGTGCTGGCGGTGACGTTCACCTGGCTGATGGGCCTCATGGGCTTTGCGCGGAGTGGGATCCGGCAGCATTGGCACGTCTGGGAGGTGCTGCGGGACAATAGCCCGCAGGCCGCTACGCCGGCCCTGGGGTTCGCCGCAACGATGATCAGCGCCTGCGTCCTCATCTTCCTGGGGCTGGTCGCGTTCATCTTCTGGCTGGGCGGGTTGGCGGAACGCACCATGGCCAAACCGGACGCCGCGGGAGGAGCGTAGGACATGCTCGCAACGAACCTGAAGGTGCTCGCGGTCACCCTGCTCGTTGTCGCGCTGTATACGCTCGTCGCGCGCAGTATTCCCCAGCTCGAGTCGGCGGTGCCGGAAGACATCGCACTCGGAGCCGGCGTGACACCGCAGCAGCTCGCGGACGCGGGCGAGCGCGTCTACACCGGGGCCGGCGGATGCGTCGCGTGTCACGGACTGGGGCAGCGCGCGCCCAACCTGCTGACCGACCACGCGGGGGAGGGAGCCATCGGCGCGCGATGCGCCGACCGGGTCGCCGGCCAGACGTGCAAGGCATACTTGTATGCGTCCCTCACCGAACCGGGTGCGTTCGTCGTCGACGGGTTCGACAACATCATGCCCGACATGCGACGCCAGCTTCCGATCGATCAGGTCTGGGCGGTGGTCGCCTATCTCCAGTCACAGGGCGGCGAGATCACGGTGACGGGCTCGGACATACCGGAGGCGGAGGCCGCCGCCGCTGCCCCGGCCGCGGCGGCGCCGGCGCGCAGCGCCACCAGCGATCCGCGCCAACTGCTCACGGAGAACGCCTGCCTGGGATGCCACGTCATCGACGGGGCGGGCCCGCCCATCGGACCTTCGTTTGACGGCATGGGGACGCGCATCGGCGCCGACCGAATCCGGCGCGGGATCATCGATCCCGACGCGGACGTGGCGGACGGCTTCGGACAGTTCGCCGGGATGATGCCCAAGACGTTCGGTGACCAGCTCTCCGCCGCACAGCTCGAGATCATGGTGCAGTTTCTGGCAGGCAGGCGATGATGGGCGCCCTTCGGGAGTACCTGCGCCATCCGTTCTGGCAGGCGATCGCGTTGCTGATTGCCGCGTATCTGGTTTTCACGTGGGGCATCGCCGTCGTGCCGCCGCTGCTGGGCATTGCCAGCGCGCCGGTTCCGCGCAGTGTCGTCCTGCAGTACATGCTGACCGCGCTCGTGGGCGTGCTGATGTATGTGAGCGACAACGAGGAGCGCTGGCGGTTGTTCAAACAACCGATCAACGCCGCGCTCGTCGACGGCGACAAGCGCTGGCTGCGCCGCGCGATGCTTGTGCTGGTGCCGGCGCTCGTGGGCTTCGTCGCCTTCGACCAGACGCGGCCCAAGGTGTCCGCGCCGCTTCAACTGCGTTCGATCCACCCCGCGCCGCCCGGTCAGATCACCTTCCGCGGCCGGTCGATGGCGCTGACCGGGCTCGAGAACCCGCTCCGCCGCAGCGGGTCGATCGAGCAGCACTATCTGACCGGAAGGCGCGTGTACTACCAGAACTGCCTGCCGTGCCACGGCGATCTGCTCGACGGTGAGGGGCATTTCGGGACCGGGTTCAGTCCGACGCCGCTTCCATTCGACGACGCGGGCACCATCGCGCAGCTCACCGAGAGCTACGTCTTCTGGCGCATCGCGAAGGGTGGGCCGGGACTCCCGCATGAAGGCGCGCCCTGGAACTCGGCGATGCCGGTGTGGGAAGACTTCCTTACGGCGGACGAGATCTGGGCCGTGATCATCTTCCTCTACGAGCAGAGTGGATTCGAGCCGCGGCGGTGGGAAGCGGAAGGCGAGGCGGAGGGAGGCGGCCATGACTAGCCGGGTCGTGCCGATCGGCATCGTGCTGGTCGCGGTGCTGGTCGCGGCGTCGTTCGGTCAGGGGGTCCCGCGGTCGCATGCGCAGGATCTCGAGAACGGCAAGGCGCTGTACGACAAGTGGTGCGCCGGTTGCCACGGCGACACCGGCGCGGGCGACGGCGAGGCCGCCGCCTACATGCTGCCCCGCCCGCGGGACTTCACGCGCGGCTTGTATCAGATTCGGACGACTGCCAGTGGGGAGCTCCCGACCGACGCCGACCTGCGCGCGGTGATCGACGAGGGCATGCCCGGTACCGCCATGCCGGGGTGGAAGACACGGCTCTCGTCGGGTGACCGCGACGACGTGATCGCGTACATCAAGTCGTTCTCGGCGTTCTTCGAGGGCGCGTCGCCCCAGCCGATGGCGTTCGGCAAGGCGCCCGGGCGCTCCGATGAGGGCCTCGCCGAGGGAGCTCGCGTGTATCGGGAGATGGAGTGCTTCAAGTGCCACGGTGATGCCGGTCGCGGCGACGGACCCTCGGCACCGACGATGACCGACGATTGGGACCATCCCATCCGGCCCGCCGACCTGACGCGTCCCTGGACATTCAACGGCGGCGGGGCGGTCGCAGACATTTATCGCCGGATGCGCACCGGTTTGGATGCGACGCCGATGCCGTCGTTCAGCGACGCCATCGACGCCGCCGTCGTGACCGAGGAACAGCTCTGGCGCGTGGCGCAATTCGTTCGTTCGTTGGGACCCGAGCAACCCGAGGTGCGGGAGGTGATACGCGCCGTGCGGCTTTCCGGGGCGATGCCGGCTGATCCGACCGACTCGCTGTGGGGTTCGATCGAGCCTCAGTACATTCCGATGGTCGGGCAGATTGTCCGTGCGCCGCGTACCTTCGCTCCGGCTGTGGATGGACTCTGGGTGCGGGCGGTGCACGATGGCACGACCCTCGCCATGCTGGTGACGTGGAGCGACCCGTCGGCGAGTCCCGATGCCGCCTGGCAGGAGTGGCTGGACCGTCTGAGCGCGGTCATGCAGGACGCCGACGGCGTCATGGCGGCCGTGCAGGGTCCTGATCGCCTGGCCATCCAGTTCCCGGCACGACCGTCGGAGGGGATGCAGCGGCCCTATTTTCTCGGGGGGGACAGCCGGCGGCCGGTCTACAGCTGGCGCTGGAGTAGCACCCCCGACCAACTCACCGTCGGGACGGCCTCCGGGCTCGACCAGTTCGTGGCCGGCGCATCCGAGGTTGCGCATGTGGCGGCGTTCGACGCGGGGCAGTGGTCGATACAGATTACGCGGTCGTTGGCCCCGGCCGATGCGACCGCCAGCCCGACGTTCGCGGAAGGTGAAGCGATCCCGATCGCGTTTCAGGTTGCGGATGGCAGTTCGGGGGAAACCGGCATTCGGGGGTCGGTGAGCGCATGGTACGCGATCTATCTCGATGTGCCGACGCCACCGGCGGTGTTCGTGGCGCCGGTGCTGGCCGCCCTGTTTACGGCGGGGTTGGGTATCTTGCTGGTCGTTCGAGCCCAGCGACGTGAAGGTGGAGCGTAACGCAGTTTACTCGGAGGAATGATGCGACGTCTCGTTTTATTCTCGGTTTTCGGCTTTTTCGCATGTGGTGGTGGGGACGCGAGCCGTGGTGGCGGTGATGACGCCGCGCAGGCCGCAGTCGCGCCCCTCGGGAACTCGACGATCGCCGGCGTGGTCACGTTCGATGGCATGCCGCCGGCCAATGCGACCATCGACATGAGCGAGGAAGCGGCGTGCGCGGAGAAGTACGCCAATGGCGCGATCAACCCCGTCGTCACGGTGACCGACGGTATGTTGGCGAATGTCTTCATTCGTGTGACCAGCGGCCTGCCGGCCGGTCCGTATCCCCATGCGCCGGCGGTCACGATCGATCAGGATGGCTGTTTGTATCATCCGCGCGTCGTCGGCGTGATGGTTGGTCAGGATCTGGCCGTCACGAACAGCGATGCGGTGCTCCACAACATCAAGGCCGTCCCGACGCAAAACCGCCCGTTCAACATCAGCCAGCCGCGGGCCGGCATGACGTCGACCCGGTCGTTCACCACGCCGGAGACGATGGTCCCGCTCGAGTGCAACGTGCACGGGTGGATGAACGCGTATGTCGGCGTGGTCGACCATCCCTATTTCGCGGTGTCCGGGGCGGACGGGTCGTTCAGCATCGGCGGATTGCCGGCGGGGACGTACACGCTGGACGCCTGGCACGAGACCTTGGGTACGCGCACGATGCAGGTCGAAGTCGCGGCCGGCGGCACGATGTCCGTGACGTTCGTCTACGGTCCTACCACCTGAGGAGCGCAACGGCATGAGCTGGTTTTTGCCCCATGGAGCGTCGACCTACGCGGCCGACATCGACTTCATCTACTACGTCATTCTGGTGGTTACCGGAATCGCGTTCGTGGTCGTCGAGGCCGGATTGGTGTGGTTCGCGATCAAGTACCGAGCCCGGCCCGGGCGAAAGGCCGCGTACACGCATGGGAACATGCGAGCGGAGGTCATCTGGACCGCCGTGCCCGCAGTGACCGTGATCGCCATTGGCCTGATGAGCGGCGGGGTGTGGCGGTCGGTCAAGAGCGAATCCGGCATCCCCGCCAACGCCTTGTCGTATCGAGTCACGGCCAAACAGTTCGAGTGGAACGTGACCTACGCGGGCCCGGACGGCAGCCTCGATACGGCGGATGACTTCACCATTCGTAACCAGCTCCATGTGCCGGTGTACCGGCCGGTGGTCGTGCGCCTGCGGGCGGAGGACGTGATCCATTCCTTCTTCATCCCGGCGTTTCGCGTCAAGCAGGACGCGGTACCGGGGTTGAACACGCACGTGTGGTTCGAGGCGATGGAGACGGGCGAATTCGATATCGCCTGTGCCGAGTTGTGCGGGATCGGCCATACGACGATGGGAGCGACCGTGACGGTCCACGCGGCCGAGGATTTCGATCGGTGGGTTGCGTCGCAGGCAACCACGACCGCGCTCAGGTAGGGGCGAAACCATGGCAACCACAGCGATGCCGCACGACACGGCGCACGGGGAGACCCACGAGCTGCCGTTCATTCGCAAGTACATTTTCTCCACCGATCACAAGACCATCGGTGTCCAGTTTCTCCTGATGAGTCTGCTGTTCCTGTTCGTCGGCGGGTTGGCCGCCATGATGATTCGGTGGCAACTCGGGTTCCCGGACACGCCGCTCCCCGGTGGGGCCCTCTTGCCGGAAACCATGGCCCCCGGCGGATTCCTGCTTCCGGAGTTCTTCAACTCGCTCGTCACGATGCACGGGACGTTGATGGTGTTTTTTGCCATCATGCCCCTCCTCGTCGGCGTGTTCGGTAATTTCCTGATTCCGCTCAAGATCGGCGCGCCCGACATGGCGTTCCCGCGGCTCAACATGTGGTCGTTCTGGACGGCCGTGCCGGCGGGCATCATCATGCTCTCCGGGTTCTTCGTCGAGGGGGGCGCCGCGGGGGCCGGCTGGACGTCGTACGCGCCGCTCGCGGCCAACGGGGAATACACCGGGGTGTACCTCGGCCAGCAGTTGTGGCTGTTGAGCATCGCGTTGCTGGGGCTCTCATCGATTCTCGGCGCCACCAACTACATCACGACCGTGGTCAACCTGCGGGCGCCGGGGATGACCTGGTTCAGGCTCCCCCTGTCGATTTGGGCGTTGTTCATCACGGCGATTCTGGTGCTGCTGGCCATTCCGATTCTGTCGGGCGCGGCCATCATGTTGTTCTTCGACCAGACGATCGGCACCCATTTCTTCGATCCCACCGGTGGCGGACAACCCCTGTTGTGGCAGCACCTGTTCTGGTATTTCGGACATCCCGAGGTCTACATCCTGATTCTCCCGGGCATGGGCGTCGTCTCCGACGTGATCGCCAACGGGTCGCGCAAGCCCGTATTCGGGTACCACTCGATGGTGTACGCGATCATCGGGATCGCATTTCTGGGGTGGCTCGTGTGGGGCCACCACATGTTCCAGAGCGGCATGAACCCGGCGCTCGGCATGACCTTCATGGTGTCGACGATGTTGATCGCGGTGCCGTCGGCCATCAAGGTGTTCAACTGGATGGGAACGATGTGGCGCGGGAACATCCGGTTCCACGTTCCGATGCTCCATGCGGTGTCGTTTGTCGCCATGTTCGTGATCGGGGGCCTGAGCGGCGTGTTCATGGCGTCGACACCGGTCGATATCTACTTCCACGACACCTATTTCATCGTCGCCCACATCCACTATGTGCTGTTCGGCGGGAGTCTGTTCGCCATCTTCGCGGCCATCACCTTCTGGTATCCCAAGATGTTCGGCCGTCTGATGAACCCCGCCCTGGGCAGGGTGCACTGGTTCCTGACGTTCGTGTTCTTCAACATGACGTTCTGGCCCATGCACAACCTGGGCGTCGGCGGACACATGCGCCGAATCTACGATCCCAACCAGTACGCGTTTCTCCAGCCGCTCGCGGGCACGAACCGGTTCATCACGATCAGTGCGCTGCTGTTGTTCACGTCGCAGATCCTGTTTGCGGTGAACTTCGTGGTCAGTTGGTTCAAGGGCGCGAAGGCATCGCACAACCCGTGGGAGGACAACGGGCTCGAGTGGACCGTCCCCTCACCGCCGCCCCACGGCAACTTCTCGGCGACGCCGACGGTACTTCACGGTCCGTACGAGTTCAGTTCGCCCCTCGTGCAGGATGCCGATTTCCTGCCGCAATCACGCAACCTCGACGCACTGCCGGCCCGGCCGGCCGGGGAGTGACGACGATGGCCAACGCACAGGCGGCCGCCATGGTGTCGCCGGGGGGGCGCGAGCTCGGTTCCGGCGTCTACAACGAGAAACTGGGGATGTGGGTGTTCCTCGGCTCGGAAGTGATGTTCTTCACCGCCTTGATCGGATCGTACGTCATCCTCCGGTTCGCCACCCCTGACGCGTTCGCGGCGCCCAACGCCATTCTCAATGTGCCCCTGACCGGTGTCAACACGTTCCTGCTGATCTGCTCCAGCGTCACCATGGTCAAGGCGTTCGCGGCCGTCCACGACGGCGACCAACGCGGCCTGCGCATCTACCTCCTGGCGACGCTCGTGATTGGCGCGACGTTCGTTGGCGTGCAGGTGTATGAGTACATTCACCTGGTGCACAGCGGGTTCATTCCCGCTGGATACGCGGAGGGCAGTCACCTCGCCGAACGGGCCGCGGCCGGCGAACTGCCCCCTTCGATCGGGATCTACGGATCCAGTTTCTACGCCATGACGGGATTCCACGGGTTCCACGTGACGATGGGCGTGATCTGCATGTCCTTCGTCACGCTCAAGGCGTTCCGCGGCAAGTACACCCGGTCCGACCACCGGGGTGTCGAGGTGATCGGCTTGTACTGGCACTTCGTGGATCTGGTATGGATCATCCTCTTCACCATCGTCTATCTCATCTGAGGGCGGGGAGCGCATGAGCGAAACGCACGCATTCAAACACCCCAACTACTGGGCGGTTTGGGCCGTACTGGCGGCGCTCACGCTCGTGGAACTCGGGGTGGCCTTCCTGCCCTGGTCCAAGGGTGTGATTGTGCTGCTGCTGGTGGGCATGGCGCTCTGGAAGGCCCTGCTCGTTGCCCTCTACTTCATGCACCTGCGGTTTGAGGCGAATCGACTGCGGATCTTCGCGATCGCGCCCCTGCCGCTGGCGGTGATCATCGTCGTGGCGGTGATCATGGAGTTCGTGTGACGGTAGCCGTTGCTCCGCGTCATGCCGCGCTGGCGGACTTCGTGGAACTGGGCAAACCGCGGATCGTGTGGCTGGTAATGGTCACCGCGGCCGCGGGGTTTTGGCTTGCGGGGCCGTCGGCGAGCGACCTCTACGCGTTGTTCCATCTCCTGGTGGGAACCGCGCTGGTCGCCACGGGCACGAACGCGCTGAACCAGGTGTACGAGCGGGATACCGACGCGCTCATGCACCGCACGCGAACCCGCCCGCTGCCGGACGGGCGGTTACCACTCGCGCAGGCGCTCGCGTTTGGGTGGATCACCGGCATCGGCGGTGTGGCGTATCTCTTCCAGTTGGTGAACCCGCTTACCGGAGCCCTCGCGCTGCTGACGCTCGGTTCATACGTGCTGATCTACACGCCGCTCAAACGGCGGACGACGCTCGCCACGTTGATTGGGGCTGTTCCCGGCGCGTTGCCGATCGTCGGCGGCTGGACCGCCGTCCAGGGCACCGTCACGCTGCATGCGGCCGTGCTGTTCTCGATACTGTTTCTCTGGCAACTCCCGCACTTCCTGGCGCTCGCATGGCTCTATCGCGAGGACTATGGGCGGGCGGGACTCCGCATGATCAGCGTCGACGATGCCGACGGGCGGGCCACCTTCGGCTACGCCAGTCTCTATGCGGCCGCGCTGCTCCCGATGAGCCTCCTGCCCACCATGCTCGGCGTCGCCGGGCGGACGTACTTCGTGGGAGCGCTCACGCTGTCGGCGGTCATGCTCGTCTTGTCGGTGCAGGCGATGCGGCGCGCGACCGTCGGGCATGCCAGGCGGTTGTTCCGGTGGTCGCTGGCCTATCTGCCGTTGCTGCTGGCGCTGATGAGCGTGAATCGAGCCGCATGATCGTCTTCCACCGCCTGCTGATCGCTACCGCCATCGTCTTCTGTCTTGGGCTCGCCGTATGGATGGTGGTAAGTTTCCGAACGGACGGGGCACCCTTGATGCTCGTACTCGGCATCTCGTTCGGTGTGGCGGCGTTGGGCCTCAGTTATTATCTCAAGCATCTCGACCGTTTTCTCCATCGCTGACCGACGCCGTTGGCGTCGATCCGTGCCCGGAGGCCGTTGTCCGGGACGCCAACATTGACCATCCCGGGGTGACCAGACGACATGACCGGCACTCAGTCCGATTCCCTGACGCGTCAGGTACAGGTCGAAGGCGACATCGCCTGTCTTGCTCAGCCCGGCGAGCCGGCACGCGAGTTCGCCATCAAGGAACTCCCGCAGCACTTCGTCACGTGGCAATTGGCGTATAAGCGCGGCATCTACGACGCGATCGAGCAAGACGAGTACGTGCCGTTCAATGCCGGACATCTTCCGGTCGTCGGGACGTGGAGTGCCGAGCGTGCCGTGCCGAACCTGGCCAACAAGGGCGTCGGGTTCATCCCCAAGGACGAATACGTCGAGCACTATCTCGACGTCGTCGAAACCGCGGTCGAGAAGATCAGCAAGCTGCCACCGCACGCCGTCGACGAGACCCGCTCGCTGCGGGTCGGGGCCGCTCGGGAGTTCTACGCGCATCCCGAGCACGTGGATTGGCGCAGGCTCGGGTTGCTCGAGATCTTCGAAGGTGAGACGTTCCACAACCTGTCTCACCGCCCGCTTGCGTCGGTCCTGTGGACCGGCAACTCACCGGTGTTTCTCAGCTTCCAGGTCGACTGCGTGGTCGAGATCATCACGCAGGATCACCCGCGGTACCGGTTTTCGTGGGCCATGCGGCGTCTGTTCGAGTACGAGCCGTTCCATGTCGTCCAGACCATCTTCCCATACGCCTACACCTTCTGGGTGTACGACTGGCACGACAAGACGCCCAAGCGACGGTACAAGTGACCGGCCGGCGCGAGTATGCGCGCGGGGATTTGATCGATTTCCTGACTGCTGTGGCGGGTGGTGGCGCGTCCGGACGAGTCTATCTCGTCGGCGAGACGTCTCAGCTCCTGGAAGGCTGGTGCCGGCGCGTGAACCGGCTGGCATTGGCGGTCGAGCCGGATTTCTCGGCCGATGCGCTGAGGCGCGCCGTGCATGCCGTGTCCGACCTGCGGGACATCGCCGTCGTGTGGGAGTCGCCCGGCGACGTCATTCCGCTCCCCGACGATTACGAGGCGCGGTCCAGGGACACGGGCCTGTCGTTCGACCACGGCGTGTTTGCCGTGTCCCACTTCGATCCCTACAGCGTGGCGTTGCGAGCCGTCGCCCGGGGGGACGAACCCGACTACCGGCTCGTGCTGGGCTACCTGCGTCACGGCTGGATCGAGCCCGATCGGATGGACGCGTTGCTAGAGGACGTGCTCCCACGGTTCACGAACGAGACCATCTCGCAGGATCCAGCCGAATTCCGCCGGAAATACAAAGGCCTCATGCAGATGTGGCGGGCGGAGGCGGACGGCCAGGCCATCGGTACATAAGTACGGTTACGTGTTTCACCGCAGAGTGCGCAGAGGGGTCCTCCGCGTGCTCCGCGGTGAGTACGTCATGGAACTGGTGGCCGCGTGTACTAGATATCCGTCCGGCGGCGCATCGCGAGCGCCGCTGCCACCAGCGCTACGCCGAACGCGACACCCGCGAGCGCAAACGCACCCCACGAGGAGATCGTCGTCGACCCGCGTATCGCCATGGTCGGCGCCGTCCCCTCGCCCCCGCGGCTCCACGAAACGGTCGTGCCATCCTCCCGCGTGATCCGGACCGGGAAGACGAGCGTCCGCTGCTTGACGTTGCCCGCCAACCGGCCGAGGAATGCGAATTCGCGGAACGCGCCCCGATCGAGCCGGCCACCGGTCCATTCGATCGCCTGCGGCGCGGTGTCGGAGGGCGAGGTGATGGTGATCGTCCACCCCTCGGGTTGATCCACCCCGAGCACCCCGATCGCGTCCGGCACGTCGACCCGCACCGACACGACCGCCGACGCGGACTGGTTGACCACCCGGATCGCAATCCGCTCCCACGCGGTCGGCTCGATGCCCGATGGTGCGATCGCGATCTGGGCGCGCGCCAGGCCGGGGGCTGCGGCTAAGGCCGAAGCCGTCAAGATCACGTGCATTGTCGGGCGCATCGTCCACCGCCGGTCTGAGGTTCGCGCAATGTAGTCCGGCGGTCGGTGCGGTGAAAGCGTATCCACGGCGTTGTGATGATGACGGGTGGGCACCGAACGGATGCACGTTGCATCGTGCTCGCGGCTTCGCAAAATCAGGAGTTGGCCACGGCGGGCCTCACGGACGCCGAATCGATACTGGCCAACGTCTGGGGCTACGACGCGCTGCGCTTTCACCAGCGGCGCGCCGTGCTCGCGTTGCTGCGCGGCCGGGACTGTCTCGCCATGCTCCCGACCGGCGGTGGCAAGTCGATCTGCTTCCAGCTTCCCGCTCTCGTGCGTGACGGGACCACCCTGGTGGTCTCGCCGCTCATCTCGCTGATGCAGGACCAGGTATCCGCCTTGCGCAAGAGAGGCGTCGCTGCGGCTTACCTCAGTAGCACCCAGAAACCGGCGCTGCAGCGCTCGGTGCTCGAGGCGTTGAACGCGCGTCGGCTCAAGCTGCTGTACGTGGCGCCGGAGCGGCTGGAAAGTCTGGTGGAACGCTGCCGGCAGGTGTGCGGCACACTCGCCATCGATGAAGCGCACTGCATCAGCGAGTGGGGTCACGAGTTCCGCCCGCACTATCGCGCGCTCGGTCTGCACCGCCAGGTGCTGGGGTTTCCCCCGACGATGGCCGTCACCGCGACGGCCACGCCCTCCACCCGCGACGATATCGCGCGCGTGCTCGGCTTAAAGAATCCGGTGGTCGTCACGCAGTCGTTCGATCGTCCCAATCTGTCATTCGAGGTGCGTCGGTTCGCGGATGAGCCATCCAGACTCAACGAGGCCAAGGTGATGCTGCGGGCGGAGCAGGGCACGGCCATCGTGTATGTGCCCACGCGGAACCGCACCGACGGCGTGACCACCATACTTCGCCGGGCCGGCATCGCGGCGGCACCGTACCACGCCGGGCTCCCGTCCGGCGCCCGGCGCGCCCTGCTCCGCCGGTTTTTGGACGGTAGCATTCGCGTGATGGTGGCCACGAGCGCGTTCGGTATGGGGATCGACAAGCCGGACGTGCGGCTCGTGGTCCACCTCGGGATCCCGACGAGGCCGGAGGCCTACTACCAGGAAGCGGGCAGGGCGGGGCGCGACGGGGCGGCGTCACGCTGCCTGCTGATGTGGACCAAGCGGGACCTGGTGCTGGCGGATCGGATGAAGGGTGCGGGGCCGGCCGCCGGCGAGGGACTCGCCACCATGCGCCGGTACGTGCTGGGCCGGCGATGCCGGCGTCGGATCCTGCTGGCCTACCTGGGTGAGCAGGAGGTCAGATGTGCCGGATGCGATCTGTGTGGCCCCGGGCGGTCACCGGCGCCACGTTCGTGACGCCGGCAACCGCCCTCTGACCGTCGTTGACCGTTCCCCGGCCGTCCTCGACTTAGCGCATCCCCGTCGCGAGCTGCCGCACCGCCCCGGCGAGCATGCGCACCTTGGCGGCGTCGCGCGACCCGTTCGCGTACCCATCGACCGGCTCGGACAGTCTGAGGAGCGCATCCTGCCGACCGCGGCCCGAAGCGCTTTCGGCACTGGCCAACTGTTGCCGCACCGCTGCAATCCGGTCGGCGGAAAGGCCGTTCGACCGTTCCAGCTGGTCGACGTACGCCCGTGCCAGCGCGAACGTGGCCGGCCAGGTGAACCGTGGCTGGCCCTGCGTGTTGAGATAGTCGATGTGCACCGACTTCGCCGCCTCGATCTCGTTCGCGGAGATCAGGGGGCTTGGGACCAACTCGAAGATGTCGAGCCCGCGAGCGATTTCCGAGCTGACGATCACACCGTTGTACCAGTAGACCGACCAGCTCCCACCCATCTGCATGCGGTCCGGATCGACCGGTCCGCGGTCGTGATAGGCGATTTCCATGGGGTGTGCCGGATCGGTCCAATCGAACAGCGAAATGCCGCCCTGATACCAACCCTGAATCATGACGTCGCGGCCGGGAATCGGCACCAGCGATCCGTTGTGCGCGACGCAGTTTTCCTCGGGCGTCTGTGCTGCCGGGAGCTTGTAGTAGCTCTTGAACTGCATCTCGCGATTCTCGAGCGTGAAGATCGCGTCCGCGCCCCACTCCATCGGATCGGTGGCACGGCACTTTGGCTGACCGCCGCCGCCCCACTCGTCGGTAAAGAGGATCTTGCTGCCGTCGTTACTGAATGTCGCGGAATGCCAATACGAGAAGTTGGAGTCGCTCACCGCACCGATGCGGACCGGATTCGCGGGGTCGCTGATATCCAGCAACAGTCCGTACCCGCCGCAGGCGCCGCCCGCCAAGCCGATCTCGGGGTACAAGGTGATGTCATGACATTGGGTGGGGCCGGGACGCGGGCCGTCCGTACGCGGACCGCCGAACCGCTCGGCGATCATCGCGGGGAGCGCCGCGCGCAGTGCAGCGCTATCGGCTGCCGTCGGCGTCCCGTTTCCGCCACGCGCCATGACGAGGCTGTCGAGCATCGGTGCCGTCATCCGCGACGGCAGGACTCGGGGCTGGCCTCCGAGATCCACGATGAACGCGCCCGCGGCCCTCGCCCGCTCGATCGCGGCGATGTCGTCCGGGGCCATGCCGTGCTGCGGGGGCGCGACGAGACCGCCGAAGATCCGCGGAGAACTCACGATCGCCGCCTGCTCCGGGTGTGCGAGCGGTACCCGGATGACTTCGATCCGGAACAGCGCGGAGTTCGGGTCTTCGTCCGGCGGGGCGCCGACGCATCCCGCCAACTCCTCGGCGGGCCGGACCGGCGCGGAACCCGACACGTAGATGTACACGTTCTCGCTGTCGTTCGGATCCGCGAGCACCGAGTGGGTGTGGGAGCCGCGGCAGGTTTGCACGTTGGTCAGATACGTGGGGTTCCGGATGTCGGTGATGTCGAAGATGCGGATCCCCCGCAGGCGGTCTGCGCTCACGGCATCGGGCGCACCTCCCGTCCCGCAGTCCAGCCGTCCACCCAGGCCCTCGCCCGAGACGAACAGCAGGTTCTTGTACACCGACACGTCACTCTGCGAGGCGGGGCAGAGGTAGCCCGTGACCAGCACCGGTTGGCGCGGATTGGAGATGTCCCAGACCTGGAATCCGTTGTAGTTACCCTGAATGGCGTACTGGCCCGTGAACGCGAGGTCGGAGTTGGTCACACCCACGAAATCGGCGGCGGGTGGCGTCGTGGAGAGCAGGCGCAGGTTCCAAACCGCTTCCCCGGCGTTCAGCAGGCCCGCGCGCAACCCGACGCGCGGATCGGGCATGGGCGCTGCGGCCGGCATGGTGGCGACACGAGCCGGAGCGGCCGGCGCCGGCGTGGGTGCCGCCTGGGACGAGTAGGATGAGCCGCACGCGGCGGCGCCGAGCAGTGTCGCGGCAAGTCGAATCGATGAAGCGGTACGGGGCATGTGGGGTTCCCTCTGTGGGTTGGTCACCGGCCCCGCGCGTTCGGGGCCATCTCGTCGAGCATCAGTTCCATTCGGGCGATCTCGGTGAGCTGATCGACCTGGATATCGGAGGCCAGCTTGAACGCCAGCTCGTCTTGTGCAGCGCCATCGCTGCCGAACAATTCGTGCACCATCGTCACGGCACCGCGGTGGTGCTGGATCATGTAGGTCAGGAACAACCGGTCGAAGTCCGTCCCCGACGCCGCATCGAGCTCCTCGAGTTGCGCTTGGGTCAGCATGCCCGGCATGTGCATATGGTGCTCGGCCACGCCGTGCATCATGAGATTCAGACCTTCGATGCGCACTTCGGGGACCGGTTGGCCGCGGTCGCGCAGCCATCCCTGCATCGTGGTGATCTCGTCTCGCTGGGCGTTGAGGATGCGCGCGCACAACACCCGCATCGGTGGGCTTGCCCCGTGGGTTGGCGCGAGATCGGCCATGACCAGCGCCTGGGCGTGGTGCGCGATCATGCCCGTCATGAAGGCGACGTCCGCCTCGGTGAAACGCATGCGCGCGCTGTCGGTTCGGGCTCGGTAAAGCGCCTCGATTTCGGCGTTCGCGGCCGGGGCCGGCGCGGGCGTGGTGTCCACCGCCGATCCCGCTCCGCCGCCGCACGCGGCGGTTATCAGCGTGATCGAGAGCGCAAGGCGTTGCCAGCCCATGGGGGTGTGACGGGGCATGGCGTCCAATATACCCGGAATGCCCCGGCGGCACCTCCCCGGCCGGAACGCGGATTCCAGTGTCCGCCGCCGTGCCGGCGGGTGTTCGGTGTTCGTGCGACGCCACTGAGTGAGACTTTGACGCCGCTCGGCGACCGTCGCTTCCCTCCGGTTCAGCGACTTCCTACCTTACGGTGAGTTCTCATGGTGCTTCGGTGGGAGGTGACCGTGTTTCGCCGCGTCCAGGTAGCAATCGCCCTGTCCAGCGCGCTCGCCGCGCCGCTGGCCGCGCAGCGTCCGGTGGTGTATCGCGTCCCGGTGACCGGGATGATCGAAATGGGAATCGCTCCGTTCATACGCCGTGCGATCACCGAGGCGGAAGCGGCCGGCGCGAGCGCGGTGATCCTGGATGTGAACACGCTCGGTGGCCGGGTGGACGCGGCGTTGCAGATCGTCGACGCGGTTACCGGATCGCGCATTCCCGTCTACGCGTTCGTGAATCCACGTGCCATCTCTGCCGGGGCGCTCATCTCCGTGTCGACCCAGGGGATCTACATGCGGTCCGACGCCACGATCGGGGCGTCGACGGTCGTGGACGGCCAGGGGACCAAGGTCTCGGAAAAGGCGCAGAGCGTCATGCGGGCCGAGTACCGCGCGCTGGCCGAGCGGCGCGGCAGGGATCCGAGGATCGGGGAGGCGATGGTGGACGAGGAAATCGAGATCCCAGGCGTGATCGAAGCCGGAAAACTCCTCACGCTGACCACCGCTGAAGCGGTGGAGGTGGGCTACGGGGTGGCCGCCACCGATTTCGACGACGTGCTCAGCCAGTTGGGACTCGATGGAGCGGAAGTCATCGAGGTGGAGCGCAACTGGGCCGAGAATGTCGTGGGGTTTCTGAGCAACCCGATCATCGCCGGTATGCTGTTGTCGATCGGGTTTCTGGGCCTGATGATCGAGATCAAGACCCCGTCGTTCGGCCTGGCCGGATCGGTCGGGATCGCGTCGCTCGCCGCGTTTTTCGGGAGCCACCTCCTGATCGGGCTGGCGGGCTGGGAAGAGGTGATCCTGCTGGGCGTCGGCATGGTGGCGTTGGCCATCGAGGTGTTCGTCGTGCCCGGTTTCGGGGTTGCCGGGATCATCGCGCTGGTGTGCATCGGGGCCGGTGTGTTCCTGGCGCTGCTTGGCAACCTCCCCACCTGGGGTGATATTGCGCGGGCGATGGGTGTCATCGCGTTCGCGGTGATGATGATCGTCGCCGCCGTCTACACCTTCGTTGGCCGACTACCAACGAGCGATCGGTGGCGCGGTATCTTCCTGCGTGCGGCCACCAACAAGGATCGGGGATTCGTGTCGGCGGAGGTGCGCGGCGACCTCATTGGGCTCGAGGGCGTGGCCGCTACCGACCTCCACCCATCCGGCACCGGCGTGTTCGGCACGGAGCGGCTGGACGTCGTGTCCGAGGCGGGGTTTGTCGCCAAGGGCCGGCCCATCAGGATCGTTCGCTCGGAGGGGTATCGCCTCGTCGTGCTGGAGTTTGACGCATGAGCCGATCTACTGAGAGGAGCATCACATGAACGTAGGTGATCTCGGCCCGTTTCTGGTGATCGGCGCCATCGCCGTCGGGCTGTTCCTGTTCAGCATCATCATCTATTTCGTCCCGATCGGGCTGTGGATCGAGGCGCTCGCGGCCGGTGTGCGCGTCACGATCACGACGCTGTTCGGGATGCGCCTGCGCAAGGTCAATCCCACCGCCGTTGTGCGACCGATGATCGCGGCTGCCAAAGCGGGCATCGAGCTCGAAATCGACCTGCTCGAGGCGCATTACCTCGCGGGCGGCAACGTCGATCGCGTCGTGAAGGCGCTGATTTCCGCCGACAAGGCCGGCATCGAGCTGCCGTTCAACCGCGCCACTGCCATCGATCTCGCCGGACGCGACGTGCTCGAGGCGGTGCAGGTCTCCGTCAACCCCAAGGTGATTCAGACGCCCAGGGTCGCTGCGATGGCCAAGGACGGCATCCAACTCATCGCCCTCGCGCGGGTGACGGTGCGCGCCAATATCCACCGGCTGGTTGGCGGAGCGGGGGAAGAGACGATCCTGGCCCGCGTCGGTGAAGGTATCGTTTCGACGATCGGCTCGGCGGAATCGCACAAGGCGGTGCTGGAGAATCCTGACAAGATCTCCAAGACCGTACTGGCCAAGGGCCTCGACAGCGGCACCGCGTTCGAGATCCTGTCCATCGATATCGCTGACGTGGACGTGGGTAAGAACATCGGTGCTGAACTGCAGACCGATCAAGCCGAAGCCGACAAACGGATCGCGCAGGCCAAGGCGGAAGAACGGCGCGCCATGGCGGTGGCGGAGGAGCAGGAGATGAAGGCGCGTACGCAGCAAATGCGCGCCAAGGTCGTCGAGGCGGAGGCGCAGATCCCGCTCGCCATCTCGCAGGCTTTTCGTGAGGGGAACCTCGGCGTCATGGACTATGTGAAGTACCGCAATGTCGAGAGTGACACCTCGATGCGGAAGAGCATCGCACGCGGTGAGTCCACCGACGACGAGGGCAAGTAGCTCCGTGAGCGGCGACCTGTTCGAGATCATGGTCGCGATCGGGATCATCCTGGTCGGGCTGCTCGGCGGGAGGAGGAAGAAGCCGCGTCCCACGGGCGGCGGCGGGTCGGTGCCGCCACGCCGCCCGCCGCCGCCGCCGCAGCCGGCCGACCAGTCGTTCGACATCGAGGACATCGAACGGATCATCCTCGGTCGTGCGCCCCAACACGCCCGGGTGCCGCTTCCCACGGCCGAGCCAGATCCAGGCCCGCCGCAGGGGCAGACTGGCTGGGAGGAGGGTGTTGACCGCAGCGCGACGTCCCTCGAGACGCTCGATCGGGCAGGCGGGGCGAGCCACGAACGATTCCATCACCTGTACATGCAACCCCCCTCCGTGATACCAACGCGCCAGGTCCGGCCTCTGCTTGCCCCCGCGGCGCTGCGACAGGCCATCATCTGGCGCGAGATCCTGGGCCCTCCCAAGGGGCTCGACGACTAGCCGACCTCCACAACGCCACCCGAGCGACGTGCAATAGAATGCCCTTGACTCGGCTCCCGGGCCGAGCCTATGCTCGGCAAATGTCACTCCCTCCGATCACGACTGCTGAAGCGTTGTATGCCCACCCCGATCACGAACGCTTCGAGTTGGTGCGCGGGGCCCTGCGAGTCGCCGAGCCGCCGGGTGGCGTACACGGCAGGCTCGCCACGCGACTGGCGTACCTGCTGCACGCCCACGTCGAACGCCACCGTCTCGGCACCGTCCTGGTCGAGGCCGGATACGTGTTGGCACGGGGGCCCGACAC
This sequence comes from Gemmatimonadales bacterium, assembly GCA_036397455.1. Lineage (GTDB taxonomy): Bacteria > Gemmatimonadota > Gemmatimonadetes > Gemmatimonadales > GWC2-71-9 > JADFNB01. The sequence continues at coordinate 139,037 of DASWIX010000079.1, read as the reverse complement.
CGTGCGCGGCCCCGACATCTCCTACGTGAGCAAGGCGCGCATCCCACCTGAACAGATCCCCGAGGCGTTCATTCCTGGCACCCCGGATCTCGCCGTCGAGATCGTCTCGCCGGACGATCGCGCCCGTGAGGTCGCCGAGCAGGTGGCCGATTACCTCGCCGCCGGGGCGCATGTCGTATGGGTCGTGGATCCGCGGCACCACTGCGTCGAGGTCCACTGCACGGGTCGGCCCGTGGTACGGCTTGGGGCGGACGATTGGCTGGACGGCGAAGCAGTCGTGCCGGGGTTTCGCTGCGAGGTGGCGGAGGTGTTTGGCCGGACGTAGGGCGGTGGGTAGTGGCCCAGTGTCATTGTAACAGTCGCAGAGGGTCAGGAATTGGGATCGAACTGGGTGCGCGGCTCAGCCACTTTCTTGAGGCTACGCGGGGCCTGTCTGTAGGTGACGTTCGTTTCCCCCGACGAAGGCCCACAGCTCGTCAATCTCCAAGCGCCGGGTCCCGAGGCTCGTCGCGGTCAGTTCCCCGGCCTCGACCAGGAGCTTGAGGACCGTCGCGCGGGAGACCCGGACCATCCGGGCGGTCGCCCGGATGGAGGCCCCTTCACAGAGGGCGGCGAGGATCGCGGAAGTGCAATGGCTCAAGAGTCAGAGCGCCGCCCCGGGGTAGTTCGGGGCGGCGCTCGTTCTGCGCGGACTATACGGATCAGCCGCTAGGCGGCGGTCAGGTTCAGGTCTGCTCCGATATCCAGTTCGGCCGCCTGTTCCAACTGCATGAATGCAGGCATCGGCTGGGAGCGTAGTACCTTCACCGCTCCGATCTCGAGAGCCGGTTCGCCCGACGGGGGAGGCAGGGTGCCTTCTTCGCGATAGGTGGCAAGGACGTTGGGCGCGAAAGCCGCGAGCTTGTCAAGCGCCTCTCGCATCGTCGTGCCTTGCATAGCAACACCAGGCACGTCGATGAGATAGACCATGATAGACTCTGGTTTCCCCGCGTCCACGGCCCAACCAACGGGATACTGCTCAATCAACATTGGTGTACCTCCTCAGAGGGCTACCCTCCTACGCTCAGCGAGTTTCATGACAGCAGCAGTGATCTGCATCACGGTCCAATGATGCAACACCACTGCATCCTCAAGTGTCACGACCCAGTCTGGCTCTGGCAAATCATTGTGCCTCCAGACCCTTGCCGAGCGACCAAATAATACAGGCACCTGCCCCCCGGCGTCAAATTCCCAGGTCATTAGCAGTTCCTCTGCGTCCTCGGTGGTCGGCTCCGGGATGCCCCGGAAGTGGTGGAAGGCGACGACCGCCGGATCAACCGGCGGGCGGCGCCTGAACAATCTGGACCACATCAAGTGGCAACCGTTGCTGCTCCTCCCCATCCCATTTGATGATGATCGAGAATTGGTCAGGGGCCTTGAAGCGCAGCTGCTGAAGGATGAGGATGTGGTTGGTGACGTTCCGCTTTCCCGGCTCGATGTCAGGCGTCTGGACGGGACCTTCGAGCTTCGCGAATTCTTTGCCGTCCTGATTGACGATCACGATGGCGAGCGCGTGGCGTGACGAGCGGTCGTCGTACTCGAACTGCATTCGGAGAGCGAGAACGGCTTGCAGATGGACGACAGGGAACTGGTGGGCGCCGATTGTGTCGAACGCACCGAGCACGTTCAGTTTGTTCCCTGGCTGGGAGATGCTCGCGTATTCAGCGAGTGCCGCGATCAGTATCCTCACCCTGCTCCCTTTCCCACCGGATCCGCGACGCCCGACGCGCCGCGTCGCTCCGTTCCTGATCTGTGAAGGACTGCTTACGAGCGGGGCCACCGTGCTTCCCGCCTCTCCCGACCACGTTTCACCGCCTCAGGGCGTTTGTCAACGTCCTCCCGTTCCTCAGGGGGCTTCGTCCTGGGCCGCTCCCCGACGGCTTCTTGGAGGACGCGGTACGCCGTTTCCGCCGTACCCTCGCAGAGTTTGGCGTCGTGCAAGGTCCTTGAACGGTTTCTTGCGCGGCATCCACGAAACCTAGTGACGCCCCGCGATCACGCCAGCTTTGTCACGGATCAAACTGGGCCACTACCGGGCGGTGCGAGAGGGCCGTTCCAATAGGACGCCCGGTTATATTTCCCCCTTCATGATCGAACTTCCCTTCCTCGAGGATGAGCACCATCAGGTGCGCGAGATCGTGCGCGATTTCGCCGAGCGCGAGATCCGGCCCGTCGCGCGTGACCTCGATCGCGAGCATCGCTTTCCTTGGGAAAACGTCAAGAAGATGGGCGAGCTGGGGTTCCTCGGCGCTCCCTGGCCGGTGGAGTTGGGCGGGGCGGGGATGGACTACCTCTCGTATATCATTCTGATCGAAGAGCTGGCGCGCGTCGATGCCAGCCACGCCATCACCGTCTCGGCGCACACGACCCTCGGGACCTCGCCGATCGTCCAATTCGGCACCGACGAGCAGAAAGCCAAGTACGTGCCGCTGCTCGCCTCCGGGCAGGTGCTGGGTGGCTTCGGGCTGACGGAAACGGGCGCCGGATCGGATGCCGGCGGCACGAAAACGGTCGCCGAAGAGAACGGCGACCATTACATCCTGCGGGGCTCCAAGATCTTCATTACGAACGCCGGCGTCGGTGAGATCTTCGTGATCACGGCACGGACCGATCCCAACCCGTCCAGGCGGAACCGCGGGATCACCTCATTCATCGTCACCAAGGACACCATCGACCTCGAGCGCACGGCTGAGATCGGCGTTGGCCACCTGCCGGAGCTCGTGAAGACCCCCGGCGTGTCAGCCGGCAAGGACGAAGAGAAGATGGGTTGGCGCGCCTCCGACACCCGGGAACTGATCTTCGCGGACGCGATCGTGCCCAAGGAGGACATGCTCGGCGAGCGCGGCAGGGGATTCGTCAATTTCCTCAAGACGCTCGATTCCGGGCGGATCGGGATCGGGGCGTTGGCGCTCGGGCTGGCGCAGGGAGCCCTGGATGAGGCCGTTGCGTATACCACGGAGCGCAAGCAGTTCGAGAAGCCGATCGCGACGTTTCAGGGAGTGCATTTCCAGCTCGCCGACATGGCGACCGAGATTCAGGCGGCACGCCACCTGGTCTATCATGCGGCCTGGCTCTACCAGAACGGCCGGCCCCACAAACAGGAAGCCGCCATGGCCAAGCTCTACGCCTCGGAGGCCGCCATGCGGGCGACCACCAAGGCGGTCCAGCTCCACGGCGGCTACGGTTACACCGCGGACTATCCGGTGGAACGGATGATGCGCGACGCCAAGGTGTGCGAGATCGGCGAGGGGACGAGCGAGATCCAGCGGATCGTCATCGCGCGGGCGCTGCTCGGCGACCTTCTGGACGCGGCACGTTGACGTAAGTGCCTCAATGACATATTGTTAGAGCCGTGACTGACGATTTCTTCGAACCAGTGGTCGGCGCAGCGAGATCGGTGAGCCTTGTGCTACTCGTTTTGCGGAACTCGGAAGCGGCATGTGCCGTTTCGGAGGCCGGACGGGTACGTGTGGCCGGTCCGTGGTCGCCGGCCCCCCAGGCAAAGGTCATAGCGCGTGAAACGCGAAATACTCATGAGCGGGTCGCAACGCGAAACTCGCGTGGCGATCCTGGAAGACGACCGTCTGGTCGAGTTATTGGTGGATCGGCCGGATGTCAGGCGATCGGTCGGCAATATCTACCGCGGTCGGGTCGACGCCGTCCTGCCAGGTATCCAGGCTGCCTTCGTCGAAATTGGGAGTGAGAAGAGCGCTTTTCTGCACGCGTCGGACCTGATCGAACCCGACGACGACGACGACGACGAGGACGACGAGAACGGTGGCAACGGCAACGGCGGCGGCAACGGCGGTCGCCACCGTGGCAAACTCCCCAACATCCAGGATGTGGTCAAACGGGGCGAGATGCTCCTCGTCCAGGTGACCAAAGAACCTATCTCCACCAAGGGGCCTCGGGTCACGACCCAGATCTCCCTCCCCGGCCGGTACCTGGTCTACATGCCGTACGCCTCGAAGGTCGGGGTGAGCCGCAAAATCGACGCGCGCGAGGAACGCGCTCGGCTCCGCCAGCTCGTGGGGGAACTGCTCAAGGCGTCCAAGGACGGCGGCGGCGTCATCGTGCGGACCGTGGCCGAGGACGCTACCAAGGATCAACTCAAGCGCGAACTCAAGTCGCTGCTCAATCTGTGGAGCAAGATCAAACGCAAGGCGACGTTTGTGCGGCCGCCGGCGCTGGTCCAGCGCGAAGCATCGCTCACCAGCGGGATTATCCGCGATCTCTTCAGCGAGAAGGTCGACCACCTCTACATCGATTCCAAGCAGGTCTATAACGAGGTCAAACTCTATCTGAACCAGGTCGATCCCGACCTGATCAGCCGGATCACGTTGCACAACGATCCGACCCCGCTGTTCGAGAAGTTCGACATCGAGACGGAACTGGCGGCGCTGCACAGCCGCCGCGTGGATCTCCCGACCGGAGGGTATGTCATCATCGAGCCGACGGAGGCACTGGTCTCGATCGACGTCAACACCGGTCGCTATACGGGCAAGAAGGACCCTGAAAAGACGATCCTGCGCACGAACCTCGAGGCGGCACGCGAGATCGCGCGGCAGTTGCGGTTGCGGGACATCGGTGGGATCATCGTGATCGATTTCATCGACATGGAGACCCGCGGCAATCGCGAGAAGGTGCTGCAGGAAGTCCGCGCCCATTTGGGGCGGGACCGTGCCCGCACCAAGGCGTTTGAGGTGTCGGGACTGGGCCTGATCGAGATGACGCGCCAGCGGGTGCGTCCCTCGCTGCTCCAGTCCATGACCGAGCCGTGTCCGGCGTGCACCGGCACCGGGCGGGTGTTCAAGCCGGAGGTGGTGGCGGGGCGGCTCGAGCGAACGCTCAGGCGCGTGGCGCACCAGCAGGCTGAGCGGCGGGTGACCGTTCGATTGCATCCCGAGGTCGCGCTGTACCTGCTCGAGGAGGAGCCAACCTTCCTGAAGGACCTCCGCAAGGCCACCAAGTTGGACGTCGAGATTCGTGACGATCCCATTCTGGCGGTCGATGAATTCCGATTGGTTTCGCAACCGGCCGGTCGTGACGTGACGCAGAAATGGGCGGTCGCGTGATCGGCTCCCTACGCGCCGGCCTTGACCGGCGCCGCGGCTCCTAGGTAGGTTTTGCGCCTATGTCTTACGCGATTTTCCGAGCCAAGGGCGAGCAGTTCCGGGCCGAGAAGGGCCGCATGATCCGGATTCCGTTCATGGAAGTGGACCCGGGTACGAAGCTCACCTTTGACGAGGTGCTGCTATCGGCGACCGAAGAGACGGTCAAGACCGGGACGCCCTTGGTGAAGGGCGCGAAGGTCTCGGCCGAGGTGCTGGACCACGTCCAGGGTGACAAGCTCTACGTCTTCAAGTTCAAACGCCGCAAGAACTACCGGAAGAAGACCGGTCACCGGCAGAAGTATACCGAGATCATGATCACCGACGTGAAGGTCTAAGGTATGGCGCACAAGAAGGGTGTTGGCTCCAGCCGTAACGGGCGCGATTCCAAACCGAAATACCTCGGCGTCAAGAAATACGGCGGGGAATTCGCGCGCGCGGGCAACATTATCGTGCGCCAGCGCGGTACCCGGGTACATGCCGGCCGTAACGTGGGGCGGGGGCACGACGATACGCTGTTCGCGTTGATCGACGGCGTGATCAAGTTCGAGAACAAGGACAAGAAGCGGATCAAGGTGAGCGTGTACCCGCAATTGCAGGCCGCGTCTTAGCGGCCTCCCCGTTTTGTCTGCTGTCCCCTACCGAGGTTGTCGCGCACCGCTTCCCGTGCCTCGCCGACCGCTATCGGGATCGGGGTTGAGTGTCGCGGCGGGCCACGCGCGCCGGCTCGGTCCCCCCGCGACGAGCAGGGCGGGTCCGGGCACGGCGGAGGCCCCGCCGTCGGAGGTCCAGCGTAGTGCATTCTCCCACGCGCGCCACCAAGTCTCATCGCCGAAGCTCCCGTTGTATAACCCGTGGGCGGGGAACATGCTGATGCCAAGCAGCCGTTGGCCGGCGCCTTCCACGCGGTAGGCCATCGCGGGCCCGCCGTTGTTCCAACTGGCCACCACGGTGGCGTCTCCCGCGGGCGTCGTACCGCCCTCGAAGAACGCATAGAGCGTGTCGAGTCCGCGCGTGAGGGGGTGGATGGCCATGGCGCCGGGCACGACGCTGTCGATCACATACCGCGAACCGCCGATGCTGACCAACGGCTCGATGGCACTGAACGCACCCCAGGGGCCTCCCTGCCAGTAGAAGGTCGCGACGATCACGTTCCCGCCGGCGCCGACGTACGCCGCCAACGTATCCCCGACAGCGGTTTGATCGGCAGGGAATCCATTCATGTACATCAGGACGGCGTCGAACGTCTGGAGGAACGCGAGCGTTGGCGTCTGCGTCGAAGTCGACAAGGTATCGAACGTGATGCCCGGCATACGCGAACCGAACTCCGACCGGACGTAGTCATTGTCGTTCCACAGGTCGCCCATGATGAGGATATTGGCTGACTTGAGCCCGACCCGCAGGGTAACCGTGTCGGCGGCACCGCCGCCGGCGGTCGCGACGATGTCCACCCACCCTGTGTCCAGTGCGACGACGCCATTGGTGAATGCGGTGGTGACAGTCGGGTCGAGCGAGGCCCAGTGGTAGCGCACACTGTCCACCACACCGCCGGCGCTGTCGAACGCCGTAACGATGGACGACGTAAGCGTGTCACCCGGGAAGATGCTGTCGGATAACGCGATGCTGATCGACCCGCCGCGTAGCCCGCGGTAAATCCGGCCGCCGTCCGTGACGGCGTAGATGTTGCCGTCGGGCGACCCGGCCACGTGCCAGGTGGTCGCGTCGGTCGTAAAGGCCGGCATGGAGTCCCACGCGACCCCGTCGAACCGGCCTACCGTGCCATTGGAACCCACGGCATACACGTCGGCGAAGGCGCTGCCCCAGACTCCGTACAGTCCGGACGTGAACGGGGTGGTCATGGTACTCCACCCGCCCGCGCTGTTCAGATACACCAGCGACGATGCCTCTCCCACCGCGATCACCGAGTCGCCGCCGGGACTCCACAAGCTGCGTTGCGAGACGGCCCCAGAGGGCACGGCACTCCAGGACGACCCGTCGAACTGGAATACCGATCCGGAATTCCCCGCCGCGAACACCGTGGCGGAATCGGAACCCCAGATGTCCCACACGTAACTGATCCCCGCCGGAAGGGCAACGGTACTCCACGCCGTCCCGTCCCAGTGCTCGACGACGTTGTCGCTCTCGCCGCTGGCCCACATGTCGGTGGGGGACGATGCCCAGAACGCGTACATGTTCGTTGCGCTGAGCGTCTGGACCGGGTTCCAGGTCGATCCGTCCCAATGGTACAACATGCCGGCGTTGCCGGTGGCCCACACGTCGTCCGGTCCCAACACTCTGCCGCCGTACGTTGGGGCAGGAGAACCCATGTCCACCCAGTCGGTGCCGTTGAACCTGAGGGCGCCCCCTTGGCCGAAGGCCCAGGCCTCGTCGCCGTTTCCGGTGGCGCGCACGCGCCAGATCTGCCCCGCGCCGAACTCCGGGTTCACCATCTCGGCCCAGAGATTGACCGGTGTCGCGCCCTGGACGGCGGTGGTCAGCACGGCGTGGCCCGCGGCTCCCTGGTACGCGGCCTCGACGATCGTCTGACCCGCACCCACGCCGGTCACCGTGCCGGCCGCGTCGATCGTGGCGATGAAGGGGTTCCGCGCACTCCACGTCACGGGTGCTCCCGGCATCGGATTGTCGAACTCGTCCAACACGATGGCCGAGAACGATTCGGTCAGGTCACGGTCGTCGATCCTGCCGCCGGCGGGGCTCACCACGATGGAGGTGGGCGTCGGCACGAAAACGTCCATCGTGTCGGCGGCGCCCCCGGGAGCGGCGGCGATGATGCCCACGGTCCCGGGTCCCTCGGCTGTCACGATCCCCGTCGCGGGATCAACGGTCGCCACGCCTTCGTCGAGACTGCTCCAGGCGAACGTTACGGTTGGGATCAGCGCGTCCCCATTGTCACGCGCCTCGGCTGCAAGGTGAAGCGTGTCACCAGGAAGCGTCACGGTCGAAGCCGTCGGGATGATCGTGACCGCAGCGCCGCGGTACCCGCGGACACTCGTGGGTCCCACAGCGAACACATCGGACGACGAAATCGTCCAAACCTCAAACAGGCCGCCCACCACGTTGATGGATGTCCAGACCGACCCATCGAATTGCGAGATGTCCAGGAACAATGCCGCTGCTCCTCCAACGATGTTGATATCGGAACTCGACGTCCCGTGGACCCCGTTGAGGCGGAAGTTGGGACCGCCTGGGACCGCCGACCAATTGAACCCGTCCCAATGCGCGAGCCCCCAGAGGTTCCCTCCGGCAACGGCGTATACATCGTTGGGAGTGGGGCCCCAGAGGTCGCGGTAATCCAGGTTGGGGGCCACTTGTTGCGTCCAGGTCGAGCCGTCGAAGTGCAGCATCAGTCCTGTTCCCGCCGCGAAGACATTGGACGACGACGTTCCCCACACCGCGTGGAGCGCCGTCCCGCCGCCGGGGGCGACCATCGGGGACCACGACGCGCCGTTGAAGTGATAGATCCCATTCGTGTTGCCGTTGAACGGTTGCCCCACGGCAAACACATCGGTGGGCGACGTACCCCAGACACCTTCGAAAAGGATGTTCGCGATCGGTTCCGTGGTCCACGTCGAACCGTCAAAATGGGCAATCAAGTTTCTGCCGGCGGCAAACAACTCGCTCCCGACACCCCAGACATCAGCGAGGTCGCCTCCGCCCGTAACGACCTGCCCGATCCAATTCGTTCCGTCAAAGTGGTACGCCGCGTCCGCGGGGCCCACGGCCCACATGTCGGATGCGGACTTGCCCCAAACCGACACGAAGGTGGCTGGGGTCGGCATCTCGGCCCACAGGTTCACCGGTGTGATTCCGGGAACGGAAACGTTCACCACTGCATGGCCGGGGATTCCGTCCACCGTGACTTTCACGGTTGTCTGGCCGCTGGCAACCGCACTCACCAACCCCGATGACCCATTCACCGTGGCCACGGCGGGGTTGAACGACGTCCAGACTGTGGTTGGAGACACGATCAAGTTGTCGTTCGCGTCCCGCGCCTCGACCGTGAACTGGTGGGTGCTGCCGACCCCGGAGATGCTCGCGCTGCCTGGAACAGCAAGTGTGGCAGCGACCTGTTGGACGGTCACCGCGATGCTCCCGCTCGCCCCGCCCGGTGCTGTGGCCGTGATATCGGCGATGCCATTGGCCAGCGCGGTCACAATCCCGGCCGGGTCGACCGTGGCCACACCCTCGTCGCTGCTCGACCAGGTGAATCGCACGCCGGTGAGCGCGTTGGCGCTTGCATCAGCCGCCGAGGCGGTGAGGTGCACCGTATCGCCGAGCGCGGTGATGGTTGGGTCCGCGGGGGTCACGCTCACGGTGCCGCCGCGCACGCCGCGCAGAATGAAGTGCGGCCCCGTCCCGATGACCCACATGTCGCCCGTGGAACGGCCCCACACGCCGCCATAGCCGAATCCGCGCGGCTTGGGCGCCACAGTATCCCACGTGGCCCCATTGTAGTGGACGATGGTGCTGTCCGTGCCAGCGGCCCACACGTCATTGCTGGCGCTGCCCCAGACCGACGAGAGGAAGGGTAATGCAGGCACAGGTGTGACGTCCGACCACAGCGCACCGTCGTAGTGGATGATGGTTCCGGCGGCGCCCACCGCCCAGATATCGTTGCCCGCGCTACCCCATATCTCGAACAGGCTTGAACCGGTCGGGCTGGTTGCTGTGCTCCACGCGGATCCGTCATAGCGCAGAATCGTGCCGCCGTTACCTACCGCCCACACGGTGTCGCGTGCGCTGCCCCAGATACCCTGCAGCGACGGGCCGCCGGGCGTGACCGTCTCGTCAGTCCAGTCGACCCCATCGTAGTGCTGGATCGTGCTGCTGAGGCCGACCGCCCAGATATCGTTCGGTGCGCTGCCCCACATGGCCCGCATCGAGGTGTCGACCGCGGTGGTCCCTGACGCCCAGGACGTGCCGTCGTAGTGCTCGGTGCTGCCGTTGTCCCCGATTACCCACACGTCGTCCGGCGTGCTGGCCCAGGCGCCGAACATGGCGACCGAGCTCCGCCGCACCGGCGTCCAGGTCGTGCCGTCGTAACGCAGGATCGTGTCCCCGCTGGACGGCAGGGCCAACACGTTGCCGGCGTCGAGGCCCCAGATGCCGAAGATCACGCGGTCGGCCTTCTCGCGCGCCACGTCCCACAGGTTGACCGGCGTGGTCGCCGGGTTCGCGACCGTCACGACGGCGTACCCTGTGAATCCGCTCGCCGCCGCCGAGACCACGGCTTGGCCGTCACCGGCACTCGTGACCAGCCCGCCGCCGTCGATGGTGGCGACGGTTGCGTTGAGCGACGACCACGTGACCGGCAGCGCGACCGTGTCCCCCATATTGTCGATCACATACGCGGTGAGGGTCGTGTTGGCGCCGATGCCGGACAACGACACGCCCGTCGGTGCGATGGAGACGGCTACCACTTGGGGCAAGACGACGATGGTGGCGGTATCCGCGGCCCCGCCCGGAACCGTCGCGATGATCAGCGTGGTGCCCGAGCCCGCGGCGGTGACGAGCCCGGTCGCGTCCACGGTCGCGATGGCGGGATCATCCGTGTCCCAGGTGAACTCGACCGCCGGCCGCGGGTTGCCGCCGCCGTCCACCGCGGACGCGAAGAGCGTCACCGTGTCGCCGACCAGCGGCAACGTGTCCAGGTCGGGCGTCACGGTGACGCTGGCATTGCGGTAGCCGCGATAGATCGTGCCGCCGCCACCGACCACATAGGCGCCGCGATCCGGAATCGTCACGACGTCCAGCAACGGCGTCGTGCCAATCGGCAACGTGTCTTCGAACAACGTCGCGCCGTCGAACCGCGCAATCCGGCCCGAGCCGCCGGCGAAATACAGGTCCGTTCCGGTCGTGCCGGTCATCGAAATGAACGACTGCGCGCTCGGCAGGTGTACCGTGTCCAATACGACGCCGTCGAAATGCACGACCAGGCCGCCCCCCACCGAGGCGTACACGTCCGTGGAGTCGAACCCCCACACGTGGGTATAGGTGGGGCCCGTACTCAACTCGACGTTCCAACTCGTCCCGTCGTAGCGCAGCAGCGTTCCGTTGACCCCGACGGCGAAATAGCGATCGCGCGCGTAGCCCCATACACTGGTCAGGCTCTCGGTCGTTCCGCTCGAGACCGTGTTCCAGGTCGTGCCGTCGAACATGCCGATAGTGCCGAGCTCGCCCACGGCAACGACGTGATCGGGTGCGACGCCCCATACGCTGGTGAGATTGTTGGCGGTCGGCAGCTGGACAGTGCTCCACGTGCTGCCGTCGTAGTGCCCGAGTCGCCCTCCGGGCCCCGCGGTGTAGATGTCGCTGGCAGAACTTCCCCAGATTTGGAGGTGCCCGAACCCCAGGCCGGTCGCGAGTTCGTTCCACGTCAACGCACTGAACTGCAGCACGTTGGTCGTGTTCATCGCCACCCAGGCGTCCCCACCGCGGAACGCGTGCACGCTGTTGAGTTGCACCGTCGTGCCGCTGGCCTCGGGTTCCCACAGGTTGATCGGTCCCGCGGCCGGCGCGAAAGCGACTGTGACGGTCGCGTAGCCGGTGATGCCGCCGCCCGTCGCGCCGATCGAGGTCTGCCCCGGGTTGGCCGCGGTCACGAGTCCACTCGCGTCGACCGTGGCGACGGTGGGGTTGGCGGTTGTCCAGGTGAACGGTACCGCTGGCACCGTGTCACCGACCGCATCGATCCCCGCCGCGGTGAACTGCTGCGTTCCTCCCGCCGCGACGATCGTACCGCCAACCGGCGATAGCTCGATCGTGGTGAGTGGCGCCATGACCGTGACGGTCACGGTGTCCGCCGCGCCGCCCGGCGCGGTCGCCGTGATGTCGGCGACGCCGAACGACTGGGTTGTGATCAGGCCCGCCTGATCGATCGTGACGATTCCTTCGTCGAGGCTGCGCCAGGTCACCGTCGCCGAGGTGATCGGGTTGGCGGCCGCATCGTCGACCGATGCGATGAAACGCAGCGTATCGCCGACGGCGGCGAGGGTCGCGCCGTCGGGCAGCACGGTCACGCTCGCGCCGCGGTACCCGCGCAGGATGGTGCCGGTCCGTCCGACGGCGAACACCGGACTCTGCGGCGCCCCCCAGAGTCCGAAGTGCGTCTCGGGGACGGTGTCGGTCTTCCAGCTCACCCCATCGTAGTGGTGGATTCGGTTGCCCTCTGCCGAGACGTAGATGTCGTCCGGTGCGGAGCCCCAGATGGCGTACAGCGGTCCCGGGAGGTACTGGAACACGTCGAAGTCCGGCGAGCCCACGCCGTCGTAATGCAGCACCGCGGTATCGCCGATGACCCACACGTCGGTGGCCGACGTGCCCCACACGTCCTCGAGGTTTACCGTCGAGGCGCTGGTCATCGGGGTCCACGCGATCCCGTCGACAGTGTGGAAGACGCTCGGGTCGGCGCCGACCGCGAACACGTCGGTTGCGGACGCGCCCCAGACCGCCCTGAGCTGCGCCGGCGTGCCGCTGGTCTGCGTGGTCCAGCCGGTCCCGTCGTGGAACGCGATGGTGCCGTCCGCGCCGACAATCCAGCGGGCGACGGGCGATGCGGCCCAGATGTCGTTCAGCGTGGTCGACGGTGCGCCCGTGAGGAATCCCCAGGACGAGCCGTCATACCGCATCACCGACCCGCCGAGCGACGTGGCCACGATGTCACTGTCCGATGTGCCCCAGAGGTCGGAGATGTTGCTGGTCGGGATCGCCTCGGCACTCCATGCGGCGCCGTCGAATCGCACCATGGTCGCGCCGTTCCCGCCAACCAGGATGTTGGACGCCGAGGTCCCCCAGATTCCGTTGAGCCCCTCGACGCCCGTGGAGTCCATTGCCCATAGGTTGACCGGCACGCTACCGGGGATACTCGCGGTGACGGTTGCGTAGCCCGTCACGCCGCCCGCCGCCGCCGCGATCGTGACCTGCCCGTGTCCCGCGACCGTGACCTGTCCGGTCACCGGATCGACGGTCGCGACCTGGGGATTGAGGCTCGACCAGGTCGCGGCCGCTCCGGTGGGGTTGCCCATGCCGTCCAGCACTTCAGCGCTCAGCGTTGTGGTTGCGCCGGCTCCCGCGAGGGCCACGCCCGCCGGTGAGATGGTTACGGCCGAAATCGTGATGTCTACCACGATCGCCGCGCCGCCCGACGTACCACCGGTTGCCGTGGCGCTGATGCCGGTTGAGCCCACGCCCACCGCCGTCACCAGACCGTTGGCATCGACCGTGGCGATCGCCTCGTTGCCGCTCGACCAGGTGAACGCCGGGCCCGGCACGATCGGTGTGCCGTCGAATTCCTGCGCCTCGGCCGTGAGCTGCGTCGTCTCGTTGATGCTGACGAGCGTGTCCACGTCGGGCGTCACGACGACCTGCGGCACGCTGGTGGAGAGCGTCAGGCGGTCGCTGAAGAAGCCCGGTTGCAGGTACCGGCCGCCGCCGATCTCAAGCGAGGCGAGGTCGCTGAACCCGCCGATGCGGTGGCCGAAGGTCACGACGGTGAATTCGTCACCGTACGCGGGTGTGAAGCCCATGATCACGTCGATGGCGCCGGCCAACGTGATCGTGTCACTCACGGCGAGCACGTCGTGCTGGGTGTCCGGCGTGAGACCGTCCAACTCCAACTCGAGCGCGCCACCGGTCATCGTCACGCTGCCCTGGATCGTCAGCGTGCCGGGACTCGCTCCGGGCGCGAGGACGCCGTCGCTGGTGAACACCGCACCCGAGACGTCGAGGGTGCCGGTACCGTGGACCAATCCGCTATTGGCGAACGTCCCGCCCGCGACGGTGACCGTTTGACCCGTCCCGACAACCATGTCGCCGGTCGTGGTTTGGGTGAACGTCCCACCGCCTGTGAGGCTGAGGTCACCCGTCTCCGCGTTGAACGAGCCGCTGTTGCTGATCGTCGTGCCGGTAAGCGTCAGCGGTTCCGTGGCATTGCTATTCACATTCCCCTGATTGTCGAGAGCACCTTCGATCGTGCCCCCGGCGGCGCCACTCACATCGATGGTGCCGGTGTTGATCAACGTCCCACTGCTCATCACCAGCCGCGGATCGGTACAGCATCCCGTCGCGGTGAGCGTGATGTTACCGGCATTGGTGAATCCGGCGTCCACCGTGAGCACGGTACCGATTTCGGATACCTCGACGGATGACGCCGGGTCGGTCACGAAGCCGCCGTTGAGCGCATTGGTCCCGAGATAGGCGGACAGGAACCCGTTGTGCAATACGACGGCGGTGATCGCGGACCCATCCATCGAAATGGTACCATCGTTGATCACTGTGTCCGCGCTGATCGCAGCGGCGGTCAGATCGAGCGTCGCCGTCGGGCCGACGGTAAACGCGCCGGCAAGACTCACGGAGCCTCCGTCAACGAGTACCGTACTACTGTCGAAGGCGAACGGCCCTTCGGACACGACGACATGGTTGGTGAAATCGAGCGTCGCAGTTGCGCGGAGTGTCAGGGCCGAACCCAGCAGGAACAACGAGTTGCCGTTGACGACACTGACGAAGGCGCCGCTGTCAAGCGCGATGGAGCCGCGGTTCTCGAGGTTGCCGGCGACGTCCAGGTTGAGCCCGTTGACCCCGACCGTCAGTGACCCGATGTTGTTGATCCAGGTGGCGTTCAGATCCGTGCCGTTCAGTGTGGTCGTTGTGCGGTTGACCAACGAGTCGATGTTGGCGGTCGCCCCGGAGAGCAACAGGGAACCGCCGCCGACCACCGCCATCCGCTCGCTCACCGTGAGCGCCGGACCGAACGTGCGGAGGAGTTGCGTTCCGCTCGCCGCACCCACGATCAGTCTGGCCGCGCTCGCGTCGACATCCAGGGTGACCGTGTAGTCGCCGTCCACCGAGATGAACACGGTGTCCCCGAGCCCGGGTACGACGCCGGTGCTCCAGTTGGTCCCGACACTCCAGTCGCCGCTGCCGCCCAGCCAGAAGATGCCGGTGAGCGCGTTGGCGGTGAACGTGACAACGAACCCGTCCGCGCTGGCCGTGACCTGCTGGGTGCCGAGTGTGGGTCCAAGGGTCCAAGCGGTGCTCGCTTGTCCGCCGGCGTCCGTCACCGACGCGCTCGGGGTGACGCCGCCACCACCGGTCGCAACGGCCCAGGTCACGGAGGCGCCGGGCAGCGGATCGCCGTTGGCATCGTTCACCTGCACCACCAGCGGCGCCGGGAGCGTCGTATTGATGGGCGCGTTCTGATCGTCGCCGCCTACCTTGACCAGCCCCGCCGGCGACTGGACGAACACCGTTGCCGTGCCCACGGCGCCGCCACGAGCCGTCGCGCTGATGACCACCGTGCCGCCGTTCACCGCCGTCACCAGGCCGTTCGCGTCGACGGTCGCGATCGCGTCGTCGCTGCTGCTCCAGTCGTACGTGACGCTGTCGACCGGCGCACCGCCGGATTCCTGCGCGGTGGCCACCAGGCGCAGGGTATCGCCGATCACCGCCAGCGTGTCATCTGTCGGGGTGATCGTCACCGTCGCGCCGCGCACCCCGCGCAGGAGCGCGCTGGAACCACCCACCACGAAGATGTCACTGGGCGACGTACCCCACGCCTCGAAGAACGTATCGGTGACCGGGGTACTCACCGGCGACCAGCCCGTGCCGTCGTAGCGAAGGACCACGCCGCTCGTGCCGGCCGCGAAGACTTCGTTGTTCGATGTGCCCCATAGCGTGCGGAGCTGCGTGCCGACGCCGCTCGTCTGAGAGCTCCACGCTATCCCATCGTAGTGCAGAATGCGGCCGGCGCCACCGGCGGCGAAGACGTTGTCCGACGCGGTGCCCCAGACAGCGATCAGATCGTCGGTGACACCGGACGTCTCCGCGGTCCAGTCGGCGCCGTCGTACCGCAGGATGGTGCCGCTGCCGCCCACGGCGAAGACCGTGTCCGGAGAGACGCCCCAGACCGCGTTGAGAGCGGCGGTCGTGCCTGAGGTCTCCGATTGCCAGGACGTGCCGTCCCAGCGCAGGATGGTGCCGGTCGTCCCCACGGCAATCACGTTCGCCGGCGAGCTGCCCCACACCGCGTTCAATCCTGCGGAGGTGCCGCTGGCCTGCGTCGACCAGCTGCTGCCGTTCCAGAAGATCACCGTCCCGGAGGCACCGACGCCCCAGACCTCCCCGGCGGAGGCACCCCAGACGCGACGCAGTTGGACCGCGACCGGGTTCGGGGTTTCGGTCCACGTCGTGCCATCATACGCGGCCGTGAGCCCGTTATTCGAGACGACGACCACGTCGTTCACCGACGTGCCCCAGACACCCCAGTGCGTCGATACGTACGGGCTCGCCTGCTGCTGCCACAGGTTGATCGGAGCAGGGATATTCTGGTCGACTACCGTGGCGAGCCCGTAGCCGCGCACGTCGGTGACCTCGGCCTCGACAATGACCTGGCCGGCGGCCACCGCGGTCACGACGCCGGCGGCGCTCACCGTCGCGACGGCGGTGTTCCGGCTGAGCCAATTGACCGCCGGAGAGGGGATGATGTTGCCACCGGCATCGCGCGCCTCGACGCTGAATGCCTGGGTCGCGCCGGCGTTGAGCAGATTGGCGTTCCCAGGCGAAAGCGTGACCGATACCGCGACCGGTGTGACCGTGATGACCGCGCTCGCCTGGGCCCCGCCGGGCGCGGTCGCCGTGATCGTGGCCTCGCCCAACGCCTCGCCGGTGGCCACGCCCGTGAGTGCCAATCCGCTCGTGGGCGACACGGACACAACGGTCTCGTCGCTGGTGGCCCAGGTAAACGCGGTACCGGTCACGGTGTCGCCGACGGCGTCGACCGCTGTGCCGGTCAGGTGGAGCGTGTCCCCGATCGCGCTCAGCGTATCGGAGACGGGCCGCATCAGCACGGCGCCGTTCCGGGTGCCGCGTTGCACGAGGACGACGTCGGTCCCGCCGGTCGCGAACACGCGGCCATCGGTGGCGGCAACGTGGAACAACGGAGCGCTGGTCCACGTGGTGACTGCGCTCCACGATGCGCCGTCGTACCTGAGCGCGGTCCCGCCCCCACCCACCGCGTAGATGTCGTTGGTGGAGACGCCACCGACGCCCCACAACGTCGATCCCGTGATCGTCCCGGAGGTCACCACGGTCCACGGCCCACCGGGACCGCGGTGCAGCACCGTCCCGTTGGTGCCGACCGCGTACACATTGCTGGAGTCGGTGCCCCACACCGAATAGAGCGCCTGCGCGGTCGGACTCGCCTGCGCGCCCCACTGGGTGCCGTTGAAGCGCATGATGCGGCCGGCCTCACCGACGGCGTAGATGTTGTTCGGGGCGCTGCCCCAGATGCCCCACAGTTGCTCGCTGATCCCCGTCAACGGGACGATGGTCCACGTGCCCGTCGTCAGGTCGCCGCGGAGTATTTCTCCCGGCGCGCCCAACCCCCATACCTGGTCCAGCCGGCCGCCCCAGATGCCGCGGATAAAGGCGTTGGTGCCGCTCTCCAGGGTGTCCCACACGGTGCCGTCGAAGTGCACGATGAGACCGTTCTGGCCGACCGCGAGGACGTTCGATGCACCGGTCCCCCAGATGGCGCCGAGGCTGTCGGTCACGCCGTTGTCGCTGGTCGACCAGCTGGTGCCGTCGAACCGCGCGAACGCGCCGTCGGACCCCGCCGCGTACACGTCGGTGGGCGACGCCGCCCAGACCGATCGGAGCGCGCCGCCGCCGCCCACGACCACCGAGTCGCCGCTCCAGATGTTCACCGCCGGTTGCGGGAGCGCGACCGTGAGAGTGGCATAGGCGGCGATCCCGTCGACCTCGGCGCGGATGATCGACTGTCCGCTCGACACCGCCGCGGCGGTGCCTCCCGCGCCCATCGTCGCCACGGCGGGGTTGATGCTCGACCAGACGACGGCCGGTGACGGAATCGGATTGTCGTTGGCATCGCGTGCGTCCACCGTGAACGGTGTGTTCCCGCCCGGCGACGTGATCGTCGTCCCGGTCGGGGCCACCGACACCGCGGTGGCGACCTGCGCGACGGTGATGGTCGCCGATCCGGCCGGGCCGCTCGCGAGGCGGGCCTCGGTGGAATCATCGGGCGTGGCCCGTTTGCCGGGCCGGACCGCCGCGCGAGGGCCCCGGCCCGAGGCCGGCGCGGCCGCCGTGGCGGTCACCGAGGTGGCCGTGATGATCGCCGTGCCGTTACCGGTCGACGTGACCAAGCCCGTCGTACTGACATCGGCGATCCCGCTGTCGTCGCTTTGCCAGTCGAACGTGGCGCCGGAAACCGGATTACCGCCGGCGTCAAGACCAACCGCCGTGAGCTGCACCGTGTTGCCCACGGCGTCGAAGCTCGCGGTTGAAGGCGAGACCTGCACGGTGGCGACCGTCGGCGCGAGACACGCCGTCCCCGTATTGTTCGGCCCGGCGCGGTGATCGATCACCAGTTCGTAGTGCCCGGTGGAACTCCCGACCCCGGTCACCTGAATCTTGACGTCATCGTCCGCAGGCTGAGCCGCTTCGATCCGGGAGTCGGTCGTCACGCCATCGTCGTCGTTCTCGGCGATGAGGGTCGACCCGTCATTGTTGTACAGGCGCAGCCGCGTGTTCAGCGTGGACGGCGGGTTCAAGACGGCGGCCCGAGTGGAGAGAATGACCGTATCCGCCTGGCAGACCGTGATGGCGAACCAGTCCTGGTCGCCGCTGGTGATATTGAGATTCGCGATCGTGCCGTTGGCGCCGTTGCCGAATCCGAGTGTCGCCGCCTCGCCGGCATTGTCGCCCGTGGGGCGTTGATCTCCCTCCACGCTGACCGTACGGGGTTCTGACGGAGCGCCCACACTCCCATCGACCGTGGCACGCACCCGTACGTTGTACGTCCCGGTATCGCTCACCGTGATCAACGCGCCGGTGCTATCGGTGTTCACCGACCGGGCGCCGGCGAAGTCCTCGCTCACGCCATACTCGATACGATAGTTGTTCGCCGCCGCGATCGCGCTGTAACTCACCCCGAAACTCAGCCGCGAGCCGGCCGGCGGGATCGCGTTCAGGTTCGGGATCACCGATCCCCAATTACTGACGGGGACTTCCGTGTTTCTGCCCGCCGTGACGGTGATGTTCTCGGCACTCCCAAACGAACTGAGATCGCCGTTGGTGGTTGCGCGGATCTTGATTGCGTAGTTGTCGCCGGCAAGCAGCGAATCGGCGCGACCGGTCCAGTTGGCACCGGACAACTGGAGCTGCACCGTGCGGTTGGTTGGACCGGTGACCACCAATTGCACCGCGTCGAACGCGGCAACGGCGGCACTGATCCCGCTGTGACGCGTTCCGGTGCGGTCGTCCGCCGTGACCTGCGGTGCGATCGCCCCGCCGCCGATCACGATCGTGATCGAACCATGCGTCGGTGGCGCGAGTTCGTCCTGACAGGCGACGAGGAGCGTAACGGCGACGAGGGCCGTCCGAAGCGCGAACCGGTTCACCGTTAGCGATTCGGCACGCTGATGGTGATGCTGCCGAGCCGGTCGCCCGTGTCGCCGCCGCCTCCACTCCCGAACAGCAGGAATCCGGCGGCCCCGGCACCCGCGGCGCCGAGCACCGCGATGATCCAGGGAAAGCCACCGCCCTTCTGCGGCGCGATCGCGATCTGTCCTGGTGCGGCCACCTCCTGATCGGGGTCGACGCGCAGGCGGTCGGCCACGCCGGGCCGTACGGTGAATTCCATGTCGCGCCGCACTTGCCCATTGACGAGCAGTTCCAGCCGGTAGCGGCCGGAGGGGCCGGCAAACACGAAGGGCACGACCGTGGTGGTATCCAGGCTCGCCCACTGCCACGCCTCACGGGTCGTGATGCGCGCGGTCACGAGCCCGGTTGCGCCGGACGCGATCGCAACGGTGCCAAACCGATGCCGCGTCGCGTCCGCGACCTGTTGCGCCGTCTGCAACCGCTGCGCGGCCACATTCTGGCGGGCCTGGTCGACCAGATCGGCCACCGCGGGTGCGGGGATCGCCGTCAGGCCGCCGGTCCACAGTCCGGCAACGGCGCCATGCTGGTCGATGATGGGGCTGCCCATGATTGCGTTGGGCAGGGAGTCGCGCAGTTGCAGCATCCCCCGCGGGCGGTTGGTCCACGTGGCGACGCGCAGCCGCTGATCGGAGGCCGACGCGCAATCATCGAACCCGAACCCCCACGCGTATTGATCGTCGGTGATTTCGGTCGCCAGCGTGAGCGAGTCGCTCCGAATCAGCGGCGCTTTCAGGATGGCGATGTCGCGCTGTACGTCATAGGCGGCAACCGTGACGTCGTCGCCGATGGTCCGGTTGCCGAGCCGGATCCCGAAGGACTCCGCGCCGCGGATGGCCTGGTAGGTAGTCAGGAGGAGTCCGTTACGCCCCACGAACGCGCCGGCGCCGCACCGCGGCGCTTCCGCCCCGAACCGCACCGAGGTGACGCTCGCCACCGCGCGCAACACGCCGTCCCGCACACCCTCCGCCAGGACTCCCTCGACCGCCACTACGGCCGGCTGGAGGGTGAAGGTGAGGTTCGTGGTGATGCCGGGGAGGACTTCGCGCGCCACACTCGCACTGGCATATCCCGGGGCGCTCACCTGGATCTCATAGGTCCCGGGTGAGAGCGACAGCGATTGACCGGGTGTCACGAGACCCTGGCCCACCACGAGGATATTGAGCGGAATCGCGACCGGCGGCGGCCGCACGTTCAGACGACCGGGCGCGGACCCCGGGTCCCCGGCCGGCCACGCCCATGCGGCGGTGGTGACCGCATCTCCGGCGCCCGGGACCGTGGCGGCACGCGCCGTCTCGAACGCATCCGCCACGCTGCTGACGATCAGCGACGGATCGGGTTGCAGATCCGGCATCTGGCGGAGGGCCCACCGGATCCATACGGTCATCAACGCTTCCTGGCCCCCGTCCGACAGGATCTGTGCCAGGTACGTCACACCACGCGCCCACAACGCATCGACCGGTCCGATCGACGGGTTGAGACCGCGACGCAGCAGCACCGCGGCACGGTCGGTGTCGAAGTCGTCGTCCGCCGCCGAGATCGCCTGCCGGATCAACGTTGGCCCGTCCTGTCCGGCAAGGGTCGCCGGACGGCACAGGAGAGCGACGGCGAGCGTGAGCCATCCGAGATGACGCGTGTGATGGGTCATTGGTGTCATTTTCTCACGTCGATCGTTTCGCCGGCGGCCGGCGTCACGGTGGTATCAAAGACCACGGCGCCCCCGCGCCGGAGCACAATCTGATGTCGGACACCCGCTTGTAACTCCGTTATGTATCGACCCTGCTCGCCCAGCGGTGCTCCGTCAATGAAGATCTCGGCGGGCGGGCGAAGGAGAAACCGCAGGGCGGCAACCTGTGGAACCGCCGGCGCCCCCGGTGCGGGCGTGGTCGGTTGGCGAGACGCGGTCTGCGGCGTCGGCCGCCCTGCCGCTGGCTGCACCCGCGGCGCCGTAAACTGAATGGTCAACGACCCGCCGGCCGCGATGTCGAACGGCACCGACTGACTCTCGTAGTCGGGCGCGCGTAGCGTCACCGTATCGTGGCCGGCCGGAACCTCGAACGATGCCGCCTGCCGCTGGCCCTTCCAGATGATCGACCCCTGCGCCGGCAATCCGGTCACCGTGACCGTGCCTGTCGTGATCGGTGGAGCGGCCGGTTCGGCCGGGACGGCCTCACCGCCGCCGGGCTGGGTCGCCGCCGGATTCGCCGTCAGGTCCGGTCCGCCCGCTCCGGGCCCGAGCATGAACCACCATCCGGTTCCCGCGGCCAGCACGATGCCCGCGGCGATCGCCCAAGCCGGCCATCCGCGACGCGCCTTGCCCCTCCCGGGCCTGGTCGCCAGGCCTGGAATCGGCGTCGTGGCTGCGTTGGCGTTCGCGGCGGCCATCTGCGCCGACCGGGCCGTCACGTCGGATGCCTGGACCAGCACCGTGGCGACTTCTGACTCCGACGTCCGTTCGCCGATCAATACCGAATGCTCCATCGGCTCCGTCAGCGCCTTGACGAACGCGGTCACGCTCTTGAACCGCCGGCCCGGTTCCTTCTCGAGGCCTTTGTGGACCGCGAGGTAGACGTGTCGCGGCAGTCCGGGAATGACGGTTTCCATCGGCGGCGGCGGGATCATGCAGTGTTTGTGCAGGATGTCGATGGCGGAGTCGCCCTCGAACGGGACCTGACCCGAGATCATGCGGTACGCCATCACGGCGACCGAGTATTGATCGGCGGCGCCGGTGACCGGTTTCCCCATCCCCTGTTCGGGCGACATGAAGTACGGCGTGCCGATCACCGAACCGGACGCCGTTAACGTGCCCTCGGTGAGCGCCTTGGCAATCCCGAAATCGGTGACGACGACGCGCCCGCGCGAGTCGAGCATCACGTTGGCGGGTTTGATGTCGCGGTGGATGACGTGGTGCTCGTGCCCATAGTCGAGCGCGTCGGCCACCTGCTCGAGGATCTTGATCGATTCGTTGAGCGAAAAGCGCCCCCGTTCCTTGAGCAGCGTGTCCAGCGCGCTGCCCTCGAGGTATTTCATCGCGTACCAGAAGAGCTTGCCGCCCGACGCGATGCGATAGATCGGGATGATGTTGGGATGGTCGAGCGCCGCCGCGGTCTTGGCCTCGCGTTTGAACCGCTCGACGCCGTGTCCGAAGGTCAGCTCGGGGGGGAGAACCTTGATCGCGACCTTACGGGCGAGATGTACCTCGGTCGCGAGATAGACAACGGCCATCCCGCCGCGGCCCAACAGCGATTCGACTTCGAACTCGCCGACCGTTTCCGCACGGAGCAACGCCTCCATGTGCGCAAACGCCGACTTGTCCATGGCCCCGGTTGCCGCCGCCTGTCCCTCGGCGTCGGAGACCTGCGAACCACAGGATTGGCAGAAGCGGGCCTCCGCGGGAACCGGGGTCGCGCAATGCGCACATTGCATCGGGCCAGAATCCCCCTAAGTCGAAGTACTGCAAGGTGCTGCCTTACCAGAGCGCCGTCAAGCGCAGCGTGCGGCTCCCGTTGACGCCGCGCAACGGCGTTGGACCGGGGCCACGGCGGCGCTCACCCGGGGACCGTGACACAGGTCTCTTGACCCCGGGCGTGCCCGTGCCAACCTTATGTGTGACAACGCGGTTGCGCCGCCAGGCGCCCATTTCGTCAGGCCTCTTTCCCCGAGGATTGCATGAACCGGACCACCCTCGCGCTCTTCACGGTCGCCGCTGTCTGCGGCCTGGCCCCTTCCACGGTGGTGGCGCAGCGCATCGAGCGAGGCGAGCTGGGCAAAGGCGATGAAACGCTGACGAACGGCGAATACCGCGACGTCTACTCGTTTCAAGGTCAGTCCGGTCAGCACGTCGTCGTGACGCTGAGCTCGAGCGATTTCGACACATTCCTGATTTTGCTGGCGCCATCGGGCAAAGACACGCAGAACGACGACGACGAGGGGAACAACCGGCGGTCCAGAATCGATGCGACGCTGGACGAGTCCGGCGAGTGGCGCGTGGTGGTGACGTCGTACGGGGCGGGGGAGGCCGGCCGATACGAATTGGCCATTGATCTCAGCGGCAGCGGGGCCGCCGGCCGAGGACCGATGGGTGGGGTGTCCGGCGGCGCCTTGGGGGGCCAGCCGGGCGGCGCCCGCGTGGAGCGGGGTTCGCTCGCCAAGGGCGACCGGACGCTCTCCAGCGGCGAGTACACCGACGAGTACACGTTCCAGGGCGTTCCCGGGCAGCGCGTCCGTGTCGACCTCCGTTCGTCGCAGTTTGACACCTATCTGATGGTCACGGATCCGAGCGGCGAGCAGAGTGATAACGACGACGCGGCCGAAGGGGCAACCGACCACTCGATGGTCGAACTCACCATGGTCGCGGGGGAGTATCGGGTCGTCGTCACGTCGTTTGAAAGTGGCGAGAGCGGGGACTATGAAGTGACCATCACGATGGGCGGTGGCGGGCGGGCCGGCAGTTCCAAAGACCAGGCGGGGAACGCCGGCGGGGTCCGCAACGAACCGGGACGGCTCGAGCAGGGCGACGAGACCCTGTCGAGCGGCGAGTTCATCGACATCCACACGTTTGAAGGGCGTCAGGGGCAGCAGGTGATTCTCGACCTGCGCTCGCAGGACTTCGACCCATACCTGATCTTCCGCGGTCCAAACGACCAAACGGCCGACAACGACGACCACGAGGGCGATGCGACGCGGTCACTCCTCTCGCTGACCCTGGAGGCGGACGGGACCTACCGGGTTGGTGTGACCAGCTATAAGGCGGGCGAGACGGGGCAGTACGCGTTGCGGATGGATCTGGGTGGTGGCACGGCCGTGGCGTCGGGGCCGATCCGCGAACAGGGGACGTTGGCGGCGGGAGACGACACCCTGCGAACCGGCGAATACGCGGACGCGTATCGATTTCAGGGCACGCTCGGACAGGAAGTCACCGTCGATCTCCAGGCGAACGATTTCGACACCTACGTGATCCTCGTACCGCCGCAGGGCGACCAGGTCGAGAACGACGACGAAGGCGGCACCAATCGGAGTCTCATCCGGCACACCCTGACCGAGCCGGGCGAGTACCGCGTGCTTGTGACATCCTACGCGCCAAAGGAAACCGGCTCGTACCGGCTCGAGATTCAATTCGTCGACCGTGAGCAAACGGTCGCGCAGGCCAACGAACGGCAGCGCGATGTATCGGCGTTGACACTGGGGCAGCCCGTCACAGGCCGCCTCGAGTCCGGCGACGGTCAGCTCGACAACGGCGAGTACCGGGACATGTACGTGTTCGAAGGGCAGGCGGGGCAGGCGATCTCCGTGGAGATGACGTCGAGCGACTTCGACACCTATTTGCTGCTCGTGCCGCCGAGCGGTGAGGCGATCCAGAACGACGACCACGAAGGGAGCCAGCAGCGCTCGCAGATCGACCTGACGTTGCGTGAGGCCGGCCGCTATCGCGTGGCCGCCACCTCGTACGCGGCGGAGGCGACCGGCGCCTATCAACTCGCGGTGCGGGGTGGCGCGCCGCAGGCGGTGGCCGCCCCGCCTCGCGCGCCGCAACCGCGCGCCGCGCAACCGGCCGCCCCGAGCGCCGCCGCGGGCACCGGCCAGGTGTATGGCGTGTTTGCCGGCATCAGCGACTACGGCGGGCGCGCCGGTAACCTCCCGTACACCGCGGATGACGCCGTGCGCGTGCGTGACGCGATGATCCAGGGTGCGGGCATGCGCCCGGGAGACGGACTACTCCTGCAGGACGCGCAGGCGACCGCCGGGGCGATCCGGGATGCCGTGCAGTCGCTTGCCGGGCGGATGGGGCCCAACGACACGTTCGTGTTCTTCTACTCGGGACATGGCGGTCGCCGGCCGCGCCAGGGAGCGTTTCAATCGTCCGATCCCGACAACATGGACGAGACGCTCGAGTTCTTCGACGCCGGCGTCACCGACGATCAGTTCAATGAATGGATGAACGGGCTCGGTGCCGGCCGGGTGTTGTTGTTGCTGGATGCGTGTTTCTCGGGCGGGTTCTCCAAGGACGTGATCTCGCGACCGGGCCGGATGGGGATGTTCTCATCCGAGGAAGATGTGACGTCGTCCGTCGCGGCCAAGTTCCGGGCCGGTGGGTACCTGGCAGTGTTCCTGGCGGATGCGATCCAGGATCGCCTCGCCGACGGCGATGGCGATGGGCAGATCTCGGCGATCGAGTTGAGCCAGTACGTTCACGAACGGTACCGGGCCGATCTCAAGAGCGCCGAGCCGGGTGAGTTCGTTCGCACCGGCGGGCCGCAACTGGGCTTCCAGCACCTCGTGGTCGACCGCGGGAGCATCGGGCCGTACGACATTCTGTTCCGATAGGCGGTGCCGCGTTGGGGCGCACGGCCGTGCGCCCCAACACGGCCCTGCGCCCCAACGGCCGTGCGCCCCCACATGCATGATCCGCCGTCTATTGCACTAGCTCGAACGCCACCGGCTGTCCTACGATTTCCATCTTCACGATCCGCCGCGGTGTATCGCGTGTGACATAGAAGGTGAACTGCTGACTCCCGCCGCTCATGCTGACCCGGAACACGGCGAAGGTGCCGGCCAACACCGTGACGTCCTCGACGGCCTCGACTTTCACCGTGTACGGCGTGATGGTTGCGTCCTCGCTGTCGAGCACGCTGATGGTGATCGTGGCGCCTTCAGCCAGCGGCATGGCGGGGAGCAAGGCCTGAAGCTGTTCTGAGGCGAGGACGCCGGCGGCGAGGACGGTGTCGATCGCCGTCTCTTTGATGGTCCCGCCCGGTTGTGGGGTCTGCGCGTTGCCCGTGATCCGCCCGCCCGCGACGCGGAGATTCGTTTCCCCGCTTGCGCCCTGGAACTGGCCGACCTGGTGCACCGAACGCAGCACGAGTGTGCCCACCGCCATCCGCACCGTGGTCTCCTGATTGACGCCCGCGGCCGGGATGGCGGTCTTGGAGAGGTACACGAGTTCATCCCCCTCGAGCCGGATCTCGGTGGTCATGCCCCCGAACGGCGTGCCCTGCACGAGGACCGCGAGCGAATCCCGGCGCGGCGCGAGCTGCGACGCGTCCAACGTGACCGCGGTGATCTCGGGAGTGAGGTCGGCCGGGGTGAGCGTGTGGCCGTCCGTATCGATGATGCGAACCGGCGCGATGGCGGTCAGCGGCTCGTAGATCTGTTGGCCGTCGCCCACCACGAGAATCACCGCCGAGTCGGGGCGAATGATCTGCATCGCCGCACGTTGGGCGTCGACCGCCGTGACGGCCGCGAGGCGCTCGCGGTATTTCTGCAGATAGTCGTCGCCCAGATTGAGTCGTTTCTGCGTCGAAACCTGACCGGCGATCTGCTGCGGCGTTTGCACCGTGAGCGGAAAGCTGCCAATCAGGTATCCCCTGGCCGCATCCATCTCCGCCTGGGAGATCGGCTCGCTGCGGATGCGGCGGAGTTGGTGCAGCAGCTCCGTGAGCGCGGAGTCGGTCACGCTGGTTCGGACCTCGGCGGTGGCCTGGAATCTCCCCACGTCGAACGGGCGATTCAGGTTCGAGTACGACCCGTAGGTCCAGCTCTTTTCTTCGCGCAGGATCTGGAACAGGCGGGCGTCCACGCCGTCGCCCAGGACCTTGTTCGCGATGCGCGCGGCATAGTACGTCGGGGCGCCCGGGCGCAGCGCGAGGTTGCCGACGACGATGTTCGACTGCTCGGAGCCGGGGCGATGCACCAGCAGGATCTCGGTCGCGCGTGCCGCCGGTGGCGCGCCGTACGAGCGGGCCGGCACCGTCCCGCTCCACGAGCCCAGGTATTGGTTTGCCAGGTCGCGTACCCGATCGAGCCGCATGTCACCTGCCACGACGAGCATCGTCCCGCCGGGCCGCAGGTGCTCCCGGGCAAACGCCTGCACCTCCTCGCGGGTGATGGCCTGGATCGTGGTTTCGTTCTCACGCAGGCCATACGGATGGTCGCCGTAGATGGCGCGCGCGAAGTAGCGGCCGGCCAGGGCACCGGGGTCGGACTTCTCGAGGCGCAGGCCTGACAGCGCGCGCGTCCGTGCCAGCTCGAGTTCGGCGTCGGGGTAAGTGGCGTTGAGCAGGACGTCCGAGAGGAGCGTGAACGCGAGGTCGACGTTATCGGTCAACACCGTGGACGAAATCGAGAAGAAGTCCTGTCCGGCGCCGGCATTGAGCGACCCGCCGACCCCCTCGATGGTCGCGGCGATCTCCTCCGCGCTGCGTGTGGCGGTGCCCTTGGTCATCAACTCGGCCACCATGCCCGCCAGCCCCTGACGGCCCGCCGGCTCACTCACCGAACCGGTAGGGATGGAAAGTGAGATACTGACGATGGGGAGGTCGTGATTCTCCACCAGCACGATCGTGAGCCCGTTCCCCAGTCGCGCCTCGCGAAACGGTGGGAAGCGTAATGGGGTGAGCGGCGCCGCGGGGGGCGGCTCGGTGGGGTACTGCGCGACCGCGGTGACGTTGATGACCGCGACGGCTGCCAGCGTCATGATGGCAGCGCGGGCTGAGCAACGAATGCGCGATTTCATGGCTGTACCGCCTCTTGCTTCTTGGGTACCACGATGAGAAACAGGGAGTTTTCCGGCGCGAAGTACGTGCGCGCGACCCGGTGGAGGTCGTCCGCCGTCACGGCCATGTAGCGTTGGAGGTCGGTGTTGATTTCATCGACGGAATCGTGGAAGTGCACGAAGTGCTGGATCTCCTCGGCGATTGCCATCGTCGTCTGGCGGCCGAAGATATCGCTGGCGCGAAAGTCGTTGCGCGCCTTCTCCAGCTCCTCCGGCGTCACCCCGTCAGCGATGATCCGGTCCAGCTCCGCCCGAAGCGACGCCTCGATGGTTTCGACCGTGACCCCCTGGTTGGCGATCGCGAACGCCAGAAACTGGGAGGCACCGCGCCGCGACATGTTGAATGTCCCGGCGCCGAGCGCGAGCTTCTGGTCCCGCACCAGCGACCGGTTGAGTCGCGAGCTTTCGCCTCCGCCGAGAATCGTCGCGAGCAGCGTGAGCGCCGGCGTATCGGCCTCCCGGTGCGGCGGCGTCATGAACGTCATCATGACGGCCGGCAGGTTCGCCAGTTGATCTTCCCACACCTGACGCGCCCCGCCCGCCGTGCCGTATTCGAACGTGCATTCGATCGGCGGCGGCTCGGCGCCACGGGGGATGTCGCCGAAATACTGCTGGATCAATGCCTTCGCGTTGGCCGGGTCGAAATCGCCGACCAGGGTAAGCGTGGCGTTGTTGGGGGCGTAATAGAGATCGAAGAACGCCTGCACGTCGGCGGTCTGCGCCGCGTCCAGATCATCCATCGACCCGATCACCGTGTGGGCGTATGGAAAACAGGTCGAGGAGTCGAACTGGATGGTAAATCCATCCGTGAACGCACGCCCATAGGGCTGATTGTCCACCCGCAGCCGGCGCTCCTCCTTCACGGTTTCGCGCTGGTTTTCGAAGTTCCCGTCGGTAATGGCGAGCGAGCGCATTCGGTCGGCTTCGAGCCACAGGCCGAGATTCAGCCGGTTGGCCGGCAGGGTTTCGAAGTAGTTCGTCCGCCCTTCGTTCGTGCTGCCGTTCATATTGCCGCCGGCTCGCTCGATGAGCTGGAGATGCCCCCCTTTGGGGACGTTGGCCGAGCCCTGGAACATCATGTGCTCGAACAGATGCGCGAATCCCGACCGACCCATCCGCTCGTTGCGACTGCCCACGTTATACCACACGTTGATCGTGACGATCGGTGTGTCGTGATCTTCCACCAGGAACACCGTGAGCCCGTTATCCAGCGCGTACTTGTCGTACCGGATCGGTGCCTGCGCGCGGGCGGTGCCCACGACGACGGCGAGAAACCCGGTGGCGAGGAGGGGAATGCGCATAACCAAAGCCTTGATGGGGGTCTGTGACATTGTGCCGGATACGGTAGCCGCGCGGCGCGCCCAGGTCAATCGCGAAGCGTATCGGTCAGCTCCCGAAACAACGCCGCCAATCGCGTCGTCATCGGTCCCGGTTTGCCCGTGCCGACCGGTTGCCCGTCGAGTTGCACGATCGGCATGACTTCCGAGGTGGTCCCCGCCAGGAAGAGCTCGTCGGCGTCCGGAAGCTCGTGCGCGAAGACCGATGTCTCCCGCGCGGCGATGCCGGCCTCGGCGCACAGCCGCAGCACGACGCCGCGGGTAACGCTGCGCAGGATGTAGTTCGATGCGGGAGCGGTGCGTACCTCGCCGTCGATGATCGCGAAGAAGCTCGTGGCGCTGCCTTCGAGCGCAACCCCGTCCCGCACCATGATCGCCTCGACGGCCCCGGCTTCTTGCGCCCGCTGGTTCGCCAGGCAATTGGCCAGGATGGCGATGGACTTGATGTCGCACCGCGCCCAGCGGATATCCGGGACGGTGATGACGCCGATCCCGACCCGCGCGTCACCGCGCGTCACGATCGGTTTGGCCTCGACGTACAGCGTGGGCGACACGGGCGGCTGCGGAAACGCGTGCACCCGCGGCGCCGCGCCACGCGTAATCTGGAGGTACACCATCGCGTCCTGCGCGGCCAGACCGTTGCGCTCGATCAGGTGACGGAAGACGCGCTCGATATCGCCGAGGTCCACTCCGTCGATACGCAGCGCGCGAAGCCCGTGCCGCAACCGCGCGAGATGGGCGTCGAACTCGAACAACCGGCCGGCGTAGCTGCGGACGACCTCGTAGATCCCGTCCGCGAGGAGAAATCCGCGATCGTCGGGGGAGATGTGGACCCGGGCCTTGTCGATGAACGCGCCGTTGAAATAGACCGTGGTCGTCATTGATGTCACATCCAGGTGTGTCGGCCCCGCACGTGAGGGGTGCCTGAGGCCGGCCCATGTTCGAGATAGGCGCGGTACGCCGCGCGTAACGTGCGATAGCGTGCATCGTCGGTGGGCAAACGCTCGTGCGGCTGGCTGTCGATGAACGGCTCGATCTTCCACATGTTGCGGGTTGACGTGCGCCAATCGTACCAGCGGAATCGCTGCAAATCGACCAACCCGAAGGCCACGATGCGTGCCGTGAGATCGACGTATGGCTCATAGTAGCTCAGAGCCAAGGCGCGTAGCGAGCGAAACACCGGACGCCGTCCGTGCAACCCCGCATCGCGCGATGCCCCGATCGCGCCCCAGCGGCCCCGGTGGCAAAACGCGAAGACGACGTGGTCCAACCGGTCTTGCGACTGGAGGTCCAACAGCAGGGGCGGCCACCCGTGGTATTCCATGATTGCCGCGGCCGCCAGCGCCGCCTCCACGCAATGCGCCGCCCGACGCCGCACGACGCCGCGAAACGACAGCAAACTGCGGCCGGACCGCTCCCAGTTATAGCGCAGCGATCGAATCCACCGCTGGGTCATCCGCGGGGTGCGGCACGACGCGATGATCCGGCGTTCGGTGACCGTATACCGTTGTCTGCTCACGGCCGCGCCAGCAGCGACCACGCCAGGCCGGCCCAGCCGGCAATCAGGGCCGCGCCACCGAACGGCGTGACGGCTCCCCACCAGCGCGTTCCCGTGAGCGCCAACAGATAGAGGCTCCCGGAAAACACGACGATCCCGGCCACGAACAACCAACCGGCCCAGACCGCCTGCGGCGCGTTCCACCGGCTCCAGACCCATCCGGCCGCGAACAGCGCGAACGCGTGGTACATCTGATAGCGCGCGGCCGTCTCGAAGGTCGTGAGCACCTCAGGCGTCAGGCGTTCCCGGAGCGCGTGGGCGCCAAACGCGCCGGCGGCTACGGCCAGCAACGCCATCACGCTGCCGATGACGGCAAAGAGGCGGTCGGCGGGCATCAGGCGGATTCCTCCGAAAGCAGTACGAGACGGCGCGCGCGTTCGGCGTGCTCGGCGCGAACGTAGAGCCGCGTGCCGGATTGACCGGGGGTCGCGAGATAGGGGATCTGCTCGCGATCGAGGATCGTGACCGCGCGCTCGAACTCCGGGCCTTCATGGAAGATGCCGAGCCGGACCGCTTCCGGTGGGGGTCGTTGGTCGCCCGGGTCGAGATCGCCGATGAGGATCTGGCGTGCCTCTTCAACATGGTCTGGATTCACCAGAATGGTGGCGCCCGCACCGAGGGGTCCATGGAGCATCCCCTCGGCGGATTGAATCACGTACGGAATCCTCGCGTTATCGAGGAAACCCGCCGCGACTTCCGCCTCGAGGCGGGTCCGGTAGTTCGCTACAGCCAGGGGCTTATCCACGCGCACCACTCCAGCCTAATGCCGTCCTCATCCCAGCGTTATCCAAACTACCACCGTGATAATCACAATCGCCATGACGTTCAGTCCCGCCCCGGCCCGAGCCATATCGCCGGATGCGACCGCGCCGCTTCCAAACACGATCGCGTTCGGTGGGGTGGCGACCGGAAGCATGAACGCCATCGATGATCCGAGCGCCGCCGCCGCCATGACCGGCAGCGGAGCGACCCCCAATCCCCCGGCGACGCTTGCCATCAACGGCAGGCCAACCGCGGCGGTCGCCGTGTTGCTCGTCAGTTCGGTCATCAGCACGAACAAGGTGGCGGTAGCGGCCAGGATGAGCGGCAACGGGAGCCCGGCGAATCCCTCCAGCCGCCCCGCAATCCACGCCGACAAGCCGCTGGATTGAAACGCGGTGGCGAGAGACAACCCGCCTCCGAACAACAGGAGCACACCCCATGGAATGCCGCGGGCCGTTTCCCAATCGAGTGCGGTGCGGAATCGAGCTCGGGGCAGGGGGACCGCGAACAGCGCCAGTGCGGCGCACATGGCGATTCCCGCGTCCGAGATGCCGGGCATCAGGTCGGTGAGACCGGGAACGTGGACGGGGCCGATGAGCTTGGGCGTCCGCGCGATCCAGGCCAATGCGGTCGCAGCGAATACGCCGAGGACGAAGCGGTCCCCGCCGCTGAGCGGTGCGGCCGGGTGGTCGACCGCGGGCGCCATCGTCCCGGGCAACCGTGTGGCGGGGACCCGGAACAACGTCGTCAGGAACAGCCACGTCCCGAACAGCATCGGCACAGCCACGAGGAGGCCGGTGGGAAGCCAACTCGCAAAGCTGATGTCGCGCCCGATCAGCTCGTGCGCGTTGGCCGCGAGGAGTGCGTTGGGTGGGGTGCCGATGAGCGTGGCCACCCCGCCGATCGAGGCGCCGTACGCGACGCCGAGATACAACGCGGTCGAGAAGCCTTTGGGGAGGCCGTCCCGGTCGTGCGCAACCGCCGCGGCGATCGGCAACATCATGACGGCCGTCGCGGTGTTGGAAAGCCACATCGAGGCGAAGGCCGAGATCAGCAGGAACGCCAGGACCACCCGGCGCGGTCCCGTCCCCACCAGTCGCAAGGTCGCGGTGGCGAATCGGCGATGCAGGCCCCACCGCTCGAGCGTGGCGGCAAGGAAGAACCCGCCGAGGAACAAGAAGATCACCGGATCGGCGTAGGGCGCGGCGACGTCCATGATGGGGGTGCGCACCAACAGTGGCAGGACGGCCAACGGGATCAACGCCGTCGCCTCGAGCGGGACGACCGCCGAAAGCCACCACAACGCCATCCACGCGGCCAATCCCGTCACCCGCCACGCCGGTTCGGTCATGGCGCCCGGTGCAGGCGCCATGACGGCGACGGTGAGCGCCAGCGGCCCGGCCGCGAGCGCCAGCCGCCGCATCATCGAGGCGGGATCAACCGGAATGGGGTGTCCCGCGTGATCGCCGTCTTGAGCTCGTCGGTCAACGGCAGGCTCATGAACTGATCGAGGTTGCGCCGCAAGTCATGCACCCCGGGGCTTGGCCAGTCGGTACCCCACACGACGCGGTCGCCGATTTCCGCCAGTCGCGGGAAGTAGTCCAGCAGTTTGAGCGGCGGGATGCCGGACAGCTCCAAATACACGTTGTGGTGACGTCGCAGGACAAAGAACGCTTCATCCATCCACAGCGGTCGGCCGCCGTGCGCCATGATGATGGTGAGATCCGGGAAGTCGATAGCGACATCGTCGATCTCCATCGGCCGGCCGTACTTGCTCCGCGCGCCGGGGAAGATCGACGTGCCGGTGTGTATGGTGACCGGTAACCCGCGTGCCTCGCAACGCCGATAGATGCGACCCAGCGCTTCGAGCCCGGCCGTGTACGCATTGGCCGGGTACACCTGGTGCGGGGGATGGATCTTGAGAATGCGGATGCCCAACTCCAGCAGGCGTTCCACCTGCCCTTCGGGATCGGTGGTGAAGCGGGGATGCACCCCGCCGTACGGGATCAGCCGGTCCGGCGCCGCGCTGGCGTAGGTGGCGGCGAACTCGTTGGTCTCGTCCGTGAAGCCCATGACGTCAGGACTGGGATAGTTGACCAGGCCCACGCGCCAGATGCCGCTCGCGTCCATCACCTCGAGCAGGGCCGACGGCTCCTCCATCAGGTGGATGAGACGGTCCCAGTGGTCCTCTTTGCCGGCACGCATCGCCTGCGCGACATCGGGTTTGAGCTGATGCCACGGCTGAATGTGAATGTGGAGGTCGGTGACACCGGGGGCGCCGCTCATCGACCGGTGAATTCCGGCGCGCGTTTCTCGAGGAACGCCTTCACGCCTTCTTCCTTGTCACCGGACGAGAAGGCCAGCCCGAACAGCGTGCGCTCGTGTCGCTGTCCCTCGTCGAGCGGCGTGCGGACGCTGGCCCGCGCGGCTTCCTTGATGAGCCGCAGCGCCACGGGGCTCTTGGCCGCAATCTGCTCCGCGAGCGCGAGCGCACGGGGCATCAGCTCGGCGGAAGGAACGACCTCGTCCACCAAACCGATGCGCAGCGCCTCTTCGGCGTTGATCAGGTCGCCCGTGTACAGCAGCTTGAGTGCCGTCCCCAGGCCCACCAGGCGCGGGAGTCGCTGCGTGCCACCGCCGCCCGGCAGGATCCCGAGGTTGACCTCGGGCTGACCCAGCCGGGCCGTATCGGCCGCGATCCGGATGTCGCAGGCCATGGCCAACTCGCAGCCGCCGCCAAGGCAAAAGCCGTTGATCGCCACGATGATCGGTTTGGGGAAGCGATCCGCCGCGTCGAAAACCGTGCGGCCGCCCATGGCCCGATATTGATCGACCGGGGTGCGACCCTCGAACTCCCCGATGTCGGCGCCGGCGACGAACGCCTTGGGGCCGGCACCCGTGAGGACCACGACACGGACCGCATCGTTCCGTTCGAGCGCGTCGAGCGCGTCGAGCAACGCCGCGCGCGTCTCCGCATTCAGCGCGTTCATCTTGTCGGGTCGATTGACGGTCAAGACCGCCACTCGGCCAGCGATGTCTATCAGGACGGTTTGTTCGGCCATGTGTAGAATCCCCTTCCGGTTTTCTTGCCCAAGTCGCCGGCCGCGACCTTCGCACGCAGGATCGCCGGCGGCGCGTATTGTGGATCTCCAAGCTCGCGATGTAGATGCTCGGCGATCGCGAGGCGCACGTCCAAACCGACGAGGTCGCTGACCCTCAGCGGACCCATCGGGTGTCCGTATCCTAGCTCGAGCGCCTTGTCGATATCCTGCGGTGCCGCCACCCCTTGCTCGACCATGCGCATCGCCTCGAGGCCCAGCACGACGCCCAGCCGCGACGAGGCGAACCCGGGCGCGTCTTTGACCTCGATCGGTTCCTTCCCCATGGCCCGGGCGACCGCGAGCACGCGCGCGACATGCGCGGGGTCGGCGCGGTCGTGTGTGACGACCTCGACGAGCTTCATGATGTGGACGGGATTGAAAAAGTGCATGCCGACGACGCGGCCCGGTTGCGTGACCGCGCGCGCAATCCGCCCCACCGAGAGCGACGACGTATTGGTCGCCAACGTCGCCGCGGGGCGACACACCCGGTCGAGCTGGGCGAAGATCGCGTGCTTGACCTCCGGGTCTTCCACCACCGCCTCGATCACGACGTCGGCGTCGCCGGCCGCGTCCTCGATCGTCGCGGCGAGGCGGATGCGTCCCAACGCCGCATCGGCCGCCGCGCGGTCGAGCTTGCCCCGCTCGACCCCGCCGTCGAGGTTCGCGCCGATGCGCTCGAGCGCCGGTGCGAGTACCTCCGGACGAGCGTCGGTGAGCGCGGTCGCATAACCGGCGAGGGCGCTCACCTGCGCAATCCCGTGCCCCATGGTTCCCGCGCCGATCACCGCGATCGCGTTCACCCGATCACCTCACGCGCGGTATCCGGTCTGTTCGTGCAGATCCCGTCGACCGGGATGGACAGCAGCGATCGCATGTCCGTGGGATCGTCGACCGTCCACGCGTACAGCGCGTATCCCGCGTCATGCACGATCGCCGCCAGCGGGACATCGACCAGGTCCTTGTGCTGCCATAACGCCGCCGCGCCCGCCGCGGTCACCTGGGCGGCCGGATCGAGTGGATACGACGTGGAGAGGACGCCACCCCGCAGTCCCGGCCGCGCGCGGCATAGCCGGCGCACGATCCGATGATCGAATGCGTGGACCTGGCAATGGTCGGGTCGCGGTGCGCCGTCGATACTCGCGAACAGCTGTCGGTCGCCGCGTTCCGCCAGTCCCTTCACCTCGATGAACACCAGCGTGTCGCCGCCGATGGTCGCCAACGCCTCGTCGAGCGTGGGGATGCGTTCGCCGTTGGGCAACCGGACGGTCCGCGTCTCGTCCAGCGACAACTGTGTGATGGGACGACCGTCGAGGTCGGCATCGTGCACCACGACGAGCGCGCCGTCCGCCGTTTGATGCACGTCCAACTCGATGCCATCCGCGCCAAGTGCCACGGCACGGCGAAACGCCGCCAGCGAATTCTCGTATTCATACGCCGCGGCGCCGCGGTGCGCGATGACGAGGGTCAATCAGGTGCCGCGGAAGTTCGGGTCGCGCTTGTCGAGGAATGCCTGCAGGCCCTCCCGGGCATCGTCGGATTCGAAGCACGTCACCTGGTTCGCCAGTTCCACGTCGAGCATCTCTGCCAGCGTGTGTCGCGCGCTGTCGTAGATCGCCTGTTTGGCGAGCGCGAGCGCGATCGGCGGCTTGGCCGCGAGTGCCTTCGCGAGCGCGGCGGTCTCGGCGGGGAGCGTGTCGTGCGGCACGACCCGATTGAACAGGCCGATGCGCTGCGCTTCGTCCGCCGGCACCATCTCAGCCGTGAAGATCAATTCCAACGCCTTGGACGGACCGACCAGCCGCGGCAGGAAATAGGTGCCGCCCCAGTCCGGGTGGAGACCGATTCGGTTGAACGTCTGGCCGATCGAGGCCTTGTCGGACGCGAGGCGGATGTCGCAGGCCAGCGCCATGTTGGCGCCACCGCCCGCCGCCGGCCCATTGACGCTCGCGATGACCGGTTTCGGTGTGCGGCGGATGGTCGTGACCACCTGCCGGCCCGCTTCCACCAACGCCTCGAGCGAGGCGGTGTCGCCTCGCTCGCCGAGGTCCTTCATGTAGCCGATGTCCGCGCCCGCGCAGAACGCGCGGCCGGCACCGGTGACGACGATGACACGGACGGCCTCGTCGTCGGCGAGTTGACGGATCGCCTCGGCGACCTCACCGCGCATCGTGCCGGCAAAGGCATTCAGCTTGTCGGGTCGGTTAAGTGTCACCGTCCCGACGCCGTCGGCGACGGACACGAGGACGTGCTCGAAATCACTCATCCGCGTTCCACCACCATGGCGATCCCTTGGCCCACGCCGATGCACATGGTCACCAGTCCGTACCGGCCGCCCCGGCGCCGCAGCGCGTGCACCATGGTCGTGAGCAGTTTGGCGCCGGTGGCGCCCAACGGGTGCCCCAGCGCGATACCGCCGCCGTAGACGTTCACCCGCGCCGGGTCGAGGGCGAGTTCGCGGATACAGGCGATGGCCTGGGCGGCAAACGCTTCGTTCAGTTCGATCAAGTCGAGGTCGGCGACCGTGAGACCGGCACGCGCGAGCGCCTTGCGGGTCGCGGGAATAGGACCGAGGCCCATGCAACTCGGATCGACGCCCGCGACAGCCGTGGTCACGATACGAGCGAGAGGCTCAGCGTTCCGTACCGCGTCGTGGCTGTTGCGCCCAACGATCAGCGCCGCCGCCCCGTCGTTGATGCCACTGGAGGAACCCGCGGTCACCGTGCCGTCGCTCACGAACGCGGGTCGCAGCCTGGCGAGCTGTTCGGGCGTGACGTCGGGGCGGGGATGTTCGTCTGCGGTCACGATACGGCTGGTCGCTGTGCGACCGTGACCGGTGGTGACCTCGACGGGCACGATCTCGTCCACGAAGACACCGTCCTTCATGGCGCAACCGGCACGCCGCTGGCTCTCCAACGCGAACGCGTCCTGCTCGTCCCGCGTGATCCCGTACTGCTTGGCGACATGCTCCGCGGTCTCGCCAAGCGAAATGGTCCATGCCGCCGGCATCTTCGGGTTGACGAAGCGCCAGCCCACCGTGGTGTCCGCCATCGGGGGTACCTGGCGATTCCACGCGGTCGACGGTTTGAGCATCACGTAGGGGGCGCGGGTCATGCTCTCCACGCCGCCGGCGGCAAACAGGTCGCCCTCACCCGCCTTGATGGCGTGCGCCGCGCTCGCCACCGCCTGGAGCCCCGACCCGCACAGCCGGTTCACCGTTTGCCCCGGAACGTCAATGGGGAAGCCCGCCAGCAAGCCGGCCATCCGCGCCACGTTGCGATTATCCTCCCCCGCGCCGTTGGCGCACCCGAGGATCACGTCGTCGAGTGCCGCCGGATCGACAGGGACATGCTCGGCCGCCGCACGCAACGTGAGGGCGGCCAGATCGTCGGGTCGGACGTCCGCCAGCGCGCCACCATGCGCCCCGACCGGGGTCCGCACCGCGGCGTAGATGAATGCGTCGTCAGGCATGGTATCCACCGTCCTCGACCGTCTGCTATTGCAGTCCGATCCACACCGTCTTGGTCTCCGTATACCCATCGAGCGCCACGCGGCCGAGGTCACGGCCGTAGCCGCTCTGCTTGAACCCGCCGAACGGCGCGGAAGAATCGTACAGGTTGTACGTGTTGACCCAGACCGTTCCCGCGCGGATCGCGCGGGCGACGCGTAGCGCCTTCGACACGTCCCTGGTCCATACCCCGGCGGCAAGACCGTACATCGACTGATTTGCCAGCGCGATGCCTTCCTCGACGTCATCGAACGTGATGACCGATAGCACCGGGCCGAAGATCTCCTCATCGACGATGCGCATGCCCGGCTTGGCACCGTCGAAGATGCTTGCCTCGACGAAGTAGCCCTTGCCGTTGACGGTCGCGCGGTTGCCGCCCGCCACCAGCGAGGCTTCCTGTTTGCCGATCTCGATGTACTCCATCACGGTCTGCTGTTGCTGCTGCGAGACGACGGCGCCAAGTCGGGTAGCCTTGTCGAAGGGGTCGCCCGGAACCAGCTTCCTGGCCCGGTCGACGAGCTGCTCGACCACGTGATCGTGCACCGACCGCTCGACCAACAGGCGCGAGCCCGCCGCGCACACCTCGCCCTTGCCGTAGAAGATGCCGTTCTGGGCGCCGCGGACCGCCGCCTTGAGGTCGGCGTCGGCGAAGACGATGTTTGGGCTCTTGCCGCCTAATTCGAGCGTGACGCGTTTGACCGTGTCAGCGGCGTCGCGCATCACCTGCTTACCCACGCCGGTCGACCCGGTAAACGCGATCTTGTCGACGCCGGGGTGCTTCACAAGCGCCGAACCAGCGGTGGCACCGCCCCCGGGGATCACGTTGAACGCGCCCGCCGGCATCCCCGCGTCAAGCATCACCTCGGCCATGGCGAGCGCCGTCAACGGCGTTTCCGACGCGGGTTTGAGCACCACCGTGCACCCGGCCGCCAGAGCGGGGGAGAACTTCCAGCTCGCCAGGTTCAGCGGGAAGTTCCACGGCACGATCGCGCCCACGACACCCAGCGGCACGCGGTCGGTGAACACGAAATCGTTGTTGTTCACGCTGAGGACGTCGCCGCCCACCTTGTCGGCCCAGCCGGCGTAGTACTTCAGCGTCTCGACGGTCATCGACACGTCGATCTTCGATTCGAACAACGGTTTGCCGTTCTGCTTCGTCTCGAGTTCCGCCACCGCGCCGAGCCGCTCCTCGAGCAATGCCCCGGCGCGGTAGAGCAGGGCGCCGCGCGCGCGTGCCGGCATGTGCTGCCACGCGTCGGAATCGAAACAGTCGCGGGCGGCCATGACCGCGTCGTCGACGTCGCCATCGCCGGCCGCCTGGACCGCGCACAGCGTTTCCTCGGTGGCGGGGTTGACGACGTCGATGGTCGAGCCGGATGCCGCCGTGCGCCATTCGTTGTTGATGAACAGATCGGTCTTCACGCCTGGTCAGCTCCCGGATCGTGCGTGGTCATGAAAGAGGGAAGATCGAGCACCGCCTCCGCATCGCCCCACTTGATCGCCTCGAACGACGAGCGGCACTGGTTGCAGTAGTGCAGCCGCACCATCAGCGACGTGCTGAAGTCGGCCTGCTTGGTGGTATCGGTCGACCGGCAAAACGGGCACCGCGTGACGGGATCGTCCATCAGCCGAGCTTGAAGATCTCGTTCTTGCTGCCGCGGAGGTGATACAGGATCTCCGCGTCGGGGCCGCCGGCGCCCGGTCCGCCCACCCGGCGCGTGCTGGCCGTCCAGTCGCCGAAGGTCGGCATCGGCTTGTGCACGGTCATCTCCACCGGCGTGGTCATCTCGCGCACATCCTCGATCAGCGCGTCGAACAGGTCGCGGTTCGACATCGCCTTGATCCCATGGTCCACCAGGGCGCGATCCTCATCGTCGTTGGGCCCGAACCATTCCGCGGCGGCTTCGAGGGCCAGCGCCACCTGCGTCTCCAACGCCTCGCGGCGGGGACCGTCCCGCGCGGCGAGGGTGCGGAACCACCCTCGACCATGGTGAATGTGGTAGCGCTCCTCGTCGAGCATCTTGTCCACGCTCATGCCGAGCGGCTTGAACGTCGACGCGCGGAGGCTGTGGATCATGCGCGTCACGGCCAGGTCGACGATCGCCGTCATGGCTACCACCGCGGGCCACCCGGCAAGTGGTTTGTCGAGATAACTCACGTTGGCGAACGCGTCCGCGCCGCGCGTGTCGATCAACGCGTCAGGGTCGTCGTCGTAGTGCTTCTTGAGCAAGCCATGAATCAGTCGTACGTGTCCCAGTTCGGACTGTGACAACGAACAGTTGGCGACCGCCGCTTCCAACTCCGGCGTGCCGAACGTCCATTCGCCATAGTGAAAGCCGAGCAGCAGCTTCGTGTCGGCGCACGCCAACAACACGTGACGCAGGCCCCGGCGGCAGGCGTCGTGCATCCCGCCGGTCGAGTCGAAGGCCATCGCGGAAGCGCGCGTCACGGTCAGTTTCCCCACAACGGCACCGCGCCGTGTTCGGTGATGGGGATGATCGCGCTGCGCGGCACCACGCACATTTCCACCCAGCTCTCCTCATCGTACAGCGTCCACGCGTAGGCCTTGGCGAGGTCGTCGTCCACCGCGTTCACGCTGCCGACGTGTTTCAGTTCGTCCTCGTGATTGCGGCGGGCAAAGACCTCGTACACGGTCGGCATCAACTCACCACTCCATACAGGGCCAGCACGCGCCGGCCCCGGTCGGAAATCCGCTGCTTGGTCCACGGCGGGTCCCACAGAATGTCGATGCGCACGTCGTCCACCCCGGGCACGGCGGTCACGGCGTCGCGCACGTCGGATACGATCATGTCGATGGCCGGGCAGCCGATCGAGGTGAAGGTCATGTCGATCTGCACCGACCGGCCGGTCACGCGCGCGGCGTAGACCATGCCCAGATCGACGATGCTCAACGGGTACTCGGGATCGCTCACCTCCCCGAGCGCGGCCCACACGGCCGACTCAGTTGGCACGCCGCGCCCCAAACGCGCCCTGAATCATCTCGATGTACCGCTGGTTCATCGGCCCCCGCGCCTTCCACCGTTCGAACACCTGGTCCCAGTTCAGCGGCTCGTCGAACAACCAGCGCTTCTCCTCCGGGTCGTACTGACACGGGAACGGATAGTCGATGACGTACTGTCGATGCTCCTCGTCGAAATGGGCCGGTACGTCGATGCCGATCCCCTCGCACAGCGGGACGGTGGCACCCATCCACGTCTGACGCAGCTCGTCGTTGGTGTTCCCCTTGAGCCGATAGACGAGTTGGCCGCTATGCCGTTTCAAATCGTCCGGGAGCCCGAACCACTCGAGCGTCATCGGGAACATCCAGTCGACCGCGCGTTGCAGCGCTTCCTTCACCTGGCCTCCCGCCTTGGCCAGCCGTTTCATCCACGACTCGCCGTGACGCAGGTGCAGCACCTCCTCACGATCCACTTTGACCAACGCGCGCTTCAGCGGCCCGTAGCTGGTATGCTGGTGCACGTCGGAAAGCAGCGTGATCCCGGCCCGATCGAAGAATCCATTGGCCACGACCATCTCCGCCCAGTTCTCCAGCGGTTGATCGAACCCGTACGGGTGTTTGAACTCGTGCGGCGCGCGCCCGTAGATCAGCCATGCCTTGTCGACCCCCAGATCCTCCATGATCCGGTAGGCGATGTTGGCGTGGCCCAACTCGTCGTGCACGATCGCCGTGACCGCGATCCGGCTGTTGATCGACGGCGCGTCCAGTGACGCGAGGTAGTAGGCGGGCGCGCTCAGCAACTCGGTGTCGCCCTGGACGGTGAGCTGGGTGAGCAGCGCCTTCTTGTAGCCGGGCGTCATGTCCTCTTCGGATTCGAGCATGAATCCGGCGTTGATCTTGTCGATCAACACCTGCTCGGCCGGATCCCGTGGCGTGGGCTCGGTCACGCGGTGTCCCCTGCGGTGATCACGCGCCGGTGAACTCGGCGGTGCGTTTTTCGATGTACGCCGCGAGGCCCTCCTTGGCGTCGCCGCTCTGGAACAACTGCTGCTGCAGCTCGCGCTCGATGGCCAAGCCACTTTCGAACGGCACCTCCAGGCCGGAACAGACCGCCCGCTTGATGAGCCCGACCGCTTTGGCCGCCTTCCCCGGTGGCACGAACTGCTTGGCGTAGGTCAGCACGTCCTGCCAGAAGGTCTCCTTGGGGAACACCTCGTTGACCAGGCCGAGCTCCTTCGCCTCGTCGGCGCTAAACGTCTTGCCCGTGACCATCAACTCGATGGCCTTCGACCGGCCGACCATGCGGGCCAGGCGCTGCGTGCCGCCCGTCCCGGGCAACACGCCGAGGGTGACTTCGGGCAACCCGATCTTGCCGCCGTCCTTGGCGGCAATGCGCAGGTCCGCCGCCATGGCGATCTCGAGTCCGCCACCCACCGTGTGACCGTTCAACGCGGCGATCACGAGCTTGGGCGTGTGTTCGAGGCGGTTCAAAGTCTCGTTGGCGTGCAGGCAGAAGAAGTACTTGAAGCGCGGCGTCACGGTATTCAACATCCCGATGTTGGCGCCCGCCGAGAAAAACTTGTCCCCCTTGCCGCGGATCACGATCACGTGCACGGAGTCATCCATCCGCGCGTCGAGAATGGCCGCTTCCAGTTGCCGCATCATCTCGTACGTGTAGGTATTCGCAGGCGGATCGTTCAACTCCATGATCCCCAGGCCGTCTTGCACCCGGTACTCAACCAGTGGGGCGTCGGTCGTTGCGGTTGCCACGTCAACCTCCATGAGTTGTCGCTGTCGTCATCGCT
Source organism: Gemmatimonadales bacterium (assembly GCA_036397455.1). Taxonomy (GTDB): domain Bacteria; phylum Gemmatimonadota; class Gemmatimonadetes; order Gemmatimonadales; family GWC2-71-9; genus JADFNB01. The sequence continues at coordinate 95,831 of DASWIX010000079.1, read as the reverse complement.
AGATTCCCTGTAAGAAGATCTCACTGAACCGCGCGGCCAACGCCTCGGCCGATACCGGTCCGTCAGGATGATACCAGGTGTAGATCCAATTCATCATCCCGAACAGCGCATAGGCGCTGATGCGGGCGTCCCGTCCACGTCCGAGCCGAGTGATCTCACCAGCCAGCAGGCCGAAGTAGTCTCGCTTCAGCGCGACGATCTCCGCGTCGCGGTCGCCGGTCAGGCTGCCGGCCTCGTGGGACAGGACCTTCATTTCGCTCATGTGCCGCGCGAAGAACGTCACATGGTGCAGGATGAACGCCCGTATCCGCTCCGCTGGACCGGTGACGCCGTCGAGCGCGCTCGCCGCGCCCTGCCGTACCCGCTCGAAACATTGGCGCTGGATCAGGTACAACAGCTCGTCCTTGCTCTGGACATAATGATAAATGCCGGCGAGGCTCAGCCCCGTCGCGCGCGACAGGTCGCGCATCGTCGTGGGGTGATAGCCCTTGTCGGCAAAGACCTCGGCCGCGGTCTTGAGGAGCTTGTCGCGCCGCTCGTCGTAGGGGAGCATCACCATCCGAACGTCCGTTCGGAATGTACCCGGGCGGCTAGGGGACGGTCAAACTCGCCCGGTCGGTTCTCAGAGGGATCGAACCTGTCAGTTGCCCGGCGGCGTGCGGGTCCAGATCAAGCTCGCCAGCCTCGGGCCGAAGAAGAAGTTCTGGCCGATGGCGATCGGGTTTGCGGCCGTGAGTCGAAGCGTGTCGCTCATCTCCCCGAAGAACGTCACGCCGGAGCTTGGGAAGCCGAGAGGATTCATCGGCGTCATGGTGATCAGCCGCGTCTCGAAGACGTACGTGCCGCTGTGGATCTGTGTCAGCGAGTACGGCGTGTCCGGACAGGCCGTTCCGGCCGTAATCAATGTCAGCGCGTAGGTTTGGTTCACCGTTTGGAGGGTCAGAGCGCCCGTGACGCCGACCGACTCGGGGGTCGATCCGAACGGGATCGTGTCGCAATCCACGTCGAGCGAAACAGCGGTGGCTGCTTCGGGGCTCGCCGGAATGGAGTCGCTGTCGGTCGTAATGGTGGCCATCAGCGTGTAGTCGCCGGCGATCGGACGCACCGTGTCCGCGCCGGTCGGGTCATTGCCGCATGCCAGCGCCGCCGCACACGCGAAAACCAGCACGCCGGACAGGGATGGCCGCGACGGGACATGATCAGGAGTCGATGGTTGGTGCAGCGCCATGTGGATCTCCGCGGACGAGCTGGGGCGCACACGAACGGCGCAAGAATACCCGGGGCGTTACGGCCGCGCCAGGGGACCTTAACTTGAGCACTGTGAACCCGTCTTACTGGATGTGACCGTCCCGGACCGCGACCAGGGCCGCGCCGACCTGGACCTGATCGCCGCCTGGCGCGCGGGCGACGAGCTGGCCGCCGCCGAGCTGGTCCGGCGCCACACGCCGGCCATTGCGCGGTTTCTCGCAGCGGCCGGGGCGGGCGAGGATGTCGAGGATCTCGTGCAGGAGGCGTTCTTTCGCGCCTTTCGCCGGATCGCGACGTTCCGGGGCGGGGCGAGCTTCCGCACGTGGGTCATGACGATCGGGTCCAACGCGCTCAAGGACCGGCGTCGCCGCGCGCGGTCACGGGTCGTGCTATCGCGCGAGGATCGCGAGGTGCCGGATGATCGCACCGACCCCCACGCGGAGGCGGAGGCGCGGGATGCCGTGCGCCGGCTCGAGGCGGAGGTGGGTCGGCTGCCCGCCATGCAACGCGATGTTTTCCTGCTTCGCGCGCAGCAGGGTCTCGACTACGGGGAGATTGCCGCGGCGCTGGATACGACGGAGGGCGCGGCCCGCGTGCACTATCACCATGCGGTCAAGCGGCTCAAGGCGGCCGTGCGCGCGGATGGCGACGACGGACCGTGAGCAGATCGAGAGGATGACGGTTATGGATGAACGGCGACTGGAACAGACTGCCCGCCGGCTCGGCGAAACGGCGGAGGCTCGGGTCGATCCCGAGCGGGTCGCGGCGCGGGTCATCGCGCGGTTGCGGTCGGGAGAGGGCATGCCGCACGCGTGGCCGGGATGGCCTTGGCTCACCGCCGCGGCGGCGACCCTGCTCGTCGGTCTGGCCGTCTCGCCATTTCTCGTCTCCGACCGAACGCCGGCGCCGGTCGTGGCCGCCCCGCTTCTCGACCCGCTTACCGGGGATGAGTTGGCGGAGGTGCTCGATTCGTTGGATCTGCACGCGCCGATCGCCGACCAGTTTCCGGCCTCGCTGGATGACCTGAACGAGAGCCAACTCGAAGCGCTGTTGGCCGCGATGGAGGGATGATGCGTTTCTTCCCGGCGCTGATCGTACTCGCGCTATCCGCCGCACCGCTTGCGGCACAGGTAGGGCCGACCCCGGAACGGCTGCGCGAGGAGGTCGTCAACCGGTTCTTGCAGAACTACCGCGCGCAGAGCGGCCTCTCCGACGAGCAGTTCGCGCAGTTCCAGGAGATGACGCGGCGGGTGTGGATGGCGCGGCGCGACTTCGATCGGCAGGAACGGCGCGTGATGATTGGATTGGAGGAGCAGATGCGTCCCGGGATCGCGGCTGATCCCGATCAGGTGAGCGCGCTGCTCGACGAACTGATGCACTTGCACGTCAGGCGCGCCGCGCAGGCGCAATCCGATCAGGCCGAGTATGCCGAGTTCCTGAACCCGGTACAGCGGGGACAGTTGGTGTTGGCGTTCATGCGCCTCGATCGGCAGATCGAGCAGATCATGCGGGAGCGGGGCAGGTCGCGCGGGAACGACAATTAGGCGCATCCGCCATGGTCAGGCGCGTTCGGCGTGGCAGTCCCGGGCTGAGAGCCCGGGCTCGGCCGAGAGATGGGTCCTGAAGGACGCGGGCGGCATGGGCGTCGGCACGCGGCATCGTGCTTCAGCACGCCGTTCTTGGCCGAGCCCGCCCTTCAGGGCGGGACTGCCATGCGCCGGCCCGGTGCTTGGCGAGTCGGTGGCAGTCCCGGGCTGAGAGCCCAGGCTCGGCCGAGAGACGTGTCCTGAAGGACGCGAGCGGTATCGGCCCGCGGCATCGGCACGCGGCGTCGTGCTTCAGCACGCCGTACTTGGCCGAGCCCGCCCTTCAGGGCGGGACTGCCCATGCGCCGGCCAGGCGCTTGGCGAGTTCGGCGTGGCAGTCCCGGGCTGAGAGCCCGGGCTCGGCCAAGAGACGTGTCCTGAAGGACGCGAGCGGTATCGGCTGAGAGCCCGGGCTCGGCCGGTTGGTCGTGAGCCCGCCGCTTTCGCCTCGCACCAGTGGCGCCGATTACGGGCTGGGAAGCAGCGGCTCCAGCAGGCTCCACAATTCGTCGAGCTCGAACGGCTTCCGGAGGAAGCGTTCGCCGGCTGCCACCACCGCATTTCGGACGTCCGAGGCGGTGCAGAACAGAAAGCGGCCGCGGAGCCCTGGGTGCCTCTCCGTTGCGCGCGTCCAGAATCGCAGGCCGTCACAGTTAGGCATGCTCACGTCCGTCACGACAGCGTCGAACCGCGCCGCACAGAGAGCGGCCAGCCCGTCGTTTCCGTCACCGGCTTCAACCACGGTGAGGCCCCGCGCGCGCAGAAACCGCGCAACGGGCCGTCGCACAACGGCATCGTCGTCGACGAGAAGGACGCGAGCCGGACGCGGCTCGCCGGAACGCAACTGCACAAAATGCACGCCGAGATATACGCTCGGCGGGCGCGCTGAAGCAAGGCGGCCCCGGCGGTAGCGCTCAGCCGCGGTAGTGGGCTGCGAGTTCCCGCACCCATTTCGGCGCAGGGCGGCGCCGTTCCCGGTAGGCAACGAGCAAGTGGTCAGCCAGTTCCGCGGACAACTTGCGCAACTGGCCGGGGCTAAGGTCGGCACCGACGGCGTCGAGGAGTCGGAGCAGATCGCCGAGGTCCGGGCCGACATGCCTGGCCGGTCGGTCGGCAAGCCAGCGTTCCAGCTTCATCCGCGTTGCCGGTCGCGGCACGGCGCCGTTCAGGAAGTTGCGCAGGCCGTTCGGGCTGACTCCGATTTCGTAGGATGCATGGCGGAGCGGCATGCCGGCCGCCTCCCGGTCCACGACTTCCCGCAACAGCGGGATCGGAAGGACCGGCGGCCGGTCCGCGCCAGCCCTTACCACCCCACCCCCGCCGGTGCAGTTTGTGCAGTTTGCGCGTGGTTACACTGCGCACGCTACCACAGGCCGAGCACTGCGGCAAGCCGGGGACCCGCGCCATTGGACGCCTCGTCACACGCGGTGCCGGCCTCCCACCGGCCGCACGCGGCGCCACGTTCCCCGGATGACGGTTCTGCCCTTCCCGCGGCCCCGACCGACCACGAACATCTTTGCCATGCTGCCCAGGTTCGAATCGGGGTTGTACCACCGCTTGGGGCCCACGTGCTACGCCGCGACGTGCGAGATCGTGCTGTTGCCACGCGAGGCGCTGGAAACCGACGGCACACTTCCTCCTTCAGTTAGTTCTTCGGCGGCGAACAGTTTGCGCGATTCCTCCCCACGTTCGACGACGCAATCCGTGCCGGGCACATCTCGTGCGCCAAGCGGGATCACGCGCCGCGCATGATTGCGCAGATCCGGCGCTGGTTGCACCGCCTGCGGCACGGACCGCGCGCGGATCTGACGCTGGCGCTTACTGTGGTCCTACGGGTTCGTGAGATCGAGCGCGCGCAGCGACAGGGAGCCGGGCGGCCGCACCGCTGCAATGGGCCGGGCAAGTCCTCTTGACACGCACCGGCAGCCGCATACGTATAAGCGGCCCATGGACGAAGACATCGTTCTCTACATCGTCATGACTGTGACCACGCTCGGCTTGGGCGGGGGAGCGCTGGCGGCGTGGTACCTGTGGCTCAAGGCCCGCACCCAGCATCTCGGGGCCGGCGCGCGAGAGGAGCTGGTTGCCCTGCGCAACGTGATCGAAGAACTGCGGGCGGACATGCACGGGATGTACGGCGAGCTGACGGCCGGGCAGCAGGAACTGCAGGAACGGCTCGATTTCGCCGAGCGGCTGCTGCCCAGGGCTGGGAAGGACCCGCACGATGCCTGATGGAATCCACCTCGCATCGCCGCTTCAGCGGCGAGGCTGGTGACGCAGGCGAATCCGATACGTCGCTCGCGGGTGCAGATGGCTATATTCCCCGCCCACGCCCGAGTGGTGGAATGGCAGACACGCGGGACTCAAAATCCCGTGCCAGCAATGGCGTGAGAGTTCGACCCTCTCCTCGGGCATCCTTTCTTTCAACCACGGCCATCCAGCGCCACCGCGGCGGCCTGCCTCTTGCGGTAGCCCCCCCCCGAGCCACATTCCCGATCGGTTTTGTTCCTGTCTACCTGTCAAGCACGAGGAGAGCTGAATGCCGTCACACCTGCGGAGCGCCGTCCTGGCGCTCGGTCTTGCCGTTGCCGTCGCGACCTGTGGCACCCCCGCCGAGCCCGGTTCCACCGTGGTGGGCGTCCTGGTGTCTCCCGGCTCGGCCAGCTTGGACGCGCTGGGCAAGTCCGCGACGTTTTCGGCAACCGCCCTCGACCAGAACGGCGATATCGTCTCCGGCGTGACGGTCACCTGGTCGAGCTCGGCATCGGGCGTCGCGACGGTCTCGTCCTCGGGCGTCGTCACGGCGGTGGGCAACGGGTCGGCGTCCATCTCGGCGGTCGTGGGGACGGCGAGCGGGAGCGCGTCAGTCACCGTGGCACAGGTGGCGACGCATCTGGCGGTCACGCCCGCGACACTGACCCTGGCCGCGTTCGGCGCGACGGGAGCGCTGAGCGCCGAGGTGCAGGACGCCAATGACAACGCCATGGCGGGTTCGTTGGTGACCTGGTCGTCCTCCGACAACGGCGTCGCATCGGTGAGCGGGACCGGGACGGTCACCGCCGAGTCGAACGGGACGGCGACCGTCACCGCGTCGAGCACCGGCCTGTCCGGTACCGCAGCCGTGACGGTGGCCCAGGAGGTCACATCGGTGACGGTCTCCGATGCCGCGCCCAACTTCGATGCGCTGGGCGATTTCGCCGACATCACAGCGAGCGCGGAAGATGCCAACGGCAATGCGGTGGATGGTCTCACCTTCACGTGGACCTCATCCAACTCCGGCGTCGCTGAAGTTGTCGCCGGGACCGGGCTGCCGAACGAGACGGTGCGCGTGCGGGCGACCGGGAATGGCACGGCGACCATCACCGGTGACGCCGGTGGTAGCGTGACCGCGATGATCGACGTGTCGGTGCAACAGGTGGCCACCCAGGTGCGTGTCGAATTCAGCAAAGGGGTACTCAACAAGGTGGGGGAGACGTCGCAGGCGACGCCGTATCTCCAGGACGCGAACTTCAACGACATGCCGGGTGGCAACTGGACCTGGTTCTCCACCAACAGCAACATCGCGTCGGTGAACGGGTCGGGCCTGGTCTCGGCCAGGTTCAACGGTACGGTGGTGATCCAGGCGACCGATCAGAATACCGGGCTATACAATTCGGGTGGACAGGTCACGGTATTCCTGCGTCTCAGCCCGGGCGAGGTCGTCCCGGGGACCATCCCCCAGTCCAACTGGGAACAGGAGTGGTTTCTCAACGCGACCGGCATGAGCAACTTCGTGATGTGGGCCTATCCGACCCCCTACAACACCTTCGGGGCCGGCCTGTCCAGTTGGGTGCAAACCTGTTATCCGGGTCTGGAAGCCTTTGATGTCCAGACCGGGACGTACAAAACCGGCGATCTCCGCGCCGTGTCGCCGTTTCAGCGGTGCGCCGAACAGGCCACCGTCAAGATCCGGGCCCCGGTCGGCGAGACCGGTGACTACACGCTCGGCCTTTCCAACTGCTATGACATTCAGTGGGGCGTCAATTTCGGCGCCGACCTGCTCAGCAGCGACTGCCTGATCTACAATGGAGCGGACGGGAGTGGCAACCCGTACATGACGAACGCGGTGCTCGTCCACGTCAACAACCTCCAGGCGGGAACGTCGTACACCGTGGACTACATGCGGGACGGCGGCGGCTCGGGTGGGAACCTGGACGCGTTCATCTACGCCTACGGTCCGGCGAAGTCGTTCACGGACGATTTCTGGTGGGACGACCAGGGGGGCGCCGTCGGGAACGACGCCCAGGTGACGTTCACGCCCACGGTCACCGGAACGTATACGTTCGTGCTGACCACGTATCGACCGGGCCAGGCGGGGTTCTTCTGGTTCGTCATCAATCCGACGCCGGCACCGGGTGGTGCGGCCGCGGCGCTTTCGGTCGAGGGTCTCCCGATTCTATTACGGGGAGACCAGATCGTCACGCCACCTGCCACGACGCTCGAGCAGCTCCGCGCATTGGGGATCACCCCCGCGAGTGGAGCTGACCGCCGGCCCTAAGGATCGGGTGTTTGGGAAGGTCAAAGGGCGACTCGATGAGTCGCCCTTTGTCATGGTGATGGTTCTGGTGAACCCGCTGCTACCAGCCGTCCCGCCGCAGATAGATCGTCGGCGCGTTGGGGCCGAGCCGCGGCCGGATCACCGCCGCCGGGACCATCCCGACGCGGTAGCCGTCCATGTCGGAGAGACTGTAGTCTTTCACGCCGGCCGTGGGCGCGGGCGGTTGCATGATCCGGTTCACCATCGCGACCGCGCGCCCCCGCGGCGGGGCCGCGACGTAGGCCCCCGAGTGCAGCGCGTCGAAGGTGAAGCTGAAGACCGACATCGTTCGTTGTCCTTCCCCAATTGCTATCGTTCACAACGCGGCGACGAGGAGAAAGTTTCGCGTCACGCGGTGCCTAGGATGTTGATGCGCTTACCAAGCCAAGGGTTGCGCGGAACCACCGGGAACTCGGTTGCTCGACGACGCGAGGCCGCTTAATAGCCATCGCGAGAAATCCAATCCGCCCCTACCGATCGAAACACGCCCGGGAGGCGTCTCGTAAAGCCGGTGTGAAACCGTCCCAACCGATTGTTCTGCCCGCCACCGAGATCGCGGCTCCCGGACTCGGCCGGCGCCCCATCACGCTCGGCGCGCTGGTGCGCTTGGCGGTTGGGCTCGTCCTGGTCGTGGCGCTGCCGTTCGTGGTATTCGTTCGGTCCGCGGTGTTCCTCCACGCCCACCGCGGATACGGCGGTTGGATCGCGGTGATTGCAGCGCTGGGTATGGCGGCGCTTACCGTGACGGGATATGCCGCGTGGATGTCGCACCGGTTGCTCGGGCGGCTGTACCTACGCGCGGCGCTTCTCTGGGTTGCGGTCCCCTTGGTTGCCGGATACGGCGGGTACAGTGTGCTGTACCTGTCGCGCATGAACGCCAAGTCCGAGGTGGTGCGGCAGTACTTCCGCAGCGTGCATCCGGTGCTGCGCATCGCCATCAGTACCTGGCTGCTCGCCGATCCGGATCTCGTGATCACCGATCTGCGGCGGACGCCCGAAGACTACGCGGCCATGGGACTGCCGGCTGCCGAGGCCTCGCTGCATTATCCGCAGCACGACGGGTACGTGCATGCGCTCGATCTCCGCACCCTTGGCCGGCCCGCATGGCGTAACTGGGCTACCGATGGGTACTTCCGGGTCATGGGCTTTCGGACGCGCCGGCACGTCGGCAGCGCCGATCATCTGCACGTTACGCTGCCGGCTCGCTAATGTGATCCAGACCCTGGAAGACTCGGGAATCCGGGATAAATTCCAGCGTTTCCAAAAACCGCCGCAACCTGATACGTCTGTGACCAAACGCGACTCCATCGGCATCCCCACACCCGCTCCACCGGCCACGCCCGACGTGCGCTACGACCCTGCGGCTTGGGACGAGGAGTGTTTCGCGGTGTTCGCGGAAGGGCGTGATCCTGGCGCCTGCCCCCAATGCGGGCGCACCGGATTCTACGGCCCGCGGGTCGGGGGTCGCGGCCGCCGGTACCGGGCGTGCCGCTTCTGCGGGTTCCATCAGGACGTCGGTGGGTTGCCCGACCTGGCGCGCCCGACCTCCCACCGCTGCGGGGTCTGGCCGCAGGTGGCACGCGCGCCGTACGTCTGGTGGCTCCCGCCGGACGAAGACGAGTATCTCTGCCCGTTCTGTGAGGAGCGGGTGCGTCTGGAAGACGCCCGCGTCAGAGCGCCCATCGACGACCCCGAACACCCGTGGTGGAAGGTTCCGCAGGAACGCACCCGCTTCTACTACGCCCGGTTTTGGGAGAATTGGGCGTTTACCAAGGGTCGGGTCTTCATCTGAGGTCCCTCGGTTGGGGCTTGGCCGCGGCGCTGGTCGTCCCCTCGCTCGCATCGTCCCTCATCGCCCAACAAGCCGCGTCACCACACGAGGGACTCTGGATCGGGTTCGGGGTCGGGGGTGGTTACCATCTCTCCGGTCCGCCGGCCGCCCGCGGTGGTGGGGCCGGCCAGGTCCGGCTCGGCGGCACCGTGAATCCCTGGCTGTTGGTCGGCGGCGAACTGACAGGCTGGGGACGTGACCAGAACCAGACGACGGCACTCCGCGGTAACATCATGGGCGCGGCGTTGGTATATCCCGCCGGACCGGCGGGGTTCGTGAAGGCCGGTGTGGGGCTGGCGACGCAGTCGGTCTCGTTGGCCAGCGCCGGTCCGGGACGCCTGACCGACGTCGGCGTGGGCGGCGCGCTCGGGGTCGGGTACGATCTGCGAATAGCGGACAACTTGTTTCTCACCGCCACCTTGGATTTCTTGTTGCAGGTCATTTCCGATCGCCGTGACTCGCTTGCGCTGATGACAATCGGAGTGACCTGGCATTAGCTGGCCTGGGTTCGGGCCCGTCGCGGGCCTGCCCTCGATCTCCCGGCCGACGGTGCGCCTTCAAACCACCAACCGACACCGTGAGTTATGACCGGAACGACGATGACCTGGCACGACGGGAAATACGTGGTCGCCGACGACCCGATCGTCCCGTTTATCGAAGGGGATGGGATCGGCCCCGACATCTGGAATGCCGCGCGTCGCGTGTTTGATGCCGCGGTCCATCATACCTCTCACGGCACCCGCCGGATCGTGTGGCAAGAGATCCTGGCAGGGGAAAAAGCCCAGCGTGAAACCGGCGAGTGGTTGCCCGCCGCGACGCTCGACGCCATCAAGCAGCATCGCCTTGCCATCAAGGGGCCGCTGACCACCCCGGTCGGTGGCGGTATTCGCTCGCTTAACGTCGCGATGCGGCACGTGCTCGACCTCTACGCGTGCGTCCGTCCCGTCCGCTACTACGCCGGCGTTCCCTCGCCCGTGCGCGAGCCGGAAAAACTCGACGTCGTCATCTTTCGCGAGAACATCGAGGACGTGTACGCGGGGATCGAGTATGAGGCCGGTTCCGAGCACGCGACCAAACTGCGCGAACTCCTGATCGAATGGTCCGACGCCCACATCGCGGAGGGAGCCGCCATCGGGATCAAGCCGATGAGTGCCACCAATTCCAAGCGCTTGGTGAGACGCGCCATCCAATACGCGATCGACCGGGGTCGCCCATCGGTGACCTTGGTGCACAAGGGCAACATCATGAAGTTCACCGAGGGCGCGTTCCGCGACTGGGGTTATGAGGTCGCGCGGGAGGTGTTCGCCGACGTGACCATTCTCGAGAACGAGGTCGGTAACGAAGGGGTGGGGGGGCGCATCATCGTCAAGGACCGGATTGCCGACGCGATGTTTCAGCAGGTGCTGCTGCGGCCGGCCGAGTATTCCGTGATCGCGACGCCGAACCTGAACGGCGATTATCTCTCCGACGCGTGCGCGGCGCAGGTCGGTGGACTCGGGATGGCGCCGGGTGCCAATATCGGAGACGGCGTGGCGCTGTTCGAGGCCACACACGGGACCGCACCCAAGTACGCCGGGCAGGACAAGGTCAATCCGGCGAGTGTGATGCTCTCCGGCGTCATGATGTTCGAAGAGATGGGTTGGGACGATGTGGCCGCGGCGGTTGTCACCGGCATTGAAGGGGCCATCCAGGCCGGTACCGTGACGTATGACCTGGCACGGCAAATGCCCGGGGCCACGAAGGTACCGACGTCGGGCTTCGCCGACGCCGTCATCGAGCACCTGAGCAAAGGCTGAGGGCACGTGCAATCGTCGGCGAAAGTCGTCCCGCTCGAGCGGGTGAGCGTCGAGTTCCTTGCCGTCGCGGTAGGGAAGATCAGCGGCAAAATCCCGACATCTTTGCTTGGACTCGACGCTGCGCTCGGCGGCGCGATCGCCGGTCTCGTCGCGCTCGGGGACTTCAGCGGCGATCGCGACGAAACCGCGTTGTTGTACGGCCGCTCCGGTTCCAAGCGCGTGTTGCTGGTCGGGCTCGGCAGGACGTCCGAGGTCACGCGCGGCGCGATTCGCCGGGCGGCGGCCATCGCCACGCGCCGCGCCCTCGGGTTGGGTGTCCGGTCACTGGCGTTCCACCTGGTCCACGAGTCTCGCGGCGGCGTACCCGCCCGCGCGGTCGGTCAGGTCGTGATCGAGGGCGCGGGGCAGGGCGCATGGCGGTTCCACGACCTCAAGGCCGTGCGCGACGACAAGCTCCCCATCAAGTCCATCGACATCATCGCGACCCGGGAGGAGCGTGGCGAAATCGACGCAGGGCTGCGGGTGGGCGCGGCGACCGCCGTCGGCCAGAAGCTCGCTCGCAATCTGCAGGCCCTCCCGTCCAACGTGTGCACGCCGTCGTATCTGGCGCAGATCGCTCGCGAACTGGGCAAGGCGTATCACTTCAAGGTGAATGTCCTGGGTCCGGCGCAGCTCGAGACCGAGGGAATGCGGGCGCTGCTCGCGGTGGCGCAGGGGACGCGGGAGGAACCGCGTCTCATTACGCTCGAGTATCGCGGCAAGGGGCGCTCGGCACCGGTCGCGGTCATCGGCAAGGGCGTCACGTTCGATTCCGGTGGCATTTCGCTCAAGCCGGCGCTGAACATGGAGGAGATGAAATACGACATGTCGGGCGCGGCGGCGGTGCTGGGTCTGTTCGAGGTGCTGGGACAGCTCAAGCCGGCCATCAACGTCGTTGGCGTCATTCCCACCACCGAGAACCTGCCTTCGGGCACGGCCGTCAAGCCGGGAGATATCATCAAGAGCCACCTGGGCAAGACGATCGAGATCATCAATACCGACGCGGAGGGCCGGCTCGTCCTGGTCGATGCGCTGTCGTATGTACGGCGTTTCACGCCTGATTGCGTCGTCGACATCGCCACGCTGACCGGGGCGGTGGTCATCGGGTTGGGTCACCACGCGGTGGGGCTCATGGGGAACGACGACAAGCTACTCGACGAGATACGGCGGGCCGGGGATCGAGCCGGCGAGCGCTGCTGGCCACTCCCGTTATGGGATGAATACCGCGACCAGATCAAGTCGGATGTCGCGGACGTCAAGAACTCGGGCGGGCGTCCCGCCGGCTCGATCACGGCAGGCTGGTTCCTGCGCGAGTTCGTGGACGGGTATTCCTGGGCGCACCTCGATGTGGCGGGCACGGCCTATACCGACGCCGATCGGCCGGATCTCGCCAAGGGCCCGGCGGGAACCGGCGTGCGGTTGTTCACCGAGTTCGTGCTGGCGCGCGCGCGCCGGTGAGTCCGGGACGGGGCGGCGCCCCGGCGGCCTTCGCGCTCGCGCTCGCGCTCGCGCTGGCGGCGGTGGCCGCTTCCCGGCTTATCGCCCAGGATACCACGGTTGCAGCCACGGGCGCCGATTCGATCAGCGCCGCCGCGCGGGAGCGCGACGCCCGCGCCATCCCCCTGCCGGTCACCGAAACACCCGCCGGGCCGCTCGCGCCTGGCTCGCGCATCGTCTTCACCCGGGACTCCCTGCTCTGGACGCGCGGGTACACCGTGGCGGATCTGCTGGGAGAGGTGCCGGGCGTCTATGTCGCGCGATCGGGGTTTATCGGACAGCCTGCGCCGGTGATGTATGCCGGACGCGGCATCACTGCCCTCGAGATCCTGTGGGACGGCGTGCCGATGGTGCCGATCGGGCCCGACTCCGTGGCGGTCGACCCAGGCCGCATCTCGTTGTTTCCGTTCGAGCGCATCGAGGTGGAGGTCTTGCCTGGCCGATTGCGGGTCTATCTGGTGTCGGAGCGCCACGAAGCGATCTCGACCCGCTCGCTGGTGCGTGTCGTCAGCGGCGACTTCAACACCGGCGCCTACGCCGGTCTGTTTCAGAAACGATGGGCCAACGGCGTCGGCATCAACCTCGCCGCCGATTTCTTCGGGTCGGAAGGCGCGCAAGATCCGCGGCGTGATGCCACCTGGTTCGATCTCTGGGGAAAAGCCGAGTGGGCTCCAACCGCATCGACCGCGGCCACGTTCGAAGTGCGGCGACAGACGTATACCCGGGATTCCACGGGTGTCGAGGATCTCCTCGTGCCGGAACGGCGCGGGCGACGTACCGACGCGATCGTCCGCCTCACCAGCGCGCAGCGCGGTGGGCGGCACGGGTTCTGGACCCATGCGGGTCTCGTCACCACCAGGTGGAGTCCCGATTCGTTGTCGCCCGACAGTCTGGTCGATGCCCGGACGTATCGGCGGGTCTTTCTGGGGTTCGGCTACACCGATCGGCGCGCGAACGCGGAAATCACCGGACGCCTGGGCGATCATTTCACGCGCAACGGGTTCGACGCGCGGGCCGGCTGGACGCCGCTGACCTTCCTGTCGCTCGCGGCGGACTGGATGTGGGAGCGGCACGCGGGCGGTGGGACCTCGCGCCGCGCGCATGCGATGGTGAGTCTCTACCGCGGTCCGTTCTCGCTCGCAGGCGAAGTCGCGGACGATGCGGCGGTGGCGGCACCGATCCTGACGACCGACTCCACGCAACGCACCAACGATCGCGCGGTGCGCGCCGGCGTGTCCTCCCGCCGGGTAGCCGGGCATCTGTCCCTGGTCGATCGGGCGCGTTTTGCGCCGCTCCGGTTTACGGAGTTCCCGGCGATCGCGGACCTCGGTGCCACGCCGCGCGCGCGCTGGATCGTGGCCGACCTCACGCTGCGTGCGGGGCCGTGGGCCCTGCGCGGATGGTACTCCCACCCGACCGGGGGCACCCTGGTGGATTTCCAGCCGCCCAATCACGCTCGGGCCGAAATCACGCTCCGCTCGAAGTTCTTCCGCACGTTTCGCAGTGGCGCGTTTGAGTTCAAGTTCCAATTCGCCATGGAGTCCTGGAGTACCGGCCTGGCTGGGCGCGATGCGAACGGGGCGCCGATTCCGCTCGTGGGCGCCACCTTCTACGACGGGTTCCTGCAATTGGAAATCGCCCGATTCCGCTTGTTCTACGGCATGGCCAATCTGTACCGTTCGCGCGAGCACTTTGTGCCCGGCCACGAAGTGCCGCGAACGGCACAAACGTTCGGCGTGCGCTGGACCTTCGAGAACTGAGCGCCTTCCGCGACGATTCCCGACCGGGTACGTTACGCCCCCCAACCGTGTGAGGAATCGCCAACGTGCCGAAGTCGATGACCGGATTCGGGGTCGCGGACGGCCCGCTCGCGGGCGGTCGAATCCACGTGGAAATCCGCACCGTCAATCACCGGCATTTCAACGTGCAGATGCGGTTGGTGACCGCGTTGCAACCGGCCGAAGAAACGCTGCGGCGCACGTTGCGGGAGCGCATCGAGCGCGGGCACGTGTCGCTGTCGGCGCGATGGGTCGAGGATCCGGAACGGGGGACGGATGTCGGCGTGGACGTCGACCGCGCGCGGGCGGTGCTGGGGGCCGTGACGCGACTGAAGGCCGAGTTCGACTTGCCGGGTGACGTGGATGTCGAGTTTGTCGCCCGGCAACCCGATGTGCTCCTCTACCAGACCGACCGGGCCGACACGTCGGTGCCGCTCGACGGGTTTCTCGCGGTCGTGCAGCAGGCGCTCGACGGCGTCAGCGCGATGCGTACCCGGGAAGGCGTGGTGCTTGGTGCGGAACTGCTCATGCGACTCGACGCGATCGCCACGCTGCTCGACGCGGTGCGTGCGCGCGCGCCGCATCGGGTGTCGGCCGAGCGGGACCGCTTGCGCAGCGCGGTGCGTACCCTGCTGGATGGGACGGAGCTCGACGAGCAGCGCCTGGCGCAGGAAATTGCCATCATGGCCGATCGGCTCGACATCACGGAGGAGATCGTCCGCCTGGACGCGCACATCCAGGCCGCCCGGGAGACGCTCTCCGCAGATGCGGCGGCGGGACGCGCGCTCGGGTTCCTCGCGCAGGAGATGTTACGCGAGGTCAATACGATCGGCTCCAAAGCGAACGACAGCGAGATTGCGCGCGCGGTGATCACCATGAAGGGCGAGCTGGACAAGATGCGCGAACAGCTCGAGAACCTCGAGTGACACCGTTCCTGCTGATCCTGTCGGCGCCGTCGGGTGGCGGCAAGACGACGATTGCCAAGGCGCTGTTGGCCGCGCGCGACGATCTCGGCTACTCGATATCCGCGACGACGCGGGCCCCGCGGAGCGAAGAACGGGACGGAGTCGACTACTTCTTCATCGATGACGCGGCATTCGATCGGCGGGTGGCGGCCGATGAGTTCATCGAGTGGGCCGAATACGGCGCCAACCGCTACGGCACACTCAAGAGCGAGGTCGACCGGTTGCAGGGAATGGGGCAACACGTCGTGCTCGACATCGAGGTCGCGGGCGCTCGGCAAGTACGCGAGCGGTGCCAAAATGTGGTCAGTGTCTTTATTATTCCTCCGTCCGCGCAGGCGCTGGTGCAGCGTCTCGGCGGGCGCGATACCGAACGGCACGTCGACGTCATTCGCCGGCTCAGCCGCGCGATCGAGGAATTGCGGGAAGCGCCTTCGTACGATTACGTCGTCGTCAATGCCGACAAGACGGAAGCCGTGTCACAGGTCGCGACGATCCTCGATGCGGAAGCGCGCCGCCCGGCTCGCTCGGCGGAGCTGACGGAAACACTGCAAACGCTGGGTGCCGACCTGGCGACCCATATTGCCCACATGGGCGGAGAGTAGGAGCGTACATGCGGATCGTGACACCCCTGGAAGTCGCCCGCCGTGCCGGGAACAAGTATCTCGGTGTGCTCGTGGCGGCCAAGTTCGCGCGTTACGTGAACGACTTTCCACGCGACCGGTCGGTCGAGTTGGAAGAGAAGCTCACGACCCGCTCGCTCGAGGAATTGGCGTCCGGAGGGTTGACCTACAAGCTCATCCGACGTCGGCGGCAAGAAACGTGACCCTCGCCGGCCGGCACGTGCTCCTCGGCGTGTCGGGCGGAATCGCGAGCTACAAGGCGTGCACGCTCGCCCGACGGCTCGCGGAATCTGGAACGGCGGTCGATGTGGTGCTCACGGCGTCGGCCGCCGAGTTCGTTGGGCCGGTGACGTTTGAAGCGCTCACCGGCCGGCCGGTCCACACGTCGTTGTGGGACCGTGGTCGCCCGCTGGCGCACCTCAGCCTGGCGCAGGAAGCCGACCTGGTCGTTCTCGCACCCGCTACCGCGCATCTCATTGCCCGCGCCGCCCAGGGGCTGGCCGACGATCTCTTGACCACGATGTTGCTGGCACGTACCGGGCCGGTGCTCGTCGCGCCGGCGATGAACGACGCGATGTTCGCCCATCCGGCCACACAGGCCAATCTCGCCACGCTGCGCGCGCGCGGCTGGCACGTGGTGGGTCCCGAGGTCGGCGCGCTCGCCGAGGGCCCCAGCGACCGCCCGGGACGGATGAGCGAGCCGGAAACGGTGCTGATCGAGGCGCGCCGCCTGCTGGATCGCCGCGCGAGCAAGCTCGATGGGCGCCGCGTGGTCGTCACCGCGGGGCCCACCCGAGAGCATCTCGACCCCATCCGCGTGCTGACGAACATCTCCAGTGGACGCATGGGGTTCGCGCTCGCGGCGGAGGCATACGCCCGCGGCGCTGACGTGACGCTGGTGGCCGGACCGACGCCACTACCGGCACCGCATGGACCGACACGGATCGCGGTCGAAACGACCGCCGAGATGGCGTCGGCGGTGCTGGGCTTGGTGGGAAACGCGGACGCCCTGCTGATGGCGGCCGCCCCGGCCGACTTTCGCCCCTCGTCGCCGCTGGCGAGCAAACGCAAACGGGGTGACGGCATCCTTACGGTCGAGATGGACCCGACCGAGGACATCCTCGAGACCACCCGGTCGTCGCGCAAAGCGGGAAGCGTGACGGTCGGGTTCGCGTACGAGACCGAGGACGGCGTGGCGCGGGCGCGCGCCAAACGCACCCGCAAGGGCCTCGACCTCGTAGTGCTCAACGTCCACGCGGACGACGCGGGGGCCGAGGTCGAAACGAATCGCGTGACGTTGATCACCGCCGATGCCGACACGCCGATTGCGCGGACGACGAAGGTCGAGGTGGCCGCCCACGTACTCGACGCGGTGGAGCGGCTGTTGTGACCGATGCCACCGATCTGCTCGCGCGGTACCTGCGGCAGCAGGCCGATCTCGGCATGGAATCGCTGGTGTTGCCGGAGGGCCTTCGTGTGGGTCGTCCGGCCGTCGCGGCCGGGGCGGCGGGTCCGCCGCGCCCCGCCGCGCGGGAGCGGGCTCCGGCGGCGCAACGTCCGGTGAAGCCGCGCAGCGGCACGGGGCCGCCCGACACGTGGCAAGCCGACGCGCCGCCCATTCCCGGACCGGGGATCATCGTGCCGGCGGCGGACGAGAACCTGTTCCGCGACGACCCACTTGCCACGGCGACGCTCGACGACGTGGTGAAGCTGGTGGCGTCGTGCACGCGCTGTCCGCTCCATGCGACGCGCACGAACGCGGTACCCGGTGAAGGGCCGGCGGACGCGCGGCTGGTGGTGGTGGGTGAGGGGCCGGGTGCCAATGAGGACGAGCTGGGCCGGCCGTTCGTCGGGCGGGCCGGCAAGCTGCTCGATGACATTCTGGCGGCCATCGGATGCCCGCGGGAAACGGTCTACATTGCCAATGTCGTCAAGTCGCGCCCACCCAATAACCGCAAGCCCCAGGGGGACGAGATCGAGGCGTGTCTCCCGTTTCTGTACCGGCAGCTTGAAATCATTCGTCCCAGGGTTATCCTCGCCATGGGGGCGACGGCCGCCGAGTCGTTGCTTGCGGCGCGGGGCTCGCTCGCGTCGCTCCGTAACAAGGTGCATGTGTTTCGTGGAATCCCGTTGATCGTCACCTATCACCCTGCGGCGTTACTCCGGAATCCGCATTGGAAGAGGCCTACGTGGGATGACGTCCGTATCGCACGTCAGCTCCTCGATCGTTAGCGACGAACACGCGGCCACGCCCTTGCGGCAGGCCCCGTGGAGTCCCGAGGCCGAGCAGGCGGTGCTCGGCGCGATGTTGCTCGACCAGGACGCCGCGATGAAGGCCGTGCAGCTCCTGCAGGACACCGCGTTTTATCGCGATCCCCACCGGCGCGTGTTCCGTGCCATGGCCGATGTGGTTGACCGCGGTGATGTGATCGACCCCGTGGTGCTGCGGGACGAGCTGGCCCGTCGCGGTGATCTCGAAGCCGCGGGTGGGATGGACTACATCGCGGAGCTCCTCGATGTCGTGCCGACCGCCGCCAACGTCGAATTCCATTGCCGCATCGTGAAGGACAAGGCGCTCCTCCGCCGCTTGATCGAGGTCGGTACCGGCCTCGTGCAGTCCGCCTACGAAGGGCGACAGGAGGTGTCCGCGTTGCTCGATCAGGCGGAGCAGCGCGTGTTCGAGGTGTCGCAGGAGCGAGGCACCCAGGAAGTCGTCCGCATCAAGGAACTGATGTGGCAGGCGATGGAGCGCATCGAGGCCCGCGATCGGGGGGATGAGTCGGTGCGCGGCGTGCCGAGCGGCTTCAAGGATCTGGACGCCAAGACCAACGGATTTCAGCAGAGCGATCTCATCATCGTCGCCGCGCGTCCGTCGATGGGCAAGACGTCGTTCTGTCTCAATGTGGCCGCGACGGCCGCGCTGGAACACAAAGTCCCGGTCGCGATCTTCTCGCTCGAGATGTCGAAGGACCAGTTGGTCGAGCGATTGCTCGCGTCGGAGAGCTTCGTCGACCTGCATCGGTTGCGCAGCGGCGACCTGCGGCCCGACGACTACCCCAAGTTGTCGCGCGCCGCCGGCCTGCTCGGCACCGCACCCATTTGGATCGACGACACGCCGGCGTTGACGTTGCTCGAACTCCGCTCGAAAGCCCGCCGCCTCAAGGCCGAACACGACGTCGGGCTGCTCGTGGTGGATTATCTGCAGTTGATTCGTGGCACGGGGCGAAGCGAAAGCCGGCAAGAGGAAATCAGCTACATCTCCCGGTCGCTGAAGGCGCTCGCGCGGGAACTCCACACGCCGGTCGTGGCGCTCTCCCAGCTGTCGCGCGCGCCGGAACAGCGTGGTGGGGACCGCCGGCCCATGCTGTCGGACCTGCGCGATTCGGGCGCGATCGAACAGGACGCGGATCTCGTCGCGTTCATCTATCGTCCCGAGGTCTACGGCGCTCACCTCCCGCGGGAGGAACTGGAGGAAGGTGTCGCCGACCTGATTCTCGCCAAACACCGCAACGGCCCCACCGGCACGGTGAAGCTCACCTTCCTCAAGCAGTACACCCGCTTCGAGAGCTACACCGACCGCAAGCCCGACCACGGTAATGGCAGCTAGGCGCCGCACCGTCCATCGCTGTGCGGAATGTGGAGCCGACCATCCGAAGTGGGCCGGCCGCTGTGAGGGGTGTGGGGCCTGGAACACTCTGGTCGAGGAAATCGCCGAGACGGCGTCGGTGGCGCCACCGATCGTGGGCGACCGGGCACCCGTTCGCCTCGCCGACGTGTCGTCGATGCGATTGCCGCGTCTCATCACCGGACTCGCCGAATTCGATTTCGTGCTCGGCGGAGGATTGGTACCCGGATCCCTTGTCCTGGTCGGCGGCGAGCCGGGCGTGGGAAAATCGACCTTGCTGTTGCAGGCGGCGGCCCGGCTCGATGCGGCCGGTGTGCCGACGCTGTACGCCGCCGGCGAGGAGTCGGTGGAACAGGTGGCGATGCGCGCGGCGCGCATTACGGAGGATGCCGGCGGGGTCGCGGTACTGCCGGAGGTGCGCGTCGATGCGGTGGTGGCACAGGCGCGCGCGCACGGGTTTCGTTGCGTTATCGTCGACTCGATCCAGACCTCCTACACCCAGGACCTCGACGGCGCGCCCGGCAACGTCGGGCAGGTCCGCGAATCGGCGGCGCGGCTCATGCGGTTCGCCAAGGAAACCGGCGCGGTGGTCCTCCTCATCGGTCATGTCACGCGCGGTGGCATGATCGCGGGACCGAAGACCTTGGAACACATGGTCGACACGGTCATCTACTTCGACGGTGACACGCGCAACGACTTCCGCATCCTGCGGGCGGTGAAAAACCGCTTCGGCTCGGTGGATGAGGTCGGGGTGTTCGAGATGGCCGCGACGGGGTTGGTGCCGGTCCCGAATCCGTCGGCGGCGTTTCTCGGCACACGGGACGACGCGGCGGCGGGATCGGCGGTCACGGCGCTCGTCGAAGGGACGAGGCCGCTCCTGGTCGAGGTGCAGGCGCTGGCCGCCAAGGCGGGGTTCGGTACCCCGCAACGTGTGGCCACCGGACTGGATCACAAGCGCCTGGCGATGCTGTTGGCGGTGCTCGAGCGACGCGCGGGGATCCCGCTCAGTGAGTCGGATGTCTTCGTCAACGTGACCGGTGGGGCGAGACTGGTCGAACCCGCCGCGGATCTTGCGGTGCTGGCGGCGCTGGTGTCCAGTGCCGCCGATCGCCCGCTCCCGCCTGACACGGCGTTTGTCGGGGAGGTTGGGCTCGGTGGAGAGGTCCGGCCGGTGTCCGCGGTCGACCGGCGCCTGAGCGAAGCGGAGCGCCACGGGTTCCGTCACGTGGTGCTGTCGGCGCGGAACCGCCCGGCCGGCAGCGACGTCGAGACGATCGGGATCAAACATGTGTCCGAACTCGGGCCCTATCTCGCCGCCTGACGTCGGGGTGCTGATCCCCGCCGGAGGGCGGGGTGATCGGGCGGGGCCGGGCGAGCCGAAGCAGTTCCGTGTCGTGGCCGGCGTGCCGCTGTTGCTGCGTACCCTTCGCCCGTTCATGCAGCATCCCCGCGTGCGACAGGTGGTCGTCGCGCTCCCTTCCGACAGCGTTGCCGCGCCGCCGGCGTGGCTCGGCGATCTGGCGGGCGAGCGGTTGCGGCTGGTCGAGGGCGGGACCACGCGGCAGGACTCGGTCGGTCGGGCCTTGGCCGGCCTCACCGGCGAATGCGCGATCGTGTTGGTGCATGACGCGGCGCGCCCATTCGTGTCGCTCGATGAGATCGATGCGGTCCTGGGCGCCATCACGCCGGACCGAGGGGCGATCGTCGCGATTCCGGTATCGGATACGCTCAAACGAGGGACGGAATCCGGCGAGATCGTTGACACGGTGTCACGTGCCGACCTCTGGCGCGCGCTCACACCGCAGGGATTCCCCCGCGCAATGCTCGAAGACGCGTACCGGCAGGCCGAACGCGCCGGTGGGCCGGCGCGCACCGACGAGGCCGCGTTGGTGCAGGCCGCTGGCGGGACCGTCGTTATGATCCGCGGGGCGCCGGCCAACCTCAAGATCACGACCCCGGAGGATTTCTCCCTGGCCGAGCTGCTCGCGGCGCGATGAAGACCGTCCTCCCGTTTGAAACGCCCGAGGAGTGGGCGCACGCCATTCCGACCGTGTGCGCACACCTGCGGGGGGGCGGTCTCCTCGCCTATCCGACGGAGACCGTATACGGTCTGGGGTCGCGCGTCACGGATCGAGATATCGAGCGGCTCGCCGCGCTCAAGGGACGCTCGAAACGCCGCCCGTTCATCATTCTGATCGCCGATCTGCAGATGGCGGTCGATCGGGCGTTGATCATTCCGGATGCCGGGAAGGCGCTCGCCGAGCGATTCTGGCCCGGTCCGCTGACGTTGGTATTGCGGGGGGGCGCCGACCTCCCCGTGCGGCTGCGCGGGAGCGAGGAGGGGATTGCCGTGCGACAATCGGGCCATGCGGGCGTCACGGCGCTGGTGCGGGCGCTCGACGAACCGATAACGTCGAGTTCCGCTAACCGTCGCGGGAAATCGGTGGTGCCAAACGTGGGAGGGATGCTCGATATCTTCGCGTCCGCCGTCGCGGCGGGGACGCTCATGGTGCTCGACGGGGGGCGCCTCGAAAACGCGGTGCCATCCACCGTGGTCGACTGCACCCGCAGCGTACCGAGGATGATACGCGAGGGTGCGATTCCACGTGCCGCGGTGGAGACGGTCACGGGGGGACTGGCGTCATGACCCACGTGTTGTTCGTCTGTACGGGCAACATCTGTCGCAGTCCGTTGGCGGAGGTGCTGCTCAGGCGCGAGCTGGACGCACGCAACATCGAGGGGATTACCGCCTCGTCGGCCGGGACCGGCGCGTGGGACGGCGCGCCCGCGTCCGAGGGAGCGTACCTGGTGGCGCTCGAACACGGGCTCGACCTCTCGGCGCACCGCGCGCGGTTGCTCACCCGCGATCTGGTGCAGCGGGCGGACCTCGTGTTCACCATGGCGCGCCATCACCGAGCGCGCGTGCAGGAGCTTGGCGGCGAGAACCATGCGCATGTCCTGGGTGAGTATGCCGGTCGCGAGGGGCCCGATGCCGAGGTGGCGGATCCGTTCGGAGCCAATATCGAGACCTACCGGCAGACCTATGACGAGTTGGATGAGTTGATACGCGTCGCGTTGGGAAGACTGCTCAAGGACCGCGATGGCCCGGATCCGCGGCAGTAGCCGTCTGCTGGCGGTGCTCGGCGATCCGGTCGTTCATTCGTTGTCGCCGACCATGATGAACGCGGCGATCGGGGCGCTTGGTCTCGACGCCGTGTACGTGGCGTTGCGGGTTCCGCGCAACGGACTCGCGACCGTATTGGCCGCCTGCGCCGCCGCCCGGATCGCCGGGAACGTGACGGTCCCACACAAGATGACGGCGGCGACCGCGATGACCGCATTGACTGACACGGCGCGCGCACTGGGCGCGGCCAATACGTTCTGGCCCGAAAGCGACGGACTGGCGGGTGACAACACCGATGTTGACGGCTTCCTCGACGCGGTGGATACGGTGGAAGCCGAGCCACCATGGTTGGTGTGCGGCACGGGCGGGGCCGCCCGTGCCGTGGCCGCCGCCGCCGCCGCGCGCGCGGTGCCGCTGCGGGTGCTCTCGCGCCGTCCCGACCGCGCCGGGGTGTTTTGCGGCTGGGCTCGCGCGCTGGGCGCGGATGCGACGCCGGACACCGGGGCGGGCGTAGGGACCGTCATCAATGCATCGCCGCTCGGACTTGCGGCGGACGATGACACGCCGGTGACGGCGGAACGGGCGGCCGGTGCGCGCGCGGCCATCGACCTCGTGTATCGTCCCGGCGAAACCGCGTGGGTGCGCGAGTGTCGCCAGCTGGGCCTGCGTGCGATCGATGGGCGCGTGATGCTGGTGGGGCAGGGCGCCCGAGCGTTCGAGCGCTTCTTCCCGGAATGCGCTGCGCCGCGTGAGATCATGCGGGCCGCCGTCGCAGGGGCGCTTGGGTCATGACGGCGGTCCTGGTGCGGTCGATCGAACGGTTCCTGCTGCCCAACGTCTGTATCGTCTGCGAGCAACTCATGCCGCCGGACGCACCCGATGGCCTGCTGTGCGGCGTCTGTGCCACCCGACTGCGCGCCCTTCCCGCCGGCGGCTGCGCGCGATGCGCGCAGCCGCTCCCGCCGGTCGGTCCGTGCCGGTTCTGCAGCGAATGGCCCGCGGCGATGGCTGCGGCCCATAGCGGCGTCTGGCTCGACGAGCCGGCGCGCACGGTGGTGCATCGTTTCAAGTACGGCGGGTTTCATGCGCTGGGCGCCGCATTGGCGCACGTCGTGTCGCGGCGCGTGCCGTGGCCATCCGAGGGACTCGTCGTGCCCATTCCCCTCGGTGCCCGCCGCCTGCGCGAACGGGGATACAATCAGTCGGCCATTCTCGGGCGCGCGCTGGCCGACACCTGGAAACGCCCGATGGCGACACACCTGTTGCGGCGGGTGCGCGAGACGGCAACCCAGACCACGCTCACCCCGGACGCGCGTCGCGCGAACGTCGATCAGGCGTTTGCGGCTGGTCCCGGGCACGGCGCGCAGACGATTATATTGATCGACGACGTGCTCACCACCGGCGCGACGCTCGGCGCGGCGGCCCGCGCCCTGAGCGACGCCGGTTGGGGTGTGGTCAGGGCGGTGACGTTCGCGCGGGCACTTCCGTACGACATCGCGGCGTCGACCTGAACGGGTACGACCTTCCTTTCAACCATAATCGAGGTTCCGATGGCGGTCCGCATAGCGATCAATGGGTTCGGGCGAATCGGGCGTAACGTGCTCCGCGCGATCAAGAAACGCGGTGCCGCGCTCGAGTTGGTTGCCGTCAACGACTTGACCGACGCGGGGACGCTGGCCCACCTGCTCAAGTACGACTCCGTGCACGGCCGGTATCCGGGCGACGTCGCCGCGGCCGATGCGGCTATCCGGGTCGACGGACAGGAGATCAAGGTGCTGTCCGAACGTGATCCCTCGCACCTGCCCTGGGGTGAGTTGGGCATCGACCTGGTGCTCGAATCGACCGGCCTGTTCACGCAACGTGACAAAGCCGCGCAGCATCTGGATGCCGGCGCCAAGAAAGTCGTGATCAGCGCGCCGGCCAAGCAGGAAGATCTCACCGTCGTGATGGGCGTGAACCACACGAGCTACGATCCGGCCAAACACCACGTGATCTCCAACGCCTCGTGCACGACGAATTGTCTGGTGCCGGTCGTCAAGGTGATCCTCGACGCCTTCGGGTTCGAGCGCGGGTTCATGACCACGATCCATAGCTACACCAATGACCAGCGTATCCTCGATCTGCCGCACAAGGACCTGCGGCGGGCGCGGGCCGCCGCCGTGAACATCATCCCCACCTCGACCGGTGCCGCGCGGGCGACCGCGTTGGTGATCCCCGAGGTGCAAGGAAAGATCGACGGCATGGCACTCCGGGTTCCGACCGCGGACGTCTCGCTGGTCGATCTCACCTGCGTGGTGACGCAGCCGACCGACACCGACGGCGTGAATCAGGCGTTCCGGGCGGCGGCGGGCGCGGCGCTCCAAGGCGTGCTCGCGGTGTCCGACGAACCGCTGGTCTCGTCAGACTACATCGGCGACCCACATTCTTCCACGGTCGACGCACTCAGTACCAACGTGATCGACGGGACGTTGGTGCACGTCTCGTCATGGTACGACAACGAGATGGGCTACTCGGTGCGCTGTGTCGACCTCCTGGAGATGGTCGCCGGCTCGCTCGCGTGAAGCGCCGCACGCTCGACGCGCTGAGCGGCCAGCCGTTGGAAGGGCTCCGCGCGCTGGTCCGCGTGGATTTCAACGTCCCGTTGGTCGATGGGGCCGTGGGAGACCGCACGCGCATCACCGCGGCGCTGCCGACCATCCGGTGGTTGCGGGAGCGGGGGACCCGCGTCGTGCTGCTCTCCCATCTTGGGCGACCGAAGGGGAAGCCCCATCCCGCGTATTCCCTGAAACCGGTGGCGGCGGCATTGGAAACGGCGCTCGGACAACCGGTGACGTTCCTGGCCGATCCGGTTTCCGACGAGGCGGTCCAACTGACGAAACGCATGCGCCGCGGCGAGGTCGCCCTGGCGGAAAACACGCGATTCTATCCCGGCGAAGAGACCAACGATGCCGCGCTGGCCGAGCGATTCGCCGCGTTGGGAGACCTCTACGTCAACGATGCCTTCGGTGCCGCGCACCGGGCGCACGCATCGACCGAGGCGGTGGCGCATCTGCTTCGGCCGGCCGTCGCTGGATTCTTGATGGCCAGGGAACTCACCTACCTCGCCGAAGCCCTGGAGCGCCCCGCCCGACCATTCGTCGCCGTGCTCGGAGGGGCCAAAATCTCGGGCAAGATCGACGTGATCGAGGCGTTACTGACCACGGTCGACGAGATCCTCGTCGGGGGCGCGATGGCGTGCACCTTCTTTGCGGCCATGGGCCTGGAGGTCGGCGCCTCGCTGGTCGAACGGGACCGGATCGATGTGGCGTCGAAGCTGCTGGAACGCGCCGGCGACAAACTCGTGATCCCGGGCGGCGCGGTGGTGGCGCGCGCACTGGTCGCGAACACCGCGACGCGCGTCGTGCGGCGGGACGAGATCGAGACGGGGTGGGCCGTCTACGATATCGATCCCGCCACGTCCGCCGCTTTTGCCGCGCGGATCGTCCAGGCCAAAACGGTCGTCTGGAACGGCCCGATGGGTGTGTTCGAGATTCCGCCGTTCGATGCCGGCACGCGGGCGGTGGCAGCCGCGCTCGGGACGGCCACGCAGGCGGGAGCGGTGACGATCGTTGGCGGAGGCGATTCCGCGGCGGCCCTCGCCGCCGCGGGGCTCAGCGATACGGTGACCCACGTGAGCACCGGTGGCGGTGCTTCGCTCGAACTGCTCGAAGGCAAGACGCTGCCCGGCGTGGCGGCGTTGGACAGCGCATGAACCCACTGATCTTTGCGGGAAACTGGAAGATGCACCTCGGACCGGTCGAGGCCGCCGCGTTTCTCGATCGGTTTCTCGATTCGTATGTGCCTCGGGACGATCGCGAGGTCTGGTTCTACACGCCGGCCGTCTCCCTCTCCACGGTCGCGGCACGGATCGCCGAGAGGGTGGGATTGCGCGTGGGTGCGCAGCATGTGCATTGGGAGGCGAAAGGCGCGTTCACCGGCGAGACCAGCGTCTCGATGGCCGCCGAGGCAGGTGCCACGAGCACGCTGATTGGTCATTCCGAACGGCGTCACGTGTTTGGGGAAACCGACGAGGCAACGGGCGCCAAGGTACGCGCGGCACTTGCCGGAGGCCTGTTGCCCATGCTCTGCGTGGGCGAAACGCTCGCGCAGCGCGACGCGGGGCAGACGTTGGATGTCGTGCGGCGCCAGCTTGCCGTGTTGGAGGGCCTGGCGCCGGCGCAGCTCGCGCAGGTGCCTATCGCCTATGAACCGGTCTGGGCCATCGGGACCGGCAAGAACGCCACCCCGGCGGACGCCGCGGCGGTCCATACCGTTGTCCGAGAGACCATGGCCGGTATGGGTGCTCCGCGTGTTTCGGTGCGCGTCCTCTACGGCGGCAGCGTCAAGCCGGCCAATGTCGGCGCCCTCGTCGCGGAGTCCGAAATCGACGGTGTGTTGGTGGGTGGCGCGTCGATCGACGCGGATTCCTGGCTCGCGATCACCGGTTCCGACCGCGATTGACCCGCGTTCGGGAGCCGGGTATCTTGCGGCCCTGAGAGGAGTCCATGTTCGCATTTTTCTTGATCTTACTGATTCTCGACTCCGTCATTCTCGGTGTCGTCGTGCTGCTGCAGTCCGGTAAGGGCGGTGGCTTGGCGGCCATGGGAGGCGGAGCGTCGACCGACACGTTTCTCGGTGGGCGGCAGGCCGTGACGGTCCTCACCAAGATGTCCTGGTGGTGCGGGGCGCTCTTCCTCGCGTTCTCGCTGATCCTCGCCGGCATGTCGACGCGCGGTGGCGGTCCGACCTCGGTGTTGCAGGGGCAGCTCGCGCCGCCGGCACCGATCAATACGGCCCCCCTGCCACTGGACGTGCAACCACCGGCGGGCGAGGGTGCCGCGCAGCCGTCGCCGGTTCCACCGGGCCAACCCGAGGACAACAACTGAGCAACGACATCCGACCGGCATACGTCCTGTTGGAAGATGGCGCGTGGTTCGCGGGAACCACGCGCCGTTCCATATCTCCCACCACGGGTGAGGCGGTCTTCACGACGAACCTGACCGGGTACCAGGAGGTTTTCACAGACCCTTCCTATATGGGCCAGTTGGTCGTCATGACGGCGCCGATGATCGGGAACTACGGGATCAACGCCGAAGACGTCGAGTCGGAGAAACCGCAGGTGAGCGCGGTCATCGTGCGGGAGTTGTCGCGCGGGCACTCCAACTGGCGTTCATCGGGCTCGCTTGACGAGTGGCTGGCCGACCGCGCTATCCCGATCATCGAAGACGTCGATACCCGCAAGCTGGCTCGGCACATCCGGTCGCGCGGGGCGATGCGGGCGATCATCGCCGAAGGGGCAGAGCCGACTGAGGAGACCCGGCGTACGCTCGGTGCGAGCCCTGAAATGACCGGTCTCGACCTGGCGAGTGCCGCGACGGTTCCCGAAGAACGCTCGGTCGGTGACACGGACGCCAGGCGTCATGTGGTTGCATACGACTTTGGCATGAAGACGAATATCGTGCGGCTGCTCAACGCCCACGACTGCCGAGTCACCATCGTCCCGTCGAAGACGTCGGCCGCCCGGATCCGCGAGTTGGCGCCGGACGGACTATTCCTCTCGAATGGTCCGGGTGACCCCGCCGCCGTGCAGTATGTCCTGCCTGAAATCCGCCAGTTGGCCGAGTCGGGCCTGCCCACGTTCGGTATCTGCCTGGGGCATCAGCTCGTCGCCCTGGCATTCGGAGCGGAGACAGAGAAGCTCCCGTACGGCCATCGAGGAGGGAATCATCCGGTTCGCGAGCTGGCAGACGGGCGCGTTCTTATCACATCGCAAAACCACGGATTTGCAGTAAAGGGAAGCACTAACGGCATCCCAGGTGCCAAACAACTTGAGGTGACGCACCTTAACCTCAATGATGGCACCGTCGAAGGCGTAAGACATCGCGAACTACCTATGTTCGCGGTTCAGTACCATCCGGAGGCCGCTCCGGGTCCCCACGACGCGAGAGGACACTTCCTGCAGTTCGTCCAAGCTCTTGACAGTCAATAGGTAAGCTCCTATGTTGACCCCCCGGCTAGGTAGGGCCGAGGGCCCGTAACGAGCCGCCTCCGCGTCTAGTCCTGGGGGTTGCATGACAAAGGCTGATCTCGTCGAGAAGGTGACGGCCACCATCGCCCGCACGGCCGGTCCGATGATCTCGAAAAAAGACTGCGCGAGAGTCGTCGATGCCTTCCTCGACGCGGTGAAAGACTCACTTTCCGATCAGCGCAATATCGAGATCCGGGGATTCGGCACGTTCAAGATCCGGCGGCGCAAGACGCGCATGGCACGGAACCCCCGGACGGGCGAGCCGGTGGAAGTGGCCGCGCGTCCGGTGCCGGTGTTCAAGCCATCCAAGGAGTTGCGCACCATGGTTGCCGGCCCCGAGGACGATGAAGAGACCTTCGAGCAGGCCCGCCAGGCGTCGCCCTAGTCGGTTCGTCTGTCTGTGCCGTCGCACCTCGCCTCCGCTGGGAGCGCGGGGTGTTTTCGCGTTCGGGGCCGTCGTGTAGTTTCCTATCCCATGTCAATCCTACGGATCCGATGCCGGCTGTTCGCGCGCTACGCGGAGCTGCTGGGTCGCGACGAGGTGACGGTCGAACTCCCCGCACCGGCCGTGGTGTCGGATGCCGTCCGCCGCCTGCGGGACGTGCTTCCCGAGGGGCGGCTCCTTCCCGAGCGGCCCCTGGTGGCGGTCAACCAGCGTCATGTGCTGCCCGGCGAGCCACTCGCCGACGGTGATGAACTTGCGTTGTTCCCGCCGTTGGCCGGCGGTTGATGCCGTACTGCACCACGTCGGTCATCGATCTGGCGGCGCTCATCGATGCCGTCGCCGGACCCGAGTGCGGCGGGATCGCGACGTTCGTGGGGACGGTGCGATGTGGTGAGGACGACGGGCCGGTCCGGCACATCGAGTACTCGGGCTACGAGGAGATGATCGAGGCGGAGTTCGCCGGCATCGCCGCGGAGGCCCGAGCACGGTGGCCCCGCACGCGAACCGCGGCACGGCACCGCATCGGGATCGTGTTACTGGGGGAAGCGAGCATCGCGGTCGTGGTGGCGGCACCGCACCGGGCCGAGGCACTGGATGCGTGCCGGTTCATGATCGAGGAAGCGAAGCGCCGGTTGCCGGTCTGGAAGAAGGAAGTGTTGCAGGGTGGTGAGGCCGTATGGCGCGATAATACCGGCAGGCGCGTGCCCAGCGGGGGCGGTCCCCGCGATCCAGACTGATCATGGCGCTCGCGGTCGCGCTGATCGAGCCGAGGATTCCGCCCAATACCGGCAATATCGCGCGCCTCTGCGCCGCTGCTGGTGCCAGTCTGCATCTGATCGAGCCGCTCGGGTTTGCTCTCGATGACGACCAACTGCGCCGGGCCGGGCTGGACTACTGGCCCGAGGTGGACTTGTGGGTCCATCCCCATTGGCGCGCATTTCGCGAAGCCGTGGCACGCGAACGCTGTTTATATTTCACGTCACACGGCGCGCGTCCCCACACGGACGCCCCCTACGCCCCGAACTCGGTACTGGTGTTTGGTAACGAGACCCAGGGCATGCCGGAACGCATTCGCGAGAAGTATCCCGATCGCCTGTTCCGGATCCCGATGACGCCGGCCGTGCGGAGCCTGAACCTCGCGAACGCGGTGGCGATCGTGACCTACGAGGCCATTCGGCAGCTGGACGCGTCGCCCCCCGGATCGCGGACCGATGCGCTAACTCCAGACAGTCAGAGAAAGCGACCATGAACAAGATCACGGTGGTAGGTGCGGGCCACGTCGGCGCGACGCTGGCCCAGCGCGTTGCCGAGAAAGAACTCGCGCGGCGAGTCGTCTTGCTGGATGTCGTCGAGGGTATCCCGCAGGGGAAAGGCCTCGACCAGTGGGAGTCAGCGCCGATCGAGGGATTCGACACGCGGGTGGAAGGCACCAACGATTGGGGTCCCGCCGCGGGGTCCGAGATGGTCATCGTCACGGCCGGCATCGCGCGGAAACCCGGGATGAGTCGCGACGATCTGGCGAAGACCAACGCGGCCATTACCAAGTCCGTCAGCGAGGAGATCAAACGGACCTGTCCGGATGCCATCATCATCATGGTGTCCAACCCGCTCGACGTCATGTGTTGGGTCGCGAAGGAAGTCACCGGGTTCCCGCGGGAACGTGTCATCGGGATGGCGGGCGTGCTCGATACCGCGCGGTATCGCAGTTTCCTGGCCGAGGCGCTCGACGTGTCGGTCGAGGACATCCAGGCGATGGTGCTTGGCGGCCACGGCGACACGATGGTGCCGCTGATTTCCTATACCACCGTGTCGGGCATTCCCGTCACGCAGCTCATCGGTCGCGAGCAACTCGACGCCATCGTCGAGCGCACGCGGAAGGGCGGGGCGGAGATCGTCGGATACTTGAAGACCGGTTCGGCCTATTACGCGCCGGCCTCCGCGGCAGCCCAGATGGCCGAGGCGATCGTCAAGGACAAGAAGCGCATCCTGCCGTGCGCGGCCTGGCTCACCGGCGAGTACGGGCTCGACGGGTTGTACTGTGGCGTCCCGTGCAAGCTCGGCGCCAACGGCCTCGAGGAGATCATCGAAGTCGAGTTGACCGACGACGAACGCACCGCGCTGGCGGCGTCGGCCGCGGCGGTCAAGTCGACGATGAGCGCGGTCGAGCTCGAGAAGGTGTCCGCCTAGCCTCCTCCCCGAAGGGGACGGTGCGCTGGACTCGGTTGGGACGGCGTCGTACGTTGGCGCCGTCCATAACCGGAGGCCGCCATGGAGTTCGTTTCCCTGACACAACTGTGGTTACCCATTCTGGCGTCCGCGGCAATCGTGTTCGTCGCGAGCGCCCTGGCGTGGACGGCGCTGCCACACCACAAACGCGACTGGGGCAAACTCCCCGACGAAGAGAAGATCCTCAGCGGGCTCCGCATGCATAACGTCGGTCCCGGCCACTACA
Organism: Gemmatimonadales bacterium; assembly: GCA_036397455.1. Classification (GTDB taxonomy): domain Bacteria; phylum Gemmatimonadota; class Gemmatimonadetes; order Gemmatimonadales; family GWC2-71-9; genus JADFNB01. Next base: position 64,182 of record DASWIX010000079.1, on the reverse strand, counting down.
TGTTCCCACACACGACAGACATGGCGGAGTTCAAGAGCGAGGAGTTCCAGAAACGCCTGTCCGAGGGACCGGTCGGCCTGATGATCGTGCAGACCGCCAACGTCCGGACGAACATGGGCAAACCGATGCTGTTGTCGTTCGTCTACTACCTGGTGGTCGCGATCTTCGTCGCGTACGTCACGGGCAGCACGGTGGGTGCCGGTGAGGAGTACATGCGCGTCTTTCGAATCAGCGGCACCGTGGCGACGATCGCATACACGGCCGCGATGTTCCCGGACGCGATCTGGTTCGGGCGGCAGTGGGCGTCTACCTGGAAGAGCGTCGTTGATGGCGTCGTGTACGGCTTGCTCACCGCGGGCGTGTTCGGCTGGCTCTGGCCGTAGCACAAGAGGGCTCGGCCGAGAACGGCGTCCTGAAGGACGGGTCGGCGGCGTGCTTCAGCACGCTACTCTTGGCCGAGCCCGCCCTTCAGGGCGGGACTGCCGACAGGTTTCAGCGGCGGGCGCCGCTCCCCGTGTACTCGACGTAATTCCGCGGCGTCTCCCACAACCGGCCTGAGAGCCCGGGCTCGGCCGAGAATGGCGTCCTGAAGGACGGGTCGGCGGCGTGCTTCAGCACGCTGCGACAGTCCCGGGCTGAGAGCCCGGGCTCGGTCGAGAACGGCGTCCTGAAGGACGGGTCGGCGGCGTGCTTCAGCACGCTCCTCTTGGCCGAGCCCGCCCTTCAGGGCGGGACTGCCGATAGGTTTCAGCGCCGGGCGCCGCTCCCCGTGTACTCGACGTAATTCCGCGGCGTCTCCCACAACACCAGCTTCACGAGTCTCCCCGGCAATGCGTGCTCCAGCATGCTCCAGATCGCCACGACGATGTTCTCCGCGGTCGGGTTGACCTCGGCGAACGCGGTCACGTCGAGATTCAGGTTCTTGTGGTCGAGCGCCGCCAGCACCGTCCGCTCGGCGACGCGCTTGATTTCGCCCATGTCGGCGACGTAGCCGGTTACCGGGTCGACCTCGCCAGCCACCGAGATGTCCAGTTCGTAATTGTGCCCGTGGTAGTTGGGGTTGTTGCACGGGCCGAACAGCGCGCGGTTCTCGGCGTCGGACAGGTCAGGACGGTGCAGCCGGTGAGCCGCGTTGAAATGGACGCGTCGCGTCACGGTGACGACGGGCATGGTACCTCCCATTTGGCCTCAAAAGGTAATCAGACGAGGGTCCCTCACGTCTGGTCACTCGGCCGCTGCGCGATGGCAGAATGTTGACCGGTAGCTATGGTATTGCTACGTTGGGACTTACGTCACATGAAGGTCATTCCGGCAGCGCGGCTCGCGACCCTGCTTGGGGTCCTCGGTGGTTCGGTCTCGGCGGCCGCTCAGGCACAAGGGCCGACGTTCGAGGCGGGGTACGGCTTTTGGTGGACCGGCGATTCCACCTCGGTCGTGTTTTCCGCTGGCTACACCCGCAGGCTCTTCGGTCCATTTGGCTATGGGATCGGGTTCACCCACCTCGATAACACCCGTTCGATCGACGACCGCACTCTGTCGGGGGCAGAGCTGTCCCTGAGCATGTTCCGCGACGGGTCGGGACCGTATCTCATTGGCTCTGCGGCTGTTGGCATCAGGCACGTCGGAGGAGGCATCGATGGGGCGTGGTCGGCCGGTGGCGGCTACGCGGTCAGGCCGTTCTCGGGCTTCTCGCTCGGGCTCGAGGGCCGGTACCGCGTCGAGGACTCCGGGATGTACGGTTTCTGGCGGCTTGGCCCCGATGACCGGCGCGGGATTCAGTTGACCGGCCGCGTGGCGATCGGTCTCGGCGGGTCGCCCAGCCGCGCGGCGCACCCGCCGGCCGTCGCGACGAATCCTGCGCGTCCATCAGCCCCGCCGAGTCGTCTTCCGTCGACCAATGACATTCACGACCTGGCGCGCGATGCCGGCGCGTCCGAGACCGGCGCGCGGCTCACCACCAGCGTCGTCGAGACCGCACTCAAGGTCATGGGCCTCCCGTATCAGTGGGGCGGCAGCGACGAAAACGGATTCGATTGTTCGGGGCTGATTCACTACGCCTACGGTCAACACGGCATCATCATGCCGCGCATCAGTCGCGACCAGATGCGCATGGGCAAGGCCCTCGACAAGCGCGTGGCTGCGCTGGCCCCGGGCGACCTGATCGGGTTCTCCATCGAGGGCACGAGTCGCATCACGCATATCGGTTTGTATATTGGCGGAGGACAGTTCATTCACAGCGCGTCGGGCGGGGTGAAGTTGTCGAGTCTTACCGCGACCGACCCCGATAGCCGCTGGTGGCAGCAACGCTGGGTGAGCGCACGGAGGATCGTGGACTAGGACGGTCATAGGGGGTATGGGATGGCGTGGATCGAGTGGGTTGATGAGCGTGACGCGAGTGGGAAACTGGCGGAGTTGTATGCCGCGCATCGCGGTCATTTCGGGGTCGACCATATCCTCAAGATCCACTCGCTCAATCCGGAATCGCTCGAGCACCATTACCGTCTGTACGAGCACCTCATGCGCGGGCCGTCCGGCCTGTCCCGCACCGAGCGGGAGATGATCGCGGTTGCCGTCTCACGGGCCAACGACTGCGTGTACTGAATCCGACATCACGGGGCGGGTCTCCGTCGGTTGTTGCACGATGATGAGAAGGCCGCCGCGGTGGAGCGGGACTACTCGACCGCGACGCTCACTCCACGCGAGCGCGCGATCCTTGACTACGCGGTCAAGCTCACCAAGACCCCCAGCCGCATGACACCGGGCGATATCGACGCGCTGCGCGCCGTCGGCCTCGGCGACGGCGAGATCCTCGACACCTGCCAGGTCACCGCGTACTACGCCTATGTCAACCGGATGGCCGACGGGCTCGGCGTGGAGTTGGAAGCCTATTGGGATCGCTGAGATCGGCCAGCCGCCCTCCCGCCCCACTATGCCACTTGACTTCATTCGGGGCCGACGTATCTTCCCTGCCTGATTAGCACTCGGTACCAAAGAGTGCTAATGCCGTCAAAGTCATATCCATCAACATGTTACCAGTAACGGAGGCTCAGGTTATGGCCACTGCGACGAAGTCGAAGGTCAAGGTGCAGCCGTTGGGAGAGCGCGTGGTGATCCGCCCGCTCGAGGATACCACCGAGATGCGCGGCGGGCTCTACATCCCCGACACTGCCAAGGAAAAGCCACAAGAGGGCGAGATCGTGGCGGTTGGACCCGGCCGCTTCGAGAAGGGCGAGCGCGTGCCGATGGAGTTGAAGGCAGGCAACCGGGTGTTGTTCGGCAAGTACACCGGCACCGAAGTGACCGTGGACGACGAGCAGCTCTTGATCGTCAAAGAATCTGACGTGCTCGCCGTCATCGGCTGAGCGATCCAGGAGGATCTACTGCAATGGCAAACGCAAAGGAACTGCATTTCGATGTCGACGCGCGTACTGCGCTGAAGAAGGGCGTGGATAAGCTCGCCGACGCTGTGAAGGTGACGCTGGGCCCCAAGGGCCGGAACGTCGTCATCGACAAGAAGTTCGGCAGCCCCACCGTCACCAAGGATGGTGTCACGGTCGCCAAGGAGATCGAGTTGCCTGACGCGATCGAGAACATGGGCGCCCAGATGGTCAAGGAAGTTGCCACCAAGACCTCCGATGTGGCCGGTGACGGCACGACGACGGCGACGGTGCTGGCCCAGGCGATCTTCCGCGAAGGCCTCAAGAGCGTCACCGCCGGGATCAACCCGATGGCCATCAAGCGCGGGATCGAGAACGCGGTCGACACGGTCGTCAAGGAACTCGACAAGGTCTCGGTCAAGACATCGGGCAAGAAGGAGATCGCGCAGGTCGGTACGATTTCCGCCAACAACGACAAGGAAATCGGCGATCTCATCGCGGACGCGATGGAGAAGGTCGGCAACGACGGCGTGATCACCGTCGAAGAGGCGCGCGGGATGCAGACCGAGTTGGAAACCGTGGACGGTATGCAATTCGACCGCGGCTACCTCTCGCCGTATTTCGTCACCGATCCCGAGAAGATGGAAGCCGTGCTGGAGGAGCCCTACGTCCTGGTGCACGACAAGAAGATCTCCGCCATGAAGGATCTGCTTCCGGTGCTGGAGAAGGTCGCCCAGACCGGCAAGCCGATGCTGATCATCGCCGAGGACGTCGAGGGCGAGGCGTTGGCCACGCTGGTCGTCAACAAGCTGCGCGGCACGTTGAAGGTGTGCGCGGTCAAGGCGCCCGGCTTCGGCGATCGGCGTAAGGCGATGTTGCAGGACGTCGCGACGCTCACCGCCGGCAAGGTCGTGAGTGAGGAAGTCGGCTTCAAGCTCGAGAACGCCGTGCTGGCCGACCTGGGTCAGGCCAAACGGATCGTGATCGACAAAGACAACACGACCATCGTCGATGGCAACGGCTCGGAGAAGGATATCCAGGGCCGCATCAACGAGATCCGCACGGCCATCGACAAGAGCACGTCGGATTACGACAAGGAGAAGCTGCAGGAGCGGCTCGCCAAGTTGGCCGGCGGTGTGGCGGTGATCAAGGTCGGCGCGGCCACCGAGACCGAGATGAAGGAGAAGAAGGCTCGGGTCGAGGATGCGCTGCACGCCACGCGTGCCGCCGTGGAAGAGGGTATCGTGGCGGGTGGCGGGGTGGCGTTACTCCGCGCGCAGTCCGTCCTCAAGAAGGTGAAGGGTGGCGATCCGGACGAGCAGGTGGGTATCGACATCGTGCGGCGCGCGCTCGAGGAGCCGATGCGGATTATCGCGCAGAACGCGGGCGTCGAAGGCTCGATCGTGGTCGAGAGGGTCCGGACCAACGAGAGCAGCAGCTTCGGCTACAACGCGCAGACCGACAAGTACGAGGATTTGGTGAAGGTCGGCGTGATCGATCCCACCAAGGTTACCCGCACGGCGTTGCAGAACGCCGCGTCGGTTGCCGGCCTCTTGCTCACCACCGAGTGCGTCATCGTCGAGAGGAAGGAAGATGAGAAGGCGTCGGCGATGCCGCCGGGTGGCGGCATGGGCGGAATGTACTAGCAGCTAGTCGGCTGGGCGACTGGTAGGGCAGGGTGGTTCAAGGCGCCCCGGAATATTTCCGGGGCGCTTTGTTGGTGTGCGCGATTCGGTAGCGCGAAACGTCGTCGCGCGGAGTCATGGTGGTCAAGCCCGCACATGCGACATGACGGTCTGGCCTATTCCCGCGATGCGGTCGTTGTCGAAGACCCGGCGCGTGGTGCCCGCCACGGGCTCCACCAGGACGTAGCTCTTCCCGGCCGCGGTGGTCCACTCGCACCAGAACCGTTGGGTGCCTCGATCCAGCGCGGTGCCGCGACGCCCGGCCGGCATCATCGCAGCGGCGCGATGTCCTCACCGACCCGGGTGAGCGGCACGGCCCGAATGCGCTCGCCCATGGGGAACGTCTCGGTACCGGCGTGGATCACGTCCAGGCGTCGCAACCTCAGGTCCGCGAGGGCCGACCGCATGGACGGGGTGGCCCTTGGCGCCGTGGTCCGCTTGAACTCGAATCCGAGGCGGGTGCGGCCGCGGACGACCAGGAGATCGAGTTCCGCCCCCGCGTGCGTCGCCCAGAAGTATGCCTCGCCAGGACCCGCGCCCAGGTGGTCGAGCACCACGTCCAGCGCCAGTCCCTCCCACGAGGCACCGACCTTCGGATGCCCCTCCAGTTCCGGCCGCGAGGCCAGCCCCAGGAGGGTGTGCAGCAGACCGGTGTCCCGCAGGTACACCTTGGGGGCACGTACCTGGCGCTTCGACAGGTTCTCGTGCCAAGGAGGGAGCTGCCGAACCATGAACGTTTCCGTCAGCACGTCCAGATAGCGCTGGACCGTCGTGTGAGCCACGCCGAAGGCGCGGGCCAGCTCGGAGCTGTTCCACGTCTGGGCATGATAGTGCGCCATCATGGACCAGAAGCGCCGTAGCGCCGGGGCCGGAATGCGCAGCCCGAACTGGGGGATGTCCCGCTCGAGGAAGGTCCGGATGAACGCCTCCCGCCACCCACGGCTCGCCGCCTCGCTGGGCGCGAGAAAGGCCCGCGGGAAGCCACCGCGCAGCCACCGTCGCGGGAGCTGTCCCAGTCCGACCTCGTCGAGCCGAAACCCGTGGAGCTCGTGGTAGGCAATCCGACCGGCGAGGGTCTCCGCGCCCTGGCGGAGCAACTCCGGCGAGGCGCTGCCAAGCACGAGGAACCGCCGCCGGGTGCCCGGCTCGTCGGCGAGCACCCGAAGGGTGCGGAACAGGTCCGCCAGGTGGTGGACCTCGTCGATCACCACGAGCCCCCGTTCCCGCCGCAGCGCGAGCAGCGGATCGGCGAGCCGCGCCAGGTCGGCGGCGTTTTCCAGGTCGAACACCGTGGCGCCGCCGCGTCGCCTGGCCACCACCTGGCGGGCGAGGGTGGTCTTCCCGACCTGACGGGCGCCGAGCACCGCCACCACCGGGAACTGCCGCAGCAGGGTGGTGATCCGGCCGACGTCCCGGGGTCGGTCGACGAACGTTGGCATATCGCAAATTGAGCGTCACACGCTCATAATGCAAGGGTGATGGGGCTGGGCGCCCCGCGTGCCGTCCCGCCCGGGACGGCGCCAAGGTCAGGGCGCCGCGTGGTATCCTTCCAGCAGCCGATGGAGCTGGACGCCGCCAAGGCGACAGCTGCCGTCATGAGGGCTCCTGCTCCGGACGCCTTTACTGTTTTGCGGTCGCGTCCGTCGGCGGTTGCCGCCTGGACGTCACCTCCGGCGCTGAGCCGGGCTCGCCGGCGGGGCCACGCGCGTGTTGAAGATGGTCGGTGGAGTAATGGGGGCGTCGCAGTCGCTTGGGAGCGCGAACTCCGTGCGCACCCGTGACCCCGGTGCGCCTGCCACCCGATACGCGAGGCTACATGCGTCTTCCTCGGTTTGCTCGTTCACCATGAGCAGCGAGTCGTTCGCCGTAAACCGCGGCTGAAAGAGCCAGAGTCCCCCCAACACGATTTCGCTCGTCACCCCGACCGGTTGCCCGTTCACGATCGAGATCATCCGCAGGCCCGTCTCCTTCTCGCCGGAGAGCCCCCGCAGTATGGTGATCGCCGTGCGTTGCCCGTCGTGCGACCAGCCTGCGCTCATCTTGTTCGCGTGACAGGCCTCGAGCGGGAAGCCGGCGGCGGGTGGGTTCCCGAGCATGGCCTGCACGAGTACCGCGGGTTGGCCCGAAGCGGGAACCAGATACCAGTAAGCGGATTCACACAACAGTGCGTTCGATTCGTGCAGCCGGACGGCGAGCCAGTCACCGACCGGTGAGGCCTCCACGGCCCCGACGTTCCACGCCGAGTGTAGCTCCGGCGGTAGGGACGGCAGGACCCGCTCCACCGGATCGAACGCCGGCACGCCATTCGGCCCGGTGATGGACACGAGAACGCCCGCGGGTCCGGTCACGAGATCCATCGTATCGCGTTCCAGGTAGACGCGGCGGCGGAGCGACAACGTCTCCACGGGATTGCCCTGATGGTCGAGCGTGAACACCTGAGCACCGTCACTCGCGGCAATCAGCCGCCCGCCCTGCGCCACGGAGACGGAGAGCGGGCCTGTCGCGCCGGGCACCGACCACAACTGCACCACGTCCCGCGCGACCGCCACGTTGGCGCCTTGCGCCCACACCTTGACGCCACAAATCGGCGTCGTGTTGGGCCGCTCGCGCGAGGCGAGCGTCAACGCGCCGTAGGCGTCTAGCAGGAACAGCCCGCCGGATCCCGCAATCGGGGTGGGCGGGACCGGAGCCCCCGTCGGCCCGAACGATTTGGGCTCCTGCGCCCCGCGCAAGATGTAGTCCCGCACCTCGTCCGCGGTGAGGGTCGGATCGAACGTCCAGAGCTGCGCCGCCACCCCGCTCACCATCGGCGCGCCGAACGACGTGCCGGACGTGGCGAACGTGCCCGCGGCAAAATCCTGCGGCCTGGCGAGGACGAGGATGCTCTCGGACGGCGCCAGGATTGCGGTGACGCCGGACCACAGCGTTGCCCCATCGCCACCTGGCGTCCCCGCACCCCACAGCGTCGTGCCATCGCGGTTGGCGGCGCCCACGAGGATCACCCGGTTCGCGTCAGGCGTCCCGCCCAGGTTGGCCACCGCCTGCTCCATCAGGAACCCGCCTTGAATCTGGTCGGCGGTATCGGGCAGAATCGTCCCGCGGGTGTTCTGCCCGGCCTGCACGAAGAGACGGCCACCCGGGGACGCGTCCACAAACTGCCGGAGGTTGAGTTCGATAATATTCGCGACGCGAGCGTCTATCGGGGCCTCGATCGACGAATGGAGAATCCTGATCGGCGCTTGAATGGCGGCGGGCAGGACCACGTGAGCGATGTAGGCGCCCGGGTCTTCGACCATGCGCGTCACCAGGCCAACTTCTCGGGCGAGTCTGAACTGGTGTAGGGTGCTGGCCCAGACTAGCCCCGCGACGCCGGACCCGTTGTCGCCCCTGGCACCAATCACCCCGGATACCCCCGTGCCGTGACTCAGCCGAGCAGGGTCGGTGAGAGCCCGGAACGCCGCGACCGTCGGGTCAACCGAGTGCTCGACCACAGAACTCAGGTCCGCTATCCCCGTCCCGAACACGTCATCGATCACCCCGATGCCGACGGGCGAAGATCCGTAGGTCCCGGTCTCGCAGCCCCAGGCCAGCGGGGCGCGGATCGCGCGCAGGCCCCTGGTCGCGTCCGTCGGCGCGCCCAGCCAGTCCTCTCGCCGCGAGAGCGAGCCGTCCTCTGGAAAGCGGCCCAGACTTCCCTCAGGTTCAAACTTGACGCGACGGTACACCCAAGCAACTCCTGGCTCGGCCGCCAGTTGCGCGAGGAGTGCCTTCAAGTCGGCGTACGCCGGACCGGGGTCGGGGACCTGGATGATGTACGCGCCCGTGAGCGGATACCCCCCGGCTACGGTAGCCCCGTACCGCGCGAACAGGTCCCTAACCGTGGTGCCGGTGGTCGTGTCATCGAATTCGATGTGCACGAAATTGCGGAACACGAGGAGCTCCGGGTCGCTCCCCGGGGGATTCACGAGGAGTGCCACGGCGCTGTCCGGCGAGTCGAACCCGTTCGGCACGGCCGGCCGGCTGGTGTCCGCCTGGCCCACCAGCGAGTTGAAGAAGGTCAGTACGGCGCCCTTCCCCCCGCCCTGGTGCCCGACGACCGTATTCGTGCCGGTGATCCAGGTGGCGGTCTCGTACGTCGGGGGGTTGGTCAGAACGGTGTAGACCGAATCCTTCGCGATCGAATCGAGCTGCGTTCCCGCGAGCTCGAGCTCCGTCACGGTCACGTCCAACGGCGAAGTCACGTCCACCCATTCCGCCACGACCGCGCAACTGCCCTCCGCCAGGGAAAGGGTATCCGGTGTACCGCTCCCGATGGTGACGCGGAACTCGGCGTCCGTGCCGACCTTGCAGACGGTCACCTTCTTGAGCGTTGGCGGAGGGTCCTCGGCATCGAAGTTCGGCTCGACGGCGGTGGGGCCAATGGCAATCGGTTGACACGCGACCACGGGTGCCAGCGCCCCCGCCGCCATAACGGCCGTCAGGAATCGAGGCGAAATCCGCATGGTATTCTCCCGTCCGAAGAGGGACTGCAGATCCTTCTCATGAACGTGGTGCGCGAATCCGGTGCCCGCCATAGCCCAAACGCGACACATCGGAATAGGAGAATTTCAATCGGCCCTCCCAAAGTGCGGCTGGTGAATGAGCCGTCCAGGATCTACCTGCTGGTTAAAGCGCCGCGGGGTCGGCGACGCTTCGGGCCCGGCCCAGTCCGCCGCGTTCCGACGCCGCGGCGTGGGTGCGCATCGAGATGCTGCCGGCCTACCCCGTGATCACCGCCCCGTTGCCGCGGCGGCCACCGGACGCTCGAAGCCGCAGATCTGCGCAGCCATCGACGCGCTCGAGGCGGCCGAGATCGTGGTGCCGTTATCAGCTTCTCGCCGCAATCGATCCTGGGAAACCGCAGGGTCGCTCGGCATGCTGGCTCGGCTCGAGTTGCCGACCTGATCTGCCAACGGACGCTCGCGGAGCACTCTGATCGCTTGACAAACGTACATGGACCATGCACGGTACATGCATGGCCACCAAGACAATATCCCTGAGAATCGAGGCGTACGATCGGCTCCGGCAGGCCCGCCTGCGCCCCGACGAGTCGTTCAGCGACGTGGTGCTCAGGGCCCGGTGGGATACCGTACCGCTCACGGCGGGGGAGTTGCTGGCTTCCGTGCGGGAGCGAGGTCCCGGCTATTCGGCGGAGGGGCTGGCCGCCGTCGAGGCACTCAAGGCGAGCGATCGGGCGCCGCGTGACAAGTGGTCACCGTGATTTTGGAGACCACGTTTCTCATCGACCTCGAACGCGAGCTGCAGCGGAGGGAAGAGGGGCCGGCGCACCGGTTTCTCCAGGCGCATGACAGGGAACGCGTCTGCATTACGTGGACGATCGCGGGGGAGTTGGCTGCGGGTGCCGGCGATCATGAGCGGGCGCGGTGGGAAGCCGTGATGGCTGGATTCGAGGTCCTGCCGTGCGGCGTCGAGGTCGCCTGGGCGTATGCGCGCGCCTATCGTCACTTGCGTGCCAACGGGACGTTGATCGGCGCGAACGATCTCTGGATCGCGGCGACGGCGCGGGCCCATGACCAAGCGGTGGTGACACGGAACGTGCGGGATTACAACCGCGTGCCGGGCGTTCGGGTGTTGGCGTATTGACTGGACCCCGCACTTCGGTTCCGCGCGGTGCGATTGCGGTGGCGGCGATCATCGGAGAGGCCTCGGTCGGCAAACGGTTGGCGTGTGGTGGTCGGGCCGACGCCGGGCATGCGTGGCGCGCCTGATAAGCGTGAGGTCGGAGGTTCAACTCCTCCCAGACCCATAGCCGCAGACTTCGCAGAAGTCGCTGATGGACGCAGATTTGCACGGGGTGCGATCTGCGTCCATCTGCGTTTATCAGCGTGATCTGTGGCGTGTGGTGCCAGTTGGTGGTGCCAGTTTAGCCCGTGCAAATTGGGGCTGGCGCAGCTACCGTGACCCTCCGATCTTCCGTCCGTGAACCAACCGACAGGTCTCATCCATTGGGTCCTGACGGCTCATGCCGAGTCCGTGATGCGACGGCGCGAGATCGGCGTCGACCTGGTCGCGCAGGTCGTGACTGTTCCGGACCAGCGCCATCCCGACCGTCCGGGTCGCGATGTGTTCCAACGACGCTTGCCCTTCGGTGATCCGGGCCGTGACTACCTGGTCCGGGTCTTCGTGGACATGGACCGAACCCCGGCAGAGGTTGTCACAGCGTACCGGACCAGCAAGATTGACAAGTACTGGAGGGCCGAATCATGAGGATCGAGTACGACAAGGCGACCGACAGCCTGACCGTGGTGCTGAGGGACGGCGTCGCCGTCGCGGAGAGCGACGAGGACAAGCCCGGGATTATCCTCGACTACGACACGGCCGGCGAACTGGTCTCCATAGAGATTCTCGACGCCTCGCGGCGGGTCACCGACGCTCGGAAGGTCGAGTTCTCGTTGGCGGGCTGAGGCTTCTGCCTCCCATGGGAATGGCCAACCGTAAGGTGCAGATCTGGTACGATCAGGAAGCCGACTTCCTTGAGGTGATTTTCGACCAGAAGGCGGGGTTCTTCCGCGAGACCTCGTCGGACCAGGTCATGAAGAAGGTGGACCAGCAGGGCAACGTGCTCGGCTTCTCCGTCCTCAAGGTCTCCGCGCTGCGCGAGGCGCCGCTCGAGGTAGCCCTGTAGGTCAGTCCGACTGCTCGACCGACCACAGCGTCCCCCGCTGCTCCAGCGCCACCCGCATTGCCTCGGGATCCGCCTGCTGGTAGCGCACTGGTGCTCGCCGGGCGCGCCCGGATCGGGGCTGCGCCTGGGGTGAGGGAGAGGACACGGACCGACCGTGCGCTACCGCCCCCCTTCCCGCACGATCCGTGCGATCGTCGCGTCGTCCGCGCGCAGCAGCCCCGCGCCCGGCAATCGCCTGAGCAGTTCGATCCAACTCGCATCCTGCGCGAACGATCGCCGGAACAACGGGATCGCCTCGTCCACGCGGCCCAGGTCGGCCAGCGTGACGGCCACCCAGTAAATCAACTCACCGTTGGTCGCTTCATCCGGGAGGATCGCTGAGGCGCGGCGGTACGCGGCGAGTGCCGAATCGATCATGCCCGTGGTCATGAAGTTGTCCCCGTCGGTGGCGGCGCGATACGCCCGCGCAACCGTGACCAAGCGGCGCAGTTCGCCGATCGGGTTCGGGTCATCTTCCACCCGCAGGTCGAACAGCTTCTCCCACGGCCGGTCCCCGCGTTCACCGCTCACGACCACCAGGGCTGCCGACTGCTCGCCGCGGATGTCCCCGCCGGCTTCCTGGCCCGCCTCCAGCGCCGCGAGCAGCCGCGCGGCGAGGTCCCCCTCAGCCGTCTCGAAGGCGTCCGCCATGGCGGGCCACACGCGATCGTTGCGCATCAGGTTGGCTTGCACGGAAAACCAACGTCCTACCTGGTGTCCCGCGGCGGGGATGTCGCTTGAGCCGGTATGCGCCGCGACGCCGCCGGCGGCGTCGATCATCGCCACCTGCCGCACGGCGCTGTCACCGTCCGCTCGGAGGAGCGCGGCCAATGCCTCTGGAGCGGGCGTCCCGGTGCGCATCAGGAACAGTCCGCGCGGTCCGTAGCTGGGATCGACGAATGACTGGGTCGCCACCGCGCCCACCCCGGGTTCCGCCCAGATGACGATGCTGCCGACGCTGAACCAATGCGATTGCACGGCCGCGCCGATTTCGCCGGTCGCACTGTCGACCGCGACGATCGAGAAGGTGTGAACCGGGCGAACCGGGCGGTTCGTTTGGGCGGACAGCGCGGTGCTGCAGAGGAAGAGCGGAACGAGCACGCTCGAGGTCGGCCGGCGCATTGGCGGCTCCATGGGGAAATGGGCCCGCGGGCGGGAACCACCCGCGGGGTCGCAGGTATTGCCTTTTGTATCGGCGCCAGTCGAACGCCGTGACGTTGGCGCGTGAATCATGAGGGAGGTAACTTATTGCGATGAAACTGGCTAGGCTTGTTGTCGCCGTCTCGGTCTTGAGTGCCGTACCGACACTCGCCCAGCAGCGCCCCCCCGATCTCACGGGGACCTGGCGCGCGGAAACCGCGGATGGCCCCCAGACCATCGTCGTGCGCGGCGATTCCTCAGCCAGCTTCGGCGACGAGACGGTGCGGTGGCGGTTGGTGGCGGACTCGATCTTCGTCGCGCTGGGCGACGAGTGGCTCGTGTATAACTACGAGCTGAGGCGGCGGACCCTCACGCTCTCCGGCGGTGACCTGGTCGATCCCATTGCACTGCGCCGGATCGGACCGCCGACGCCGCTCCCGGCTGGTGTGTCCGTGCCACCGCCCCCGCCGATGAGCCGCCGCGCGGAGACGCCGCCCGAATCCGAATGACCGCGTCGCGCCTATCTGCCGGTGTCTGATACCGTCACGGGTGAAGCCGGCGCCGCGAAGGGCGGCGACCAGCGCGCCACGCTGTCGCGCGAACTCAGCGACTTCCTCATTCAGTTGTCGATCGCATTGCACCGCTACGCCATGTATCCGGCCGGGCATCCGTCGCTGGGCCCGATGGTCGACAACCTGCTCAATCACCTGACCGAACTCGTGCAGACGCGCGACTCGCTGTCGCTCGGCGTCGCGCGCAGCCAGTTGGTGATCGAGGGGGTGGCCACCGATCCCAAGAACGCCGTGCTGAAGGACCTGGCCAGCCGGATGCACCGCCACCACCTGGGTGCGGTGACGTTTCGCAAGGGGGCGGGGCATCATGAGGTCCACCAGTTGCTCGAGGCGTTGGCCGTCGATCCCGACCGGTCGGAACACCAACTCGGCACCGACCCCGAGTATACGGGGCCGCGCTGGCCTCACGTGCGGTTGTATCCGCTGACGTACGAACGCCTGCAGCTCGTCGGCGACCAGTCACCGGAGGAGCACGAGGAAGAATCAACCCGCGCGGCGCGGACACGATCGGCCCAGTTGTGGATCGGGTTGGCGCGGGCGGCGATGGCGTCCGAACAGCGAGGGGATGACGCGCCGCCCGAACACGAGATCGGCGATGACGAGGCGATCGACCCCTCGGTCGTGGCGAGTGCCATCGACAGTCACAAGCGCGAAGCGGCGTACGATCAGGTGATCGTGGGCTACATGCTCCAGATCGCCGACGAACTCAAGTCCGGCAAGTCCGCTGAGTCGGCCGCCCTGCGCAAACGTGTCTCGAATCTGGTGGGTGCGCTCGACGGTTCGACCTTGACGCAGCTGCTGGAGATGGGTGGAGACACGTCGCAGCGGCATCAATTCCTGCTGAGTGCGTCGGAAGGGATGGCCGTCGAGGCGGTGGTCGACCTCGTGCGGGCGGCATCGGAGACGGAGCAGCAGACGATCTCGCACTCGATGCTGCGCATGATGCAGAAACTCGCCCACCACGCGGATCGGGGCGGCGGCAAGCGGCGGGAAGTGGCCGAAACCTCGGTACGCGAACAGATCGGCAACATGATCCGGAACTGGACGCTCGCCGATCCCAATCCCGAGGCCTATCGCGAAGCATTGCAGCGCATGTCGGTGGCCAATCCGATCTTCGCGGTCTCGCCCGACCAACGGTTCCTGCCGGAACCGAGGCGGCTGTTTCAGATGTCGCTCGAATTGGATGTCATGGGTGACGCTGTCGAGCGCGCCGTCGACGCGCTGGTGATCAAGGGCGAAACGGCGTGGATGATGGATGCGGTCAACGACGCCGAAGCGCCGAAGGTGTCCGACGCCATTCTTGCGCGGCTGGCCAACCCGGAACAGATCGGCTACCTGATCGCGCAGGAGACGATCGACGTGGCGCTGCTCGACCGCCAGCTCGCGTACGTCGGTGCCGCGGCCGGCCCGCCGCTGATCGATGCGTTGATGTCCGCGGATTCGCGGCAAACCCGGCGCCTGCTCATGGACCGCCTCACGCGGTTCGGCGCCGAGGTCGCGCCGGAATTGTTGCGGCGCCTGGACGACGAACGGTGGTTCGTGCGACGGAACATGCTCGCGTTGATCGCGGAACTCCCCGAGTTTCCTCCCGCGTTCGACGCGTTGCCCTTTCTGCACGACGTCGACGCACGCGTCCGCCGCGAGGCGTTGCGGATCCTCGTGCGCGATCCGCATCTCCGCGAGCGGGCCATCTGCCTGGGTCTCGCGGATGCGGACGATCACACCGTGCGCCTGGCACTGACCGCGGCCACGCGGGATTGCCCGGAGTCGGCGGTGCCGCTGCTGGTGTCGCGTGCCACCGGCGGGACCAACGCGGATCAACGGGTCACCGCGATCCGGGCGCTGGCCGCGCGCGGAGGCTCGGTGGCGCTCGAGACGCTGATCCGGGTCGTGGCGCCCCGCAAGGGACTGTTCGGCACCAGGCCGCCGGCGAAATCCCCGGAGTACATCGCGGCATTGGGCGCGCTGCATGACTTCACCACCGATGCGCGCGCCCGTGCGGCTCTGGCGCTCGCGGCGCGATCCCGCGATCCCGACATCGCCCAGGCGGCATTGGGAGCCCATTGAGCGCGCCGGTCGAGTTCCTCAACGGTTTTGCCCAGGCGATGTCGGCGCTGGCGCTCTATCCCGAAGGGCATACGTCGCGCGAGCGCGCCATGGACCTGGTCTATGGCAAGCTGCTGGACCTGCTGGGCAACGATCGAAATCCTACCTTCTCGTTCCTCGGCGACGAGGTGATCTACGGCGATCGTCCGCTACGGGAGATGCGGGCGTGGGACTGGAGCCGCCGGTTGTCGGAAGGCGGCGTGCAGCGGCTGCAGTTCGATCCCACCGTGACGCGTGATGAACTGGAAGACTTCCTCGACCAGGCGCTGGCCCGCCTGACCCTCAAGGCGATCGACACCGCGGAGGCGCGCCAGATGCGGCCGAGCGGGATCCGGTTCGGCAGCGTCGGCATCTACGGGGAAGAACCGCTGGCCGCGCAGTCCACGGTCGCGACGGCGACCATGCAACTGACGCTCGGTGACGAGGCCGACGCGGTCCGCTGGATGCACAAGGAACTCGTCTCGGGCGGTCGGTTGCCGATCTTCGAAGCCGAGGCGGTCGTGCGCGGGCTGTCGGTCGCGATGCACGGGGACCAGCAATTGATGGTGCCGCTCCTCCAACTCCGGCAGTTCGACGAGTACACCACCACCCACTGCATCAACGTGTCGGTGCTCGCGATGGCGCTGGCCGAGTGGCTCGGCATGGGGGCGCGCGACGTGCGGGCGTTCGGGGTTGCCGGCTTGATGCACGACCTCGGCAAGGTGAAGGTCCCGGAGGAGATACTGAACAAGAAAGGGAAACTCACCGACGACGAACGGGCGATCATGAGCTCCCACACGACGGAGGGGGCACGCTTGATCATCTCGTCCGAACCCGATCTCGATCTTGCCGCCGTGGTCGCCTACGAGCATCACATCATGATCAACGGCGGTGGGTACCCGTCGCTGCGCTACCCTCGTGACTGTCACAAGGCGAGCAAGCTGGTGCATGTGTGTGACGTGTACGATGCGCTGCGCACGAAGCGACCGTATCGGGATGCGTGGCCGTCCGCGAAGGTCCTGGCGTATGTCGAGGAGCGTTCAGGCGTGGAGTTCGATGGGGAGATCGCGCACGCGTTTACCCGGATGATGCAGGAATGGGAGCCGCGGGTGGCCCCGGTAACCGAGGACCAGGCCGTCCCGGCAGCGTAAGTGACAGCTGCATCCCGCCGCGCACGGTGATCACCGGCGATGGCACATGCTGTTCCGCGACCAGCACCCGCCCGCGAAATCCCCGCCGTGTGAGGGCGCGTTGCACGGTTTCCAGCGCGAGCGCCGGTTGGTTGCACTGCTCGCTCACGTGTACCAGCACCACCGCCTCCAGTTCATCGCCGCAAGCCTCCGCTGCCAGTTCTGCCGCCGCCCGATTGGACAGATGCCCACCCGATCCGGCGATACGCTGGCGCACGCTGGCGGGATAGGGGCCGGTACGGAGCATCACCTCATCGTGATTGGCCTCGATCACGAGCACCGCGCACCCGCGTAGCAGGTACCGCACGGCACTCGTGACGCGTCCCAAATCGTGCGCGATCCCGACGCGGCTCCCGTCGGGCCCGGTGACCGCGAGCGCGAACGGCTCCGACGCGTCATGGTTCGTCCGTGCCGCTTCGAGCGTAAACGGTCCGACCGTGAGCGGTCGTCTGGGCTCCAGGGGGATCCCGGTCGCGCGCGCGGCCGGCGCGAGACGCTGCAACGTGCCGGGCGACGCGATGATCGGACATCCGGACCGCGCGGCGAGGGCGGCGGCGCCGCGCGCGTGGTCGCCGTGCTCGTGGGTCAGCGCGACGCCGACGAGCGGTTCGAGCGACAGGTCAATCAGTTTCGCCCGGCGAGTCAGCGCGCGCGGACCGAACCCGGCGTCGATCAGCATGACGGCGTCGTCGGTCCGGAGCGCGATGGCGTTGCCGCGACTGCCTGATCCGAGCACGGCCACCCTCACGAGGTCGCGGCCCGGTAGATCGCGTCCAGCATCGCGCGAATGTCGTCGGTGACCGTGACATGTCGTCGCGGCAGCACGCGTTCGGCGATACGTATGAACCCCTCCTGGTTCATCACATCTCCGGTATCGCCCCACGCGAACGGCGGGACGTACTTGGGCGCCCGCGGCGCGCCGAACACGTTGGCGCCGACACCCACCACCGTGCCGGTTGGGAGCATGGTGCCGATCGCGGTTTTGGCATGGTCGCCGACCAGGCTGCCGAGGAATTGCCGGCCGGTCTCGATCCGCTGTCCCGCGATCTCGAGCCGGATGGGACCGTACGTGTTCTTGAGGTTGGAGGTGGTGGTCCCCGCGCCGAGGTTGGCCCAGCGTCCGATCACCGAATGCCCGAGGAAGCCGTCGTGGCCCTTGTTGGCGAATCCCAGGAACACGGAATGCGCCACCTCGCCGCGCACTTTGCAGTGCGGCCCCACCACCGACCACGCGACGCGGCCACCCACAATCTGACTGGCCGGGCCCACGTAGAGCGGGCCTTCGAGCCGCGACCCGCTGTTCACGTACGCATGCTGTTCGAGCACCACCGGACCCTCGCGCACATCGAAGATCACGCCCGGCTCGACCGCGGCGCCGAGGATCACGACTTCATGGGGATCGCCGATCACGATGCAACCGTCCGGAATCGGATCGGCCATTTCCCGGACGAAATCGGCGGTATCAGGCTGCAACAGGAGTTCCAACGCATGGATGAGGTCAAAGGCGCCGTGCAGCAACAGGCCGTCCACCTCCACCTCGTCGCCGGCGAAGTCCTCATGCTCCCAGGTGTGGCCGGACGGCACCCACCAGCCCACCACGCTCCCCTCGTTCATCAATCGGGCGGGATCGTTCCCCAACTCCACCGGCGTGCCACTCGGCGCGAACGCGGATCGCCCCACGACGACGGGACCCTCGACCGGGCCGGCGGCGCGCACCGGTGGGACCCCGTCTTCGACGAACCCGTGCAGGTGCGACGGCCCGATCAGATGACGGGTCTCCCCCCCCACGATGGCCTCCCATCGTTCGCGTATCAACCAGATGCCCGCGCGCAATTCGCTCGTGGGACGCGAATGCGCGAACGGCAACCAATCGGGTGACGCGGCGGGTTCGATCAGGACGAGGTCAGGCATAGGCGCCGGCCACTACTCGAGTTGCCGCAGTTCGTCGGGGAGGGCGTCGAGCAGGCGCTTGAGGTTCACCGCCCGCTCGCGAGTCGTCACCAGGACGCGCCCGTTGGCGCGCACCACAACCAACCCGTTCACGCCGTCCAGCACGATCGCGCCGTCGTCGGCCCACACCACCGAGTCGACCGACTCGTGAACGAAGGCCGCCCCCGCCACCACGTTGCGCGCCGTATCGGTGCCGCGAACGCGAGCCAGGGCCGCCCAGGTGCCGACGTCGTCCCAGGGAAACCGACCCGGGACGACCACCACCCGCTCGCTCCGTTCGAAATGCGAGAAGTCGATGGCGATCGGCGTGATGGCGTTGAAATACCCTACGACGTCGCCCGCTTCCAGCAACGGGAGGTGGGGCGCGATCTCGGGTGCATGGTGCTCGGTCTCGAGCCTGAAGCGACGTGCGGTCCACGCGAACAACCCGCTGTTCCACAGGGCGCCCTGCTGGACCAACTGCGCCGCGCGCACCGCGTTGGGTTTTTCGGTGAAGCGGTTGACGACCTGGACACCCTCCTCCAACACGTCGCCCGGTTCGATGTACCCGAATCCGATGTCCGGCCGGCTTGGGACGATCCCGACCGTGACCAGCGCGTCGTAGGTGCGCGCGACCTCGAGCGCCTTGGCGCCGGTTTGTCGAAACAGCTCGTCGTCCCCGACCCACCAATCGGCATGGAGCGACAGCACGGCACCATCGGGATCACGCTGTCGCACGACCTCGGTTGCCCATGCCAGCGCGGGGGCCGTCGAGGCCGGTTGCGGCTCGCCCAACACGTTCGCCGCCGGGATGTTCGACAGGAGCGCGCGCGTCGTTTCGGCATAGGCCGCCGACGTGATGACCAGGATATGCTCAGGGGGGATCAGGCCGTCGAGCCGGCGGACGGCATCGACCAGCAACGGTTCGTCGGTCGCCAGCGAGAGATACTGTTTGGGACGGGTGGCGGAGGACAGCGGCCAGAAACGCGTACCGGTGCCACCCGCCAGCACCGCCGCCCACCTGCTCATCGGACTACGCCGATGGCAGGAACGTCACAGCAGTTCGGCAATGGCCGACCGATGACGCTGGATCTCGTACAACAACACCCCGGCGTTCGAGTCCGCGGCGACGAGGATCGCGAGCAAGGTCTCCGGGGTAATGGCGGAGACGAGCAGCATGCCGGCGGCGAACTCGACCACGCCGGTACCGAAGTCTCCCCGGCCCGCGGCGGTGCCGAGCCGATTGCACGCGGCGACCACCGAGGGAATCAGCGCCGCGAGGCCGTCCGGATCCAGTCCGTTGCCCGCCTGCGCGTCGATGGGCAGCCCGTCGCGGCCCAACAGAATGACCGCGTCGACCCCCGGACGGTCGCTCAGGGCGAGGACCACATCGTGGATGGTCGGCATGCGCCAATGCTATCGGTCACTGTGACCGAAGTCAAGACAAATCAGGAGGTTGACCGCATTTTAGAGCGCCGCTAAGCTTCTCCCACTTCTATGGACATTCCTTTCCCTTCCGGTCGCCCACTTGGCATTCTTGCCGCGATCGCGGTCGCGGCCGGCGCCTGCGACAATCCGCTTGCCTTGAGTCCCGCGCGGTTCGACAACACGACCGATACGACGGTGATCTATGCGCTGCGCGGCACCGACATCGCGCTCCCCAGCGGATTCGATATGTCGCGGGACCAGCCGGCACGTACCGATCGGGCCGAGCCGTTTGATTTCGCGTTCGATATCGAGGATAGCGGTCGCGCCGTGTTGCTGTCGGCCGATATCCTCGGCGTCGTCACCGGGGCGGGCATCCTGGTGGTGGACGACTCTTTCGAGGGCGTCACGTCGGCGCCGCTGGACGGCTACGTGGTCGACAGTGTGGTCGTGGTGACGCAAGGCACCGTCTTCGTGGCGCGCTCGCGTGGGATCTCCTGCTCGTTGCTTGGCACGCTACCGCTGTACGGCAAGTTCCGCGTCCTGGGGATCGACCCACTGCTTCGGGCGCTGACGATCGAGAAACTGGTCGACATCAATTGCGGCTATCGCGGACTCGAGCCCGGACTGCCATCTTCCTGACACCGTGATCGACATTCGACTTCTGCGTGACGCGCCCGAGGCGATGCGGGCGGCACTCGCTCGTCGTCATCCCGACCTCGTCGGCTCGGTGGATCGCATGCTGGCGGTGGATGCGAGCCGGCGGGAACTGCTCAGGACGGTCGAGCACCTGAAGGCAGAACGCAACACGAAATCATCGGAGGTGGCCGGCAGAAAGCAGGCGGGGACGGACGCCAGTGATCTGCTGGAGGAACTGAAGGTGCTCAGCGCGCGCATCAAGTCGCTCGATGAAGCGATGCGCGCGGTCGACGCCGAACTCGAGGGCGCCCTTCTTCGCGTCCCCAACCCGCCGCTTCCCCACGTGCTGCGCGGTGATGCATCCGCCAATCAGGTCGTCCGGACGTGGGGCGAGGCCGGGACGCTGCCCTTCGCGGCGCAGACGCATTGGGACCTCGGCACGGCGCTCGGCATCCTCGATTTGCCCACCGGTGCCAAACTCACCGGGAGCGGCTTCCCGCTGTTCGCCGGCCAGGGCGCCAGGTTGGTGCGGGCGCTCACGGGGTTCATGCTCGATCTGCACACGGCCGAACACGGCTATACCGAGATCGCGCCGCCCTACCTGGTCAACGCGGATTCCGCGCGTGGGACCGGGCAACTGCCCGACCACCAAAGCGAGATGTACGTCACGACCGACGGGTTCTACCTGATCCCGACGGCCGAAGTGCCGCTGACGAATATCCACCGAGACGACGTCCTGCGCGACGCGGATCTCCCGATCGCCTACGTGGCGTACACGCCCTGCTTTCGCCGTGAGGCGGGAGCGCACGGCAAGGACACGCGTGGTTTGATCCGCGTGCATCAATTTGACAAAGTCGAGCTCGTGCGGTTCGTCCGACCGGAGGATTCGCCGGCGGAGCTCGAACGCCTGCTCGGTCACGCCGAGACCGTGCTCCAGCGGCTCGAGGTGCCGTACCGCGTCGTCGCCCTGGCAACGGGTGACCTCGGCTTCGCGAGCGCGCAGACCTACGACCTCGAAGTCTGGGCCCCCGGCGTGGCGATGTGGCTCGAAGTGTCGAGTGCCAGCACCTTCACCGATTTTCAGGCACGCCGTGCGAACATTCGGTACCGGTCGACCCCCGACGCGAAGCCATCGTTCGTGCACACCTTGAATGCATCGGGGGTGGCGTTGCCACGCACGATCATTGCGCTGATGGAAAACCACCAGCAGGAAGACGGGTCGATCCGGATCCCGGCGGCGCTGGTCCCCTACGTCGGGACCGATCGGCTGACCCGCGGTGACGCGTAAGCCGCTTCGCGTGCTGACCCGGCTCGGGCCCGAGGTGGTGCTTGGTCTGGTGATCCTGCTCAGCGCCGTCTCCTTGTGGCAGGCGTGGAACGTGTCCCGTCACCTGCGCGCGGAGGCGCGGGAGTCCTCCAACATCTTCGGGCGGGTCATCGCGGCGCTCAACGACACGACGCCCGGGGCGGAGACCGAGGTGTTGTTTCAGCTCGTGTCGGAGATTCGTGCCACCGGGTTACCGGTGGTCGTGACCGACAGCGCCGGACGCGTGACGGCCGCGCAGAACCTCCCGTTCGAGACCCGGCCCGACGATGCGCGGACCCGCGAGTATGTCCGCGTCCTCGACGAAATCAATCCGCCCATCACGATCGAGCACATCGGTCGAGTGCATTTCGGGGCGCTGCCGGTCGCGCGGCGCCTGCGTCTGCTCGCGGTGCTCCAGTTTGCCCTGCTGCTCAGCGCAATGGCGGCCGGCGTGTGGGCCTATCGCGTGGCGATCCATCGCGATCGGGACCGCTTGTGGGTGGCCATGGCGCGCGAGTCGGCCCACCAGTTGGGCACCCCGCTGATGAGCGCCAACGCGTGGGTCGATCGGCTGGTGGGTGAGGGTCCTGCCATGACCGAGATCGCGACGTACCTGCGGGCGGATCTCGAGCGCCTGCATCGGGTCGCCCAACGGTTCGAGCGGATCGGCCGGCCGGCACGCCGGGACCGGGTCGGCCTCGGCACCATCGCGGAACGCGTGGCGACCTATTTCGCACCGCGACTGCCCAAACACGCCAACCGGGTCGCCATTACGGTTCACGCCCCCGAATCGGGGCCCGACGTGCTGGGCGATCCGGTGTTGCTGGAGTGGGCGCTGGAAGCCCTGGTCCGCAACGCCATCGATGCGCTGAGTGGACGAGGCGGAACCATCGACGTCACCGTGTCACAGGATGACCGGCACGCCACGGTCCGGGTGCGTGATGACGGCCCGGGGGTGCAACCGGACATGCGCAGTCGCGTGTTCGAGCCCGGCGTGACGAGCAAGCAAGGCGGTTGGGGTATCGGTCTCCCACTGGCGCGCCGCATCGTGGAAGACGTACACGAGGGTAGCCTGTCGCTCGGCTCGCCCGAACGCGGCGCCGAGTTCGTGGCGCGCCTGCCGATCGGCTAGCGGTGGACCCACTCGCCCTCAATCCGGCGCAACGCGCCGCCGTGGAACACGCCGACGGCCCGTTGCTCGTGCTGGCAGGCGCGGGCTCGGGCAAGACGCGGGTGCTCACCAGCCGCCTGGCCCACCTGGTCGCCCAACGTGGGGTTGCGCCCACCGCGATCTTCGCGGTCACCTTCACCAATCGTGCCGCCCAGGAGATGCGCCGCCGGGTGACGTCCGTGCTCGGCCGGGATCCAGCGGGGTTGTGGATCGGTACGTTCCATTCCCTGTGTGCCCGCCTGCTGCGTCGCGACGCACCACGCCTCGGCTTTACGTCGCAATTCACGATCTACGACGACGACGACCGGCTGGCGCTCATCAAGCGGCTGCTGGAACAACGGGGCCACGCGCTCAAAGCGTACCCGCCTCGTGTGGTGCGGTCGATCATCTCCAATGCCAAGAACCGCATGGTGCCGCCGGACGAGATGGCCGCCGCGGCCGAGGATCGCGTCGATCGGGTGGCCGCCGAGATCTACTACGATCTCGAGCGGGCCCTGCTCGCGGCCAACGCGATGGACTTCGACGACCTGTTGTTGCATCCGCTGACGTTGTTCCGCGAGCATCCCGAGCGCCTGCAGGTGTATCAGCGTCGGTTTGCCTCGGTGCTGGTCGACGAGTTCCAGGATACCAATCGCGCTCAGTATCTCCTGGTCCGGTCGATCGCGGCGGTGCACCGACAGATTTGTGTCGTCGGCGACGATGACCAGTCGATCTACGGATGGCGCGGTGCCGAGGTGCGCAACATGCTCGATTTCCGGGACGATTTCCCGGGCACGACCGTGGTCCGGCTGGAGGAGAACTATCGGTCGACGCCGGTCATTCTCGATGCCGCCAACGCGGTGATCGCCGAAAACACGGACCGACTCGGCAAGACGCTCTTCACGTCGCGCCGCGGTGGTGCGCCGGTGGAGGTCGTCGCCACCGCCGACGAGCGCGATGAAGCCGAGTGGATCGCCCGCGAATTGCGCGAGCGCGCCGCCACGGACCACTATGCGCATCGCGACATGGCGGTGTTGTTCCGCACCAACGCGCAGTCGCGCGCCCTCGAGGAGGCATTCCGCCGCGCGGCGTTGCCCTACCAGTTGGTGGGGACCGTGAGTTTCTATGCGCGCCGCGAAGTGCGTGATCTGTTGGCCTACCTGCGGTTGATCGTCAACCCCGCCGACAACGAGGCCTTTCTCCGCGCGATCCAGGTCCCGCGACGCGGTCTCGGCATCGCGTCGCTCAGCGCGGTGCAGACCGCGGCGGGACAATGGAACCGGACCCTGCTCGAGACCGCGGCGATCGCCGACCGGATCGTCGATCTGCGTCCGCGAGCCATGCAGGCGCTCGGCGACTTTGCCGCCATGCTCGGCCGCTTCCGCGAACGGCTCAGCGACACGACCCCGGCCGCGTTGCTCGAACGCGTGATCGAAACGCTGGACTACGAGTCGTACCTCGCCGCGGAGGGACCGGAGGGGATGGAACGGATCGAGAACGTGCGCGAGTTGGTCGCGGGCGCGGCGGAGTGGTCCGAGGAGGCCGATCCCGACGACCCGACGTCACCGGTCGAGCGATTCCTCGCCACGGCGGCCCTGACCACGTCGGCCGAGCAGGAGGGTGGGGATCCGAACGGGGTGACCCTGATGACCGTCCACACCGCGAAGGGCCTGGAGTGGCCCATCGTGGTCGTGTCCGGGCTCGAGGACGGGCTCTTTCCGCTGCGCCGAGCCCTCGAGACCGCCGACGGTCTGGAGGAGGAACGGCGGCTGGTCTATGTGGCACTGACCCGGGCGCGCGATCGGCTCTACCTGGGGTGGGCTCGCGCGCGGCGGCGTGGAGGGCAATTGATGCCCGGCTTGCCGTCGCGTTTTCTCGAGGCGCTGCCTCCCGGGATCGTGCGTGAGCGCCGCTCGAGCGGTGTGTTCGGCGGCGACGCGTTCCGGCGACCGCGCCGCGCGACGCTGTGGGCCGACGCGCTGCCCGGGGCCGTAGCCATCGAACCGCCCGCCGACGAGGATGTGTCGCAAGACGCGCCGCGCTACGTCAAGGGGGAACGGATCCGTCATCGGAAATTTGGTACCGGCACGATCCGGGGCCTGACGGGGGCTGGACGTGACCTGAAGGTCGACGTCGAGTTCGACGACGTGGAGGTGGGGCACAAGCTCCTGCTGGTCGCCTACGCCGGACTCGAACGTGATTGGGAGGGCGCGTAGGCCGGTTAGTTCGGCTCCGTTCCCTCCCGATGGGGCCCACCGTTCGCGCTCCCGTTTCGGTCCCGCCATGGACGCTGCGACGGTGAGGCCTCCCAATAGGCCAGCTCGTAGTCCGGAAGGCCGAACGCTTCGTCCGCGACGTCGGCCAGCCGATCGAGGTCGTTCGGGAGCCGGTTCCGCATCACGTCGAGCCGCATCCGTTTGGCGAGGTTCAGCGACGATTCGCCGGCGGGGTCGAGCTTGCGGGCGCGCGCGGTGTCGCCACCACCCAAGACCTCCATGGTGACGTCAAAGGCAGCGGCCATCTGGCGTTCGACCGCATCGTCACTGAGATCCCAGCGGCTCCGTTCGGCGACCATCCGGAACGCGCGTTGCCAGCTCTGCGTTTCGGTGAGCCCTACCATCCCGCGGAACAGGCGCCGGCTCGTCCGGACCGAGAAGATGGTCGGCGACAGGATCCGATCGAGGTGCGTGTCGGCGGGGGTGTGATCCATGCGAATCACGTCCATCGCGGTGCGCGCGTAGTGCTCGCCGAGATGCGTCTCGAACCGGCTTTCCCAATAGGAATGGCCGATCGCGATGGTTGACGAAGTCACCACCAACTGGCGCGGCACGAAAAAATTGTGTGCGATGGAATCGGCCGCGAGGTGGCAGAGGTATCCGAGACCAAAGGCCTGCAGCGCCGGCGAATCGGCCCGATCGTGAATCTCCTGTCCCACGTGCCACGCGTGGCAGTGACGCCCGACCGGCGCGTACTTCTTGGCGATCGACGTATCCGCCGCGATGTTGCCGTACAGGAAGTCGTGGGGGAACGCCCGCAACAGGTCGGCGACCACGACGGGGAGTTGCGCCAGGTTGGCGAGGATCGACTCCGCCAGGTAGATGTGGGTCCCCGGCGACCACGCGTGCGCATCCGTGGGGAAGACGGCCAACGCGACAGCCGCGAGAAAGACGGTGACGACCACCGTCCGCGGGGTCACGCGGCCGGTCTCACGTGCGACGTCGCAGGAACGCTCGTTTCATCGTCCGCAGGATGCCCGATCCGCGTCGCGTCGTGCGCAGGGCCGCCGCCACGTCGAGCGCGGTGTCCTCCACCTCACCCTGCACCACGTCCAGCAGGGTTTCCAGCTCGATGAAGCGCTCTTCGAACGATCGGGCGGTGCGCTCGATCCGCCGGCGCACCTTCCTGGACGTGCCGGCAACCGCCGCGACCTCGTCCCGCACCATCGTGGCCACTCGGCTCGCCTCGTCGGCCGTTCGCCGCGCCGCCTCGAGCGCCGGCCGGGCGTCACGATCGAGCGAGTCGAGCACCCGTCCCAACCGGCGACCGACCTCGTCCCACCGCCGCAACGCCACGACCAGGCTGATCGCCGCGACGATCGCGCCCAGCGCCATGATCGCCGCTGAGAGAGCCGTCACGACAGCGGTCCATCCGGTCACCCCGCCTCCTCGCATTGGTGCGCGATCGACGCGCGTCCGCCCGAAACTTCCGCTGGCCCGTGCGGAGTGTCAACTCGCGCTTGACCAGTTGGCGCGGCGCCGCGTATGGTTCGCGCACCATGGCCGAGTATTTCGTGGTTGAGGGCGGGCACCCACTGCGCGGGACGGTGCGGCCGGCGGGAAACAAGAATGCCGCGCTGCCGATGATCGCGGCGACCCTGATGGCGGACGGCGCGTCGACGCTCCACAACGTGCCGCGGATTCGCGACGTCGACATCCTGCTCCAGATCGTATCCGAGCTCGGCGCGACGACCGAGTGGATCGGTCCGAATACGGTGCGGATCGACCCGGCGGGGCTGGCGCAACGGGCGCTCGATCCGGTCCTGTGCGCGCGTCTGCGCGCGTCGATTCTGTTGGCCGGTCCGCTGCTGGCACGCTTCGGCGAGGTGACCATGCCGCCCCCCGGCGGAGACGTCATCGGGCGGCGGCGCCTCGACACGCATTTCCTCGCGTTCGAACGGCTCGGCGTCTCGGTCGATATTGGCGATCAGTTCCGGCTCACCACACCGGGACTCACAGGCGCTGACATCTTCCTCGACGAACCGAGCGTCACCGCCACCGAAAACGCCCTGATGGCGGCGGTCAGAGCCAGGGGGGCCACCACGCTGCGGAACGCGGCATGCGAACCGCACGTACAGGATCTCGCGCAAGGGCTCCTTGCCATGGGGGCGCGGATCGAGGGCATCGGTACCAATCGACTCGTGATCGACGGCGTGGACGCCCTCCGCGGCGCGGAGATGACGGTCGGACCGGATCATATCGAGGTCGGGAGTTTCATCGGGCTGGCGGCCGTGACCGACGGGGATCTCACCATCGAAGGAGTGCGTGGCGCCGATCTGCAGCCGATCCTGCTCCCGTTCGACCGGCTTGGCGTTCGACCGACGCTCGACGGCGATCGGCTTCACATCGCGTCGTCACAGGAGCGCCGCGTCCGTACGGACGTCGGGGGGTACATCCCGAAAATCGAGGACGGTCCCTGGCCGGCGTTCCCGGCCGACCTCACATCGATCGCGATCGTGGTGGCCACCCAATGTGACGGCATCGTCATGATCTTCGAGAAGATGTTCGAGTCCCGCCTGTTCTTCGTGGACAAGGTGATCGGATTGGGGGCGCGCGCCGTGTTGTGCGACCCGCATCGCGTGGTGGTCTCCGGTCCGAGTGCCCTGACCGGCGGAACCGTGGAGAGTCCGGACATCCGGGCCGGCATGGCGATCCTGCTTGCCGCCCTCGCGGCCACCGGTGTCAGTACCATCCACAATATTCGCCAGATCGACCGCGGGTACGAGCGAATCGACGCACGGTTACGCGATCTCGGTGCGCAGATCGAACGCAAGGGTGAACGCGAATCACCATGACCCCCGTCGCCGCGCCCCTCACCGAAACAGCCTGCGCGGAAGATCCCCCCCGATACCACCTCTCGTCGTGGCGTGAGCGGTTCGGCGTAACCGCCGGCATCACCGGGCGTGATGGCGGGTTCAACCTGGGGCTGGGAACGGATGAGCCGGTTGCGGCGATTACTGCCCGGTGGAAGGCCCTGTTCGCGTCGTTCCGACCTGGGTTCCGCCGTTTTGTGCTCGGTCTCCAGGAGCACGATACCGTCGTGTCGCGCCACGACGAGGGGCCCGCCGGGTGGCTGATTCAGCCGGGGGTCGATGCCCACCTCACCCGGTTACCGGGCGTCCTGATGCTCGTCACCGTCGCCGACTGTGTGCCGGTGTATCTGTTGCATCCGCCCTCAGGCGCCATGGCGCTCCTGCATGCCGGCTGGCGCGGCATCGCCGCCGGAATCCTCGAACAGGGAATCACCGAGCTGTCGGCCCTCGGTTGCGGATCGGCGAAGGACATCGTAATGCATTGCGGTGTAAGCATTTGTGGTGAGTGCTACGAAGTAGGGCCCGAGGTCGTTGCCGCGGTTGGAGGAGCCGAACGCGCCGGTCGGTCCCAGCTCGATCTGCGTGACGTGCTGGCGGGACGGGCCGCGGAATGCGGTGTCAGAGACGTGACGATCAGCGAGTGGTGCACCGCGCATGACGCCCCGCGTTTCTACTCCCACCGTCGCTCGAACGGTCGAGACGGGCGGATGGTCGCCTTTCTGGGTCGGTCGCTTCCTTGACCCCCTCCTGAGCCTCCCGTATATTGGGGACTGAAGCGGGCGCAGCAGGCCCGCGATTTTTTTTATTGGTTTGCTCCGATGTCGGCCGCCCAGACAGACCTGACCGCCGAAATACGCGCCCGCGTCGACGCGCTGGGGTTCGAACTCGTCGATGTACGGCTCGCCGGGGCCACGCTACGGCCTCGACTGCAGATCCGGGTCGACCGGCTGGATGCTCAGCCCGGGCGCGGCATCACGATCGAGGAATGCGCGGTGGTGTCGCGGGCGCTCGAATCGTGGCTGGACGTCGGTGGGCAGTTGGGACAGCGGTACGTCCTCGAAGTGTCGTCGCCCGGCCTCGAACGACCCGTGCGCTGGCCCGAACATTGGGAGCGGTTCACCGGTCGCGCGGTGAACGTGACACTGCCGGTCCGCGGTCGGACGCTGGCGACCATCGTGCGGGTCGACCGGGCGGCAGAAACGGTGACGCTGCGGACGCAGGATCGTGAGGAGATCGTGGTCGCCCTTGCCGACGCAGGCAAGGCAACGCTGGCGGTCGATTGGGCCGCTCTGGGACTGCACTTCAAGTAAGGAGAGGCAATGGCGACATCCGCCGAGGTTCTGGCGGCGATCCGAGAGTTGGCTAACGTCAAGCAACTGGATCGGGAGAGCCTGCTCGATTTGCTCAAGGACGGCATCAGCGCCGCCCTGGTGAAGAAGTACGGCCCGACCGTGCGATCCGAGATCGAGATCGACGAAATGAAGGGTCATATCCGGGTCGTCGTGCTGCGGAGCGTGGTGGCCGAGGTCGAGGATCCCGCCTGTCAGGTATCGCTCGAGGACGCCAAGTGGGAAGACGACGAGTTCGCGCTCGGCGACGTGCTGGAAGATGAGGTCCCCTTCGCCGAATTCGGACGGATCGCGGTCCAGGCGGCCAAGCAGCGGATCATCCAGCGCGTGCGCGAGGGGGAACGGACACGCATTCGGGAGGAGTTCGCGGACAAGGTCGGCGAGTTGCTGTCCGGCGAGATCCAACAGATCGAGCGCGGCAAGCTCGTGATCATGGTCGCGAAGTTCCGCGAGGCCGAGGCGATCATCCCGTATCGCGAGCAGAATCATCGCGAACATTTCCACCAGGGGGACACGATCCGTGCCGTCCTGAAGCGGTTGGAGGAGACCCCGAAAGGGCCGCGTCTCGTCCTGTCGCGTGCCGATCCGGCGTTCGTGGAGGCGTTGTTCGAACTCGAGGTGCCGGAGGTACAGCAGGGCATCGTGTCGATCCGCGCGGCGGCGCGCGAGGTGGGCAGTCGCACCAAGGTGGCCGTGATCAGCCGCGACGACGCGATCGATCCGGTGGGGGCGTGTGTGGGACTGAAAGGCAGTCGCGTGCAATCGGTCGTGAACGAACTTGGGGGCGAACGGATCGATATCGTTCCCTGGTCGCCCGACCCGGAACGGTTCGCGAAGCTCGCGCTCGCACCGGCCCGCGTGGCACGCGTGTTTTCTGATCCGGACACCAAGACCATCCAGGCGATCGTCGACGAAGATCAGCTCTCGCTCGCGATCGGTCGGAACGGACAGAACGTACGGTTGGCGTCCGAACTCACCGGCTGGAAGATCGACCTCTATTCGAGCCGTGAGTGGTTGGAGCGGGGTGGGGAAGGACCGCTGTTCGCGCCGTTGCCGGCGGAGGAGGAAGCGGGTGTCGACGTTGATCTGAAGGAACTGAAGGGACTGCCCGCCGACATGGTCGCCATCCTCGAGTCACAGGGCATCGTGCGGCTGAGCGAGGTGCTCGACATCGAACCCGAGGAGTTGACCGCAATCCCGGGTCTGGGCGAAATGCATGTGGCGACGTTGCAGGCGTTCATCGCGGAACTCACGGAAGAACCGGCGGAAGCGGTCCCGGCACCCGCCGATGCTGACGGGGATGCTGGCGAACCGACGCCGGAGCACGAGGCGCCGGTCGAGGAACCGCCGCCTGCATGATGTCGGACGCGGCGCTCGGGCTGCTTGGGCTCGGGGCCAAGGCGGGAACCATCCTGATTGGCACGGGCAGCGTGCGGGCCGAATTGCAGCGCAATCGGGTGCGGGCGGTCGTTGTGGCGTGTGATCTGAGCGACCGCACCGCCGACAAGGTCGTTCGGTTGGCCTCGGCCAAGGGTATCCCGGTCGTTGAAGGGCCCACGGCGGCGGAACTGGGACGGCGCCTCGGACGCGGAGCCGTACAGGCGGTTGGTGTCACGGACCGCCGGTTGGCTGAAGGACTCTTGACGAAGCTGGGCAGGCGTACCGTAGGAGGTTTGAGTGGCGACTAAGACGCGGGTGCACGACCTCGCGGCCGAGTTCGATATCACGAGCGAGCAACTGGTTGGGTTGCTTGGCGATTTGGGTGTGCAGGTACGCAGTCATCTCTCGTCGCTCGACCCCGATCAAGTCGCCATGGTGCGGGCGCGCTGGGAGCGCGATAAGCGGCGCAAGGCGTCGGATGCACCGAAGAAGAAGGCACGGCGCCGTGCCGCCAAGGCCGTCAAGCAAGAGGCGCCCCGTGAGCCGGCCGAGCCCGCGCGGCCGCGCCGCCGTCGTCGCACGGCGGCCGAGGTTGCGGCGAAGGAAGCTGCCGAGGCCGAAGAACTTGCGAAGGATGAGGAACGGGCCGCCGCCACCGCGGCCCAGGCCGCCGAGGAAGAGGCTGAGTCCGCACCAGCGCCGTCGCTCGAAGAGCGCGCCGCGGCGTTGTTCCCCGATCTGGCAACCCCCGCGCGCCCTGCCCGCAAGCCCGAGGCTCCGGCTCCAGTCGAGGACGCGCCGGAGGACGTCGTGGAGCGGGCGGCGGCGGCGGTCGCGGAGACCGACGCGCCGGCCGACACCGCGCCGCCCGAGCCCCTACCCCGGCCGGAAGCGGCCCGTCCCGACACGCCCAAACCGCTACGGATCCCTCGTCCGGCCGCCGGCACCCCACGGATCAAACCGGTCGCTTCTGCCACCCCACGGCCGGTGGCGTCGGCCGCGCCCGGTGAGGCCACCGAGGAGCGACGCCGCGAGAAGGGGAAGAAGCGCCGCAAGGCCAAGCGCTCGCAGGTCGACAAGGAAGCGGTCCAGGCCAACATCAGCCGCACCATGGCTTCCCTCAAGGGCGGTCCCGGCCGCAAAGCTCGGCGACGCGACGAAGAACCGAGCTTCCGCGTCCGGGAGGAACAACGCCGCCAGGAGGAACGCGAGCGCGAAAAGACGCTCGTCCGGGTCAACGAGTTCATCACCGTATCCGAGTTGTCGGATATCCTCAGCGTGAGCCGGACGGATATCGTCTCGTTCTGCTTCAAGGAACTCGGCATGATGGTGACGGTGAATCAGCGACTCGATTTCGATCAGATCGAATTGATTGCCGGCGCGTTTGATTTTCAGGCGGTTCAGGAAGAGGAGTACGCACCCACCGAAGCGCTTGGTGATACGGCGGTGGACCAGCCTGCCGATCTGGTGCCGCGCCCGCCGGTCGTGACGGTCATGGGCCATGTCGATCACGGGAAGACCTCGCTCCTCGACCACATTCGGAAGACCAATGTGATCGCCGGCGAGTCCGGTGGCATCACGCAGCACATCGGCGCGTATTACGTCGAGGTCGGCGACGGGAAGGGGATCACCTTCCTCGACACGCCTGGCCATGAAGCGTTCACCGCCATGCGCGCCCGCGGCGCACAGGTCACGGATCTCGTCGTGCTGGTGGTCGCGGCCGATGATCAAGTGATGCCGCAGACGATCGAGGCGATCAGTCACGCCAAGAACGCCGGCGTGCCGCTCTTGGTCGCGATCAACAAGATCGATCTTCCGTCGGCTAACGTCGACAAGGTCAAGCAGGAACTGCTCCAACACGGCGTAGTCCTCGAGGAATTCGGGGGCGAAACGCTCGCAGCGGCGATCTCCGCCAAGACCGGCAAGAACGTCGACGATCTGCTCGAGAAGCTGCTGCTCCAGGCCGAGATCCTCGACAAACGCGCCAACCCGAACCGAGAGGCCCAGGGGACGGTGATCGAGAGCACGCTCGATCCCGGCAAGGGCGCCGTGGCGACCATCCTCATCCAGCATGGGACCCTCGAAGTCGGCCAGGACTTCATTTGCGGGAATCTGTCGGGTCGGGTACGCGCCATGCTCGATGAGCGCGGCAAGCGTGTGACCAAGGTCGGTCCCTCCGTGCCGGTGCAGGTGCTCGGCTTTGACGGGGTGCCGCAGGCTGGTGACCACTTCATGGTGGTCACCGACGCCGCCCACGCCCGCGAGATCGCCCAGAAGCGCCAGCGGCTCGATCGGGAAGCCCAACACCGCCGCAGTTCGCGCGGTCTCTCCCTGGAAGACCTGTCACGGCAGATCGGCGAGGGCGCGGTGCAGGCGCTGAAGATCATCATCAAAGCCGATCAGGGGGGGCCGGCTGAAGCGTTGGCGGACGCCTTCGCGCATCTCTCCACCGACGAAGTCGCCGTGCAGGTGATTCACCGCGGCGTCGGGGCGATTACCGAGAGCGACGTCGACCTGGCCAAAGCGTCCCGCGCGATCATCGTCGGGTTCCTCGTGCGGCCGGACGCCAACGCGCGGTCAGCAGCGGAACGGGAGCACGTCGATATCCGGACGTATCGCGTGATCTACGAGGCCGTCGAGGAAATACGCTTGGCGCTCGAAGGCATGCTCGCGCCGGAAGAACGGGAGACGGTGCTCGGCGAAGCCGAGGTGCGACAGACATTCAAGATTTCGGGGGTCGGCGTCGTTGCCGGGTGTTACGTGCGCAGCGGTGTCATCAAGCGCACCGCCAAGATCCGGGTCGTGCGTGACGCCGTCGAGGTCTATCACGGCCAGCTCGCCAGCCTCAAGCGATTCAAGGACGATGTGCGTGAAGTCAAGGATGGGCTTGAATGCGGCATGGGCGTCGAGAACTTCAATGACATCAAGGTCGGCGATGTGCTGGAGTCGTACTTGATCGAGCACGTCGCGCGGTCCCTGGAGTCGAGTGACGCTGGCGCGTGAGGTGAGCGCGCGCGCGCACGCGTGATCGGGAGCGCCGAACGTGGTGGTCGGATTGCGAACGTGGGAGTTGCATCTGAACGGTTGTGCATCCCTCAAGGACAAACGCCGCATTCTCAAGAGTCTCAAGGATCGACTGCATCAACGATTCAACGTGTCGGTGGCCGAGACCGCGAGCCACGAGCGATGGCAACGAGCCGAATTGTCGGCGTGCGTGGTGGCGGCGGACCGGATCCAGGCCGAACGGGTGCTGGCCTCGGCCGATCGGCTCGTCGAGGGCCACGACCTTGCGCGCATTATCGACTCCGTCACGAGTTTCCTATGAGACAGAAAAGCCGTCACCGTCCCGAACGCCTCGCGGCGCTCGTGCGGGAAACCCTGGCGCGGGCCATCGCCACACTGGTCAAGGATCCGCGGGTCGGGTTCGTGACCCTCACCGATGTCACGGTGACTCCCGACGGCAGTCATGCCACCGTGCTGGTGTCGGTGCTCGGTGCCGAGGAGGACAAACAACGCGCCCTGGAAGGACTGGACAGCGCCAAGGGGTTTCTCCGCAGTCATCTGGCCAGCGTGCTGACGTTACGCGTCGTGCCCGATCTGACCTTCCGGCTGGACCGCGGCGTCGAACACGCCCAGCGCATCGACCAGATTATCCACCAGATCAAACACGACGGGCCGGACACCTGAGTGACGGGTTCCTGCTGGTCGACAAACCGGCCGGCCCGACGTCGCACGATGTGGTCGCCGTGGCGCGCCGCGGACTGGGGACGCGTCGCGTAGGCCATGCCGGCACGCTCGATCCGTTCGCGACCGGGCTGCTGCCCCTGTTGATTGGGCGGGCCACCCGTCTCATGCCATACTTGTCCGGCCTCACGAAACGCTATGTCGGCACGCTCCGACTCGGCGAAGCGACGACGACCGACGATCGGACCGGGGAGCCGATGCTCGCGTCGTCGCAGGCCGACGCCATTTCCGACGATCGGTTGGGTGAGGCGATGGACCGGTTGACCGGCTGCTTAACGCAGCTGCCGCCCGCGTTTTCCGCCAAGAAGGTGGGCGGGAAGCCGGCCTACCGGCGGGCGCGGAGGGGTGAAGCCGTGGTCCTCCGTCCGGTTACTGTCGAGGTGTTTCGCTTCGCCGTGCTCGCGCGCGATGGACGCGACGTGGAGTTCGAGGCCCAAGTCGGCGGGGGGACCTACATTCGGGCGCTAGCGCGCGACCTGGGGGCGGCGCTCGGTTGCGGCGCGCATCTGCGCGCACTTCGCCGGGTTGCGGTGGGGCCGTGGTCGATTGACCACGCTTGCGCGTTCGCCGACCTCCAACGCGGCGCGGTCGTGATCGCGGACGTCCTCGCCGCGGTGAGCCATCTGGCGCACCGCGTGATCACGGCGGAGGAACGCCACGCGGTCGGGCACGGTCGCCCGATCGACGGCGCGTGCGACGGCACGGCGGTGGCGTTGCTCCATGATGGAGCCCTGATCGCCGTCGCGACACCGCACGCCGGCCGTCTCAAGCCGCGTGTCGTGCTGGAGCCCCTCTGATGCAGACGGTGCTGACGGTGGGCAGCTTCGATGGCATTCACCGAGGGCATCGGGCCGTCCTGCGCGAGACGTGTGCCCACGCGATGCGGGCCGGATGGAAGAGCCTGCTGTTCACATTCGTGCCTCACCCCCTCGAGGTGGTCAACCCGCCGGCCGCACCGCCGCTCCTCACACTCGACCACGAACGCCGCGAGTTCTTCGCGCAAACGGAGGTCGACGTCGTGGCGTTCGTGCCGTTCACGCGCGAGCTGTCCCAGTTCACGCCGGAGGCATTCGTACAACTCCTGCTCGAGCGCTTCGGCATGCGCCAGCTCGTGATCGGTCACGATCACGGATTTGGGCGGTTGCGGACCGGGGATGCCGAGAGCCTGCAGGCGCTCGGCGCCAACCTGGGATTCGGCGTGACCGTCGTGCCGCCGGAGACGATCGACGGCCGGGAAGTCTCGTCGACCCTCATCCGCCGGGCGGTGGCCGGGGGAGATCTGGTCACCGCGGCGCGCCACCTGGGCCGGCACTACTCCATGACCGGGACGGTGATCCGTGGGGCGGGGCGCGGCCGAGACATCGGGTACCGGACGATTAATATCGCCGAACCCGATCCGAGGAAGCTCCTGCCGCCCGACGGGGTATACGCGGTGCAGGTCGAATGGGCGGACGGCGCCTCCGGGGCCATGATGCACCTTGGCCCGCGACCGACGTTCGGCGAGCAGCGGCGCTCGCTCGAGGCCCATTTGTTCGATGCCAGGCCGGAGCTGTATGGGCGGGACGTCAAACTGTCGTGGATCGGCCGCCTTCGCGACGTCGCGGCGTTTCCGACGGTCGAGGCGCTCAAACAGCAGCTGGATGAGGATGTTCGTCATGCGCGCCGGATCCTGGGGGCGGTGCCACCGGGCGGCGTGACAGGTTAAGTTTGTCGGACTTTTTTCGAGTGCAGTCATGCTGAGTTCAATTCGCAATCGGCTTATTCTCATCGCGCTGCTCGCGGCCGGCTCCGTCTGGTCATTGTTGCCGCGCGACGTCTCGGTTCGCCGGCTCGGAGCTGACGGGCGGATGCGCGACTCGGTCGAGCGGCGCACGCCGCTGAAACGGGGACTGGATCTGCAAGGGGGGATCCGGCTGGCGCTCGAAATCGATCAGTCCAAGGGGGTGGTCCCCGACCCGGAGGACGCGCTCGGGCGCGCCCTGGAGATCATCCGCCAGCGCATCAACGAATTCGGCGTCTCGGAACCGTCGGTGCAACAGGTAGGGGACAACCGCATCGTGGTGGAATTAGCCGGCGAGACCGACCCGGCACGCGCGAAGAGTGTCGTGCAGCGCTCGGCGTTCCTCGAGTTCCGCATTACCGACATGCAAGGGCAATTCCGTGACGCCATTCCGCGAATCGATGCGGTGCTGCGGCGTGCGGGGGTAGCCGGGCCTGCGGCGGCTGGCGCCGTCTCGGCCGTCAGCCAATTGTTGCAGGCGGACACGGCGCAACCGGCCGAGGATTCCACCCAGGTTGACTCCCTCGACCTCAACACGCCCGGCGTCCTGAGCGGGTTGCTCTACCAGGGGAGCGTGGAAGGCGAATACCTGGTTCCGGAGGAGCGCTACCTGTTCGTCGACAGCTTGATTCACCTGCCGGACGTTCAACGTGAGGTACCGCGCGGACTCGAGTTGTTCTGGGGCGCCGAGGCCCGCTCGCAGGGCGCAACCTCGTACCGACCCCTGTACGCGGTCGACCGGCGCGCCATCATCACGGGCGATCAGCTCAGCGATGCGTCGGCGACGATCGATCAGTTGACCCAGGGCGCCATCGTGATATTCCAGCTGACGCGCGCCGGCGGACGCCGGTTCGGTCGCGAGACCGGGCAACACGTCAATGACAACATGGCGATCATTCTCGACGGCCGAGTGCAGGGAACGCCACCGGTCATCCAGCAGCAGATCAACCGGCGCGGCCAAATCGAATTGGGGAACGCCAACCTGCAGCAGGCGCGCGATCTGGCGCTCATCCTGCGGGCGGGGGCGCTGCCCGCTCCGCTCGTCATCGTCGAGGAGCGCACGGTCGGGCCCAACCTCGGCCATGACTCGATTACGCAGGGAACCCGCGCCATCGTGGTCGGGGCCATCCTGGTCGTGTTGATCGTGGTCGGCTACTATCGGTTCGCCGGGTTGCTGGCCGTCGGAGCGCTGGGCATGTACGCCCTGTTCACGTTCGGGGGGCTCGCGTTGTTCGAGTTCACGTTGACCCTACCAGGGTTGGCCGGTTTCGTGCTGTCGGTCGGCATGGCGGTTGACGCGAACGTCCTCATCTTCGAGCGCATCCGCGAGGAACTGGCGCAAAACAAGACGCCGCGGGGTGCGGTGGATGCCGGGTTCGAACACGCCATGCCGGCCATCATCGACTCGAACATCACCACCGTGATGACGGCGCTCTTTCTGTTCCAATTCGGTACCGGACCCGTACGCGGGTTCGCCTTGACCCTAATCACGGGCATCGTGGCGTCGTTCATCACGGCCGTTTTCGTGACCCGCACCTTCTTCCTGATTTGGCTCCAACGACGTTCGCTGGAGAAGGAGTTCGCGCTCTGATGCTGCGGCTATTCGAGAACGCCCGCTTCGACTTCCTGCGGGCACGCAAAGGGTCCCTCTCCGTGGTTGGCGCGTTCATGTTGATTGGTCTGGCGTTCTTCGCGCTTCGTGGCATTCCGGAGAGCATCGAGTTCACCGGGGGTACTCTGGTGCAGGTCGAGGCCTCCTCCGCGGCGATGACCACGGCGTCGATCCGCTCGGCCCTGGGCGGCGCCGGCATTTCAGGCGCGGAAATCACCACGTTCGGATCGCCCAGCGATTTTCTGATCAAGGCGCGCGTCGGCGCAGAGAATGCCGCGTTGACGACGCAGGAAACGGCGGCGGCCGTCGAGCAGGCCCTGACCGAGGCATTCGGCGCGGGAAGTTACGAGATGAGCCGTGGAGAAGCGGTCTCGGCCAAGGTCGGGAGCGAACTGCGCACCAAGGCGCTGCTCGCCATCCTCATGTCGTTCGGGGCCACGCTGATCTACCTGTGGTTCCGCTTCGAGTGGCGGTTCGGTGTGGCGGCGATTCTGGCCACACTGCATGACATCGTGGCGACGGTGGCGTTCCTGGCGATCATGCACCTCGAGTTGACCCTCGTGGTGGTCGCGGCAGTGTTGACGATCGTGGGATACTCGCTGAACGACACCATCATCGTGTTCGATCGCGTGCGGGAAAACCTGCATAAGTTCAAGCGCCAGAACATCTATGAGATCCTGAACCGGAGCATCAACGAAACGCTCCCGCGAACCGCGATGACGAGCGCCACGACGATCGCGGCGACGCTGGCCCTGCTCATTCTCGGTGGCGAGGTGATTCGGGGGTTTGCCTGGGTGATGACGTTCGGGATCGTGGTCGGGACGTTCTCTTCCATCTACATCGCGTCGCCGGTCTTGCTGTACATCGAACAGAAGTGGCCGGGTGAGGACGTCCGCGGTGCGCGAACGCTCGTGGCCGATCCGCGGACGACCGAGGCGGGCTGAGCGGCCGGCGCGGCCGTGTTGATCGATACGCACTGCCATCTGGCGGACCCCGCGTTCGACGCGGACCGTGACGGCGTCTTCGCACGCGCGCGCTCCGCGGATGTCCATCACGTCATCATCATTGCCGATTCGGTCGCCTCCACCGGCCGTGCGCGTGCCCTCGCGCAGTCTTACGGCGTCTCGGCGACCGCCGGCGTCCATCCGCATGAAGCCTCGTCCTGGACCGAAGAGACCGCCGCCCGCCTGGATGAGGCCCTCGACGACCCCGTGGTCGTGGCGGTTGGCGAGACGGGACTCGACTATCATTACGACCATGCGCCTCGCCCAGTCCAGCGTCGAGTGTTCGAAGCCCAGCTGGCCATCGCGGCCGGCCGCGCGATGCCGGTGGTGATCCATGCCCGGGAGGCCGACGCCGACATGGCGGCGGTCGTTCGCACCTGGGGCCGGCAGGTACCGGCGCTTGTGTTGCACTCGTTCAGTTCCGGACCGGAGGTGTTCGACGCCGGTATGGAGGTCGGGGCGTACTTCGGGTGGAGCGGTATGGTGACGTTCAAGAATTGGACCCTGATGGATCGGGTCCTGGCGTGCCCAGCCGACCGCCTGCTACTCGAAACGGATGCGCCCTATCTTGCCCCGGTGCCGCACCGCGGCACGCGTAATGAGCCGGCGTACGTCCGGGTCGTGGCACAGCGCTTGGCTGAGGCCCGCGCAATGCCACTCGAGGCGTTCGCCCTTTTGACGACCGCCAACGCGTTGCGTTGTTTTGGCGCCCGCGTTGCCCAACCTCTGATGATGACGTCATGACGACGGTTCCAACGGATATCGCTATTGCGCAAGCCGCGAGGCCGCGGCCAATCACCGAGGTCGCCAATACCTTGGGGCTCGCGGCCGACGATCTGATCCTCTACGGTCCCACCAAGGCCAAGGTCCGCCTGGCGTCCCTGCGCGATCGTCCGCGCAAGGGCCGGCTCGTCCTCGTCACCGGCATCAACCCGACCGCCGCCGGCGAAGGGAAATCGACGGTCACGATCGGACTCACGCAGGCGCTCCAGCAGCAGCGCGAAGGCGTGGCGGCGTGTATCCGCGAGCCGAGCCTCGGACCGGTGTTCGGGATCAAGGGCGGCGCGGCGGGCGGTGGTTACGCCCAGGTCGTCCCGATGGAAGACATCAATCTCCACTTCACCGGTGACTTCCACGCCATCAGCAGTGCGCACAACCTGCTGTCCGCGATGCTCGACAACCACCTGCACCAGAGCAACCCGATCGGTCTCGACCAGCGTCGGATCACGTGGCCGCGCACCATGGACATGAATGACCGCGCGCTGCGGAACATCACCATCGGGCTCGGTGGGCCGCTGGGCGGGGTACCGCGCGAAGAACGATTCGTCATCACGCCGGCCAGCGAGGTCATGGCCATCATGGCGCTCGCCAACGATCAGGCGGATCTCGAGGAACGCTTGGGCCGCATCATCGTCGGGACCACGCGCGACCGCCAACCGGTTCGGGCCAGTGACCTCAAAGCGCACGGCGCGATGGCATTGCTCCTCAAGGACGCGATGCTGCCGAACCTGGTGCAGACACTCGAAGGTGGGCCGGCGTTCGTGCATTGCGGGCCGTTCGGCAACATCGCGCACGGCTGCAACTCGGTCGTTGCCACGGACGCCGCACTGCGCCTGGCGGACCTCGTGATCACCGAGGCGGGATTCGGGGCCGATCTGGGCGCGGAGAAGTTCTTCCATATCAAATGCCGTAGCGCCGGGTTGAAACCGGAAGCGGCCATCATTGTGGCGACGATTCGCGCGCTCAAGCTCCACGGTGGCGCCGATAAGGCGCACTTGGCGATACCGGATCCCGGCGCCGTGGAAGCTGGCTTTCAGAACCTGGTCCGCCACGTGGAGAATGTGCGGAAGTTCGGGGTCCCGCCCATCGTGTCGCTCAATCGGTTCATCACCGACTCGGAGTCGGAACTCGATGTCGTCCGAAAGGGCTGCACCGCGATGGGCGTGCCGATGGCGCTCGCCGAAGTATGGGAGAAGGGTGGGGCAGGCGGCCTGGAGCTGGCCGAGGTGCTGCTTGGCGTGCTCGATGCGGGTGAGGCGCGGTTCAAGCCGATCTACGACACCAAGCTCCCCATCCGCGAGAAGATCGAGACAATTGCGCGTGAGATCTACCGGGCCGACGGCGTCGATTTCCTGCCCGCGGCGGAACGGGCCATGACGCAACTCACCGCGTTTGGCCTGGGGGAGACACCGGTATGCATGGCCAAGACCCAGTACTCGTTCAGCGACGACGCGTCCAAGCTTGGGGCACCGACCGGATTCCGGATCACGATTCGCGAGATCTATCCGTCAGCGGGAGCCGGGTTTGTGGTGGCCACCGCGGGCGATATCATGACCATGCCGGGTCTGGGCAAGACGCCGGCTGCCGAGCGGATGCGGGTGGACGCCGACGGCACGATCGAAGGTCTTTTCTGAGGGGGGGAGATTGAACACCGTACAGACCGACGCGGCCCCGGAGGCAATCGGGCCGTACAGCCAGGCGATCGTGACCGGCGAGATGGTGTATACCGCCGGCCAGATCGGGCTCGATCCGGGCACCATGCAGCTGGTGGACGGCGACGTCGTGGCGCAAACGACGCGCGTGTTTGCAAACCTGAAAGCTGTGCTCGCCGCCGCTGGCACGTCACTGGATCGGGTGGTCAAGGCCACCGTCTACTTGGCGGATATTGCGGACTTTCCCGCCATGAACCAGGTCTACGGCGCCGAGTTCGGGGGACACCGGCCCGCTCGCTCCACCGTGGCCGTCCGCACGCTGCCGAAACAGGCGTTGGTCGAGATCGACGTGATCGCCGAGCGCGGGTGACCGTTGGGGGCGGATCGGGCCTGGTGGCCTGTGCGGTCTTCAAAACCGTCGGGAGGCGCCTGAGGCGGCTCCGGTGGGTTCGATTCCCACACGCTCCCGCCACTCCCGCGCGATGACCGTCAAGCGGGCGCTGGTGGTGTTGAACCCCGTGGCGGGGAGAGGGCGCGGCAGCCGCCTCGGTCGGCCAATCGCGGAGGCGTTTCGTGACCGCGGGTGGCACGTCGAGATGCGCCCAACCACTCGGCCGGGAGAGGAAAGGGATCTCGCGTTCGAGGGTGCCCGCGATGGCTGGGAACTCGTGATCGCCGCGGGTGGCGACGGTACCGTGCATGGCGTGGCGAACGGGATCCTCGCGGCCGAGCGCCCCGAAACCACCCTCGGGATCATCGGCATCGGTACCGGGAACGACTTCGCCAAGCTGACCGGCCTGCCGGTTCGTGCGGTAAAGGCCGCGGTTGAAGCGCTCGAGCGGGGTCGACCCCGGCGGTTCGATGTCGGTCGCGTCGCCGGGGAGTACTTCACCAATGGTCTTGGGGTCGGGTTCGACACGGCGGTGCTCGATCAGATGCAACGCTACCCCAACCTCCGCGGCTTCGCGTTGTATGTTGCCGCCGTCCTCCGTGCCTTCGCCCGATTCCGTCCCGTCACCGTCGGCCTGGCGTCGGCGGAACACACCCATACCGGTCCGCTCGTGTTGGCGGAGGTCGCGATCGGCACGACGGCAGGTGGGGGGTTCCGTCTCACCCCTCGCGCGGATCCCACGGACGGGCTGTTCGATGTCTGTGCGATTCGCGAGGTCGGCTTCCTGCGCTTCGTGCGGTACCTACCTCGCGTCATCGCCGGCAGGCACGAAGGTCTCGCCGAAGTCACCGCGTTTCGCACCGCCCACATCCGGATCACGACCCCGGGGATTCCGTTGACGGTGCACCTCGACGGTGAGCTTCGCCGTTATGACGCCCCGTCCGTCGAGGCGGAAGTGGTGACACAGCGCCTGCCGGTCCTATGCGTGTCCTGACCGTCGTCGGACTGGCCGCCGCCCTGAGTGTATCGAACGCGTTGGCGCAATTCCCGGTGCCGACGCCGCGTCAGGTCCCGGTCGATTCGACGCGCGCGGATACCGTCAAGGTGCCGGCCTTCCGCGTCGATCCCCCGATCTCGCCGCTCAGCGCCTTCGGGCGCTCACTGCTCATCCCCGGATGGGGTCAGTCGATCCTCGGTCGCCGGGTGACCGGAGCGCTGTTCGTGTTTTGGGAGGGCGTGTCGATTGGGATGACGCTCAAGGCCGTGCACCAGCTTGCCTATCTGGAGAAGATCGGCGCGGACGAGCGGGCGGTGGGGAAACGACAGGAGATCCAGGATTGGGCGGTGCTGATCGTGTTCAACCACCTGATGGCGGGGGCGGAGGCGTTCGTCTCGGCCCAGCTATGGGACTTTCCGATCGAGCTCGAGACGCGCGGGCTCCCCGACGGTTCGCTGGGCCTCGGTGCCCGGGTCGCGCTCGGTTCGCGCTAGGCCATCGACGCGAGTGTGGGGCCATCCGGAGTCACGATCGCGTACCGCATCCCCTCCACCCACGCCCCGGGATTCAGATACCAGCGTCGCTCCCCGAATGCGATCAGGGCCGGTCGATGGGTGTGTCCCAGCACCAGGAGGTCGACCGCCGGGTTGGCGGAGAGGTAGTGCCCGGCGAACGTCGCCTGGTCGGTAGCGGCTCGCGCCTGGACCGCCGGATCGCGGTTCCGATCCGCCAGGCTCCGCGACATCAGGTTCACCAACCGATAGCCGACATCTGGGTGCAGCAGGCGGAACGCCCAGATCGTCGGCGGCCATCGAGTCAGGCGGTGCAGCATCGCGGAAGCCCACAGGCTCTCCGTCAGGCCGTCACCGTGAGTCAGGAATGTGCGCCACCCCGCGACGTCAAGCCGTGTGCCCTCCGGATGAAACGAGGCGCCGAGTTCTTCGTGCC
Source organism: Gemmatimonadales bacterium (assembly GCA_036397455.1). Lineage (GTDB taxonomy): Bacteria > Gemmatimonadota > Gemmatimonadetes > Gemmatimonadales > GWC2-71-9 > JADFNB01. The sequence continues at coordinate 20,234 of DASWIX010000079.1, read as the reverse complement.
AAAACGGCCCGCCCCAGCGATCGTGATTGCCACCGGTCATCGTGATGCGTACCCCGGCGCGCCGCATACGATGCAGGACGTTCAGGGTCGGAAAGGCCCGCCGTGGGATGACCGAGCGGTACTCGAACCAGAAATCGAACAGGTCACCGTTGATGACAAGATGTCGCGCCATGTCGGGGACCGACTCGAGAAAGCGGTGAAAGGCGGCGGCCGTCGCTTCCGGGGCCGCGCCGAGGTGCACGTCCGAGACGATGACGACGGTTTCGTTGGGCACGGCGCAGTATATTGGGTTGCCACCAGGAGCGCCAAGCACCGTGAACGCCGTGACGAGCGTCGCAATCACCGTTCGGTACGCCGAAACCGATCAGATGGGCGTCGTGTACCATGCGAACTACCTCGTGTGGTGTGATATCGCTCGCACGGAGTACCTGCGGGGACAAGGCATCAGCTACCGCCAACTCGAGGAGGACGGATTACGGCTCGCCGTCATCGAAGCGCAGGTACGATACCGCTCCGCGGCGACGTTCGATGACGCGCTGCGGATCCGATGCTGGGTGCGGGACGTCGGGACCCGGCGAGTGGAGTTCGGGTACGTCATCCAGCAGGTCGTTGACGACCGTGTCGTGGCCACGGCCCGAACCGCGCTCATCGCCTTAGATTCCGATTATGCACGCACCACGATTCCCGAGACCGTTCGGTCGGCGCTCATTCCCATCGTCGATCCTGTTCGCATCTAGTCTCCTCGTCCTCGGCGCGCCGCAAGTGCGGGGACAGGACGCGCAGGTCGCTGATATGCTGGCGGGCGTGCTCCAGGCTGAGGACACCCGCCAGTTCAACCCGGCGGTGCTGAACCCGGCGGCCCGTCATCCGGAACCGGCCGTGCGCGGCGCCACCGCTCTGGCCATGGGACGGATCGGGGATCGGGCGGCGGTACCCATTCTCATCGAGCTGCTCCAGGATCCCGACACCGCCGTGCAGAGCCGCGCGGCGTTCGCGCTCGGGATGATCGGCGACACGAGCGCCATCGGTCGGTTGCGCGAACTGGTCCTCACGACGCCTCCCGACGATCAGTTCGGGGTCCATGCGGAAGCGATCACGGCTCTTGCCAAGATTGGAGGACCTGCCGCGCTCGCGGTCTTTCAGGAGGTGCTGCGGCCGTGGGCCGGCCGGGCGTCGAGTTCCGCCCCTCCCGTCTCCGTCACGACGGCGGTGGTCGAATCCTGGCGATTCGGCCCGAATGCTCCGGTGGAGGAACTGATCGAGTTCACCGTCTCCCCCCTGCGCCGGACCAAGATCGGTGCCGTCTACTCGCTCGCGCGGCTGCGCCGACCTGAGGCCTCGGACGCGCTGCTCGCGGCGACCGACAGCCGGGAGGACGACATGCGGGCCTATGCGGTCAGGGCGCTCAGCGCCGCGTACGCGGACAGCGCGCACCTCGACCGCGCGGCGCTCGCGGCGCGGGTGCGCCGGCTCGTGTCGGACAACCACCCGCAGGTGCGGGTGAACGCCCTGCGCGCGTTGGCCACCTATCGCGACAGCACGCTGGCGCCCGCCGCGCTCGACCGTCTGTCCGATTCCGACCTCAACGTGCGCGTCCAGGCCGTGTCGGCGCTGGCGGACCTCGGTGGTGCGGACGCGATCGCCGCGCTACGCGGGCATCTCGACAAAGGTACACGGGCCATTCGACGCGAGGCGCTCATGGGGTTGGCCCGGCTCGAGGGTATCCACGCGCTCGGCGTCATCGGTGGGTGGCTCGGGTCCACCGACTGGCAGTACCGCTCGGTCGGCGCGACGGCGCTGGGCTACATCGCGCAGGACACCGTCGTGCCCTGGCTCGTGCACATGACGCGGGATCCGGATCCGCGGGTGGCGGCCGCTGCGCTGTCGAGCCTCGCCGCGGTTGCGCCGGATGCGGCGACCGCCCGAGCGCGCGAACTGATGGTTCACCCGGACGCGGTTGTGCGCGCGGTTGCCGCCGACCGGTTGGCGAGCGTACCGGATACCGCGGACGTTGCGCGGTTGGTTCAGGCCTACCGGCTTGCGCTCCCCGATTCGACCCCGGTCGCGCGCATCGCCGTGCTCGGCGCGCTCGGCGCGATTGCCGATGCCGGATCGCGTGGAGCGGCCCTCATCGAGACGCGGTTTTTCCCCCGGTTTCCGACCTCCGATGACTACGTGGTACGTCGCGCTGCCGAACGGCGTTTCCCCGAAGCGGCCAGGCGATGGGGGAGCGTCACGTCGATCACCACCGGCCGGGGATATGAGGATTATCGCGAGATCGCGCGGCAGTTCGTGGCCCCGGGTGGAGACCGCGATACCCTGCTCGTGATCGAAACCGACCGCGGTCGCATCCTGCTCCGCATGTTCGTCGAGGATGCGCCCCTCACCATGAACGCGTTCTTCCAACTGGCGGACCGCCGCTATTTTGACGGAAGCATGTGGCACCGCGTGGTGCCGAACTTCGTGATCCAGGCCGGCGACCCGCGTGGCGACGGATGGGGTGGGCCGGGGTACGCCCTGCGCGACGAGATCAACCTGCAGCGCTACGAACGCGGCACGGTTGGCATGGCGCTCTCCGGACCCGATACCGGTGGGAGCCAGTTCTTTATTACGCACAGTCCCCAACCCCATCTCGACGGGACCTACACCGTGATCGGGCGGGTACTGGAAGGCATGGATGTTGTCGATCTCGTCACGCAGGGCGACCGCATTCGCCGGATCCGGCGCCCGTGACGATGCGACCCATCGCTGCACGCAGCGCGTGCGCCGCGATCGTGCTGGTGCTCGCGTGCCCGACCGTCGCGTCGGCGCAAATCAACTATTTCGGCCAGAACAAGATCCATTATCGCGACTTCGAGTGGCGGGTGCTCCCGGGCGAGCATGTGGACCTGTATCACTACCCCGAGGAGGAAGCACTCGCCAGGCTGGCGCTGGTGTATGCGGAGGAGAGTTTTGCCGTCCTCGAGCGCAAGTTCGGCCACGCTCCCCGGCGCCGCATTCCCCTCATCGTCTATGCCTCCTTCACCGATTTTGAGCAGACGAACGTCCTGCCGTTCGTGCCGCCTGAGGGGATCCTCGGCGTCACCGAGTTCACCAAGCGACGGGTGACGCTGCCGTTTCAGGGCAACTATGCGGAGTTTCGGCATACGCTCCGACACGAGATGGTGCATGCGTTTCAACTGAGTCTCGAATCCGAAGTGTTTGCGCGGCATCCGCGCACGACCCGGCCCCGGCTGCCCCTGTGGTGGAGCGAGGGCCTGGCGGAGTTCTGGTCCGGCGGGGAGGATGGGCGCGACGAGATGATCCTGCGGGAACTGACGGTCACCGGGTCGCTCCCCAGCCTGCAACAGTTGAACTACATCTATAGTGGCGTGGTGTACCCGATCGGCGGTGCGATTCACCGGTGGCTGGCACGGGAGTTCGGCGATTGGCGCGTCCAGGTTCTCTACCGGGACTTGTGGAAGTACGCCTCGTTCGACGAAGCGATGACGGCCGTGTACGGCGTCCCGTTTGGCAAACTGAACGAGCGCTTCCTGCAGGATTTTCGCCAGCGCTACTTCCCGGCCGTGCACGAGCGCCGTCCGCTCGCCTTGACGGCGACCAAGATCGCCGACATCGCGATCAAGCCGGTCGCCTACGTGAACCCGCAGGACTCCACGACCGAACTGCTGTACCTGTCGCCGAGCACCGGCTACATGAACATCTACCGGACGGGGTGGCGCGCCCGTCGCCGGGCGGAAGCGATGGTGAAAGGAGAACGATCGGCGGAATTCGAATCGTTCCACCCGTTTGCATCGCGGATGGACGTGCGAAACGGGATCGCCGTCTTCACGAGCAAGTACCTGGAGCGTGATGCGCTGTTCTTCTGGGACATCGTGCGGGATCGGGTGGTGGGACGCTACCAGTTTCCCGAATTGGTGGGCGTGTTGTCCCCCTCGTGGGCGCCGGATGGGTCCAGCGTGGTCTTCAGTGGGTTATCCATTTCGGGGTTATCCGATCTGTACCGGCTGCGGTTGCCGAACGGCCGGCTGGAACGGCTCACGGAGGATCACTTCGAGGACCTGGATCCGAGTTTCAGTCCTGACGGGCGCCGCATCGTATTCGCGTCCGATCGAACCGCATACGGCCCCGACGGCGCGTTGAACCTCTTCCTGCTCGATGTCGCGACAGGGGCCGTCCGCTACCTGACGCGCGGCGCGTGGCGTGACGAGACACCGCGGTGGGCGGCCAACGGGCGCATCTACTTCTCCTCGGATCGGCACGGCGTGTTTGACGTGTTCTCGATCGACGAGGAAGGCTACGGCAGGCAGGAAACGACGACCCTGACCGGCGCGTTCGATCCGCAATGGGTTGAAACGGAGAACGCGATCGTGTTCGGCGGGTTCAGCGACCTTGGCTTCGGCATCTTCCGCGCGCCGCTCGAGCCGGATACGGCCGATCGGCCGATGATCGCGCTCAATGTCCCAGCCACCGAACCGGCCGGATGGGAGTGGACGGAGCTGCGAAACAGCACGTACACCAACGTGACTCACGACTCGTACCGACGCCGGTTCAGTCTCGATTTCGCGACGGGTGACGCGGTCGTCGCGCCCGGCATCGGATCGGCGCAGGGCGCGTTGTTTCTGTTTTCTGACCTGTTGAGTGACCACTTGCTGTTCTTGTCGCTCACGTCGTTTCAAGGGACGGGCATCGGCAATTTCTTCGAGAACGTCAATGGATCGTTGTTCTACCTGAACCAGAAGCGGCGACTCAACTGGGGAGCCGGCCTGTTCCGGTTACGCGGCCTGTTTCGCGAGGGAGACTTCGAAACCATCTTCGAAGAAACGTCGTTCGGCGGGTTCGGTGAGGTCCGCTGGCCCTTCTCGCGCTTCTCGCGCCTGGAGGCGCAGCTCCGGCTCGAGCGTTCCGATCGGTTTGACATCGTTGGCGGAGACGTCGTGGAGCCTCGTCGCGTTGGCTGGTTGGCGTCGAACCTGCTCAGTGTCGTCAAGGACAACTCGCTGTGGCTGGAGACCGGTCCGATCGATGGCCAGCGGCGCAACATCACCGTCGGCGTCACCAACGATCTTTCGAACGGGCGATTCGATTCGTGGCTGATCGCGTTGGATCAACGAAAGTACTTCCGCATCGCCCAGCGGGCCGCGTACGCGGTCCGGGTGTTCGGCTACCACGCGGACGGAAGCCGGCCGCGCCGGATCACCATCGGCGGGCCATGGGCGTTGCGCGGTTACCCGCGCTTTGGCAACGTGGCGGGAACCACGGCGTTTCTGGTCAATCAGGAAGTCCGGTTTCCGTTGTCTGACTTTTTGGCGATCGGTCTTCCGGTCGGGACGCTGCGGTTTCCCGGTATCCAAGGGGCGGTGTTCGGTGATGTCGGGGGTGCCTGGAATGAGACGACGGCGGGGCGGGGTGTGTTGGGGAGCGCCGGAGTCAGCTTCCGGATGCCGGTACTCTACCCGATCGTCCTTCGGCTCGACTGGGGCTACCGATTCGAGTTCGGGGATGTCGACGGATACTCGCTTCCGCCAAGCAGGTCCGGTCGACGTTTCCTGGACTTCTTCTTCGGCTTTAACTACTGATGGGACAATCGTTTCCGCTTGACCCCACTCGGTGGCGCCGGTATTATCTGCTTGGTGTCGTGAGCGCACTTCCGGCCGGATGCTGGTCCGGATTGCGCAGCATCGCCCCCGCCGACCTCACCCCAATGTCACCCGCCATTGTGGCGGGGTGGGCCGGCGAACTGGCGCCTCGTCGCGCGATGGAGGTCCACCTCCGCTGGCGCTTCGAGAACCAGAAGGGCTCCTCCGGTGGGCGCGCCGTGGTACGGATTGCACCACCGGACACACTGCGGTTTGACTACCGCGGGCCCTTCGGCAAATCAGGTTCGGCCGTGGTTGTGGAAGGCCGGAAGCTGTGGGCGCAACCAGAGGGAGACTTCCGGAGCCTGATTCCGGTGGCCCCGTTGTTCTGGGCAGCCTTGGGCATGCCCACCGAACCGCCGGACGGTGCGGCGCTGTCGGGCCGCGATGGGCCCGATCGCAGGGCGTGGCGCTACGCGGTGGGCGACGAAGTGCTCGACTTCATCCTGGAGCCCGAGCCGGCCGGGCGACTACTGGCCGAGATGCGAGTTGGGACCCGCATCGTCGGTGTGACGGAAACGCAGTTCGATACCGCGCGGCAACCACAGCGGGCAACGATGACGTTTCCGCAAGATGCGTCGCGGTTTTCTTTCACGATCGAGGCGATCGATACTCTTGTGGTGTTTGACGCGGAGACCTGGAAGGCGAGCTGACGCGTTCGGCTTCATGGTGGTTGCCGGACTGAGCACGGGATGCCTGTACGGGTTTGCCGGGGGTGGTCTCCCATCACATATCCGCACCGTCGCGATTCTCCCGTTCGACAACCAGACGGCCGAGGCGGTGTTGACCCAGGAGGTCACGGACGCCGTTCGCAACGCGATGGAGGGCCGATTGGGACTCCGCCTCGCTTCCGAAGAGCGGGCCGATGCCGTGGTGCGGGGCGCTATCCTGCGATATGAGCCCGACATTCCGCTCTCCATTCAGCCCGGTCGGTCCGGCGACGTCCAGGTGACGGCGCGCCGCGTGCAGCTCACCTTGAGCGTAGAGATCTTCGATCGCCAGGAGGGGCGATCGCTGTGGGAGCGGCGCAGCCTCGTGGTGGACGGCGAGTACGAACCGCCGCGAGAAGGGGAGGGTCGCGAGCGGGCGCTCAACAAGCTGGTCACGGACATCGTCGATGGTGCGCAGTCGCAATGGTGAGCCTGCGACGTGCAGGCAATCGGCGTGGCCGCTTGCGAACGGGTTGCCTGTTCGGCTTGCTCGTCGTCGCGGCGGTGGCGTACTGGGGAGCGGACATCGGATCCAAACAAATACGGTATGTGCGCATGCGCGACTCCATGAAGGAACAGGCGCGCTTCGCCACGAATCTGGATGATGCCGTCATTCGCCGACGCCTCCGGGCCACGGCGGAATCGCTGAATCTCCCGGTGGAGGCACAGCGGATCACGATACGCCGGCGATCGCGGCCGCGCGAAGTCGTCATCTCCACGTCGTGGCAGGACACGCTCAGCCTCCCGTTCTACCAATACATCCTTCCCCGCTCGCCGGAAGTGCGGGAGCGACTCTAATTCCATGATTGCGTCTGTCCTCGCGGCGACGCCACTTGCAGTCCTCTCGTCCCCGGCCTCCGGGGAGAACGGCTTCACGGCGCTGTTCTGGATTCTCCCGGTCATGCTCCTGGCCGGCAAGTTTTCCGCCGAGGGGTTCGAGCGCATAGGGCAGCCGGCCGTCCTCGGTGAATTGATCGCGGGCGCGTTGCTCGGGCCCAGCCTCCTCGGTGTCATCCCAACGGATCTCGCCGACCCCATGACCGAGATCGTCAAGATCTTCGCCGAGATCGGCGTGGTCGTGCTCCTGTTCGAGATCGGCCTGGAGACCGACCTGAAGCAACTGTTCCGGGTGGGCCGCGCGGCGTTCACGGTCGCGAGTGTCGGTGTGATCGTGCCGTTTGCGTTGGGATTTCTGTTTTGGGTGTCTCCCTTCGCAACCACGCAATTCGATCTGGTCTCACGGTCCACCACGGGGATTTACGTCGGGGCGGCCATGACCGCGACGTCCGTCGGGATTACGGCGCGGGTGCTCACGGATCTCAAGGCGATGCACTCGCTGGAAGGCCAACTGATCATCGGGGCGGCGGTGATCGACGATGTGCTGGGGCTCGTCATTCTCGGCGTCGTCGCGGCGCTCGTGGCCGGGACCAGCGTGGGTGTGCTGGACGTCGGGCGCGCGTTTGCGCTCGCGGTCGGGTTTCTCGCGGCCGCGCTCGTCGTCGGGCTCGCCGTCACCCCGCGGATTTTCAGCATGATCGACCGCATGCGCGTCCGGGGGATGTTGCTGGTCTCGGCCTTCGCCTTCACGCTGCTGGTGGCGTGGCTGGCGAATGAGGCCGGTTCCGCCATGATCATCGGCGCGTTCGCGTCGGGCCTGATCCTGTCGGGCACCAACCAGTTCGACGTGATCGAAGAGCGGATCAAGCCGGTGGCGGATATATTCACGCCGATCTTCTTCCTCAGTATCGGGGCCCAACTCGATCTCCGGCTGCTCAATCCGTTTGACCCCACCAATCACACGGTGCTGTTGCTCGGGGCCGTGCTGCTCGCCATCGCCTGCGTCGGGAAAGTGGTTGCCGGGTACGCGGTGGCCTGGCGCCGGTTCAATCGACTCGGCGTGGGGATCGGCATGGTCCCGCGCGGTGAGGTGGGATTGATCTTCGCGAATCTCGGCCTCGCGTCCGGCGTCTTATCCACCGAGCTGTTCAGTGCGATTCTGCTGATGGTGATCGGCTCGACGTTCATGGCGCCGCCGTTGCTCAAGTGGAGCTTCAATCGCTGGGGGACGACCGACGTGCCCACGTCGCATGCGTGACCGTTGACAAGACGGTGACCGGCACGGTAACACGCTCAGGGGTCGATCCGTTGGTGCGGTACGGTGAGGCCCACCTGCGGAGCGTACCGAAGCGATCGAACCGTCTCCCGGGTCATCGTGGTAGCGGCATCGCAATGTCCAAACTCCTGGAGTGAACGGATGACACGTCCTGACGGGCGCGCCGCAGACGCGATGCGACCAGTCGCGTTCGAACGGGGTGCCAACCCCTACGCCGAAGGCTCGTGCCTCGTGCGGTTTGGCGCGACACTCGTGCACTGTACGGCCAGCGTTACCGAGTCGGTGCCGCCATGGCGGAGGGGACGTGGACTCGGATGGCTGACCGCCGAGTACGCGATGCTGCCACGGGCGACGAGCGAGCGAACCGCCCGGGAACGAACCGGCCCTGGCGGCCGCACGCAGGAAATCCAACGCCTTATCGGACGCAGCCTGCGCGGCGCGCTCGCGACGTTCGAGTTCGGCGAGCGCACGATCCACATCGATTGCGACGTACTGCAGGCCGATGGTGGAACCCGCACCGCCGCCATCTCGGGCGCCGCGGTCGCGCTGGCCGATGCATGTGCGTGGATGACCGAAACGCATGGTGTCGCCAATCCGTTTGGACGGTTGGCGGCGGCGGTGTCGGTGGGGATCGTGAACGGCGCGCCCTTGCTGGACCTCTGCTACGAGGAAGACCGGGGGGCCGACGTCGATGCCAACGTCGTCGTGCTCGAGCCCGACCGCTATGTGGAGGTGCAGGGCACCGGGGAAGGCGGTTCGTTCAGCAGAACAGACCTCGACCGCATGTTGGCGTTGGCCGATAAGGGGATTGCGGAGTTGTTCTCCGCCCAGCGACGGATACTGGCATGACGTCGAAGCTGCTGGTGGCGACACGGAGCTCGGGGAAGCAACGAGAGATCAGACCGCTGCTCGCGGACATCCCACATCACATCGTATTCCCGGAGGAGCACGGGATATGGCCGGACGTCGCGGAGGACGCCCTCGAGGATACCGGCTCCTTTGAGGGGAACGCGCGCAGGAAGGCCGAGTATTTCGCCAAGCGATCGGGGCTCCCCACGGTCGCGGAAGACTCAGGCCTCGAGGTGTTCGCCCTGGGCGGTGAGCCCGGCGTGCGCTCGCGGCGCTTTGCCTTGCCGACCGCCGATCCGAACGACCAGGACGAGGCGAACAACAACGAGTTGTTGCGGAGGTTAGCGGGTGCACCGGAGGCGCGCCGACGCGGTCGGTACCGCTGCGTCGTGGTGTTCCTCGACCGGCATGACGGCGTCCCGCATGTGTTCGAAGGAGCTTGCGCCGGACGCATCCTCGATCGACGTATGGGCTCAGGCGGGTTTGGCTATGATCCGCTGTTCTTCGCCGACGATCTTGGCAAGAGTTTTGGCGACGCATCGCAGCAGGAGAAGGACTCGGTGAGCCACCGCGGACGGGCGTTCCGCGCACTTGTGGAGTGGATACAGAGCCGCGCGCCGTGACCGGTCCGCCGCCAGGCGAATCGGAACGGGGGTTTCGTAGCTGGCGAGGTGGCTGGTCGGCGCCTTCCGGACGCTCTACATTTAGGCGCCGACGTGTCCTCGCAGAGCGCCGGGCGGATGAGGACAAACGGGGCGTAGCGCAGTCCGGTAGCGCACCTGCTTTGGGAGCAGGGGGTCGCCGGTTCGAATCCGGCCGCCCCGACTCGCCCTCGCCGTTGGCGAGGGCTCGCCGGGTCGCCCGGATCTCGGCGCCTCGCTGGCGCTTCGGCGTCGAATCCGGCCGCGCGCTGGTGGTTCGGTGGCGAATCCGGCTGCGCGCTGGCTTCGGCGGCGAATCCGGCTGCCTCCCCGACGGGGTCCTTGTCCACGGAGAGACTTTTGGGAGCTGCGCAAGACGGGTACGATCTCGAGAAGTTCTTCAACTTCGCGGTCGACATGCTGTGCATCGCCGACACGAAGGGGTTCTTCCGTAAGGTGAACCCGTCGTTCGAGCGTGTGCTCGGCTACGATACCGACGAGTTGCTCGCGACGTCGTACCTCGATCTCGTCCATCCGGAGGACCGGGAACAGACCCTCGCGGAAGTTGGCAAGCTGGCTGGCGGTCAGCTTACTCTGGCCTTCGAGAATCGGTTTCGTTGCAAGGATGGCTCCTACAAGTACCTCAGTTGGGCCTCATTCCCGGAAGAAAAGACGGGACTGCTGTATGCGGTCGCACGGGACATCACCGAACGCAAACTGCGCGAGGACCGCGTGGACGGGATTACCGGGGCGCCCAACCGTCGCGTGTTCGATGAGCGACTCCAGGACGAGTGGCGTCGTGCGGCGCGCATCAAGTTGCCGTTCTCAATCGCGCTGATCGACGTCGACGGGCTGCGCGCCTTCAACGACGTGCACGGTCACCTCGAGGGTGACAAAAGCCTCCGGAGGATAGCCGGGCTGCTTGGCGCGCACGTCCGCCGCGCGGGTGATCTGATTGCGCGGTACGACGGCGGCACGTTTGGTGTCCTGTTTGCCGGTGGTCTCGAGGCCGGCGATGCCGCGCGCGTGTGCGAGCGGATGCGGCTCGATGTGCACGCCGTCAACCTCGTCTGCGTCAGCGGGGTCGATGGACGCCTCACCGTCAGTTGCGGTGTCTCCTCCCGCGTGCCGACCGCCGACGTGCCTGCGCTGGGGCTTGTGGAAGCCGCCGCCGGTGCGCTTGCCGCGGCCAAGCGGCAGGGCAAGAATCGCATCGTCGAGGTGGTCGCAGGCTAGCGGTCCGATTTCCCGCAAACCGCCGTTGCCCAACGGCAACGCCGCGGCCTGCCGGTCCCGCACACGCTTGTGTATGAGGATAGGCGGTAAGAACTTGGAAGCCGAGCCCCTGTAGCTCAACTGGATAGAGCAACGGCCTTCTAAGCCGTAGGTCCCAGGTTCGAGTCCTGGCGGGGGCGTCCCGAAGACGTGGATCTACAACGTCGCGAAATCACTCAGTCCGGCGAGCGCGCCGTCCCGCGTGTAGCTGCCCGCCGAACGACGTCGCCACGAGGCCCCCACGAGCGGGCCGCCGATGCTCGATGTGGCCCCGCGCGCCTCCATCTCCCGTGCCACCGCCACCAACGCCCGCCAGCGCGGGTCCTGCCACCGTCTGAGCAGGTACTCATAGGTCTCGCCGGCATAATGCACGCGCTCCCGCACGGTATCCCGGCGTGTCGCCTGCGCGGTTGCATCAGCGACCGCCCGGGCGAGGGCGGGGTCGGGCGGCTCGGTTCCCACCGCGCCCGAGCGACGGCACAGACGCTCATACCGGTCGCGTAGTTCCAGATAGACGAGGTCGGCAAACGCTGCGGGCGAGCCCATGAACCACCTCCGCGGTCGATGACGCGTCGTTTGGGTGAGGGGCCACCAATCTATGTGATCTTGCATAGCTGTCAAGATCGAATTACAATGAGACCCCCTATCGTCCGTTGCAAGATTACATAGGATGCCCATGACGCCCATCGTGTTGCGGCTCAAGGAGTTGCGGGAGGTGCGGGGCTGGTCGCAGTCGGAACTGGCCCGCCGCTCGGGCGTGCACCAGTCGATCATCTCCCGCCTCGAGAGCGGGGATACGCTGTCGGTGAGCTTCCCCAACCTGGAACGGTTGGGACGAGCGCTTGGCTGTGATCCGGGGTACCTGATCGTGCGGACGGCGCGGGGTGGGCCCCTCGCGCGGCGGAACCCACCCCGCAGGGGCGTTCGGACGCCAAAATGACGCCCAGGGCGCTGGCAGCGTCCGAGGCTAGTTGTCCTCGGGCGCCTCGGCCAGGATGCGCGCCACCGTCCGCTCGATGCGGCCGGCCACGAGGTCGGCCAGGTCGAGCAGGGCGCCGCCAACGTCCCGCACGGCGTCCACAACCGAATCGTCCGCCGGCCTCGACGAGTTGACCTTCAGATCCGGTGCGGGCCGGAGATCATCGAGAATCTGCCGCAGGGTCTCATCGGCCTCGCGGCGGCTGTCGGGCGAATTCACCCCGATCGTGCGCGTGCGTTTCTTGCCGTCCACCCGCCACTCGATCCGCACTTTGTTGCCCAGCACGAATCGGCGACCCACGTACGGTGGCGCTCCAATGGTCTGGGTGTACCGTGGGTTCCGCGTCCGCTTGGTCGTTGCCATACCGTCACTACGGCGTTGAACGCCCGCCAGTTTCCAAACGGGTATCGCTCGATCGGCTTATTCCACCCAGCGGACCACGTCACCGACGGCGATGTCGCCATCATCGAGAATCACGCCGAAAGCGCCGCCCCTCCAATCGGGGCCGAGCGCATCGCGCAGACCGGGACACGCTTCGTCCATGATGTGACACGGTCGCGTTTCGCCATGGATGCGAACGCGCGTCGCACCGATCCGGAGCGTGCGATCGCGCGTGTCCTTGAGACGGATCCCGCTTAGCATCAAGTTGGCACGCCGTGCGGAGGGGTCGAGTGTTGGGGATAGCGACACCCGGAGCGCGTCGAATACTTCACGCTCGATGAGCGTGACCTGCCGCCGCCCGCCCTGGTCGGCGTTGCCGACCAGGCCGCGATCACCGACGAGCGTCGCGTGGTTGACGGGATCCATTTGCCCCCGTTTCGCTCGCTTGATCCAGATGGCCTCCAACCGGCCCGGTTCCCTCATGGGGGGCTTCCGCGCTCAGTTGAACGGCTGGCGCGCGGCGACCTCGTCGCAACCGTCGCGCCGCCTCGTATCCGCCAGCGCGATGATCTTCCAGCCGTCAGGCCCGCGCGCCAGTTGGAACGCGTCGATACCGCAATGACTCAGGCGATCCCCGAGATGAAAGGTGTACCACGTCCAGATGCTGGCCAACCCGTCGCTGATCTGCACTTCGGGCGCGTAGATGCGCTCCTCCCATGATTGCTCACGGGGCCGACCGACCGCACCGATGAACCCTTCGATTGACCCCGGCACGATGACTGGCACGCCGTCACGCGTGTCCGTCGTGACCAGCGTCGCCGTCGGCGCGAACACGGATCGAAGCAGCGTCGTGTCCCCCTCGTGCATCGCAGTGAACAGATCGACGACCACGCGCAGGACCGCATCTCGATCCGTCTGTGCCTCGGCGTTGGCGGTCGGGCCGACGAGCGCCGCGCAGGTCGCGGCGAGAGTCAGGAGTCGCATCGGGATCACACCTCGACAAGATGGGGCAAGGACCGGGTACACCCGGCGGAGATCGTTCTTCCGCGTTCGGAACCTAATCGCGCCGGCTCGTGCCGGGGAGACCCGGCGAGTATACTGTGTGTCGCCACGATGCTGCGGTTCAGGCCCTGGGAGCACGAATGTCACGAGCGGGACTGTTGATGCTGGTAGGCGCAAGCGTTGCGTGCGCGGGCGGAGCCGGTGCGGCACCGGGCCGGGCAGCACTGTCGCCGTCGGCGCCGGTCTCGTACACCGCGGGCCGGGTGACCTACTACGTCGCGGTGCACGGGCGGTACGAGCAAGAAGTCGGCGGACAGTCGCAACAGGTGGGGTCGGTCCTGCGATATCAGCTCACCATCGTTCTCGAACCGGCCGGGCTCGGGTTCGCGGCGCGCGTGGTGGTCGATACGGTGTTGCAGGCGCAGGGTCAAAGCCTGACCGACCCGGAAGCGGCGGGTCGCGCCGCGCTCACCGCCGTGGTGTCGGCCGACGGGAGCGTGGCCGATCTATCCGGGGCCGATGCGACCGGCGTCCTCGGTCAAATCGTCAACGGACTGCGATTCATCTATCCGCGGCTACCGGCCGGTGGGCTGATCCCCGGTGGCGAATGGGTGGATACGAGCAGTGCCACCGTGTCCGGGCCGGCCGACCTCGACGTGACGACGATCACACAGTACCGTGGCGGCGCGTGGACCGAGTTCGCGGGCCGGGCGGCCATCGCCGTCGTCGGGACCGGAACGTACGATGTGATCGGGGCGGGTGAGCAGGCCGGACAGCGGTTCGAGATTACGGGAATCGGTGTCAATCGCGGGACGTCGTACCTGGGCGCCGATGGGCGGTTTCTCGGCGCGGTTTCGACCGATACGGTGTACCTCGACATCTTGCTCGCCGGCAGGGGGGTGACGATTCCGGTTCGCCAGATTCAGTTTGATACCGTGCGGGCAATCATGCCCGACGAACAATGAGTATCCTCTATGGTTCTCCGCCGACCCGCTGACGGGCCGGCGGGATCGATTCATTCCGACCCGGAGCAACGATGCGCATACGTCTCCTGCCCCTCGCCTTCGCGATCTGCTGTGCCGGCGGTCTGTCGCCGCTCGTGGCGCAGTCCGACCGACCCGCCTGCGCCCAGGACAATGCGGGCCTGACCCTCCCAGCCGGCTTCTGTGCCTTGGTGTTCGCCGACAACATCGGCGCAGCCCGGCACCTGGCGGTGGCTCCAAACGGCGACGTGTTCGCCGCTGTGCGCCAGAGTCGCGGCAGCAGTGCGCCACCGACCGACTTCGTCGTGCTGCGCGACAGCGATGGCGACGGTGTCGCCGACGTGGAGCGCCGCGTGGGGTCATCCACCGGCACGGGCATACGTCTCGTGGACGGGTACGTGTTATTCGGAACCGATGCCGCCATCTTGCGCTATCCCTGGCGCGCCGGGGCGCTAGAACCGTCCGGCCCCCCGGACACGCTGGTTCAGGGGCTGCCCGATTGTTGCGGGCACGCGGCCAAAGGATTCGCCGTTGGGCTCGATGGAGACCTGTACGTGAACGTGGGGTCGCCGTCCAATGCCTGTCAGCAAGGCCGCGGACGGCAGCAGGGCGTGATGGGGCAGGACCCATGTCCCCAGCTCGAAACCCGCGCGGGCACCTGGCGGTTTGCCGGCGATCGGCTGCACCAGTCGCAGGCGGATGGGATCCACTTTGCGACGGGGTTGCGCAACACCTTCGCGCTGGCGGTGCATCCGCAAAGCGGACTGCTATACGGCGTGCAACACGGCCGGGACCAGTTGGCCCAACTGTGGCCCGACTTGTACACCGAGGAACAAAGCGCGGAGAAACCGGGCGAGGAGTTCGTGCAGATCTCTGCGGGCGATGATTTCGGCTGGCCGTACTGTTACTACGACCCGGAGTTGCAGCGGAAGGTCCTGGCGCCGGAATACGGTGGCGACAGATCCGCCCAGGGCCGTTGTGCGGACAAGAAGGCGCCGCTGATGGCCCTCCCGGCGCACTGGGCGCCCGAGGCGCTGCTGTTCTACACCGGCTCACAGTTTCCCCGTGCGTACGCCGGTGGCGCGTTCGTGGCGTTCCATGGCTCGTGGAATCGCGCACCGCTGCCACAAGGTGGATTCAACGTCGTCTTCATCCCGTTTCGTGGAAACGAACCGGCCGGGGCGTACCAGGTCTTTGCCGACGGGTTCAGAAGCGAGACCGCCGAAGGCGGTGGGAACCATCGTCCCGCTGGGTTGGCACAGGGCCCTGACGGCTCGCTCTATGTATCGGACGATCAGGGCGGCCGCATTTATCGGATTGTCTATCGCGGAAACTGACCGCGGCATCCTCCGACGGTAATTCGCGGCGGTCAGAGCCCTCGGCCATGACCGCCGCTGCGGTTGTGCGTCAGCCTATCATCGTAAATTGCATAGACTTGGCACATTGCCGCTCAGGCATGTTCTCAACTATCAACCGCAATCTATTACGATGCAAGTAGTTACGCGGCGTTGGCCGGCGGGGCATATGTCTTGCTGTCCGAGTACCGGTGGATTTCCAGGCTGGCGGCTTCAGTAAGTACAGGACAGAATTCCTGAACCCTTTGCATGGCTGACGACCCGGTAGTGGATCGCGAGACCCGGCGACCGCGCGTGAGCCGACCGACGCCGAGTCATCTCTTCGCGCAGCGGCAGGCTTCGGAACTCGATCCCGACAACGGGAACGAGCCGGTGCGGGGCCGCGCCACGCGCGTGATTCCCGCGTTGGCTCGCATGCTGGGGGCGGAGTCCCCCCCGATGGAAGAGCCGCCCGGCGCACGCGCGTCAAACGGGGCACCCTCCGAACTTCCGCCGGATCTGGTACTGATTGTGCGCGCCGACGGGACCGTGCTGTTCGTCAACCGGCCGCTCGGGATGCGCGCCGAGGACGAAGTGATCGGCTCCGACCTGTACGAGTGGGTCTTCCCGGAACAGCACCAAACCGTTCGCGATTCGCTGGCTCGGGTATTTGCCCACGGCGCGGCTGACAGCCACGAACTGCACGGGCTCCAGCACCACGACGCGGAGGCATGGTACGAATGCCGCGTGTCACCCAATTTTCGTGACGCCGCGGTGGTGTCGGCGACGATCATCGCGCGAGACGTCACCCGTTACAAGCAGGCGGAAACGGCACTGCGTTCCGAGTTTGCCACGATCAGACAGCTCTTCGATGAGCGCAACGCCGACTTCAATCGCCTCAGCGACGAGTTGGCTCATCGGGCACGGGCCACCGATGCCGAGTATGCGGCACTGCGGCGGTTTCGCCATCTGATCGATGCGGCGGGCGAAGCGATGTTCATCACCGACGCGCGCTCGCGGCGGGTGGTTGACTTGAACGAAACCGCGGCGCGGTGGATCGGGCGCGACCGGGACGAGGTGATCGGAGCGGAAGCCCACGCCCTCGGCCTGGAGTTCCTGTTGCTGCCGGATGACGACGCCGACGTGCAGTTCACCGAGACGCGCGACACGCGCCGGCCCCTCATTCTGGACGGCGGTGTGCACCGGCGCGGTGACGGCAGCACCTTTCCGGTCGAGGTGGCCGTTGCCCACCACCGGTTTGGCGAGGACGAGCTGATCCTCGCTGTCGTACGTGACGTGAAGGGACGCCGCCGCGCCGAGGAGGCGTTACGTGAGAGCGAAGAGCGCTATCGGGCCCTGGTCGAGCAATCGTGGGATGCCATTTACGTCACGACGCGAGCGGGAAAGGTGGTCGAGGCGAACGCGGCGGCACTGGCGTTGTTCGGGTATGACGCGGAGGAGTTCGTCGGGTTGGATGCCCGGGAACTCATGCCGCAGGCCGATGACATCCGGCGATTCCAGCGGGAGATGGCGGAGGGCGGTCAGGTGGACGACTTGGACGTCCACATGCGGACGAGCAATGGCGACAACGCCTTCGCGCGCTTGTCGGCGCGCTGCCGGCGAGACGCCTCCGGGCGGCTGTCGGGGTACCAGTGGGTGGTCCGCGCGGGGCCGGCCGTCGCCACCGCGGTTCCCGCGGCACCGGCCATCGCTTCATCCAGGCCGCCGCGCACACGCCCGCGCGACACCGTGCTGTTCGCCGATCATCAGGAACACGTGCGCGACGAGGCCCGGGCCGCCTTGGAGCACGGTGGCCTCCGCGTGCTGAGCGCTGAGACCCCTTCACGGGTGCTCGAATTGTTCGACGCGCACCAGGCCGAGCTGGCCGGCGTCGTGGTGGAGGTGTCACTTGGTGATCCGGCGGCGGCCGAAGTGATCCGGGCCCTCCGCCGGCAGGATCGTGCCATCGCGATCGTGCTGGTGAGTGCCGAAGACCCGTTCGCCGTGGCGGAACGGTTCAGCGAGGTGGGCGTGACCGCCTATCTTCGCCGGCCGGTGCACCCGCTCACGCTGCTGCAGACCATGCGCGACATCGCCGCGGGGCTTGCGACGCCCGACTGACCCTGACGAAACAACCGGCCCGAATCAGGAGGAAGCCGTTCCACGAGATCGGGCGTTTGGTCTGATGATGTGGGAAGACGACTTCGACTTTTGCATGATCCGTACGGATGAAGACAACTGGGAGCACATAGTGGGTGGCGTGTTTGTCGCTGGGCTTGGCGCGGTGTGGCTGTTTGCGGAGGGCCTCACGAAAGGCTCCATCGCCATCGGCGCCCCTGTTGCTGGATTCGGAGTGTTCGCCTTCCTTGACGGATTCAACAACGACGACTTCGTCGGGGAGTTGATCCCAACGTGCCTGTTGGAGACTTCGTATGGGGACGCGAACTATGAGATCCGCGACGAGGACGGGTCCTACGCGGGCCGAGCCAACCTCCTGAATACCACGGTTTCGCCTGTTCCGTCCCCGTGTGAGCAAGGCGGAGGCGGAGGCGGTCCGGCAGTCAACATCGCCGGTCCCGGTGAGATCACGCCAGGCGAGCAATGCACGTGGGTCGCCTCGGTGGCGGGCCTGACGCCACCACTCTCGTACACATGGTTTGTGAACGGGGAGCCTATCCTGCAGGGGTCAGACACCTACGTTGGAACAAGCCTTGAGCCCGCCTTCCAGCTTCAACTTGTGGTTGGCCAAGCAGGTGGCGGTGGCGGCGTAGACACGCGTACCGTCGTCACTGATCCACGGGCACCGCCGTGCCTCGAGTGATTCGTACGTCGCCTTCCGGAGGCCGGGCGACGTGCGGCCTCAGGGTTGCCGCCGCCCTGATCGTCGGCTCCGTTGCAGGGTCCTCGGCCTCGGATGCGCAGGAGCTGCCGTCAGCCTCAGTAGCTGTCGCAGTGGACTAGTGGGACACGCTGGTTCCCAAAGGCGAGCTATTGCTCTCTGGAACACTTGATGTGTTCATGCTGAAAGACCGGGCTGCGAGCTATGGCATCCGCGCTGTTCTTTGGGCGCGCGTCGGCGGAGGTGCTGGCCTCCGCCCCTTGTTCGCGGTATTCGGACAGGGTCTGAAGCGGGTTTCTGGACTGCTCAGCCTTCGTCTCGGCATGGGCTTGACGGCGCGCGACGAGTCGACCGGCTTTCTCACCTTGCGTCCGGCCGCGCAGGGCGAAGTCGACCTGCACCTCTTCGGGAGTCTTCCGCTCTCCGTTGGGCTGCGGGTTATTCAGGACACGCAGGGGGGCACAGTCGGGCCCATAGCGACCGTGTTCTTGCCGTTGTAGCTGTGGCAGCGTTGAGCGGCCCCCAGGCGCGGCGCTGGAACACGCTCGGCGATCCAGCCGCCACGGAGGTCATTCGCGCGCTGCGACGGCAGGATCGCGCCATTGCGATCGTCCTGGTGAGCCCCGACGATCCCTTGGCGGTCGCGGAGCGATTCCGCGACGTGGCAATCACCGCGTATCTTCGCCGGCCCGTGTGCCCGCTCACCCTCGTGCAGACCATACGCGACAGTCCTGGCGGGCCTCGCAACACCCACCTGGCATCCGACGGCCGGCGGTGTGGCCGGGATGGGGCGGGAACATGGCTGCTAACTTACCGCCCGACAGGCATTTCAAGCCCCTTGACGTCGCTCCAGCCTTCGTCTACAATTCATGTCTCGCCGGGAATTTTTTTTGTCCGGCAACGCTCTTTGACAATCGATCGGTGAGGGATTTTGGAAGAAGTGCGGTCCCGTTTGAACGGCGGTCGGTCAGACGGTCGTCGTGAGGGAAGTAAACTTCTGAAATCGTGATTCGGACGACAGAACCAGTCGTTCAGACGAGCTTGTTTGAATTCTCTCTCGGAGAGTTTGATCCTGGCTCAGGACGAACGCTGGCGGCGTGCCTAACACATGCAAGTCGCACGAACGGCGGAGAGCTTGCTCTCCAAGGTTAGTGGCGGACGGGTGCGTAACACGTGAGCAACCTACCCTTTGGCGGGGGATAGCCGGCCTAACGGCCGGGTAATACCGCGTACGACGTCGTGACCGCATGGTCGTGACGTGAAAGCCTTCGGGCACCGAAGGAGGGGCTCGCGGCGTATCAGCTTGTTGGTGAGGTAACGGCTCACCAAGGCGACGACGCGTAGCTGATCTGAGAGGATGATCAGCCACATTGGGACTGAGATACGGCCCAGACTCCTACGGGAGGCAGCAGTGGGGAATATTGCGCAATGGCCGCAAGGCTGACGCAGCGACGCCGCGTGTGGGATGACGGCCTTCGGGTTGTAAACC